>CACKMS010000001.1 GCA_902601315.1 uncultured Pelagibacteraceae bacterium
ATTAGCTACTTTGCTTGAGATCAATTTATCCTTTTTATGAACTATTGCAGCAGATCTTTTAATGATTGCTATTGATTTGATTATTGAGAAATCAACCAGTATTTTTCCAATATTGAAAAACTTGTTTGATCTTTGGGTAGATGCTCCCCAATACTTATCATCAGGCACATTTATGTATCCAATGCTATCGAATTCTTTTCTTGTTTTCATTTAATTGAATAAAGTTTCAAATTATTTATATACTAGATTTTAATAATCTTACAGGAGTAAAATGACTAACTTTCAAAAAGTAAAAACATTCATGCAAACATTTGGCCAGGAAGTAAAATCAAAACCATCTCTTAGCACAGAAAAAATAAATGATTTGAGATATAATTTAATTAAAGAGGAACTAGATGAATTAAAGCAAGCAATGGAAGATAAGAATCTATTAGAAGTTGCTGATGCGCTTACAGATATACTTTATGTAACTTATGGGGCAGGTATAGCATTTGGCATCGATTTAGATAAATGCTTCGAGGAAGTTCAAAACTCTAATATGAGCAAATTAGGAGAGGATGGAAAACCGATTTATAATGAGGCTGGAAAAGTAATGAAAGGACCTAATTATTTCAAACCAGATTTATCAAAATTTGTTAAATAATACTTAACCATTGTGGTTTTTTAAATAGCACCTTTGCGTTTTCACAACTAAGCTCTTTATCAAATTCAAATTCTTTTTCTTTTATTTTAATTAGTGCAAAAGGCTTGCTATTTTTAATTAAAATTTTTCCAATTTCAGTATTATTTACTTTAAGGACTCCATCATCTATATTTCCTTCTAAAATTGTAAAAGGAAGTATTCTCTTACTCAATTTGTTTTTATGTTTAATTCTAGCTGTATTTTCCTGTCCAACATAACAACCTTTCTTAAAATCTATTCCTTTTAATTCCTCAAAATTACATTCAATACCAAATAATTTATTTTGTAGTTCTTTTGTGTCTATTTGAGGAATACCTAGAGAATGACTTAAGTTATAATATTCATCAACATTTGATGATTGTAAATTTAATTTTTTTAAAGAAAGATATAACTTTTCAAGATTGATAATTAGTCTAGCACCCAATTCAGTATGCCTTGGATCTAACAATATAGTGTCCTCTTTAAATTTTATTGTATATCCATTTTGATCTTTAGTATTTTTTAACTCAAGAAATTTATCTTTATGAAGCGCTGCTATAACAAACTCATTGCTGAGATTTAAAATTTCGACTTTAGATCGTAGTTTATATAATGTTAATTGTTTATACAGTTCATCTATAATTTTTTTTTCGCAATCTAAAAAATAACCTGACTTATGCTTTACAACTATAAAGTCATGTAAGTATTTTCCTTGAGGACTTAGCAAACCAGCAAAACATGAATTGTTCTCTGATACTGCATTAATATCATTCGTAATAATATTTTGAAGAAATTCTTTTACATCATCTCCGCTTACATAAAGTAAACCTCTATCTTCTAAAATATAAACATTATTTTTTTTCATAATTGATTGATCTAATGTATTAATATAATAACTTTTTTCAAAAAATGTTAGATTTAATAATAAAAAATGGGTCCTGCTATATTGATGGAAATCTAATTAAAACAGATATTGGTATAGTTGATAGTAAAATTTCTCAGATTGGAAATCTTGAAAATGAAAAAAGCTGGGACATTTATGATGCAAACAATTTAATTGTTTTACCTGGTTGTTTAGATACTCAAGTACATTTTAGAGAGCCAGGATCTACAGATACCGAAGATCTTCATTCAGGTAGTCGAGCAGCAATTGTAGGAGGTATTACTGGTGTATTTGAAATGCCAAATACAAACCCACCAACTTCAAATAAAAAAGAATTTCAAAGAAAGCTAGATCTTGCAAAAAATAGAATGTACTGCAACTATGCTTTTTACTTTGGCGCAACAGCTGATAATGCTGGTGATTTAGCAAGTTTAAAAACATTAGAAGGATGTTGTGGGATAAAACTATTTGCAGGATCTTCAACTGGAAATTTATTAGTCGCTGAGGAAGAGGATATCGATAAAGTTTTTCAAAATAGCTCAAAAGTTGTTGCAGTCCACTCTGAGGATGAAGCAATTTTAAATATAAATAAAAAACTTATTAAAAATGGAGACGTTAACTCGCATCCGATCTGGAGAAGTGTGGAATGTGCATTATCATCAACAAGAAGAATTGTAAGAATTGCTGAAAGATATAACAAAAAAGCACACATTCTTCATATAACAACTAAGGAGGAAGTAGATTTTTTATCTCAACACAAAGGAAATATTACATTTGAAATTACACCCCAACATTTAACACTATATGCTCCGGACTGTTATGAAAAACTTGGAACCTATGCTCAAATGAATCCCCCTTTAAGAGATAAGTCACATTATGAAAGATTATGGTATGGCGTTAGAAATAATTTTAATGATACTATTGGATCTGACCACGCTCCACATCTAAAAGCAAATAAAGATAAAGAATATCCAAATTCACCATCAGGAATGCCAGGTGTTCAAACTTTATTACCAGTGATGTTAGATCATGTAAACAATGGAAAATTGTCTTTAAATCAACTTATGAACCTTTTATGTGAAAACCCAGTTAGAATTTTTGGAATTAAAAATAAAGGTTATATCAAAAAAGATTTTGATGCTGATTTTACGATAGTTAATATGGATCAAATAATTGAAATAAAAAATGAGAAGATAGAGAGTAAATGTGGATGGTCGCCATTTAATGGAAATAAGTTTAAAGGAACCCCGGTAGCAACAATTATAAATGGAAAAATTAAAATGAAAGATGGAAATATAATTGGTGATGCTGAAGGTTTACCATTACAGTTTAATTAAAAGATATTAAATTTTTTTAAATTGTTTTTGTGGAGTAGATATTCACAAGTGTTACGCCAACTACTATTAAAAACATACCTAAAATGGCTTGCCAGCTTAATGTTTGTTTAAAAAAAATATATCCTAAAACTGCAATAGTAAAAATTCCTAAACCACTCCAAGTTCCATAAACTATTGCAATTGGTAATTTATCTACAACAAAAGTGAGCAAATAAAAGGCTGATAAGTAGAAAATAGCTAAAAAGATTGTTGGAGTTAATTTGGTAAAGTTTTGTGTTACAGGGAGCAACATTGTTCCACAAACTTCACAAATAATAGCTCCTACCAAAAAAAGATATGTTTTGATCACTAATTCAAAATTTTATTTTCGATCAAGCTTTCTTTAATTTCATCAAGAATTGCAGGATCATCAATAGTAGCTGGCATTTTATAATCTTCTTTATCAGCAATTTTTCTCATCGTACCTCTTAAAACCTTACCAGATCTTGTTTTTGGTAATCTTTTTACAACAATAGCAATTTTAAAAGCAGCAACTGGTCCAACCTTATCTCTCACTAGTTGAACACATTCTTTTGAAATAGTCTCATTATCTTTTGTAACTCCAGCTTTCAAAGCAATTAATCCTACTGGTAATTGGCCTTTTAGTTGGTCTTTAATCCCTATCACTGCACATTCAGCAACAGATTGATGTTCAGATAATACTTCCTCTATTGCCCCAGTTGAAAGTCTATGTCCTGCAACATTAATAATATCATCAGTTCTAGACATAATCCAAATATATCCATCGTCATCAATGTGACCAGCATCATAAGTTTGATAGTAACCCTTATAATTAGTCATATAATTTTCCTCATATCTTTTATCTGCATTCCATAAAGTTGGAAAAGTTCCTGGAGGAAGTGGAAGTTTAACTACAATATCTCCCATTTCATTTGGTTTTGCAATTGTTTGATCAGGTTTTATAATTTTTACATCATATCCAGGTACTGCTTTACAAGCTGAGCCATACTTAGTTTTTTGCATTTCAATTCCTGTGCAATTTGAACTAATTGCCCAACTTGTTTCAGTTTGCCACCAATGATCTATTACTGGAACATTTAATAAATTTTCTGCCCATTTAATTGTATCTGGATCTGCTCTTTCTCCAGCTAGGAAAAGTGATTCAAAAGAGCTTAAATCATATTTTGTAAAAAACTTTCCATCTGGATCTTCTTTTTTAATCGCTCTAAATGCAGTTGGAGCAGTAAACAAAGATTTTATTTTGTGTTCAGATATTACTCTCCAAAAAACACCTGCATCAGGAGTGCCAACCGGTTTACCCTCAAATAATACTGTGGTGCATCCTTTAAAAAGTGGAGCATACACAATATAAGAATGACCAACAATCCAACCAATATCACTTGCTGACCACCAAACATCATCTTCCTTTATGTTATAAATATTTTTCATTGTCCATTTTAATGCAACGATGTGTCCACCAATATCTCTAACAATACCTTTTGGAACACCAGTAGTTCCTGATGTATATAAAATATAAGCATAATCATTTGCACCCATCTCAACACAATCTTTATCTTTTGCATTTGATAATGCTTCATCCCAACTAATCTCTAAAGGTGCGTTGAGCTTTACTTCATGATCTTTTCTTTGAAATAAAATTAATTTTTTAATTTTATGTTTTGCTAATTTTAAAGCTTCATCAACTAATGGTCTGTACTCTACAGTTCTTCCAGGTTCAAAACCACAAGATGCAGTAATTAATAAATTTGCCTGACTATCATCAATCCTACTAGCAAGCTCGTTAGAGGCAAATCCACCAAAAACAACTGAATGAATAGCACCGATTCTTCCACAAGCCAGCATAGCAATTACAGCTTCTGGTATCATTGGCATGTAAATTATAACTCTGTCTCCTTTTTTAACTCCTTGATTATCAAGAGCGCCCGCAAATTTTGATACTTTGTCTTTAAGTTGGTTATAAGTGAATTTTGCTTTGTTACCGGTTATAGGGCTATCGTAAATTAATGCTGTCTTGTCTCCTTTTCCATTATCAATATGAAGATCAAGTGCGTTGTAGCAGGTGTTTGTTGTTCCATCCTCAAACCATTTATAAAAAGGAGGCTTAGATTTGTTTAAAATTTTAGTAGGTTTTTTGAACCAAAACACATCTTTTGCAACTTCACCCCAAAATTCCTCGGGATTTTCTATAGATTGATTGTAAATTGCACTTAAATCTTTTTTCACTTTGATTTGTTCAGATTTGTCATTTTGTTGGTATTTTACGCTTACGGTTGTATTTAATTTTAAAAAGTTAGTAAAATCAACACTTTTTAGAGGTCAAAAAGTCTTCTATTAACTCCCTATATTTGCTATGTAGCCCTAACTTTGGAAAGACTTTCGAGTCGAACCGTAGTTTAAATTTAAACTAAAAAAAACTAACTGAGAGGGAGTTTTTTATGAAAAAACTTAAATTGTTTGCTCTTGCAACTGTAGCTTTCTTAGGCTTTTCAGGTGCAGCAAACGCAGAAACAGTCCTTCTAGCATCTGATGACTTCGTTGGGATATCTTTTTGGATAATCGCAATGGGTATGGCAGCTGCAACTGTATTCTTCTTCATGGAAAGAGGAACAGTGCATCCTGGCTGGAAAACGTCAGTAACTGTAGCTGGACTAGTAACTGGTGTAGCATTCGTGCATTACATGTACATGAGAGAAGTATGGGTAATGACTGGAGACTCACCAACTGTGTACAGATATATTGACTGGTTAATCACTGTACCATTACAGATGATAGAATTTTACTTAATTCTAGCAGCAGTAAGAAAAATCCCAGGAGCTATCTTCTGGAGATTGCTAATTGGTTCACTAGTTATGTTAATTGGTGGATACATGGGAGAAGCAGGTTACATCAATGCAATGCTTGGTTTCATTATCGGTATGGCTGGATGGATCTACATCTTATATGAAGTATTCTCAGGTGAGGCTGGTAAATTAGCAGCTAAGTCTGGTAATAAGCCATTAGCTACTGCATGGGGCGCTATGAGAATGATCGTAACAGTAGGTTGGGCAATTTACCCACTAGGATATGTTTTTGGATATCTAGTAGGTGGAGTTGACGCTAACTCACTAAACGTGATTTACAACTTAGCTGACTTCATAAACAAAATTGCATTTGGACTAGTAATCTGGTCTGCTGCAGTTTCACAAAGTGGAGCTAGAGCAAAATAATAGCTTAAAGCTTTAAAAAATATTGGGGCGAGTGTGTTTCACACACTTGCCCTTTTTTTTTGCATAATTATATAAAAGACATGGCAAAAATTACATACATAGAGCATGGTGGTCAAAAACACGAAATAGACGTTGCAAACGGTTTGACAGTAATGGAAGGAGCTGTTCAAAATGATATTCCAGGAATTGATGCAGACTGTGGTGGGAGTATGGCTTGTGCAACTTGTCATGTTTATGTGAAAGAAGATTGGTTTCCAAAATTACCAAATAAAGAAAATGGAGAGGATGATATGTTAGACCAAGCATATGAACCAAAAGCAAATAGTAGATTGAGCTGTCAAATAACAGTTTCAGATGAATTAAATGGCTTAGTAGTACACTTACCGGAGAAACAAGTTTAATGATTAAAACTGATGCATTAATAATTGGAGCTGGACCCACAGGTCTTTTTTGTGCACATCAATTAGGTATCATTGGATTAAAATGTGAGATAGTTGATAACCTAGATAAAATTGGTGGACAATGTATAGAACTTTATCCAGATAAACCAATTTATGATATTCCCGCAATCCCACAATGTACAGGCGAAGAGCTAACAAATAATTTAATTGAGCAAATAAAACCATTTAATATTAATTTTCACTTAAGCGATAGAGTTCAAGAAATTAAAAAAGAAAAAGAGAATTGGAGAGTTAAAACTTTAAAAGGAAAAGAATTTTTAACTCCAAATATTGTAATTGCAGGTGGAGTAGGATCATTTGAACCAAGAAAATTTCCAACAAAAAGTACAGATAAATTTGATGGAAAAACTGTTCTCTATTCAATTAAAGATAAAACAATTTTTAAAGACAAATCTGTTGTAATTTTTGGTGGAGGCGACAGTGCTTTAGACTGGGCAATTGAATTATCAAAATCATCAAAAGTTACTTTAATTCATAGAAGAGATGAATTTAGAGGAGCTCAATCAAGTGTTGATAAAGTTAAAGAATTACAAAAAAATAATAAATTAGAAATTTTTACCAAATACTCCATGAAAGATGTCAAAGGAAACGGAAAGCTAGAATCTGTTGAAATTAAAGATGATGACGGAAATTCAAAATTAATATCTGCTGATTATGTATTAGGTTTTTTTGGTTTAATAATGCAGCTTGGGCCAATTTTAGATTGGGGTTTAAATATTGATAAAAAAACAATTCCTGTAAACACTGAGACATTTGAAACAAATAAACAAGGAATATTTGCAATAGGAGATATCTGTACGTATCCTGGAAAATTAAAATTAATTCTTTCCGGCTTTCATGAAGGAGCCTTGGCAGCAAGGGGATGTTTTAAATATGCTAGACCAGATGAAAAGTTACGTTTTGAATTCACGACAACTTCTAAAGCAGTTCAAAATAGACTTGGTCTAAAAAATGATTGATCTCTTTTCATCTGATACACCTAATGGAAAAAAGATAAGCATTATGCTTGAGGAAATAGGTTTTGAATATGCTGTTAAAAAAATGGATTTATCTAAAGGAGATCAATTCAAAGAGGATTTTAAAAAAATAAGTCCTTTTTCAAAAATACCAGCCATTATTGATCATTCAAACAATAAAGAAAGCGTGTTCGAGTCTGGCGCCATATTAATTTACCTTGCTGAAAAAAGTGGAAAATTTTACGAACAAGAAAATAAACTTAAAATTGATCAATGGCTAATGGCTCAAATGGGGTCAATCGGTCCATTTATTGGCCAATATCACTTCTTTTATAAATTTAATAAAGGATTAAGTGAAGTTGGTGAAAAGAGATATTATGAAATGACCAAAAAAATATATGAAGCGTTAGAAAATCATTTATCAAAAAATAAATATCTTGCAGGAGAAAATTATTCTATTGCCGATATTGCAACTTGGCCATGGATAGCAAGACATCAATGGCATGATATAGGTTTAAAAAATTATAATAATCTTTGTGATTGGTATATTCGTATTGCTAACAGACCAGCAGTAATTAAAGGTTATAAATTTTTAGATAAAAATTCAGAAATACCTAAGCCTTAATCATCAGCATAAACTTTTTCATCTTTTTCATGCTTTTCTTGTGCGGCTATACATAAGGTTGCAACTGGTCTTGCCATTAATCTTTTTAAACCAATTGGTTCACCTGTATCTTCGCAAAACCCATATGTTCCATCCTGTATTTTTTTAAGAGCTCCATCAATTTTTGTTATAAGTTTGATTTGTCTGTTAATTGCTCTCATTTCTACATTCTTTTCTGTATAAGAACTTGCTTGATCAACAATATCTGCCGATGCACTATTGTCATCCATAGATGCTTGTGCAATTGCCTCATTATTTGATCTTTTTAGATCTTTTTTCCATTCATTTAATTTTAATTTAAAATACGCTAAATGCTTAGCACACATATATTTCTCAGTTTCTTTTGGAACGTAAGTTTTTGAGATCTTTACCATACTTAGTTTTTTGAGTTTGGTGAATATATTCATGAATATTGGGGTGTCAAGGAACGTTTAATTGTATAGATTGTAAAAATGGCTTTAAATAAAAAGAATTTAAATAATTTATTCTACATATTTATTACATCTCATCTAATAATTTGGACACTCATTCCAACATTTACAAATCATAATCTCCCATTAGATACAATTGAACATTTGGCATGGGGAAGTAATTTAGATTGGGGTTTTGATAAACATCCACCTTTAGTGGCTGTATTTCTTGAATTTTTTTATCAAATGTTTGGTCCACAAGATTGGGCATATTATTTTTTAAGTCAAATTTTTGTAATTATAAGTTTTTTTATTATTTATAAATTTTCTATTGAAATATTTGATAATAAAATTTTAGGTTTGTTATCTGTTTTAATAATAGAGTCGATTTACTTTTACAATTTTACCACCCCAGAATTTAACGTAAATGTTTGCCAATTACCCTTTTGGTCATTGACTGTTTATTATTCTTGGAAAATATACAAAAATAATAAAATAAATTTTATTGATTGCCTCCTAGTCGGATTGTTTGCTGGTTTTGGCTTTCTTTCAAAATACCTTTTTATATATCTGTTAATTTCAATAGACCTTCTGTTTATTTATTTAATATTTATCAAAAAACAAAAGAAGTTTGATTTTAAATACCTTATTACTATTGAGGCTTTTATAATTATTCTAATTCCACATCTAGTTTGGTTATTTAACAATGACTATGTCACTATAAAATATGGTTTATCAAGGACAGGTGTTGAAGAAGCGAGCGTTATAGATCATTTAAAATATCCAATTGTTTTTTTAGTCAAGCAAGTAGCGATTTTAATACCATTTTTTGTCTTATTATGGACTTTAGTTAAAAAAATTAAATTTAAATTAAATTTTAAAGATAAGAAGCTTATTTTTTTATTAGCAATTAATTTAATTCCAATTTTTTTAATGATAGTTTCATCTTTGATTTTAGGATCCAAAATAAGAACAATGTGGATGACGCCTTTTTATTTATTTTGGGGTGTTTTGTTTATTTATATTTTTCAATCTCAAATAAATTTAAAAAAAATAAATATTTTTTTTATATCATTTTTATTTCTATTCTTTTTATCTCCAGCTTTATATGGATATGTTTCTTTATCAAAAGATAATAAAAGAACAGACTATCCAGGTAAAGAAATTGCAGAATTAGTAGAGAGAAGATGGGGAAAAAACTTTGTGAATGAAATTAAATATGTTGTTGGAGATGAATGGCATGCAGGAAACTTATCTTATTATATTTCCACAAGACCTATTTGGTATGAAACAATTAAAGGAAAAACGCATGAACTCGATCCAGATGGCGGAATAATTTATACAGGTAACGCAGATATTTTAAAAGAAATTTGTCCAGGTAATTTTGGTAAAATTAAAAAGCAAGGCTTTTGTATGATTGGT
The DNA here is from genome assembly GCA_902601315.1 of uncultured Pelagibacteraceae bacterium. Classification (GTDB taxonomy): domain Bacteria; phylum Pseudomonadota; class Alphaproteobacteria; order Pelagibacterales; family Pelagibacteraceae; genus Pelagibacter. The sequence continues at coordinate 10,022 of CACKMS010000001.1, forward strand.
GTGAAAAATAGATGACACAAATTTATATACTAATTCCAATATATAATGATTGGGAATCTGTCTCTAAACTTATTAATGAAATAAATTTTTGCATCAAAGATCTTGATGCAGAATTTTCAATAATGGTTATCAATGATGCATCAAATGACCATCAAAACTTAAGTCTAGAAAATACAGATAGTTTAAAAAATATTAAAATTATTAATATGAAAGAGAATAGAGGACATGCAAGATGCATTGCAGCTGGTTTAAAATATATTCATGAAAAACAAGACTATGACTATATTATTCCAATGGATGGCGATGGTGAAGACAGACCTGAAGAAATAATGGAGTTTACAAACCAAATTAAAAAATTTACTAACAAACCTATAGTAGGAAAAAGAGTAAAGAGAACAGAAAAATTAATTTTTAAAATTTGTTATGAATTACATAAACTCATCACTTTAACTTTTACTGGAAAGTCAATTAAGTTTGGAAATTTCACATGTCTTCCAAAATCAACAGTTGAAAAAATGATCAATGAAAAAGCAACCTGGAACAGTTTTTCTGGATCATTAATTAAACTTGAAAAAGATTTGATAGAAATACCATCAACAAGAGGTGTAAGATATTTTGGACCATCTAAAATGAGTTTTTTTAATTTAATAAAACATTCATTTTCAATAATTAGCGTATTCAGGAGAACAGTTTTAATACGATCTGCCTTATTTATTGTTGTTTACATACTCTTAATTAAGAGTAATGCCTCAATTTTAACCTCAATGCCACTTTTGTTGTTATTAATCATGATCTATTCAGTCTCTAGCTTATCCTTAAGAGAAAATATGGATGAATTTGATCAGGTTCTATCGAATATTGATAATATTGATACTGTTAAATAAAAAATTTTTATCCCCGATTTTTATATGATAGTTCCTTTAGTATTTATATCCTTATCTTTGGTAAGGAATAAAAATCAGCAGTATCTATTTTAGAAGAGTACTGTCTTCTCATATTCCATTTTTTATGAACCCCAGCACTTGCAAGACTTAGAGTTGCTCTACCATATCTATAATTTGTATTATCTATAGATCGCATTAAGCTGTTTATTTTTTCATCTTTTTCGGATGAGAATAAATTTTTCTTTCCATCAGCATTAGATAATCCTGTAAGCATCACACCTGCTTTTTGATAACGATAACCATTTTTAAATATACTTTCTAAGCTTGCAACGGCAGTTTTAACCGTTTCAATACTATTGTTTGTTGCAATTGGAAAATCAACCGTCTTTGAGTTTGAATAATATCCAAAGTTTCTTTGAAAAGGACTTGTTCTAACAAATACTGTGATTGCTTTTGCAACTAAAGACTCTGATCTAATTTTTTCAGATGCATTTAAACAATAGTTTGCAACAGCTTCTTTTAATTCTTGGAAAGTCTCAATTCTTTTTCCAAAGGACCTTGATACAACACAACTTTTTCTTTTAGTTTGAGTAGTCTCAATATCAATACAGGGAACTCCTCTAAGTTCCATTGCAGTTCTTGAGCTTAAAACATTTGAGCTTTTTTTTATCCATGTATTTGATTTATTTTTGAGTTGTTTTGCATTGTAAATTCCATTTTTTTGATAAAATTTTGTGAGTTGTCTACCAACACCCCAAACATCATTAATTTCAACTTTCTCTAAGATTGGATCTAGATTTTCAATACCTATTAAACTTGTAACACCTGACTGTTTTTTCTTTGCAATATGATTTGCAACTTTACTCAACGTTTTTGTTTTAGCAATTCCAATACTAGTTGGAATACCAGTCCATTTTAAAACTGTTTGCCTTATTTCTCTTCCTACAGTTTCAACCTCCATATCTGTATAATTTGATAAATCCATGAATGCTTCATCAATTGAATAAACCTCAATATCAGAATTAAATCTTTTGAGAGTCCTCATTACCCTTCTAGATAAATCTCCGTATAACGAATAATTTGATGAGAATACTTCTACTTTATTTTTCAAAATAATATCTCTTGCTTTAAAATAAGGTTCACCCATTTTAATCCCTAAAGCTTTTGCCTCGTTGGATCTTGAAATAATACAACCATCATTGTTGGATAAAACAACAACAGGTTTTTTTCTAATTCTTGGATTAAATAATCTTTCACAAGATACATAGAAAGAATTACAATCAACTAACGCTATTTTTTTAGAATACTGAGTGGATGACATAAGTTACTACTCCCCATATAAAAACATCTTGTTCTTCATTAATTAAAATTCTGTCTGTAAATTCTTTAGATCCAGATGTTAGAAATTTTTTATCTCTCTCTTGAACTAAAGTTTTAACAACAAGTTCGTCATGAACATTTGCAATAACAGTTGAAAAGTTTTTTGGTGTTAAGCTTTTATCAACAACTAATAAATCTCCATCGTTTATCCCAACGTCCACCATAGATTTTCCCTGAACTCTAATGATGAAAGTTGCCGGAACATTTTTGATCAAATGCACATTTAAATCGATATCTTCCTCAATATAGTCTGTTGCAGGCGATGGAAAACCCGCGCCAGCCTTATGTAAATAGTAAGGTACAGTTAGCTTCATAAATGTTCTTATTTTGTTCTAATTAATACATAAGTTTCAGAATAGTGTCAAATAGGTTGTATTTTGAGTCTGTAAGTGAATCAAAAGTGAATCAAAACGAGAACATTCAAACTAGATTTTGTATGGTTGTGGAAAACTTTAACAACAAGTAGTTTATCAAAAATAAAATGGAAAGTTTTAAAACATTAAAAGGCAGTTGCGGTTGTGGGAAAGTAACATATCAAATCAAAGACAAACCTCTCATAACTCAAGCTTGTCACTGTAAAGATTGTAAAAAATCAACAGGATCATCATTTGTAATTCACACAATGGTATTTGAAGATGACTTTAGTGTTGATGGCAATGTTTCATCTACGGAACTGCCCACAGGAAGTGGTAAAGGAATGAGGGCTTACTTTTGTGTGATTTGTGGTGTTTACGTGTACTGTCAATACAATATTTCATCAGGTAAGGGAGGAAGGATTGCTGTTAGAACAGCTACTTTAGAAAATCCCATTACTCCTGATGCACACATTTTTGTTAAGGACAAGGACCCATGGATTGATATAGTTAATAAAAATATTTGTCATGATGTAATGTATGATAGAGATAAAACTTGGTCTGAGGAAAGTTTAAAAAGATTAAAAGGAAAAATGAATTAATAAAAATGTTTTCCATGAAAAAATTAACATGTCATTATGGAGCAGTAGAAATACAGGTCAATCTTAAAGATAACATTGATAAACTTAAAAGATGCAATTGTTCAATGTGTAAAAGAAAAGGAACTATGGTTGCAACAATTGAAAAAAAAGATTTAAAGGTTATTAAAGGAGAAAATAAAATTAAAGTTTATCAATTTAATATGAAAGTTGCTAAGCACCTCTTTTGCTCAGAATGTGGAATTCAAACTCACAATCAAAGGAGAGGTGATCCTAATACTTATGGTATAAATATGGGGTGCATAGATGATATGGAGGTGAATGAATTATTTAAATTTAAAACATTTATAAATGATGGTCAAAATCATCCAATGGACCAAAAAAAATAATATCAATGGACACTGTAAGTGAATGTTTTGATAAGGTAAAAACTGATTGCTTTAAATTTATAAAATCTCAAGAAACATCTAAAGAAAAATTTAAAGGAAAAGAAAAGATGTTAAAATCTTTTTTAATTCCCGCTTGTTTTTGGATATCATCAAAAGCTAAAAACAAACATCCTTTTTTTTTAGGGCTAGTAGGTGGACAAGGAACTGGCAAAACAACAACTAGTTCAATTTTAGAAATAATATTAAAAAAATACTTTAAATTCAATGTCTTTAAGATCTCAATCGACGATTTTTATAAAACAAGAAAAGAAAGATTAAACCTTTCAAAAAAAATTCATCCTTTATTGATGACAAGAGGTGTACCAGGCACTCATGATATAAATACTATGTTAGATTTTTTTAAAAGATCAAAAAGTAGAAAATTTAAGCCTTTTAAGTTACCAAAATTCAATAAAGCCATTGATGACAGATGTAAAAAAAATCAATGGTACACTTTAAAAAAAAGACCAGATGTAATTATATTTGAGGGTTGGTGCGTTGGCGCGAAAGCAGAGAAAAATAGTACCTTGAAAAAAAGTATTAATTCTATGGAAAAATCAAAAGATACCAAGCTGATATGGAGAAAATATGTAAATAATGAATTGAAATCAAAATATAAAAAATTATATGACCAATTGGATTGCTTAATATATTTAAAAGCTCAAAGTTTTTCCTTGCTTCAAAAGTGGAGACTGATCCAAGAAAAAAAATTATGGTTAAAGAATAAGAATAAGAAAACTAAAAATAAAATTATGACAAATGAGGATGTACTAAGTTTTATGCAAACTTATCAAAGAGTAACTCAAAATATGTTTAAATTTGCTCCAAAATATGCATCAATCATTTTTAATTTAAATAGTGATCATCAAATAAAATCTGCAATATACAAAAAATAAATGAAAAAAATTATTTTATCTTTACTAATATATACATTGTTATTTAATAATGGAAAGGCTGTAAGTTTATATCAAGCATTAAATGATACTTATATAAATAATACACAATTAAATGCTGAAAGAAAAAATATAAATGCCGCTGAAGAAGATATCAATATATCTAAAGCGGATTATATGCCTTCACTTTCTTTAAGTGGATCAAAAAGTTTTGAAAACACTAATGAGTTAACAACTCAAAGTGGGACTGATGCAAGTATTGAAGACGTAAACCCTTTAAGTTCTTCAATTAAATTAGAACAAAAATTATTTGACCAAGGAAGGGATTTTACTCATCAAAAAAATATTGTTGGACTAGAACTTGCAAAAGCAAGGTTAGTCAAGAAAGAGCAAGATATTCTATATAGCGCTATTGATGCATTTACTGGATTAATACTTGCAAGGGAAAAACTTAATATTAACAGAAGAAACTTAAATTTACTTATAAGACAAGTAGAAACTGACAAAGTAAGACTGGATAGAGGACAAATTACAATCACAGATTTATCACAATCAGAATCTTCATTAGCAGGGGCTCAAGCACAGTTCACACAGTCAAAAAGTGATCTTTTAATCAGCAAACTAAAATATGAAAATATTATTGGAAATATTGATGATCCAAGTAAATTAAAAAAATCTTCAAATTCAATTGTTAAAATTCCTGAAAATTTATCAAAAGCAGTTTCACTTTCGAAAGAAAATAACCCAGATATAAAAATTGCAGAGCTAGAATTAATTCAATCAGAAAAAGATATAGAAATTTCAAAATCAGATTTAAGTCCAACAGCAAGTTTATCTTTAGAGAGATCTTATAATTATGATCTTAGCACTACTTATGACGAAAGAGAAAAGGACGTTGTGAAGGCAACTGTTAATTGGCCGTTTTATTCAGGTGGAAAAAAACGTTCTAAAGTTAAAAAAGACTCAAATTTAAATTATAGAAAAAGATTATTACTAGAAGACACAATTAAAACTAATGAAACGAATGTTGCAAGTGCATGGTCAATTTTAGAGGCCTCTAAAGGATTTTTAAATTCTGTTCGAGCACAAGTAAGAGCAGCTAATATAGCATTTGAGGGTATCTCTGCTGAATATGAGAGAGGCTCTAGAACAACATTAGATGTAATCCAGTCTAATTCGCTACTTCTATCTGCCCAAATATCTCTGGCTAATTCAGAGAGAAATTATCTTTTATCTCAATATAGTCTTCTTAAAGCTGCAGGGCTTTTAAACAAAGAGTATTTAAACCTTAAATAATTAGACTTTTTAAAGAATTCTAATTTATATATTGCCAATGAGAACAAAATGTGTACATTTATTTTATGATTCGAATGTTAAAAAAAGCAAAAAAAGAGGCAAAAAATGACGAAAAATAACCTAAAAGTGGTGAAATCCACAAAAGATAAAGAATTGGAAAATAAAGAAAAAAATAAAGCACTAGACGCAGCAATTAGCCAAATTACAGATAATTTTGGAAAAGGTTCTGTAATGAGACTTGGCGAACAAAAAGCTATGGATGTTGAGTCTATCTCGACAGGATCTTTAAGCTTAGATCTTGCGCTTGGAATTGGTGGACTTCCAAAAGGAAGAATTATTGAAATTTATGGACCAGAGTCTTCTGGTAAAACAACATTAGCATTACAAGTTGTTGCTGAAGCACAAAAAGCTGGTGGTATTTGTGGATTTGTAGATGCGGAGCATGCATTAGATCCAGTTTATGCAAAAAAACTAGGTGTAAACACTGAGGAATTACTAATTTCTCAACCTGATACTGGTGAACAAGCTTTAGAAATTACTGACACATTAATTAAATCTGGCTCAATGTCAGTCCTTGTTGTCGACTCTGTTGCAGCATTAACACCAAGAGCTGAAATTGAAGGAGATATGGGCGACCATCATGTTGGTCTTCAAGCAAGATTGATGTCACAAGCATTGAGAAAATTAACAGGCTCAATTTCCAGAACTAACACAATGGTTATATTTATTAACCAAATTAGAATGAAAATTGGTGTTATGTTTGGAAGCCCAGAAACAACATCAGGTGGAAACTCATTGAAATTTTATTCATCAGTTAGAATGGATATTAGAAGGATTGGAGCAATTAAAGATAAAGAACAAATTATTGGCAACAACACAAGAGTTAAAGTTGTTAAAAATAAAGTTGCACCACCATTTAAAGTTGTTGAGTTTGATTTGATGTATGGAAAAGGAATTAGTAAAGTAGGGGAACTAATCGATCTAGGTGCTAAGGCAGATATTGTAGAGAAGTCTGGTGCTTGGTACGCTTATAAAGGTGAGAAGATTGGTCAAGGAAGAGAAAATGCGAAAGTTTACCTTGAACAAAATCCAACAGCTGCTGCAGAAATTGAAATGGCAATTAGAGAAAAAGCTGGCGTCATTTCAAAAAAAATCGAAGGAAATCCTTTGAATGACGATAAAGTAGAGGCAGAAACAAAAGAAGAAGTTCCTACTAAAAAAAATTAGCAGAATAACTTTTAGTTAATAAAAAGGCGCTTGAAAGAGCGCCTTTTTTCCCTTGTAAGGTGTAGACAACATTTAAAAATGCTGTATTTTAAAAAAATATGGCAAAAACCTTAAACGAGATCAGAACTACATTCTTAGATTATTTTGAGAAAAATGATCACAAGATAGTTGAGTCATCAAACTTAGTACCAAACAACGATCCTACCTTGATGTTTGCAAACTCGGGAATGGTTCAGTTTAAAAATGTTTTCACAGGTTTAGAAAAAAGAGATTATAAAAGGGCAACTACTTCTCAAAAATGTGTAAGAGCAGGTGGTAAACATAATGATTTAGAAAATGTTGGTTACACACCAAGACACCACACATTTTTTGAAATGCTTGGTAATTTTTCTTTCGGAGACTATTTTAAAGACAGAGGTATTGAACTAGCGTGGAATTTAATTACCAAAGATTTTGGATTAGATAAAGACAGACTTTATGTAACTGTTTTTCATGAGGATGATGAGGCCTTTAATTTTTGGAAGAAAATTGCGGGTTTTAGCGATGATAAAATAATTAGGATTGCTACGTCAGATAACTTTTGGTCGATGGGAGAAACTGGTCCATGCGGCCCTTGTTCTGAAATTTTTTATGATCATGGAGATCATTTATATGGTGGCCTTCCCGGAAGCAAAGAGGAAGATGGGGATAGATTTATTGAAATTTGGAACTTAGTCTTTATGCAATTTGAACAAGTTTCAAAAGATAAACGAATTAATTTACCAAAACCATCTGTAGATACAGGAATGGGATTAGAGAGGATAGCAGCTTTACTTCAAGGTACACATGATAATTATGAAACAGATCATTTTAAAAAATTAATAAATTCAACTTCAGAAGCTGTAAAAGTTAAACCAAACGAAAATAATTTATCAAGCTTTAGAGTTATTGCAGATCATTTAAGAGCAAGTTCATTTTTAATTGCAGAAGGAGTTCTGCCATCAAACGAGGGAAGAGGATATGTTCTGAGAAGAATTATGAGAAGAGGTATGAGACATTCTCATTTACTTGGATCAAATGAACCAATTTTTTATAATATTTTTAAAACTTTGATGGAAGAGATGAAAGGAAATTATCCTGAAATTGAAAGAGCAGAGTCTTTAATTCGTGAAACACTAAAGATGGAGGAGGAAAAATTTTTAGTCCTTCTTGATAGAGGGATAAAAATTTTAAATGAGGAAATTTCAAAAATCGACAAAGTTTTACCTGGTGAAGTTGCTTTTAAATTATATGACACTTACGGTTTCCCATTAGATTTAACTCAAGATATTTTAAAAAGTAAATCATTAACTATTGATAACGATAAATTTAATACTTTAATGCAAGAAAGTAGAGAGCTTGCTAAAAAAAATTGGAAAGGCTCTGGTGATAGTGCCGTTGACGATATTTGGTTTGGAATAAGAGAAAAGTTAGGCGCAACAGAATTTTTAGGTTATGAAACAAATCTAGCCGAAGGAGTAGTGCTCTCTTTATTAAAAGATAACAGAGAAGTTGAACAGATTAATTCTGGTGATGAGGCAATGATTATTATAAATCAAACCCCTTTTTATGGAGAGTCGGGTGGACAAGTTGGTGATAGAGGACAAATTATTTCTGGTGAATTTATTTTTGAAGTTGAAGATGTTCAAAAAAAACTTGGAGATTTATTTGTTCATTATGGAAAAGTAAAAAAAGGATCAATTAAAAATAATGAAAATGTGGAAATGAAAATCGATATTGAAAGACGAGATAATGTAAGAGCATATCATTCAGCAACACATTTATTACACGAGTCTTTAAGAAGAGTTTTAGGCACACATGTTACTCAAAAAGGTTCGTTAGTTGAGCCTGACAGACTAAGGTTTGATTTTAGTCATATGAAACCAATTTCTAGCGATGAAATAGAGAAGATAGAAACATATGTAAATTCAATGGTTAGTAATAAGTCCGAGGTTAAAACAAGGATAATGACACCTAAAGAAGCGGTAAATAATGGTGCATTAGCTTTATTTGGTGAAAAATATGGAGACGAGGTGAGGGTTTTATCAATGGGAAGCGAAAAAGATAAATATTTTTCAACAGAGTTATGCGGTGGAACTCATGTAAGAAATACTGGAGATATAGGAAAATTTAAAATTGTAAGTCAGTCTTCAATTGCAGCAGGAGTAAGAAGAGTTGAGGCTTTAAGAGATAAACAACTAAATGATTATTTAAAAAATAAAGATAAATTATCTGATCTATCAGTCCAAAAAGATGAACAAACTATAAAAGAAATTTCAGAAAAAATCATTAAAGTAGGAGGAAAACCTGATTTAAGTAATAAAGATCAAAAAGGTTTAATTAAAGATCTTTCAAAACAACTTGAACTATTAAGTGTTAAATCAATTTTGGAAGACAAAAATAAAAATGCCATTAATGATGAGACAATAAATGGAATAAAAATAAGATTACAAAAGATTGATGGATTACCACCAAAAGATTTAAGAAAATTAGTAGACAATGGAAAAAAAGAATTAGCAGAAGGTATTGTAATTGTTTTTGCTAACAAAGATGACAAAGTAGGGTTAGCGGTTGGTATTACTGATAATCTGATTGAAAAATATGATGCTGTAAAATTTGCAAAATTGGGTTCCAATATAATTGGTGGAAAGGGTGGAGGAGGAAGAAAAGATTTCGCTCAAGCTGGTGGTACTGATCCAGGTAAAATTGATGAAGCTATAAATAAACTAAAAGAACTAATTTAATTTTTTTCAATAAACTCAATTATTTTTTCACTAGATAACTTATCTATAGAAGTATTATTTAAATTACAGTCATATACAAAACTATTGTCATTCAAAGGTTGAAATTTTTTTGAAGAATTATTGAAGAAAATATAATTTTTATTATCTGAAAAAGAAAGCATATGTGAAATACCATTATCAATAGTTATATTAAATTTGGTTAACGACCCAAGAGCTGTAACAAGCATAGGTTTCTTAAATTCTGTATTCGATTGATGTTCTGGAAAATAAGCTTTTTTTACATTTTGCTTTATTTTTGCAATTAATTCCTGAAATTTATTCTCTATAAAAAAAGTAGGAATAAATTTATTTGAAAAATAATTAGCAACCTTAATAATTTCATCATTATTTATTTCTTTTATTCTCGTTGGATGACCAGCTGTAATTGAAAAGCCAACATAATTTTCATTAGGAATTAATTTTTTTGCTTCGTTAATAAAATTGTTTGGAATTGAAATCTTATAATTTGGTTTTATGTTTAATTTTTTAATTTTATTAAAATAATCAATTATTCTACTTGCAAAAATTTCTCTCTTTCTCATAAACGTCATAGGTTTGCTCATCAAATAATTTAAGCATGGAGAAACATAGTATTTATGGGGTATTTTTCTATAAATTAAAGTATTTTTAAATCTTGTCTGATTATCAATTATTAAGTCAAATTCATCAAACTCAAAATTTTTAATAACGTCTCTAGATACTTTCATATGATGATCTCTAAAACCAAAGTGCTCTGGAAAACTTTTAACAGTAATAAAATTATCAGGCTTATACTCTTGAAGTTTTGTATCAAACCAAAAATTCCCCAAATCAGTTGAAAAATAATATAGGTTTTTAGGCTTAAGGTTGTCGTTTATATAATTGAGCGTTGGTATAGAAGTGAGTGCATCACCTATGCCTCCACCAGTATTAATAAATAGAATATTATTTAAGTTATCCAATTAATTTAGTTTTTTTTCTAAATTTGATTTTATTACTTCCAAAAACTGATTTGTAGTTAAGTATTTATTTGATGGACCGATTAATATAGCCAAGTCTTTAGTCATATGACCTTGTTCTACAGCATCAATACACACCATCTCTAAACTTTGAGCAAATTTAATAAGCTCGTCATTTTTATCTAATTTACCTCTATGACCTAGTCCTCTAGTCCATGCAAAAATCGAGGCAATTGGATTTGTTGAGGTTTCTTTTCCTTGCTGGTGCATTCTAAAATGACGAGTGACTGTCCCGTGAGCTGCTTCTGCTTCCATAGTTTTTCCATCAGGTGCCAAAAGCACACTTGTCATAAGTCCGAGAGATCCATATCCTTGTGCAACGGTATCAGATTGAACATCACCATCATAATTTTTACAAGCCCATATATATCTGCCGCTCCATTTCATTGCACAAGCAACCATGTCATCGATTAATCTATGTTCATAAATAATATGATTTTTTTCAAACTCAGATTTAAAATCATACTCATAAACTTTCTGAAAAATATCTTTAAATCTTCCGTCATATTTTTTTAAAATTGTATTTTTTGTTGATAGATAAACAGGCCATTTTTTAATTAATCCATAATTGAAACAAGACCTTGCGAAATCTTCTATCGATTTATCTAAATTATACATGGAGAGTGCAATTCCTGGACCTGGGAAATTGAATACTTCATATTTTTTTTCATCACTACCGTCCTCAGCAGTCCATTTGACTTCAAGCTTACCTTTGCCAGGTACTACAAAATCAGTCGCTCTATATTGATCCCCAAAAGCATGTCTGCCAATAATTAATGGATCAGTCCAAGACGGAACTAGCTTTGGAATATTTTTACATATAATAGGTTCTCTAAAAACCGTTCCTCCTATAATATTTCTTATAGTTCCGTTTGGAGATCTCCACATTTTTTTCAGATTAAATTCTTTAACTCTTGCTTCATCAGGAGTTATTGTTGCACACTTTATTCCAACACCATTTTTTTTAATTGCATTTGCACAATCAATTGTAATTTGATCATCAGTATCATCTCTACTTTTCATACCAAGGTCGTAATATTCAATTCCTAAATCAAGATATGGGAGAATTAATTTATTCTTGATAAACTCCCAGATCACTCTGGTCATTTCATCACCATCCAATTCAACAACTGGATTTTTTACCTTAATTTTACTCATTTTTTTGGTGTATCTTATTAATTGAATTTCTGCATTTTATATACATATTAATCAAAATTTATCAATTAATCGAGTTAGCTATGTTTAAGAATATATTCCCAAAAATTCATAATGAAGGTTACAAATTTATTGTAATTTTCGTCTTTGCAACAATAGTATTGTATTTCATTCATGGATTTTTAGGTTTTGTTGGTTTGGTTCTATCTATCTGGTGCTATTATTTTTTCAGGGATCCAGAAAGAATTTCAATTGGTGATGAAGATTATCTTACAAGTCCAGCTGACGGAGTTGTTCTTCAAGTTTTTGAGACCAATGGTCCAAAAGAACTTGGCTTAGAAGATAGAAAGTTTACCAAAGTTAGCATATTTATGAATGTATTTGATTGTCATGTTAATAGAATTCCATGTTCAGGAAAAATTACAGAAATTTTGTATAAACCTGGAAAATTTGTTAATGCGTCTTTAGATAAAGCAAGCGAAGACAATGAAAGAAATTACTACAAATTAAATAATACATTTGGTGAAGATATTATTGTAGTTCAAATAGCAGGTTTGGTTGCAAGAAGAATTGTAACAGAAACATCATTAGATCAAGATCTTAAACAAGGCGATAGAATAGGGATGATTAGATTTGGAAGTAGAGCTGATTTGTATTTTGAAAATTACAAACCTCTAGTTAAGGTAGATCAGAAAATGACAGCAGGTGAAACTTTAATAGCCAAAAGGTAAGATGGAAAAATCAAAAGAAAATTTAAAGTTAGTATCAAATAAAAATTCGAGAATAATTTTACCTAATATTTTAACACTATTTGGTGTTTGTATTGGTTTAAGCTCCATCAAATTTGCTTTTGATGGAAATTTTGAACTAGCAATTATAGCTGTAATTGTTGCAGGTATTATTGATGGTTTAGATGGCAGAATTGCAAGACTGATAAAGGCTACATCAAAAGTTGGGAAAGAACTGGATAGTTTGACTGATGTAATAAGTTTTGGTGTTGCTCCTGCTTTTATAATGTATTTTTGGTCATTAGTTGAGATTGGTAGATTGGGTTGGTTGGTTGCATTAATCTATGTTGTCTGTGTAGCATTAAGGTTAGCAAGATTCAATGTATCAGCCAGTGAAGATCTATCATGGAAAGATAATTTTTTTGTTGGAATACCATCACCTGCAGGCGGTATTTTAGTTTTAATGCCCTTAATTTACAGTTTAAGCGAATTTCAAATATTTAATCCTAACTATCAAATTTTAGTACCATCTCTGTTTATTATAATTTCAATTCTGCTGATTAGTAAAATTCCAACTTACTCTTTAAAAAAAATTGTAGTTCCAAGAAATACAACAATTTTTCTTTTATTTTCTGTTATATTATTTTTTGGTCTTTTATTTATTTATACTTTCAATACAATTGTAATTGCAGGAACAGTTTATTTATTACTTGTCCCAGTAAGTACGTTTCATTTTTATTCAATTTTAAAAAGTAAGAAAATTGAGAAAATTGAAGATATTGAACATCACGAAGATGTTTTGTAATAAAAATTAATTGAAGAAAAATAAAATCTCAAAAAATTGGATAAATAAGCAAAAAAGAGACATCTACGTAAGACAATCAAAACTAGATGGTTATCGTTCTAGAGCAGTTTATAAACTTCAAGAGATACAAACAAAGTTTAAAGTAATTAATAATGGCATGTCCATACTTGATCTTGGAGCTGCCCCAGGAAGCTGGAGTGAGTTTATTTCCAGAAAATTCAAAAATATAAAGCTTGTCGCAATTGATATTAAAGAATTAGACAAAATTGAAAATGTTACTCATATAAAAGGTGATTTTACAGATGAGATAACTCAAAAAAAAATTGAAAACAATTTTGATGAAAAAATCGACTTAGTTGTCTCTGATATGGCGGTAAATACTACCGGCAATAAAAATCTAGACTCACTTGTTACAGGCGAGTTAAGCATTGAGGCCATGAATTTTTCCATTAAAATTTTAAAAAAAAATGGCATTTTTGTCTCAAAAATCTTTATGGGATCAAGTTTTAATGAAATTGTTGATAGTGCTAAGAAGAATTTTAAAGAATTTCATGTGTATAAACCTCCCTCAAGCAGAAAAGAGTCTAAAGAAAATTTTATAATCTGTAAAAATTTAAGGTAGTTACCTTTTAATTTTCAAAGAATCGTTTATACAAGGACATGGAAATCATTAAAGAAGCACTCACATTTGATGACGTAACTTTAGCACCCAATTATTCACAAGTACTACCATCAGAGGTCAATACATCAACAAATCTATCAAAAAATTTATCTCTAAAGATACCTTTGTTAACATCTGCTATGGACACAGTTACAGAATCTAAAATGGCAATTGCAATGGCTGAACTTGGAGGTATTGGAGTAATACACAGAAATTTGACCATCGAACAACAAATTTTGGAAATAAGAAAAGTTAAAGCAAAAAAATGTCTTGTAGGAGCAGCAGTTGGCGCAAGTTCAAGGGAACATTTAAGAGCGCAAAAAATTTTAAAGGAAAAATTGGATTTAATAGTTGTTGATACTGCACACGCACACACAAAAAAAGTTGGAGAGATAATAAAAAAAATTAAAAAATTAAAACCAAAAAAAACTTCTTTATGTGCTGGAAATGTTGCAACTGCTGAAGCTGCAAAATACTTAATTACATTAGGTGTAGATATTATTAAAGTAGGTATTGGTCCAGGATCAATTTGTACAACAAGGTTAGTAGCTGGAATTGGTGTTCCTCAACTAAGTGCTATTTTAAGTGTTAAAAAAGGAATGGGAAAAAGTAAATGTGCTTTGATTGCTGATGGAGGAATAAAATTTTCTGGAGATATTGCTAAAGCTTTAGCTGCTGGTGCTGATGCTGTTATGATTGGATCTTTATTTGCGGGAACTGATCAAGCCCCAGGAAAAATTATAAAAAGGAACGGAAAATTATTTAAAAGCTTTAGGGGAATGGGTTCTATTGGAGCAATGAATAAAGGATCAGCCGATAGATATTTTCAGACTAAACAAAAAGATACCTCGAAATATGTTGCTGAAGGAGTTGAGGCATTTGTAAAATATAAAGGATCAGTAAATAAAATAATTTTTCAATTAGTAGGAGGACTAAAGTCATCTATGGGATACCTTGGGTCACCTAGAGTTGTAGATTTAAGAAAAAAACCTAAATTTGTAAAAATAACCAAAGCTGGATTTTATGAAAGTATGGTACATAATATAGACGAATTAAAAAAATGATTTTAAAAATATTTACCTTTTGCATATTTACATTTGGTTTAAGCTCGATAGCTAATGCGAGCGAAAATAATTTTTATGACAAAGGTAAGAAATTATTTGATAAAGAAAAATATGAAGAATCAAAATTTCAGTTTGAAAGAAGCATTGTATACAATCCTAAACATTCAAATTCATATCTTTATTTAGGAAAAATTTTTGAAATAGAAAAAAATACTAAACAGAAAGAAAAAAATATTAATACTGCTTTGTTATTAGATCCAAAAAATGAAGAGGCAATGTATATTTTAATTGATCTAGAATTAGAAAGGTCAAATTTTTCAAAGGTTCAAGATTTAAAAAAAAATTTTAAGAAAATCTGTAATACATTATGTGAAAAATTAACTTCTATAGATACAAGACTAAAAGATTTCGAAAAAAAAGATGCTTCTTGAGAACGATCTTAAGAAAATCTTAATAATAGATTTTGGTTCGCAGTTCACACAACTAATAGCAAGAAAAGTTAGAGAACTTGGAGTTTATTGTGAAATTATTAGCCATCACAAAACAAATAATATTAAACTTTTAGATAAAAATGTTAGCGGGTTTATATTGTCTGGAGGACCTTTAAATGTTTATCAAAGTAATCGAGTAAAATTTAATAAGAATTTACTAAATTCTAATATTCCAGTTCTTGGAATATGTTTCGGTCACCAAATTATATCAAAAGAATTGGGCGGCAAGGTCAAACAATCAAAATCAAGAGAATTTGGTTTAGCAAAAGTTAAAAAAGTTAGAGAAAGTATACTAACAAAAGATTTTTTTACGAAAAAAGAAAATAATGTTTGGATGAGCCATGCAGATGAGGTTACCAAATTACCAAAAGATTTTAAGGTAATTGGAAAAACAAGCAATGCAAAATTTTGTATTGTTGAAAACACAAAGAAAAAATTATTTGGTATTCAGTTTCATCCAGAGGTAACTCATACAAATAGAGGAAAAATTATCTTAAGAAATTTTGTATTTAAAATTTGTAAAATTAAAAGAAACTGGTCTTCTAAAGATCAGAAATTAAAGCTTATCAATCAAGTTAAAACTCAAGTTGGTAATTCGAAAGTCATTTGTGCCCTCTCGGGTGGAGTAGACAGCAGTGTTGTTGCAAAATTATTATCTAATGCAATAGGTAAACGATTAACTTGCATATTTGTAAATACTGGGCTTTTAAGAAAAGATGAGGAAAAGCAAGTTGTTCATACATTTAAAAAACGTCTTAAAATTAATTTGGTTTATGTGAATGCTGAAAAACAATTTTTAAATAAATTAAAAAATGTTACAGACCCTGAAAAAAAAAGAAAATTAATTGGGAATTTATTTATTAAAATTTTTGATAATTATGCAAAAAAAATTAAAAATATTCAGTTTTTGGCACAAGGAACTTTATACCCAGACTTAATTGAGAGTAAATCTGTAACTGGAAGTCAAACATCAAAAATTAAATCCCATCATAATGTTGGAGGTCTACCAAAAAAAATGAATTTAAAATTAGTTGAGCCTTTAAAATATTTATTTAAAGATGAAGTTAGAAAATTAGGGCTTGAGCTTGGGTTGAATAAAGAAATAATATCAAGACATCCTTTTCCAGGACCTGGTTTAGCTATTAGAATGCCAGGAACTATAACAAGAGAAAAAATCAAAATTTTAAAAGAAGCTGATCATATTTTTATAGATGGATTGAAAAAAAATAATCTTTACGATAAAATTTGGCAGGCTTATGTTGCTTTGCTACCTGTAAAAACTGTTGGGGTGATGGGAGACAACAGAACATATGAAAACTTATGCTTGTTAAGAGCAATAACATCCGAAGATGGTATGACTGCAGATTTTTTTAAATTTGAAAAATCTTTTTTACAGAAGATTTCTAACCAGATAGTAAATAATATTAGAGGAATTAATAGGGTAGTATATGATGTCACTTCTAAACCACCAAGCACCATTGAATTAGAGTAATAAGAATGTATTAATTAATTACACAATATGTGCATAATACTTTATTAAATTATTATATCTAAAGAAATTAAATGTTTGATAAAGTAAAAAAAATAAAAGAAAAAAAAAATAAGACGAAAATTGTTTGTCTAACCGCATATTCAAAAAATATTGCAGAAGAAGTTGACAAATTTACAGATCTTATTTTAGTTGGAGATTCACTTGGATCGGTTCTTTACAATTACAAGTCAACCAGACAAGTATCACTTGAAAAAATGATCGAACACTCAAAAAGTGTTAGATTAGGAGTATCTAAAAGTCTGATGATTGTAGATATGCCATATAATACTTATAGAAATAAAGCTGAAGCTCTAAAAAACTGTAAAAGAGTGATGAAGGAAACTAAATGCGATGGAGTAAAGTTAGAAGGTGGACTTAAAATTAAAGAAATTGTTAAACATTTAATTAAAAATAAAATATCTGTTTTAGGTCATCTTGGTATAACTCCTCAAACTGTTAGAGGAAAATTTAAATCAAAAGGAAGGTCTGTACGTGAAAGAAACCGTCTTTTAAGTGACGCCTTGCTTTTAGAAAAATCTGGAGTATTTGCAATAGTCCTTGAGTGTGTAAAGAGTGATTTATCAAAAGAGATTACTAGAAAAGTTAAAATTCCAACGATTGGAATAGGATCATCTAATAATTGCGATGGTCAAATTTTAGTTACTGATGATATTTTAGGACTAACTCAATCGAAAATTAAATTCGTTAAGAAATATGTAAATTTAAGACGTTATATGCGAGAAGGAATTAGTAAATTTTCAAAAGAAGTTAAAAGCAAAAAATATCCTAGTAAAAAATATTCGTATTAAAAATATTTTTTAAATTGCTCATTTATATTTATTATCTCTAAATCAACCATTCCTCCTATTATTAATTGAATGGCTACCAGCAAAATAAAACCTAAACCTATATAGGCAATCCATAAATGTTTTTGAATATAATTTGCTAAGTATGTTGCTAAAGCACCAGTTAATACTACTGACAAAACTAGTCCAAATATCATAAATCCAAAGTTACCTTTTGAAGCCCCAACCACGCCAATTACATTATCAAAGCTAATTGTAATATCAGCGAATAGAACTTTGTAGATACTTTTAATAAATGATGGTTCCATTGATTTCTTTTTTGGTGATTTAATTTTTTGAATTTCAAATAAATCCTTTCTTAAATCATTTACAATCCAAACTAAAAGTAATCCTCCTAAAATTTTAATAAAATAGAATTTAAAAAGATATGTAGCAAATATTGCAAAAACTACTTTAAAAACAAGTGCACCAACTACTCCCCAAAAAATAATCTTTTTTCTATTTTTTGGAACAAAATTTGCGGCAATCAATCCAATTATAATTGCATTATCTGCAGCTAAAATTATATCAATGAAAATTATCTGTAATAATATAATGAGTTGTTCGATCAATTTAATTTATAGTTTTTTGACTTTATGAGATTTTTTAAACAATATATATTAAACTTATTTATTATGTTAAAGAAAATTTTAATTCATCTGTTTCTTTTAAGTTTAATAGTCGTTTTTTTTAATGACAAGCAGCTTAAAGCGTCAGAAAAAAAATGTTTTTATTGTAAAGAATATAAATATTTAAAAGATTGGCCTATAGAAAAAAGGCCCAAAGCATATATTTATGAAGAAATAAAATATCCAGATGATATGTTCAAAAAAAAAACCTTAAAAAGTAAAAACTTAATAAAGAAAAGAGCTGGCGAAAAGGTAGCCCATAGATTTGTAAAATCAAAAGGACAACTAAATAAATACCAACATCTAATGATCAGAGACTCAGCGTACTTTGAAGTTATGTTTAATGAAAAACTGAATGAAAAACTCGCGAAGGTTGAAAGCTTGGAAAGCCTTAAGAAAGCAAGAGACGCTATTAGACAAAGTCTTAAAATCTCACCAAATGCAAGCTCATCCGAGGCCATATATAAATTTTGGGCTACAGGAAAAATAATGACTAAAATTTATAACCAAAATAAAAAAAAGAAAAAAAAAGATGATGAAGAAATTATTAAAAGAGTAAAAATTTTGAATGATTTAAAAAAACAGATAACAATTACAAAATCAAATGCGCAAAAAGCAGCAACTATAGAGGCAGATAAAAATATAAATGATTAGATTTAAAATATTTACAAAATTAATTATATTTCTACTATTCACATTTTCATCATTAGCTGACAATTACGTTGAAAATGTATCAGGAATATCAGAATTAGCGGATAGATCTGTTAAAGCGGCAGTATCGCAAATAAATAGTGACACTGAAAAGGTAATTAATAATTTAAACAACCAAATTGAGAAATTAAATGACACAAATAATGATATTGAAACAGCTTTAGATGTCTCAATAGAAGAAGCACAAAAGGCATTGGAATTTGTTCAAGAAAGCTTAAATAGTGGTGATATGCCAGCTGCAGTGCAGTCATTAAACTTGATAGAGAGTGTAGCTGATATAGCAATAAATAGCGTACCATCTTTAAATCAAATAGAAAATATAAATTTACAAGAAGATTTTTCTGATGAGGAAATTTCGGCTCTTGCGAGTGTGACAGGAGCCATGGTTGTTGAAAAAGTTTTGGATGTCCAAAAAATGGCAGGACAGATGAATGTTGTTAATAAAGCGGGCTTAAATACTTCGAATATGATGAATAGCTTAGATGAAAAAGGAATTGGCATTGGATCTGTAATATCTAATTTATCTGAAGTAGGAGTAGTGAATGTCGAAAAAATTACTGGAAAAAAAGATTTTCAAATTGAAAATTTTAATACCGAAAACTTTTCGTCAATGGATGTAGTAGAAATTGGAATGACCCCAACACTAATGCAAGGAGCTTTAGGTGAATTACCTTTAGGCGCTGCAACAAAAGCACTCGAAACTTTATCAAAAGACCCAAATGAAATGATGAGCCTTGATGCCTCTTTAATTACAAGTGAAGCAATTGCAGAAACTTTAGGTTTAACTGCAGACTCGATTGCGAAAACAATGTCTATTAAAGGTTTAAGTGTAGAAACTATTTCCGATGTTGGAAAGGAACTAAATATAGAAAATTTAAGCGAAATTTCAGAAGAGATAACAAGGCAATCCTCGTTAAGTGATCTAAATGAAATAATTCAAAGCACAGGATTAGAAAATGTTACTAAAAGTATAGAATTAGCATTTACCGATGAATCGATTGGTGTGACTAAAGCTATAACAAAAAACGCAAATTTAATAAGTGAAGCATTAAGTAAAAAATCTGCAAAAAAAGGATTAAAAAATGAAAATAATACATTGGAAAACATTGAGTTACCGGAGAATATAAGTGACACAGGAATATTAATAGGTGCTGCAATTCTAGCAAAGCCAAACTTAGCTTCAGGTGTTCAAGGTTTAGTAGCTCCACCAGAAGGTTTAAAATCTGGTGGTTTGATTTCAGACTCTGAAGTTTCGGTAGCGAGCAATCTTACAAATGTTGACGAGTCCCTTGCAACAAGTAACGCTATGAAAGAGACACTTGGTAAAATGACTAATATTGAAGAAAACAAAATATCAGACTTAGGTATAGATAAAATAGTTGAAAATACTGGTTTAACACCTGGATTAGTAGCAACAATTGGTTCCGTAGGTTTAAATGGGTTAGACATTAATAAAGCTGTAGCTGAAAATGTAGCAGGAATTGGAAGTGAAACTATTCAAAAAATTAGCCAGTCCATTGCTGATGGTACCGCGAATAGCCAAACAGTAGCTGATCTAATATCATCAGGTAGCGTAAATCATGGAACACTTGGTTTGGTTGGTGCAAATGGTGTAAAAAATCTCAGCAAAGCAATGGGAATTGAAAACGAGGATAATGCCTTAGTAAGTTTAAGTGGTGGAATTGTTGGCTCAGGATCAGTTGAAAGTCTAGAAAATATTAATCCTGAGGTTGTGGAAGGTTTAGGTATAGACCCATCCATGATAACTTCCAATGCTATTGCTGAAACAATGCTTGGTGTAGATTTAGTTAAGATGTCTTCAGCTATTTCAAATGGTATGAGTTTGACAGAGGCATTAGAAAGTTCTGCACTGGAAGATTTAGAAGATGTTGAAATAAATATTGCTAGTATGGCTCTCTCTCAGTCCTTAGCATCAGGTGAATTAATTAAAGATGAAGATATTCAGGTTTCTGCAGATATTTCAGGTATTGACTCAAGTTTAATAACTAGTAATGCCATGGCCGAAACATTAGGTGCTGCTGCATCGAATATGCAAAGTGGTATGGGAATGGATCCAAATGCCCCAACTAATCAACCTGGTTACAATGCCATAGACCCTGCTACTGGAGAGGCACCTAAACCGTAGTTTAGAATAATTTGAAATTGTAATAGTTTTGATAAGTTATTATAAGTTAAAAATTTCTTAGTACTTTGATTTTTCACCTGCTATAACAGCTTTAAGTTGATCATATTCTTCACAACCACAACCTCTTAAAACCTCAAGTCTTTCCACAGCAAGGTTATGCCTATTTGTTGCAACATACAATTCGCCTAAATATTCGTTTATACCTTTGTGATTTGGATCAATAGCCAAACCTTGAAGGTAATATTTTTCACCATTCTCAAAATCTCCCAGTTTTCTAGTTGTAAAACCTAAATAATTAAGAGTATCTGCTTTATTTGGTTTATTTTTATTTGACGTGACTAAAAATTTCAAAGCTCTTTCATATCTTTTCTTTGCCTTGTTCATATTTCCATCTATTTCATGTTTTTTTGCAGCTTTTATAAGTTTTACAGCTTTGTCATAATTGGATTTAGTATCTGAGCTTGATGATGAGGAACCTGCAGCAATCAAATTGCTTGATAATCCCATAGTCAACAAAAGAACTACAAAAATTTTTTTCATACTTTAAATTTCTCCATTTTATTTAACGCTTTTAGTTTCAGACCATTTTCCAACAGGTTTTTTTTAACTAACTTTGCTATTTTTAATGAGCTGAGATTATCTCCATGTATACACACGGAGTCTATTTCACAAGGTATCTGCTTCCCACTGTGACAATTAAGTGACTGATTTTTTACCATACTTAATACGTGTTTTTTGGCTTCTTCAGGGTCGGTAATAAGAGCATGGGATTTCTTTCTAGAAACTAAGTTTCCATCATCTTCATAGTTTCGATCAGCAAAAATTTCACAAGCAATGTTCATATTTAACTTTTTTGCAGCTATTTCCATTTTCGAACCAGTTGGAACTAAATAAATAATATCATTACTAATTTCATGTACTGCTTTCGCAAGAGTGATTGCTAAATCCAAATCTTCACATGCCATATTATTCAATGCACCGTGTGGTTTAATATGTGTAACTCTTTCTCCATGATTAGATGCAATTTTTTGTAGAATCTCATATTGATCTAATATTAATTTTCTTATTTCTTCGGATGATAAATTCATTCTCTCTCTTCCAAAATTTTCTGGATCATTAAAGGACGGGTGGGCACCAATACTTACATTATTTCTTTTAGATATTTTTATAACATCATTCATTATTTCTTCATTGCCAGCATGATAGCCACAGGCTATGTTTGCAGAATTTACAATCTCGAGTAAATCAGGATCATGTTTATTCGAGTGATGTTTAGATTTTTCACCTAAATCACAATTTATATTAATTTCCATAGCTACAAAGTTTAAAGTATAACATGGCATGATAAAAAATATATCCAATCTTGGTGACGCAGCAGTTTACTGTGATTTTGGTGATGAAGTTAATAAAGAAATAAATTCAAAAGTAATTAATTATTTTCAAAATTTAAAAGACCGTAAGCTTAAAGAGATTACAAATTTAACTCCATCTTATAATAAGTTAATAGTTTCATTTGATTTATCAATTACGAATTTTGAAAAAACTAAAAAAATTATCGAAAATTTACAGATAAAAAAAAATCATAGTATGTCTAAAAAAAAAATACAAATTCCTGTATGTTGTGATGATGAATATGCATTGGATCTTAAAAAACTTGAAAGAAAATTAAATAAACCAAATGATGAAATTTTAGAAACTTTTTTTTCAAAAGAATATTTTTGTTATATGACAGGTTTTATTGCAGGTATGCCTTTCCTAGGAGATATTGATAAAAATTTGCATACCAAAAGATTAGAAACTCCAAGAGTAAAAGTTCCAAAAGGATCAATAGGTTTAACAGAACAATTTTGCAATATTTATACTTTTGAAAGTCCAGGTGGGTGGAATATAATTGGCAATACACCCATAAATATTTTTGATTCACTGAACGAAGATAATCCAAACTTAATTAATCCAGGTGATACTGTTAGTTTTATTAAAATTAATAAAGAAAAATATAAAAACTATAATGAGTAAAAATTTTTTCAAGGTAATAAGATCAGGAATAAACACAACCTTTCAGGATTTAGGTAGAAATAATCTAAATCATATTGGAATACCTATAAGTGGCGTAATGGACAAAAGAAATTATATTATAGCAAACAAAATTCTACACAATGTACCAAGCCATCCAATAATAGAATTTGCATATCAAGGACCAAGATTAGTGTATCACGGTGAGCCTTTAAATATATCAGTTTCTGGAGATGTAAAATTTAAAATTTTTAAAAATAAAAATGAAACTGAGGGCAAATGTTATAAAACAATTACATTAGAGGATCATGATGAAATAGATTTGATTTCAACAAATAGATCAGTTTATGGTTATTTGGCAATTGGAGCTGACCTTAACATCGATTATCAATGGAAAAGCTGCTCTATAAACACAAAAGTTAATATCGGCTCAAATAATGGTAAAAAACTGCAAGATAATCAAAAGATTGAACTTTCAAAAATTAAAAAATTATCAAGAAGAAAATTAGTTCACTTTAATTCTAAAATTGAAAATATAAGAGTCATAAAAGGAACTAATTTTCATTATTTCTCTGAAGAATCTAAAGTTAAGTTTTTTAAAAAGGAATATATCGTGACCAAACTTACAGATAGAATGGGAATGCGTTTGGAGGGAGAGCGATTAGATAATAATGTAAATACCAATATTAAATCTGAAGGTCTTGTAAAAGGAGTTATACAAATCCCAGCTGATGGTAATCCCATTATAATGCTTGCAGATCATGGTACAATTGGAGGGTATCCAAAAATAGCGACAGTTATTAGTGCTGATTTCGATAAACTCTCACAACTAACACCTGGATCAAAAATAAAGTTTAAAGAAGTGAATTTAAAAGATGCAGAAACAATTTTTAAATTATATGAAATGGAAACAAATAATATAATTTCAAAAATTTTGTGAATATAATTTCAAAAATACCTGGTCCATTATTAGTATTTTTAGGTGCATGTAGCCTTAGTTTTGGTGGTCTGATTGTAAAGTCTTTTGAAGGATCGACCTTATGGCAAATATTATTTTGGAGATCTCTATTTTTTATAATTGTTGTATTTTTATTCTTAATATTTTCTTATAAACAAAAAATTTTTAGAGCACTTATTAAATCTGGTATCCCAGGTTTATTTGGTGGCTTAATTCTAGCAGTGGGTTTTGCAAGTTATGTTTTTGCAATGTATAATACCACTGTAACAAACACTAATTTTATAATACAGACTCAAACGATATTTCTTGCTGTATTTGGATATTTATTTTTAAAAGAAAAAATATCCAAAATTACTTTAGCTTCAATTATTTTGGCAATAGCCGGTATAATCATGATGCTAGGAAATTCTTTATCTCCTGGAGAAATGTCCGGAAATATAGCTGCGTTTCTAATGCCAATTTCATTCGCAATTTTAATTTTAGTAGTTAGAAAATATCCAGATGTTGACATGGTCCCACTTCAACTTGTAGCAGGTATTTTTGCAATGATTATTGGATATTTGATGTCACCAACTATTGCAATTTCTAGCCATGATATTTTTTTAGGATTTTTAGCTGGTTTTTTTCAATTAGGATTTGGATTTATTTTTATTACAGTTGGTGCAAGATCTACACCTTCTGCATTTGTTGGAATTATTATGCTAACAGAGGCAGTTCTAGGACCTCTTTGGGCATGGATGTTTGTTAATGAAAACCCTGCTTTTATTGTTTTAATTGGTGGGTCCGTGGTTATATTCGCAGTTCTATTACAGTTTTTATCGTTATTTTTTAAAAAAAAATCTGCATAAATATTTATATTTTATTATAAATTGTGTTATAAAACTTTTACGGGAGAGACTACTCAATGTAGCGCCGAAGGAGCAAATACCCAATAATCTCTCAGGCAAAAGGACCGTAAGTATTAACTCTGGAAAGAGATTAAGTTCTCGCCGAAGGAGCAAAACTCTCAGGCAACAAGACAGAGGGGATTAAAGAGTTAATATGATTAAAAAAACACCTTTATACAATTTACATATCCAACATGGTGCAAAGATGGTTGAGTTTGCAGGTTATCAAATGCCTATTCAATATAAGAGTGGAATAATCCAAGAACATAAATTTACTAGAGAAAATGCTGGTATATTTGATGTATCACATATGGGACAACTATTTATAACTGGTTCAGATCAGCTTACAGATGATCTTGAAAAAATATTTCCAGTTAATTTAAAAAATTTAAAGATAAATCAAAGTAAATATTCTTTTTTAATGAATGAGCAGGGAGGAATTTACGACGATTTAATTATTACAAAATTAAAAGATGGTTACTTAATTATTCTTAATGCAGCATGTAAAAAGCAAGACTTTGAAATTATAAAAAAAAAATTAGATTACAAATATGAGTTAAATTTAGATGAAAGCTTATCTTTGATTGCAATACAAGGACCAAAAGCAAAAGATGTATTAGGAAAAGTAGTTTCAAATATAACTAATCTTAAATTCATGAATGGAGGGGAATTTGAATATGATAATTTAAATATTTATATAACAAGATCCGGTTATACTGGTGAAGATGGTTTTGAGATTTCTTTAGAAAACAAAAATGTTGAAAAATTTGTAGATCAATTAATTAATTATGGTGCTAAACTTATAGGACTTGGTGCAAGAGACACATTAAGATTAGAAGCTGGATTATGCTTATATGGTAATGATCTTGATGAAAAAACAAGTCCGATCGAGGCAAACCTGAAATGGGCAATACCCAAATCAAGAGTTGATAGTGATTACCCTGGTTCAAATATTATAAAAAAACAAATTGATGATGGAGTAAAGACTTTAAGAGTTGGAATCAAACCTGAAACAAGAGTTATAGCAAGAGGAAATACTAAAATTTTTGATCAGAACGATAAAGAAATAGGCAAAGTTACAAGTGGTACATTTGGACCAAGTGTTGAGTGCTCAATTGCAATGGGGTATGTCGAAAACAATTACTCACCAACAAATACAAAAATCTTTTTAGAAGTCAGAGGAAAAAAAGTTCCAGCTAATGTTTGTGATTTACCATTTTATAAAAAAAACTATGTAAAAGGAGAAAAAAATGTCTGAAGTTAAATTTTCTAAAGAGCATGAATGGATTACACTCGAGGGTGAGGTTGCAACTATTGGAATTACAAAACATGCAACCGAAATGTTGGGTGATATTGTTTTTGCTGAGTTACCAGAAAAAGGGAAAAATGTTGAAAAAGATGGAACTGCAGGTGTAGTAGAGTCTACAAAAGCCGCAAGTGACGTTTACACACCTATCAGTGGAGAAGTAGTTGATGTAAATCAATCTATTGTAGACGATCCAGCAAAAATTAATGAAGATCCCGAAGGTGCTGCATGGTTTTTTAAATTGAAGGTAAAAGATTTATCAGAATTAGACACTTTAATGAATAAAGAAGAATACGAGAAATTTGCAAAGGAGACATCAAGCTAATGTTACATAATTCACAAAAAGAGTTTATTCGAAGACACATAGGTCCTTCAAATAATGAGCAACAAAAAATGCTTAAAGAACTTAACTTTAAGTCATTGGATGATCTAATAAATAGTACTGTTCCAGATAAAATACAGTTCAAAGGTGAACTAAATATTGGTGAGCCGAATTCAGAATACGAAGCGCTTAGAAAATTAAAATCAATTTCAAAAAAAAACCAAATTTACTCCAATTTTATTGGCATGGGTTATTATGGAACTTATACACCGTATGTTATTTTAAGAAATATATTGGAAAATCCTGGTTGGTATACATCATACACCCCTTACCAGCCTGAGGTGGCTCAAGGAAGATTAGAAATGTTATTAAACTTCCAACAAATGATTGTTGATTTTACAGGAATGGATATTGCAAATGCATCTCTGCTTGACGAAGGAACAGCAGCAGCAGAGGCTATGGGTTTAAGTCATAGACTTAACAAAAGTGATAGTAACTTGGTTTTTGTCTCAGAAAATTGTCACCCACAAACTATCGAAGTTATACAAACTAGAGCAGAACCTATGGGATTAAAAGTTCTTGTTGGTGAGGAGGACAAAGTTTTGGGTCAGTTAAAAGAGGATATTGTTTGTGGAATTTTACAATACCCAGGAACTCTAGGTGACATTAAAGATCCAAGTGTACATATAAGTAAAATCCGCAAAAAAAATGGTAAAGCGATCTTGGCTTGTGATTTATTAGCACTTGCTAAATTAAAAACACCAGGAGAACTTGGTGCAGATATAGCCGTCGGTAGCTCTCAAAGATTTGGTATTCCAATGGGTTATGGAGGGCCTCATGCAGCTTTTTTTGCAACAAAAGATGAATTTAAAAGATCAATGCCAGGAAGAATCGTTGGTGTTTCAGTTGATAGACATGGAAATAAGGCATACAGATTATCTCTACAAACTAGAGAGCAGCACATCAGAAGAGACAAAGCAACAAGCAATATTTGTACGGCACAAGCATTACTAGCGATTGTATCAGCAGCTTATGCAATATATCATGGACCACTAGGACTAAAGGAAATTTCTGAAAGAGTATCTCAGCTAGCAAAAAATTTTGCCGATAAAATAAAACAATCTGGATATGAATTATATTCAGATTATTTCTTTGATACTGTAACTATAATCACTAAAGAAAAGACCGATCAGATTTTTAAAAATGCTTTAGATCAAAAAGTAAATATTAGAAAAGTAAATTCAGAAATGCTCGCTATTTCTTTTGATGAAAGAAAAAATGTTTATAGAGTCAATCAATTACTTAAAATTTTTAATGCAGCGGAATCCATTAAGAAAGAAGATCCTACAGTAAGTTTACCTAACCTACCGAAAAATTTATTAAGAACTTCAAAATACTTAG
Organism: uncultured Pelagibacteraceae bacterium; assembly: GCA_902601315.1. Lineage (GTDB taxonomy): Bacteria > Pseudomonadota > Alphaproteobacteria > Pelagibacterales > Pelagibacteraceae > Pelagibacter. Next base: position 38,534 of record CACKMS010000001.1, read on the forward strand.
AACATCCTGTTTTCAATTCATATCACTCAGAGACAGAAATGCTTAGATATCTTAAAAAATTGGAAGATAAAGACATAGCTCTTAATAGAACTATGATTGCACTAGGGTCGTGTACTATGAAATTAAATGCGACTGCAGAAATGATACCTATTTCATGGAGAGAATTAGCCGAGCCACATCCATTTGTTCCTGTTGAGCAAATGGAAGGATATAGAGCTTTGTTCACTGATCTTAAAAATTGGCTAAGATCAATTACTGGTTTTTCTGGTGTCTCACTTCAGCCTAATGCAGGGGCTCAAGGAGAATATTCTGGTTTAATGGTAATAAGAAAATACCATTTAGATAGAGGCGAAAAAAACAGAAATATATGTTTAATACCAAGCTCAGCACATGGAACTAATCCAGCAAGTGCTCAGATGGTAGGAATGAAGGTGGTAGTAGTTAATTGTGATAAAGAGGGAAATGTTGATTTTGAAGATTTAAAGAAAAAAGCTGAGACACACTCGGAAAATCTCGGAGCTTTAATGGTTACATATCCATCCACACATGGTGTATTTGAGGAAAAAATAAAAGATATATGTGAATTAATTCATAAACATGGAGGCCAAGTTTACATGGATGGTGCAAACTTAAATGCACTAGTTGGTATAGCAAAACCAGGAAATTTCGGTCCTGATGTTTGCCACATAAACCTACATAAAACATTTTGTATTCCTCACGGTGGAGGAGGCCCTGGAATGGGACCTATTGCATGTAAAAGGCATTTACAGGTTTATCTTCCCAATCACCCGGTCGTTAAAGATTGTGGGCCTTCAACAGGAATTGGACCTGTTTCTGCAGCACCTTGGGGAAGTTCAAGTATTTTATCAATTTCTTGGATGTATATTAAAATGATGGGCTCTCAAGGATTAAAACTTGCAACACAAATTGCGATACTAAATGCAAATTACATAGCAAATCGGTTAAAAGATCACTATCCAATACTTTATAAAGGCTCAAATGGTAATGTGGCTCATGAATGCATTATTGATATCAGATCAATTAAAAGTGAAACAGGTATTACTGAGGAAGATATTGCCAAAAGGTTAATAGATTACGGTTTCCATGCACCCACAATGTCATGGCCTGTAGCTGGCACAATGATGATAGAACCAACTGAAAGTGAGAGCCTATCTGAACTGGATAGATTTTGTGATACTTTGATTAGTATTAAATCAGAAATTGACATGATCAAGTCAGGTAAATTAGATAAAGTTGATAACCCAATTAAAAATGCTCCACACACCGATTTTGAATTAGCTTCAGATGAATGGACACATAAATATTCAAGAGATCAAGCCGCTTATCCTGCAAAATTTTTGAGAGTAAATAAATTTTGGCCTCCAGTTGCAAGAGTAGACAATGTTTATGGAGATAAAAATATATTTTGTACCTGTCCTAGTATTGACGAATTTAAAGAAGATGCTGCATAAGTTTTAATGAAAATTGGAGTTGTTGGATCAGGCATCTCAGGTCTTAGCGCAGCTTACTATCTTTCAAAAAAGCACCAAGTTGATGTATTTGAAAAAGAAGATCATTTTGGTGGTCACTCACATACAATTGATTTATTAATCGAGGAAAAGAAAATTTCTGTTGATATTGGATTTATAGTTTTTAACCACAAAACTTATCCTAATTTAATTAATTTTTTTGATGAAAATAAAGTTCACATAGAAAAAAGTGATATGTCTTTTGCTGTATCAGTTAAAGATACTAAATTTGAATATTGTGGAAGAGGTCTGAAAGGTATTTTTGCAAATAAATCGAATTTATTTAATAAATCTTTTTTAAAAATGTTTTTTGACATTTTAAAGTTTTATAAAAATTGTGAAAGAATAAATCAATTTGATCAAAAAATTACCTTAGGAGATTATTTAGTTAAAAATAAATTATCTGATTCATTTATAAATTTTCATTTAATACCAATGGTTTCAGCTATTTGGTCTATGCCACCGTATGAAGCAAGTAAAATGCCTTTAAAATTTTTCCTAAAATTCTTCCAAAATCACGGCTTATTCAAATTAAAAAATAGACCGCAATGGTACACAGTCGCCAAAAGAAGTCGGACTTATGTTGCAAAAGTACTTTCAAGCATAAGTGGTGAATATTATAAAAATTATAATGTTAATAGATTAATAAGAAGATCAAATGGAATTGACTTATATTATGGTGATAAAAGTGAATTCTTTAGTTATGACAAAGTGGTTTTGGCTAGTCACGCAGATCAAGCATTATCAATAATTGATGAGCCAACAAAAGAAGAGCAGGAAATTTTATCTAAGTTTAAATACAGAGAAAATATTGCTGTTATACATACAGACGAAAGTATAATGCCTAATAATAAAGATATATGGAGCTCTTGGAATTCAAGCGTAGATAAAAATAACATAGAAAATAATTCTATAACTTATTGGTTAAATCTCTTACAAAATTTAAATTTCAATAAAAATATATTTTTAACCTTAAATCCAAATTTTAAAATTAATGAAGATAAAATATTAAAAAAAGTAAATTTTACTCATCCATATTTCGATCAATCAGCACTAGATAACCAAGATAAATTAAAAAATTTACAAAATAAAAAAAATTTACTTTTTTGTGGGAGTTATTTTGGATATGGTTTTCATGAAGATGGAATTAAATCATCCATTGAAATGATAAAAGCCATAGATGATTAAGAATTCAAAAATTTATACTGGAAAAGTAATACATAAAAGATTCAAACCTAAAGAACATTATTTTAAATATAATGTATTTTCACTATTAATAGATTTAAATGAGCTGGAAGAAATTAACAAATATATAAAAGTTTTTTCATACAATAAATTTAATATTATAAGTTTTTATGACAAAGATCACGGAGACAGAGATGGATCCTCAATAAAATTATGGGTTAAAAAAAATCTAAGGAAAATTGGAATTATGACAGAGGATATAAGTATTAAATTGTTATGTTATCCAAGAATCTTTGGTTATGTATTTAACCCCTTAAGTACATACTTTATATATAACAAGAACACAGAATTAATTTCTATTTTTTATGAGGTAAAAAATACCTTCGGTGAGCAACATACATATATTTTTAAAGCTCAAGATGAAAAAACAGTTCAAAATAAATGTAAAAAAAAATTTTATGTTTCGCCATTTATAGAGATGGATTGTGAGTACCATTTTAAAACACTTAATCCAAGAGAACAACTATCAGTAGTAATTAACCAGAATGATAAAGATGGTAAACTTTTGTTTGCCTCTCAAGATGGCGTATCGAAGGATTTTAATAATAAAAATTTAATATTATCTTATTTAACTCACCCGTTAATGACTTTTAAGATCATTGGAGCTATTCATTATGAAGCATTTAAATTATGGGCAAAAAGAATAAAACTCATAGCAAAGAAAATTAAATTAAAAAATAATATTACAATTGAAAGTAAATGAATTTAAATAATTGGTCAGATAAAATTGTTTTTAGTTCACTTAAATTGATCAAAAAAGGACATCTTATTCTGACAAATTATGATGACGAGAAATATTTATTTGGTGATCCAAGTCAAAAGCTTAAAGTAAAAATTAAAATAAACAAACCTGGATTAACTTATCAAATAGTTAAAAGTGGCAGCACAGGACTTGCAGAAGCTTACATACGAGGAGATTTTGAGACAGATGATTTGACAAATTTAATAGAATTAACCGCTAAAAACATAAAACTAGTATACAAATTTTCAGGATTACTAGACTTTTCATTATTCAATAAAATTAAAAATTTTCTTTTAAAAAATAATAAATCTAGAAGTAAAAAAAATATTTCAAAACACTACGATTTGGGAAATGAATTTTTCTCTTTATGGCTTGATCCAACCTTAACTTATTCAAGCGCCATTTTTGATCAAAAGGACAATGATTTGGAGAAGGCACAAATTAATAAGTATAAAAAATTAGTTGAATTAATTAGACCAAAATCAGGAAATAAAATTTTAGAAATAGGATGTGGTTGGGGCGGTTTTGCTGAATATGTAGGTAAAAATCATGATGTAAAACTTGATTGTATAACTATTTCAAAAAAACAATTTGAGTATGCATCAAATCGAATATTTAAAAATGGTCTTAATGAAAAAATTAATATTCAATTTATGGATTATAGAGATGTAAAACAAAAGTATAATTCAATTGCATCAATAGAGATGATAGAGGCTGTTGGACAAAATTATTTAGAAAATTATTTTAAATCAATTAAGACGAATCTCGTTAGAGATGGCAGTGCAGCTATACAAGCTATAACAATAGATGATAATTTATTTGATAGATATAAAACTAAAGAAGATTTTATTCAAAAGTATATTTTTCCTGGTGGTTTCTTACCATCAAAAAAAAAATTATACGATTTGTCACAAAATAATGGTTTAGCTATCAATCAATATAATTCTTATGGACTCCATTATTCGAATACACTTAAAATTTGGCGTGATGAATTTTTTAAAAAATGGGAAGAGATCTCTAAGCAAGGATTTGATAATAAATTTAAAAGAATGTGGCACTTTTATTTATCTTATTGTGAAGCAGGGTTTAAATCAAAAAATTTAGATTTGATCCAATTCTCATTACAAAATAGATAAGATACTTATGATTATTTTTTCTAATATTAAATCAATTTTATTGATAATTTTTTTTGGATTGATTACAAGTTGTTCAAGTAATCAATCTATGAAACCTCAAGATTTTAAAGATAAAAAACCAAGACTTGTTATAGAAGAATATTTGTCAGGTAATGTAAAAGCATGGGGCATTCTTCAAAACAGATCAGGTAAAGTTACAAGACAATTTTCAGCAACCTTAAATGGAAAATGGGATGGGAAAAAACTTATATTAGATGAGAAATTTAATTGGGATGATGGAGAAGTACAAGATAGACAATGGCATATCACAAAACTAGACGAGCATAATTATGAAGGCACAGCTTCGGATGTGGTTGGAAAAGCAAAAGGATATTCTTATGGCCCTGCATTTAAATTTGAATATGTTTTATTAGTCCCTGTAAAAGGAAAAGAGATAAAAATTACCTTTGATGATTGGATATTTATGCAAGATGAAAAAGTTGCAATCAACAGAGCAAAAATGACAAAATTTGGTTTTAAAGTTGCTGAACTAACTGTTTTTTTTATTAAGGAATAATTATTTTTTTTGGAACTTAGTTAGCTTTTTTACAAGATAAAAATATATCTTGTATGGCAAAATACTAAAAAATTTCAGTGTTAAAGTTAATTCTTTTGGAAAATGTATTTCAAAATTATTTTTCTTTGTTAATCCATCGTAAATTTTTTCTGCAGCATACTCAGGTGTTTTTAAAAAAGGCATTTTAAAATCATTCTTATCAGTCATAGGTGTCTTAATAAAACCAGGGGAAACTAAGGAAACTCGTACATTAAATCTGCCAAAATCAAAATAAAGACTTTCTGCAAGATTATTTAAAGCAGACTTTGACGGGCCATACCCTGTTGAATTAGGCAAACCCCTGTAGCCTGCAATAGAAGATACAATTACAATTGCACCATCTTTCTTGTCTTTATAATATTGTTCAACAGCTTTAATAGAATTAACAGTTCCAAAAAAGTTTACTCGAAATACATTTTCAATTTGCTCAACGTCTATATCCTTTTCTTTTTTTGGGTCCCATGTTCCAGTTGAAAAAAAGCAGATATCAACTCCTCCAAACTTTTCAAGAATTTGATCAAAAATAATTTTACAATCATTTTTATTCGTTACATCTAAACTAAAATCATAAATATTTTCAAACTTTTCTGATAATTCTTTTAGTAAATTTTCACGTCTTGCAGATATAGCAACATTCCATCCTTCATCAGCAAATTTGATGGCTAATGCTTTTCCAATTCCAGTGCTACCTCCAGTGATCCAAATTGTTTTTTTCATACTATTCTGTTGTATAGTATTTAAATGCTTAAAAATAAATTTATATCTTTATTTCTATTTTTAATTGTTACATTTACCGCATCTTTTACAGGAGGTATTTTAACAATTAAATTCAAAGATCCTTGGTATTCTCTATTAAACAAACCATTTTTCAATCCACCAGACTGGATATTTGCACCAGTATGGACAATCTTGTATTTTTTAATGGCCCTAGCAATTTGGAACATTTGGATAAAAAGTAATAAGCTAAACCTAGTTTACTTATATTTTATTCATCTAATATTTAACACAACTTGGAGTATCGTTTTTTTTGGGTTTAAAAATATAGAACTAGCTTTAATAAATTTGATTGTGATAATTTTATTCATTGTAATTTTATTTCTAAAATATAAAGATATAAGTAAGTTTAGTGCATATTTAATGATACCATATTTTTTATGGTGTAGTTATGCACTTCTATTAAATTTTAATTTAATGATTTTAAATTAGTTATGGATGATGTAGTCGTTATTGGTGGTGGTATTATTGGTGCTGCAACTGCTTACTTTTTATCTAAGGAAGGCAGAAAGGTAAAAGTCATTGAAAGAGACCCAAGTTATAAAACTGCTTCTTTCCCTTTATCACTAGGAGGATTTAGAAGACAATTTTTTCAAAAAGAAAATATTTTACTGGGAAAATTTGCTAAAGAATTCATATTCAGTATACCTGAATTGTTAAAAACTGAAAAAAATCCAAATCCAACAGCAAGTATGGTACCAAATGGATATCTACTTATGTTTGGTCAAGAACATGCCGAAGAACAATATAGAGCTCTTGAAAATCATAAAGCTTGTGATGCAGGTACAAAAAATATTAAGGGATCAGAACTTACTAATGTATTTCCTTACATAAACAATGAAGGAATTGAAACAGCAACTTTTACAGATAATAAAAGCGAAGGGTGGATCGATCCTTTTCTTTTTCATAGCGCACTAAAGTCAAAGGCAATTGATCTTGGAGCAGAATTTATCAAAGGGGAAGTAAAGTCTCTTTCTGAGATAAACGCCAAAACAATCGTTTCAGCTGCAGGGTGTTGGACAAAAGAATTATTAGAAGACATTCCAGTAGTTCCACAAAAACACACAGTTTTTAGAGTTAAATGTCCAAAACATATTCCAGAAATGCCATTAACGGGAGATCTTACAACGGGAGTTTATTGGCGACCTGAGGGAAAAGAATATCTAGCTGGATCACCAATATCAGTCTTTGATGCAGATGATCTAGAACCAGCTTGGAACGATTTTGAGGAATTAGTATGGCCGGCTCTAGCTAAAAGAATTCCCATTTTTGAGGAATTAAAACTAACTGGCGGTTGGGCAGGGTATTATGATTGTAATAAATTAGATAATAATGCTGTGGTTGGAAAGCATCCAAAATACGAAAACGTTTATATGGCTTCAGGTTTTACCGGAAGAGGATTAATGCAAGCCCCAGGCATTGGAAGAGCTTTAACAGAATTAATTACAACAGGAAGTTATCAAACAATTGACATCAGCGTATTTGCTGTTGAGAGAGTTTTGCAAAGTAATGCAAGACCCGAGCCTTACGTATTATAATTTCTTAATAAATATTCCTAATACTCCATTAAATATTGAGACTGAAATTATAATTATCTGTCCTTTAAATGAGTAAAAATCAAAAGAGGGATAAAAACTAATTGCAATGCTTAAAAAAATGTATGTGATTAAAAAAGGTCGATAAAATTTTTTTAATTTATTAAGTAACATTACATAAAGTTATATCCTATTCTTAAAGCAACAAAAATAACTAGCAATGATGTAATTAAAGCAAGAATTTTTGTTGGAAATATTTTTATATTTAAAAAATTACCTATTTGACCACCAATTAAAACAGCTACTAGTAAAATAATATAATTTTTGATTTCACTAATTTCTATATTTTTTGTTATCTGACCTAGAATTCCTAAAACTGAATTTATTAAAATAAATAAAGATACCATTATTGTAATATTTTTTGGGTTTGCTGCACGAAATAAATACAATATAGGACTTAAAAATATTCCTCCTCCAATGCCCACTAAACCAGAAACAAAACCTAACACTATACCGATAGGAATTGAAAAATAGATAGCTAAAGATTTATATGTTTTTGAGTTATTTCCATAAGATCTAAAATTAAATAACAACAAAATTCCTGCAATACCTAGAACAAAAAATAATATTATTTCAAAAATATTTTTCTCAATATTTAGAGAACCTCCTATAAATGCAAAAGGAATAGATCCGATTAAATATGGTATAAGTAACCTAAAATTTAAATTTCCTGCTCTTATATAATTAATTGAATTTCCTGAAACTACAATAATATTACAGGTTAAAGCTATTATTGGAAAGATAGAGTATGGAACGCCCCAAAGAAGTAACAATGCAAGATAAGTAGAGCCACCACCAAAACCTACACTTGAATATATTATAGCAGTTACAAAAAATAAAATAGGTAATATAATCATTCAATTATTATGAAAGTAAATATAGCACTATTAACAGTAACAGATACAAGAACTTTAAAAACAGATAAATCTGGAAACATTCTTGTAAAAAAAATAAACAAGGCTGGTCATAATTTAGTTGAGAGAGAAATATGCAAAGATAGTAAAAAAGATATTAAAAAAATTTTAAAGATTTGGACAAAAATTAAAAAAATTGATGTAATTATTACAACTGGTGGAACAGGATTAACTGGAAGAGATATTACTCCAGAAGCAATTGATGAAATAGCAGATAAAAAAATACCAGGTTTTGGTGAAATATTTAGATATATAAGCCTATCTACAGTTGGCACATCTTCTATTCAATCAAGAGCATGTGCAGTACTTGCGAATGGAAAGTATGTATTTGCACTTCCAGGTTCTTCAGGAGGTGTAACAGACGCTTGGGATAAAATCCTTGTTCATCAACTAAATATCAAACACAAACCATGTAATTTTGTGGAGTTATTTCCAAGATTAAAAGAGAAATAATTACTTTTGGTATTTCTCTCTCCATTCAGTATAAGGCATACCATAAACATGTTCTCTAGCATCTGGATCTGAAATTTCTATTCCTTTTTTTTGAGCTTCTTCGCGGTACCATTTAGAAAGGCAATTTCTGCAAAACCCTGCAAGATTCATAAGATCAATGTTTTGAACATCTTTTCTCTCTCTTAAATGTTTTATAAGTCTACTAAATGCAGCAGATTGTAACTCATTCTTAATTTTTTCATCCATTAGATAAATATAGTCTTTTAATAAAAAATATGAATTAAAAAATATCAAGTAACCGATTTTTTCTTAAATAAAAATTTAATAAAATCTAATCTTAGGGTTAAAAGAGTTATTAGAATTATTAAGTATATCAATGGTTCAAAAAAAATAGTCTTAGATAACCAGATAAAATGTAGAACAGCAAAAATACCAATTAAATACGATAGCCTATGAATTTTTTTCCAATTTTGTTTTAAGATAAGTACCATTTTTTGATTTGAGGTAATAGCAAGAGGTAACATCAAAAGCCATGCAGCAAATCCTATAAAAATAAATTTTTTATTTAAAACATCATCAATAATCGGATCAAAATTAAACTGGTAATCAAAACCAATGTATGTAAGCAAATGTAAAGTTCCATAAAAAAAAGCAAATAATCCCAACATCCTTCGATATTTTATCCAAGCTAAAATTTTTGTAATATTTTTAAGAGGTGTCATTGCTAGAGACAGCAAAATAAATCTTAATGTCCACTCTCCTGTATGATGAGTTACTTGTTTTACTGGTTCTGCTCCAAGTTGATTAAATAAAATTTGATACGCTATTATTATAAAAGGAATTAAACACAATACGAAGATTGTGGGTTTGAAAATTCTTATCATTTAATTAAAAATTTTTTCTTAAATCCATTCCATCATAGAGACCCGCAACTTCATCCCCATAACCATTAAACATCACTGTTTTTATTCTTGGTGAGTATATATTCTCACCAATCACTCTTTCAGTCGCTTGAGACCATCTTGGGTGTGATACATTAGGATTAACATTAGAATAAAAACCATATTCATTTGGTGAAGCATTCATCCAAGACGAAATAGGCATTTTTTTAACAAATTTTATATTAACAATTGCCTTGGCGCTTTTAAATCCATATTTCCATGGCACTATCAATCTTAAAGGTGCACCGTTTTGATTTGGTAATTCTTTTCCATAAAGTCCGGTAACCATTATTGTTAATGGGTGCATGGCTTCATCAATTCTCAAACCTTCTTTGTATGGCCAATTCAATACTGGAAATCTTTGTCCTTTCATTTGATCTGGATCATATACAGATGTAAATTTTACAAATTTAGCCTTAGATGTTGGCTTAACTTTATTTAATAGTTTGTTGAGCGGAAAACCCAGCCATGGGACTACCATCGACCAACCTTCAACACATCTAAATCTGTATATTCTCTCTTCACTTGGGATCATGTTTTTAATTTCCTCAACTGACAAAGTTATTTCATTTTCAACTTCGCCATCTATTTTAATATCCCATGGCTTTGTTATAAAATCTTTAGAGTTTTTATGTGGATCAGACTTACTTGTCCCAAATTCGTAATAGTTGTTGTAAGTGGTTGCAAATTTATAAGGAGTTATTTTTCGCTCAGTTTCAGGGGTATAGGATAAAGCAGATGTAATTATATGTTGAGAAGCGAAAGCAGTTCCAGTTACAATACCCATTTTCTTAAGAAACTTTCGTCTATTTATATAAAAATTTTCAGGAGTTATTTCCGAAGATTTAAATTTATTCAATTTCATGTTGTTAACGAAATACCTTTAAGCCATTCACTATCTTCATTTTCATAGTGTTCCTTTTTCCATATAGGTGATCTTTTCTTTATTTCTTCAATAATAAATCTTGATAGTCGATATGCCTCATCTCTATGTTTACAAGCTACTCCTATTAGTATGCTTTTTTCAGAAAGTTTGAGGTGACCCTTTACATGTTCAATAAAAACAGCCTTATTTTTAATTCCTAGTTTTTGCTCTGTCTCATTATAAATTTCTTCAAAACTCTTTATTACCATTGTGTCTTTTGCATCGTATGTAATTCCATTAACCTTTTTATTTTCATTATTATCCCTAACAACTCCAATAAAATAAATTACTGCACCAAATTTTTCTGATTTTAAAAAATGTTCTGCTTTGGAAATTTCAATTTTTTCAATTGAAGAGTCTATAATTTTTGCATGGAGCATTAACCACCTCCAATTGGTGGAATAATTCCAATTATTTGATTTTTATTCAAAATTTGGTTTTCCTTTATTAATTGATCTTTATCTGAGCAAAATGTCGAACTTTTTATAATCTCTTTATAATTTAAATTTCCATTAAATTTATTATCAACATGCTCATAAAGTTTTTTTTTAATATCAATTATTTTACAAGATTGTGAAAAATTAAATTCTAAATACTTTGTTTTGCTGAATTCTCTTGCAGCTCCAAACAACTCAACAGATATTTTCATTAATTAAATATTTCTTTTAAAAAATCTGGTAACCCATCTGGATTTTTCCATAATCCTTTTTTTCCACCTTCTTTTATCAATAATTTTATATCAGAAATTTTTAAATGTGGATTTACTATTTTGCTTAAATCATAAATGGTTATTAAAGCACTATTTACTCCCATAATTGCTTCCATCTCTACACCAGTTTTAGAATATGTTGAGACAACACAAAAGACGTCAAGTGAATAAGTTTCATCAATCAATATAATTTTTGTCGAAATATGATCAATTGAAAGAGGGTGGCATAATGGAATAATCTCACTCGTTTTTTTTACACCCAATATGGCTGATACCTCTGCTAAAGAAATAGGATCACCCTTAGGCATTTGATTTGATTTAATTAATGAAAAAACTTCTTCACCTACAAAAATTTTTCCTGTTGCGAGTGCTCTTCTGAAGGTTTCTTTCTTTGAAGACACATCAACCATATTATATGAATTTTTTCGGAACAATTCCTCAGCCCAATCTTTTAAATCATTTTTTTTTATTATTTTTAAATTTTTCATTATCCGCCAGTTACTGATAGGTTATTAGTTAAACCAGTTTCACCAAGTTCTAAGTAATGAGATTCCTTTTTAAAATTTAATTGTTTCAAAATTAAATCTTTTAATTCTTCATTTTGATCATCTCTTTGAATTAAGTGTCTTATATTTATTCCAGTATTTCCAAACAAACATAATCTTAAGTCTCCTCTAGATGTAATTCTTAATCTATTACAGGATTTGCAAAAATCTTTAGAATATGGAGCGATAATTCCAAATTTCCCTTTAAATTCTGGATTTATATAATTTTTTGACGGACCAGCATCTTTTCCTAGAGTTTGTATTATCCAATCATTTTTAATCAAAAAGTCAGTGAATACTTTTGAAGAAATATGATATTTTTTAAAATAATCTAAATTGTCTCCTGTTTGCATCAATTCGATATATCTAAATTCTACTTGATTTGATTTTATGTAATTAGACCATTGTTTAAAATCTTTATCATTACTATTTACTCCTTTTAAAAGAACAGCGTTAATTTTAATATTTTTAAAATTTAGTTTCTGTAGTTTTTCAATACCATTTAAAATTTCATTTAATCGATCATGTCCTGTAATTTTATGAAACTTATTTTTATCTAAGCTATCAATACTTATATTAATTCCATCTAAACCACTTTCCACAAGCTGTTCTGCAAATTTGTCAAGTTTATATCCATTAGTAGTGATTACAGTTTTATTTATTCCTGAACTATTTTTTATTACTTTTACAATTTCATAAAAATCTTTTCTAATTGTAGGTTCTCCACCAGTTAATCTAATCTTACTTACTCCCAATTCTGATAAACCTTTAGCTAATCTTTTAATTTCTTCTAAACTTAAAAAAGTTCTATTGTCACTTTTGTCAATTTTGAAACCATTAGGTAAACAATAGCCGCATTTAAAATTACATACATCTGTTATGGATAATCTTATGTAGGGGAATTTTCTGCCAAATTTGTCTTTTAATAATTCCATACTTAGATAATCATAGTTTTATAACTAAATTCAATAAGTCTTTTTTCAATTCAAAGTTGAATTCAAAATAACACATTTACAAGATCAAATTAACAGTCTTAAATTAACTTATTATAAATTTGGATTTAAAAAATTATTCAGTCTTCAATCTCTTTTAAATTCAAAAACGACTGAAATAAACAAGTTAATTTCGGATTTATATACTTAATGTACTTAACTTAGGGAGGAAATAATGAGTGCAGAAGCATTGAAAGTGTCGTCAGCTCTAGACACATCTCATTTAAAAGTAAAATTTCCATTTAAAGCTAAATATGGAAACTACATAAATGGGAAATTTGTAGAGCCTTTATCAGGCAAATATTTTGATAATCCAAGCCCGATATCGAACGAGATTATCTGTTCTGTTGCAAGATCAAACGAAAAAGATGTTGAAGCAGCATTAGATGCGGCTCACGCAGCTTTTAAAGAATGGGGAAAAACAGATATTACAACTAGATCTGTTATTCTTAACAAGATAGCAGATGTTCTTGAACAAAATAAAGACATGCTAGCTGTGGCTGAGTGTTTAGATAATGGTAAACCAATTAGAGAATGTATGGCAGCAGACATGGCTTTAGTGATAGATCATTGGAGATATTTTGCTGGAGTAATTAGAGCTGAGGAAGGCTCAGTTGCTGAAATCAGTAACTCGCAATACTCTTACAATATACCAGAACCTTTAGGAGTAGTTGGCCAGATAGTACCATGGAATTTTCCATTGTTAATGGCAACATGGAAATTAGCTCCAGCACTTGCAGCAGGAAACTGTTCAGTTTTAAAACCAGCTGAACAAACTCCAGCTTCAATTATGGTAATGATGGAACTTATTGGAGATTTATTACCTCCAGGAGTTGTGAACATTGTAAGTGGTTTCGGTTTAGAAGCAGGTAAACCTTTAGCATCGTCAAAAAGAGTTGCTAAAGTTGCATTCACCGGTGAAACAACAACTGGAAGATTAATTATGCAGTATGCTGCACAAAACATTATTCCAATTACACTTGAGTTAGGTGGTAAATCTCCTAACATTTTCTTTGAGGACATCATGGATAAAGATGATGATTTTTTAGATAAGTGTGTTGAAGGTTTTGTAATGTTCAATCTTAATCAAGGTGAAGTTTGTACTTGTCCAAGTAGAGCATTAGTCCAAGAATCTATTTATGATAAATTCATGGAAAAATGTATCGCGAGAACTAAAGCCGTTGTTCAAGACAATCCATTAAAAATGGAAACAATGATTGGAGCACAAGCCTCAGTTGAGCAAATGGAAAAAATCAAATCTTACTTAGATCTTGGTAAAAAAGAAGGTGCTAAAGTTCTAGCAGGTGGAGAAGTTGGTAAACTTAATAGTGGATTGGAAAAAGGAAATTATATTCAACCAACTATTTTTGAAGCTGACAACTCAATGAGAATTTCTCAAGAAGAAATTTTTGGACCTGTTGTATCTGTAATTAAATTTAAAGATGAAGCAGAGGCATTAGAAATTGCTAATGATACTCTTTATGGTTTAGGTGCAGGTGTTTGGACTAGAAATGGTAATATTGCTTACAGAATGGGTAGAGCAATACAGGCAGGAATAGTATGGACTAACTGTTACCATGCCTACCCAGCCCACTCTCCATTTGGCGGTTACAAACAATCAGGAGTTGGTAGAGAAACTCACAAAATGATGCTTAATCATTACAGACAGAATAAGAACTTACATGTCTCTTATGCTGAGAAAAAATTAGGCTTCTTTTAATCAATAATATATACTGGCCCATGATTCTAAATCATGGGCCGTACTTTAAAAATGAAAGTATCTGCAACAAATTCAGCGTTAAACTTGTTATCTGAACTCCAGGAAAGATATGGTGAAAAATTAATGTTTCATCAATCTGGTGGATGCTGCGATGGTAGTGCACCCATGTGTTTTCAGGAGGGTGAATTTCCTTTAGGTGATAATGATGTAAAATTAGGAGAAATTGGGGGAGTGCCTTTTTACATGAATGGTGATCAGTATGAAAAATGGAAACATACTGATCTAACAATTGACGCTGTTAAAGGAATAGGTGGAATGTTCTCATTGGATAATGGAACAGGTCGCAGATTCCTGACTAAATCAGAAATCTGCCTAGTTGTAGATAACGACGAAAAAAAATAATTACCTATTGTCCTGGTGGTTTGTAACCTATCTGACTCGCTTTAGTCGTTGCTTTCGTAAAGTCGATTGCCTCTAACATTGTCATATTTTTAACAGCGCCAGATGCTTCAACAACTAATTTAATAGCAGCGAAATTTTCAAACGTTCCAATATCAGTCACAACAATAAAATCATATGAACCTCTAACAATGTCCATACTATGAATTGTTCCACCAACTGCTTTTGTTAATTGTTCTACAACTGCTTTTCTATCACTTGTAGGATCCTTCATGAAACCTTGAAAAGCTTTTTCTGTGTAATTGCCCATTATATATGCTTTCATTATAACTCCTTTTTTTTAAAAAATATTTTAACCTAAAAAATTAAATTTTAAAAATTTTCAGAGAAGTTTTTTAGTTTCTTACAATTTCAGCTTGTTTTTCGGATGGAGAAATTTCTGTTTTAAATTTATTTGATATTTTTTGAACTTGAACTGCAGAAACTTTATATTCTGCACATTTTGTCTCTTCATCTTTACCATCACCTGTAACCATATTTACCATGTGTTCTGGAAAATGGAAAGTTGTGAATACAATTCCCTCTTTTACTTTGTCTGTTACTTCAACTTTTAATGAAACCTCACCTCTGCCTGAGTATAGTCTCGCTATATCGCCATTATTTAATTCTCTTTCTTTAGCATCTATAGGGTTCACTAATAATATGTCCTCATCAACAATATTTAAATTTTTAGTTCTTCTTGTCATAGTTGCTGCGTTATAATGTTGTAAAACTCTACTAGTGGTAAGAATTAGTGGATACTCTTTAATATTATTTTTAATTTCTGTAGACTCCTTCCAGTCAAAAGACTTTAATCTTCCTTTTCCAAGCTTAAACTCTTTTTCATGTAAAATTTTTGTGTCTGTTCCATCTTCTTTTACTGGCCACTGTAATCCAAGTTTACCTAGTCTCTCTCTAGTAATTCCCTTAAAGAACGGAACAACATCCGCAACTTCTGCTAACACTTGATCAGCATCATAAGTTGGCTGATCATATCCAAGTTTTTGCATCATTTCAGTAACAATGACACCATCTGGTTTTGTGCCTGGTAAAGGTTCAGCGGCTTTGTTAACTCTTTGAACTCTTCTTTCTGTGTTTGTAAAAGTACCGTCTTTTTCTAAAAATGTTGTTCCTGGAAGAACTACATCTGCTAATTTAGCTGTTTCACTCATAAATATCTCTTGAACAACTAATAAATCTAAAGACTCCATTGCTTTAATTACATGCGCACTATTTGGATCAGTTTGAACAATATCTTCTCCAATAATCCATAATCCTTTAACTTCCTTATTTATTGCTGCATCAAATATTTCTGGGATTTTCAATCCAGCTTTTGTTGGGTGGACTGCACCATATTTTTCAGTGTAAAAATCTTGAATTTTTTTATCAGCTACTGGGAAATAACCAGCACCTTGGTGAGGTTGGCACCCCATATCCGCAGCCCCTTGAACATTGTTCTGACCTCTTAAAGGATTAACTCCAACACCTCTTCTTCCTATGTTGCCAGTAATCATTGCAAGGTCTGCAATCAACATCACAGTTTTAGAACCTTGTTCGTGCTCGGTAACTCCTAAACCATGGAACTCCATAGAATTTTTTGCTGTTGCATATGCAATGGCTGCTTCTTTAACTAATTGTTTATCAACACCAGCAACACTTGCTAGATGATCAATATCTAAACCATTAATATGATTTAAAAATTCATCAAACCCTTCAGTTCTGTTTTCAACAAAATCTTTTTTTAATAAGTTTCCTTTAACAATGTAGTAAAGCATCATGTTTAGAACAGCAACGTTTGTTCCAGGTCTTAATCTAATATGATAATCAGCAAGTTTAGCAATATCAGTAGTAATTGGATCAAGTACAATTAATTTTTTACCTTTCATAACCTGTTGTTTAATTTTTGCACCAGTTACAGGATGAGCATTAGTTGGATTTGCACCAATGACTAAAAATAAATCAGCGTGATAAATATCTTCTGTGGAGTTGGTTGCTGCTCCAGTTCCAAAAGTTTGTTGCATTCCCCATGCAGTAGGCGAATGACAAATTCTTGCACAGCAATCTATATTATTTGTTCCAATTGCTGCTCTTATCATTTTTTGAAACACATAATTTTCTTCATTAGTGCATCTTGCTGAAGAAATACCAGCAATAGCATCTGGTCCACTCTCTTTTTTAATCTTTTCTAATTTTTGCTTTATATATTCGTAAGCATCGTCCCAAGAAGCTTCTTCAAATTTTCCATTTCTCTTAATCAAAGGACTTCTTAGTCTGTCTGGGTGATCATAAAAACCAAACGCATATCTTCCTTTGATACATGTATGTCCAGCGTTTACCTCAGTTTCTTTTGGGGTATCTATTGCAACAACTTTTCCATCTTTTACTGAGGTCTCTAAATTACAACCAACACCACAGTATGAACATGTAGTTCTAACTTTTTTATCAACTTTTACAGATTTAGATTGAAATACATCTGAAATAGCATCTGTTGGACAAGTGTGAGCGCAAGCACCACAAGATACACATGACGAGTCTCCAAAGAGCATATCATTATCAGTAGTAATTCTAGACTCAAAACCTCTTCCACTCATTGTCAAAACAAATGAACCTTGAATTTCATCACATGCTCTTACACATCTTCCACAATTTATACAGTTGTCTAAATTCATTCTCATGTAAGAGTGAGAAGTATCTTTTGGAGTTCCTTTATTTTGTTTGGGGTTATTATATCTATGATCGCTTATTCCTAAGTCATTTGCTACAGTTTGAAGTTCACAATTTTTATCTACTTCACAAGTATCACAATTCATTGGATGGTCTGTCAAAACTAACTCGACAATGTTTTTTCTTAAATTTTGTAATCCCTCATTGCTTGTAAATATGTGTTGGTTTTCCCCAACAGGTGTATGACATGATGCAACTACTTTAGTTGGACCGTCTTTTTCTAGAGCAACTTCAACAGAGCAAACTCTGCATGCACCATAAGGTGCAAGGTTAGGATCGTCACATAGTGTTGGTACCTTCTTTTCTCCTAAATAGCTTTTTACAAATTTTAAAATGGACGTATGATTTTGCCCTATTTCATAGGGTTTTCCATCTATATAGGCAACTTTTCTTTTTTCCGCACTCATTAATTATCCTTTACTATATCATTTTTAATTTCATCACCAAAATACTTTAATATGTTCATTATGGGTGTTGGTATCGCTCCACAAAGCGCACATAAGCATCCTTTTTGCATGGTAACTAATAATTCATTCAAAAGTTTAAGTGGAATTTTAGATGTTCCTTTTTTTAACTGATCAAACATTTCTTTTCCTCTGTAAGATCCAATTCTTCCAGGAAAGCATTTTCCACATGACTCTTCAGCTGAAAACTCAAATAAGTGATGAATGTATTCAGCCATATTAAAATCTTTAGGAATACTAACAACGCTCGCATGTCCTAACATAAAACCTGCTTTAGTAAATTCTTGGAAATCTAAATTTAGCTTTTCGATTTCTGATATAGGCACAACTCCACCTAATGGACCACCAATTTGGAATGCTTTTACATCTTCTTTGTATCCACCACCATATTCTTCAAATATTTTTTTCATTGGTGTTCCCATATCAATCTCATAAACACCAGGATTATTAAAAAAACTATCTAGACAAACTAATTTTGTTCCAGCGGATTTTTTATTTCCAACTGATGAAAATTTTTCTGCTCCATTAAGTAAAATTCCAGTTGCAGCTGCTAATGTTTCTACATTGTTAACTACAGTTGGTTTTTTATATAATCCTTCTGTTACAGGGAATGGAGGTCTTACATCTACTTCTGCTCTTCTACCTTCAATAGATGCGATTAAAGCTGTTTCTTCTCCACAAATATAAGCACCTTGCCCAATACAAATATTCAAATCAAAAGAAAATTCTGTTCCTAATATTTTTTCACCTAATAATCCTGCTTCTTTTAATGAATTAATACATCCATTAATTGCTTCAATTGATTTTGGATATTCACCTCTTATATAAAGTACTCCTTCATTGCTACCAATCACATAACCACATATAACCATTCCAAATAAAACTTTTAAAGGTTGGTCTTCTAGTAAATATCTATCTGAGAAAGCACCAGAGTCTCCTTCATCAGCATTACAAACTACATATTTTTTTTCTGATTTTGTTTTACTACAGAAATCCCATTTCATTCCTGTTGGAAATCCTGCACCACCTCTACCTGTAAGATTAGAAGATAATAAGGAGTTTATGATTTCTTTTTTATCCGTTTTAATAAATTTTTCTAAATGCTCTTTGAATTGATCAAAGTTTGATAATTTATCATCCATTAAAAAACTTGTTGTTGCAAAACTTTTTGAAAAGAATTTTTCTTGTTTTATTTTTTCACCTTTAATGATTTGATCTATTTGATTGATATCATTACCTGCATAATTTTCTCCATCATAGTGAAACGCATGATTTTCATAGCAATGACCAAGACAAAACATCTCGCCAACTTTATCCTCACCTAATTTTTCTTGTAATTTTTTCTTTAAAGGTTCTTGTGTACCTGCACACATACAAGCACTTCCATTACATACAAATGCTTTCTTCTCTCTGTGCGAGGGTCTTAAAAATTCGTAAAAACTTTCCGCTCCGTGAATAGTTGAAACACCCATTTTGTATTCTTCGGCTATTTCCTTCATTCCTGCATCATCTTTAGAATTCAAGGATCTTTCAGATAGCTTTTGAAATAGGTTATTTTTTAATCCTATTCTTCCGGATAAATTACTTATGTTTTTAGACATGCTCTTTATAAATTAGCTCAATATTACTCTTTTTTTATTATTATAAATATTAAAGCCACTTTCTTTTACAAAACCTAATAGAGTCATGTCAAAACGTTTAGCTAGATCCACTGCGAGACTCGTAGGCGCACCCACACCAGCCATAATACCAATATTTGCCATTAATCCCTTTTGAACTAGCTCAAAATTCAACCTTCCAGAGCAGGCAATAAACTGAGCCTTTATATTAAGCAGTCTATTTTGAATAGTATGACCTAATAATTTGTCTAAAGCATTATGTCTTCCAACATCTTCACGAGTCGCTATTACTGTACCTGCTTCATCAATTAATACACTAGCATGAATTCCACCAGTTTTTGTAAACTCAGACTGTTCATTCATCAATAGACTTGGAGATTTTAAAATTATTTCCTCTTTTATTTTTGGAAAATGTGAATCTAATTTATCATTTTTTAATACTTCAATTGAGTCTAATGAAGTCTTTCCACATACTCCACATGAGGAGTTTGTTACAAAGTTTCTTTTTAATTTACCAATATCTAAATTATCTGTTTTATTTATTGTAGCTTCAATAACGTTATGTAAATTATAATCTCCAACAGGATCACCAATGTGTTGAACGCTATCTATTTCATCCATATTCTCAATTATTCTTTCATTAAATAAAAATCCTCTAATTAAATCTTCATCATTTCCAGGTGTCCTCATTGTTATAGATATATTTTGCGTTTCAATTTTTCCATTCTTTTTATATTTAAGACGCATTTCTAAAGGTTCCTCAACAGATACAGCATCTTTTACAATTTCTTCTTTAGAACCTTTAATTTTTGATACGTTGTATTTTATATCCATTTTTGAGGGTACTTTTTCTTTAATACAAACTTATTGATAACTATCCCAAATACCAAAACAATTATTGATCCAAGTATAATTGGACTTAACAAATAATCGTAAGAAACACTTCCAATGATAACTATAATCGGATTTCCTCCTGCTGGTGGATGAGTAACATCTAAAAGTATCATTAAACCAACTCCTAAGCCCACACCTATCGGAATAGTTACATAAATTGGAAGTGGTACAAAATTTAAAACAATAATTCCAACAACAGATGTTAAAAAATGACCAAAAAATATATTTTTAGGCTGTGCAAAAGGACTTTCTGGAAATCCATACAATAAAACCATTGATGATCCAAATGATGCAATTAAAAATAAACCATATGTAGTTTTGTAAGTTAAATAAGTTAAAGCGCCTATTGTGATTGCAGAAAAAAGTCCTGCTAGTAAAGATTTAATTAATTTATCTTTTTTCATGTGAAGATTTTAAGGCTTTTGACAATGTTTTGAAAGGTAACAGAAGACACTCTTTTCTTGAGATATTTTTTTTATTAAAAAGTTTTTCTAATATTTTCCACTCTTTTGGAAATTTTTCAGATGCATTCTCAAAAAAATTATTAGCAATAGCTATAATTTCTCTCATTTTTTTAATAGACTTGTTTATAGACTTTTTTGACAAAATACTTGCTGAAGCTTGGCAGTAAATACATGATTTACATTCATAAGCAAAATCAGTAATTTTCTCACCTTTAATCATAAGACTAACATTCATTTCATCTCCACATAAAGGGTTTTTAAATTTAGCAAAATGAGAGCTTTCTTTTAAAACTTTATGATTTTTAGTATCTGAAGCAATTTTTAAAATTTCTAAGTCCATTTATTGATCTTTATTAAAAAGATATATGACTTATATTTAATTTGATGAGTGAAAACAATGTTTTGCCAGTCATATTAGCTGGTGGAAAATCAAGAAGGTTTGGTGGGAATAAAGCAAATGCCAAATTAGGAGATTTAACTTTAATCGATCATACAATTCAAAAACTTAAGAGTAGATTTAAAGAAATTTTAATCATCTCAAATGAAGAAAGTAACAAAGAAATAAGCAATGTTTTTTACTCAAATGATGTTATGGATGGACAGCTAGGACCTTTAGTTGGTGTTCTATCTTCAATGGAATGGATAATAGATAATTCAAAAAATTATAAGTGGATTATGACATTTCCTTGTGACACACCTTTTTTCAAAATTGAAATTATTGATCAAATGATGACCGCTCAAAGACACTCTAGTAAAAAATTATTTTTTTTAAAAAGTGGTGAAAAAAGACACAATATTTTTGGCTTATGGTCAGCGGAGCTTAAAGATCAATTAAGAAAAGACTTAGAAGGAGGGGATAGAAAAGTTGAAGATTGGGCTAATAAAATTGGAACAGAAATAATTGAATTAGATCCTAAAGACGATAATAGTTTTTTAAACATAAATACTAAAATAGATTTAGAGGAAGCGTCTAAAAAGATATGAATTCTTATAAAGCAGCTATAGGTAAATTGAATAACAATTCATTAAAAATTGGCAGTGAAATTGTTTCAATAAAAGATGCTTTAAATAGAATATCGAGCGAAGAGGTAATTGCTAAATCTGATTATCCATCAGATGATAATACAGCATTTGATGGTTTTGCAGTAAACTCAAAAGAAACAAAAAATATATTTCAAAAGTTTAAAATTCTTAAAACTGTTGCAGCAGGGGACAAGCCTTATATTAAAAAAGTTCCAAAATTATCATGTATTGAGGTAATGACAGGTGCAATTATTAAAAAACCTTTTGATACCATTATTCCAATTGAGGATATTGAGTTTTTTCCAAGTAAACAAAATGCAAAATATATAATTATTCATAAAAAAATTAAAAAATCAGAATTTATTAGACCAAAAGGCTCAGATTATAAAAAAGGAAATAAAATAATTAGAAAAGGAGAATTAATAAATCCTGCTCATATCTTATCTTTAAAAACGTTAGGTATAGATAAAGTCTTAGTTAAAAAGAAAGTAAATATAGTTTTTTATCCGTCAGGAAATGAATTGTCAGATAAAAAAAATATACCTTCGTGGAAAATAAGAAATTCAAATACAATTTATCTATACTCTTTAATCAAAAGTTTACCTGTAAATTTTACTGTTCAAAAAATCTTAAGAGATAAAGATCAAAAATTATTTAAAAAACAAATATCTAAACAATTAAAGTCTAAAACAGATATCCTAATTACTTCTGGAGCTGTTTCTAAAGGAAAATTTGATTTTATTCCAAGTGTTATTAATCAATTTAAACTTAAAAATCACTTTAAAGGAGTTGCAATTAGACCAGGGAAACCAATCATGTTTGCAAAATTTAATAACAATAAATGTTTTTTTGGTTTACCAGGCAATCCTATTTCATCGGTTGCTTGTTTTAGATTTTTTGTTATTCCGTTGTTATTTAAATCTTTAGGTTTAAAAGTAGAAAAACCAATATTTGCAAAACTAAAAAATAAATTTTCCAAAAAGAAAAAATTTACAAGATTTGTTAAAGGAAAAATAACTTTTGATAAAAAAGGCTTTGTTCAATTTGAGGTATATGAAGGACAAGAGTCTTATAAAATCGAGCCTTTTGTTAAATCTAACGCTTGGGGTGTATTTAAAGATGGTGTTTCAGTATTCAACAAAGGAAATTTAATAGATGTTTACTCAGCATCAGGTCTTAATGAATTTTTGATCAACTAATCGTATTTTCTTGTCTCAAATTTAAAATGAGATTAATAATTCGGAATGCTCGATCTAAAAAATCCAAAAGTTGCAATTCCAATAGTTCTTTTTGCTGGACTATTATGGTCTTTTGGACCTTATGTTGTAAGGCATATTGATCAACCTCAGTTGGTTCCTTGGCAATATTTATTTACAAGGGGATTGGTAATATTCATTTTATTAAATCTTTATCTATATTTTGAAGAAGGATTAGATTTTTATAAAAACTATTTTAAAGTTGGTATTTCTGGTCTTTTAGGTGGCATTGGATTGGGTACAGCTATGATGACTTTTATATGGTCAATCACAAATACTAGTGCTGCAGTAACCCTTTTATGTTTAGCTGCAATGCCATTTATAACAGCGTTGTTAGGGTTTTTATTTTTAAGAGAAAAAATTTCACTTACAGTTTGGGTGGCAATTTTAGTTGCAACATTTGGAATTGTTGTAATGGCGTTTGGAACAGGTGGAAAAAACTCTCTTCCGGGTCTTGTCTTTGGTTTAGCATCTGCTCTTGGATTTTCTGTTTTTTCTGTAACTTTGCGTTGGAGAAAAGAAACACCTAAATTTACAACAGTAGCAATTGCAGGTTTATTTTGTTTTCTATTTTCATCGATAATGTTGATTTTAAATGATAGCCAATTTTTATCTTCTAGTAAAAATGAAGCTTTGTTTGCAACTCATGGAACTTTAGTTTGTGCAGGTTTGATACTATACTCAATTGGTTCAAAAAATATTCCTGCCGCGGATTTAACCTTGTTATCTTTGACAGAAGTAATTGGAGGAATATTTTGGGTTTGGTTACCATGGCTAGGTATCAATGAGGTTCCAGCAACAAATACAATTATTGGTGGTTTTTTTATATTTATTGCAATTTTTTATTACAGCATGATCGTGCAATCCAATAGAAGGTTTATTGGTTTAAATTAATTTTTATGGAAAGACCAGATTTTTTTGAATTGAATAATGGTGAAAAAGTAAAACTTCCCTTTTCAGATAAAGAGTACAAAAATAGAGTATCAAAACTTAGAGATGTCATGTCGGATAATAACATGGATATGGCAATTTTAACCTCGATGCATAACATTGCATATTATACAGGGTTTATTTATTGTTCATTTGGAAGACCATATGGATGTGTAGTCACAAAAGATAAAATAGTAACTATTTCTGCAAATATTGATTCAAGTCAACCTTGGAGAAGATCACATTGTAATAACGTAATATATACTGATTGGAAAAGAGATAATTTTTTAAGAGCTATCGTATCTGTAATTGGAAGAAATGATCCTCCAAAAACAATTGGAATTGAAAATGATCATGTAACTTTAGATATAAAAGAAAAATTAAACTCTATATTTAGCATCGCGATTTTTAAAGATATTTCAAAGAATTTAATGAAACAAAGAATGATCAAATCAGATGAAGAAATTTCAATAATTAAAAACGGTGCTCGCATTGCTGATTTAGGTGCTGAGGAAATTGTAAAGCACATAAAACCTGGTCAATCGGAATTAGAGATTGCAATAGCAGGAAGAGATAAAATGGAAAGAGAAATAGCAAAGTCTTATCCTGATGCAGAATATATGGATACTTGGGTTTGGTTTCAGTCAGGCATAAATACAGATGGAGCACACAATCCAAAAACAAATAGAGCATTACAAAATGGAGATATATTATCTTTAAATACTTTTCCAATGATCTCAGGTTACTACACTGCTTTAGAGCGAACATTGTTTGTTAATGAAATTGATGATGCATCTTTAAAAGCTTGGGAAGCAAATGTAAAAGTTCACAAACGTGGATTAGAATTAATCAAACCAGGTGCAAAATGTTCTGAAATTTGTGAGGAGTTAAATAATTTATTTGCTGAATTAGGTTATCTTCAATATCGAACGTTTGGTTATGGTCATTCATTTGGAATGCTTTCACATCTTTATGGAAGAGAGGCAGGATTGGAATTAAGAGAAGATATTGATACTGTTCTTGAAAAAAACATGGTGATATCAATGGAACCTATGATTATGATCCCCGAAGAAAAGCCTGGTGCAGGTGGATATAGAGAGCACGATATTTTAGTGATCAAAGAAGATGGCGCAGAAATTATTACTAAATTTCCGTTTGGACCTGATCATAATATTATAAAAAATTAAATGTCAGATAAAGTAATTGTAAATAGTTGGAATGAATGGGATCCATTAAAACATGTAATAGTTGGACGTGCTGACGGGACTTGTATTCCTGCTCCCGAACCAGCTTTAGATGCAAAAGTTCCTGAAGATAGTGATATGAGAGGTCAGTTTGGCCCAAGAACAAAAGACACTGTTGATAAAGCAAATGAACTTTTAGATAATTTTTCATCTATACTAGAAAAACGTGGAATTAAAGTTGATAGACCAACGCCTTTGGACTTTAATCAACCCACTTCAACACCAGATTGGAAGGCTGAAACAATGTTTGGATGTATGCCGCCAAGAGATGTTTTGCTTACAGTTGGGAATGAAATTTTAGAAGCAACTATGAGTTATAGATGCAGATGGTTTGAGTATCTTTGTTACAGACCTCTATTAAAACAGTACTATAATGAAGATCCTAATATGAGACATGAATCAGCTCCAAAACCAAGATTAACAGACGCAGATTATAGAAAAGATTATTTATCAGATAAAATTGGAGTACAAAAAAGACTTGAGTGGACTGAGCAAAAGTATTTTGTAACAACTGAGGAGGAACCATTGTTTGATGCTGCTGATATTTTGAGATTTGGAAAAGATTTAGTAGTTCAACATGGTTTTACAACAAATTTAAAAGGAATTGATTGGATTAAAAGACATTATAAAGATCATAGAGTTCATGCAGTAAATTTTCCAGGCGATCCTTATCCAATCCATATTGATGCAACTTTTACTCCAATTAAAGAAGGATTAATTATTAATAACCCACAAAGAAGATTGCCTAAAGATCAAAGAAAATTATTTGAGGATAATGGATGGGAAATTTTGGATAGTGCACAACCAGCTCATAACGAACCACCTCCACTTTGTTATTCTTCAACCTGGCTATCCATGAATGTACTTGTTCTTGATTCAAAAACTGTTTGTGTTGAAAAAAGTGAAGTTTATCAGGCAGAGCAATTAGATAAATTAGGTATGGAAGTGGTACCTGTAGAGCTTAGAGATGCTTATGCGTTTGGAGGAGGTCTTCACTGTTGTACTGCAGATGTATACAGAGAAGGAACATTAAAAGATTATTTTCCTAAACAATAATGGCAAAAATTAAAACAAAAAGAGATAGAGTAAAATTTGCATCTGATAATGTTACAGGAGCATGTCCAGAAGTGTTAGATGCTATTTTAAAAGCTAATGATGGAGATAGAACTCCATATGGTAATGATGATCTCTCAAAAAGTTTACAAGATAAATTTTCAGAAATATTTGAAAAAGAAGTAATTATTTTTCCAACATCCTCAGGAACTGCAGCTAATGCACTTGCGTTATCTACAATGACACCTTCATTTGGAAATATTTATTGTCATAGACTTTCACATATCAATGTCGATGAGTGTGGAGCTCCAGAATTTTATACAGGTGGAGCAAAATTAGTTAATCTTAATGGAATAAATGGAAAAATTACAGCTGAGGAACTTAACAACTCAATAAGTGGAAAAGGAATTGTCCATCATACACAACCTTCATCTGTAAGTATCACACAACTATGCGAAACTGGAGAAGCTTATAATTTAGATGAAATAAAAAACATCTCTGAAGTAGCTCATAAACATAAGCTCAATATTCACATGGATGGAGCTAGATTTGCTAATGCTTTAGTCTCATTAAATTGCAGTCCAGCAGAAATGACATGGAAATCGGGTATTGATGTACTTTCGTTTGGAGCAACAAAAAATGGATGTTTAGCAGCAGAGGCAATAATTTTTTTTAAACCAGAATTGGTTGGTAACTTGCCATTTTTAATGAAAAGAGCGGGGCATTTACTATCAAAAATGAGTTTTGTCTCAGCACAATTAGATGCATACATTTCAAATAATGTTTGGATAAAAAACGCTAAACACGCAAATGCAATGGGAAAAAAACTAAGCCAAGGTTTAGATCAGCACAAAAATATAAAAATTGCATATCCAACAGATGCTAACGAGGTGTTTGTAAAAATGCCTAAAGATATAATCGATCAACTTAATTCAGAAGGCTACACCATAAACGACGATGAATGGGATGGTAATGCAGTTAGATTAGTAACAGCATGGAACACAGATCCAACTGATATTGACACTTTTTTAAACTATATCAAATCTTAGTTAACTTGGATTTTCCATTAAAAATTCAATATACTTAATTACATCATCTAACCGATCATCAGGTATATCTTTGTAACTAGCATTAAATTTACTTTTTACACAAATTGCAACATGAGCATAGGGGTTTCTTCCCTTCGGGTGATTTGGATGATCAGGTAATTGTCCCACCAAATAATCGCCAGCTTCCTGGATAATTTTCCACAGTTTACTTGTGTTTTCTTTGTTCATTAAACCTAAAATCTTGATTTATCTAAATCTGGCATAGTTTAAGGCATAGTATACTATAATATAGTTTGATCACATAAATTATGAGATGGGTTATTAATATTTTTATATTAATTGTAGTTATATTTTTTTACTTAGGTCTTTCAAATTTTTTAATTGAACCTTTTAATAATTATGCTGGAATAATTTCAGTACCTGTCTGGATGTTATTAGGGTTTTCTGCATCAATTTTTTATTTTAAAGATAAATCTTCTGGTGACAAAAAAATGACTTATGAGGAATATTTAAACTCAATACAAAGAGAACAATGGCCTGTAGCAGCGGGACTATTAGGAATAATTTTAGTAGCGATGTTATTCCATTATATTGTTTTTTAATTTATTTATTTTAATTCTTTGTCTAAAAATTATTATCATTAAAAATAGTACAAATAGAGGGTAACCAATTATAAATATAATTATATTAATAAGTTCGTAGGATATCCCAATTATTTTTGCCCAATCTGAAAGAAGTTCAACACACCAGTAAAAAATCTGATTAACCATAATTAAAAATAATCTCAAAAATTGACGAAAAATTGTTTTATGTTTTATCTAAATATGGCCTAGTCTGTGGCATAGTTTTTGGATCAAATTGGTGAGTCTTTGTGCGGATTATTTTTTATTATAATTTAATTATCCGCATAACTAGTGTGAAGTAGTGTGAGGTAGTGTGAAGTAGGTTGTCCCACTAGCACCCCAAATAATCGCCAGCTTCCTGAATAATTTTCCAGAGTTTCTGAGAGTTTTCTGGTGTCATAACTACTAAAACCTTGATCTATCTCGAAATGATCTAATCTATGATTTAATTACATTATTTTCTCAAGTTTCCAAGCTTCATCTTTAGCATTAAATTTTGCGTTCCAGTCTTTAGATCTTTGATCTTCAAATAAGGAATAAAATTTTTCTTCATCAGTGACATTTGCAATAAAAATCATTTTACCTTCACGAATATGTGCCCATTCAAATGATGACGTGCATTTTGCAAGATCATCTTTAAACATACTGTATAATTCATCTGCATCTTTTTTAGTTCCTTCATAAGTTGTTGTTCCGACAAAGTTCATAGTTTTTCCTTTCTTTAATTAATTGAATTAATTTAATAAATTTTCCTTATTATTTTAGTATAATAATTAATAAATGACTAAAGATAAAATTAGAATTCATATAAGAAATAATCATTGGAAAAAAGGATCTTTGCCTTGTGACTTAGAAGGCGAAAAAAATAGCAGTGTCACAAAAGATTTGTTTGAAAGTAAATTAAGCAAGTATCCTGGAATAAAAGATAAAATTTCATATTTAATCGACTGGGATGATGATAATTGGAAATCTTCAATGAAAGATGCCGATATCCTACTTGCATGGAATTTTCCAACAAAAGCTTTAAGTAAAATTGCACCTAACTTAAAATGGATTCACATTGTATCAGCTGGAGTTAATCATCTCTCTCCATTTAATTGGGTTAAAAAAGATTTAGTTTTAACTAATAGTAGAGGAATACAAGCAAAAAAAGCTGGTGAATTTGGATTAATGAGTATTTTGATGCTTCAAAACCAAATGACAAGAATAATTACTAACCAAAAACAAAAAGACTATGTCACTTTATTAAGTAACCCGATTGAAAATAAACATGTTGTAGTAGTTGGAACTGGTTCATTAGGAGGTTCAATGATTAAACATATCAGTTCATTAGGTGCAAATGTAACTGGTGTTAATAGACGAGGAAGAAATGTTGATGGATGTTCGAAAGTTATTAAATTTGATAAAATTGATAAAGTTTTGCCTGATGCTGATTTTCTATATTTAGCAGTTCCAGAAACTAATGAGACAAAAGGAATGATTAACAAAAAAAGATTAGATACCTTAAAAACTACATGTGGAGTTGTAAATATAGGACGTGCATCTGTAATGGATTACGAGCATTTAAGAAAAAAATTAAAAAAAAATGAAATTTCTGGTGCTATTTTAGATGTTTTTTCAGAGGAACCTATAAAAAGAAATTCCAAATTTTGGGACACCCCGAATTTGGTAATTACTCCCCATATATCCTCAGATAGCAAAGGAAAGTACATTGAAATGGTTTTAGAAAAGTTTTTAACAAACTTAAAATTATTTATTGATAAAAAAGATTTAATTAACCAAGTAGATCCTGATCTGGGATACTAATACTTCGATTACTTTAAGATATTATTTTATTTTTTTCATTATCCACAATAACTGGACTTTCAAAATATGTAATTTCTGGCTTAGAGTATCTTTCAGTAATCCACTTAATTCTTTCTTCATCGAACCATTTTTTGGCGAACTCTATTTTTGTAAAAGTATAAACACCACCAGCATAGCCTTTTTCAATATCTGCTATGTAATTTTTTCTCAATAATCCTTCTACGTCTATATATAACGTAGAAGTTTCGATAAACTTTTCTTTTAGAGTTTTTAAATTAAGTTCATTAGATATTTTAAATTTAACTAATACTGTAATCATTATTTCTTAACTTTTTAAATTATGTAAATGTTTACTCATCTTTTTTCAAATTTTTATTTTTAATCTCTAAAGTTAACAAAATCTATAGGAAGGCCAATATCTATTGCTTTTATTGAAGAAATTGCTTCCTGAAGATCGTCTTTCTTTTTTCCATCCACTCTTAGTTCTTCTCCTTGTATTTTTATTTGAATTTTGAGTTTCATTTTTTTTATATCAGCAATAATTTTTTTAGCATTTTCTTGACTAATTCCCTCTTTTAATTCACTTGTTTGTCTTATTGCTCCTCCAGATGCACCTTCAGTACTTTTAATATCAAATACTCTTGGATCTACTTTTCGCCTTATTAGATGAGTTTGTAATAATTCATTTACTTGCTTTAATTTGAGTTCATCTGGCGCAAGAGTGGTCACATTTTTTTCTTTTCTCTCTATTGTTATTTGAAGCCCTTTAAAATCATAACGATTTCCAATTTCTCTTAGACAATTAGCAAGAGCATTGTCAAACTCTTGATAGTTTATTTTACTTATCACATCAAATGAAGGCATATTTAATATTTTTAAATTTTACTTTCTTTTAGCTCTAGTTTCTTCGTTTATTTGTCTTCCATATTCTCTGATTTGCATTCTCTCAATAGCCTCTGACTCTTTTGTCTTATCTTCAGCATTCTTTTTTCTAGAATAATATATTGGTAAAATAATTGATAATATTACTATAAATATAGCTAAAATAATTTGCCAAGTTTCCATGATCATATATTCTTACAATTATTTAAATAATCAATTTAAAAATGCAAAAAACTAATTGGAATTATCCGACAACAATGTGGGTAGGCCAAGATAGAATTAAAGATCTTAGTGTTGCTTGTAAAAATTTAAATATAAATAAGCCTTTATTAGTAACTGATAAAGGTCTTGCTGGCTCAGATATTATTCAAAATAGTTTATCTAACTTAAAACAAAATAGTTTTGAGGTTATTTTATATTCAAATGTAGTAGGAAACCCAACGGGCACAAATGTAAATCAAGGTGTTGAAATTTACAGAAAAAATAACTGTGATGGTGTCATTGCCTTTGGTGGAGGAAGTGGACTTGATGTAGGCAAAGCTGTTGCTTTTATGTCAGGTCAAGATTTACCAATTTGGGATTTTGAAGATGTGGGAGATAATTGGACAAAAGCTAATTCAAATAGCATTGCACCAATTATTGCAGTTCCAACCACAGCAGGCACTGGATCAGAGACAGGAAGAGCATCAATTATTTTAAATGAAAATACTGGAATCAAAAAAATAATTTTTCATCCTAAGTTTTTACCTTCCATAGTGATTTTAGATCCATTATTAACGATTAGTTTACCTCCAGATATAACCGCAGCAACTGGAATGGATGCTTTAGCCCATAACTTTGAAGCATATTGTGCTCCAGGTTATCATCCAATGGCAGATGGAATTGCGTTAGAAGGTATTAGAATAATTAATAACTGGCTCTTAGCTGCAGTTGAAGATGGATCAAATATTGAAGCTAGAATGAATATGTTGACTGCGGCAAGTATGGGAGCTACTGCATTTCAAAAAGGACTTGGCGCAATTCACTCATTAAGTCATCCAGTGAATGCATTAAACAATATTCATCATGGATTATCTAATGCTATTTTTATGCCGTATGTTTTGACATTCAATAAAGATGTTATTGAAAAAAAAATTATAAAAATATGTGAATATTTGGAGTTTCAAAATAAAACGTTCGATGAATTTTTAAATTGGATATTAAATTTGAGGAAAAAACTTAATATTCCTCACAAACTTTCAGATGTAATTGAATTAGAAAAAATTGATATTGATCGCCTATCAAAAATGGCTTTAGATGACCCGTCAACTAATGGAAACCCAAAAAAACTGTCATTAGAGGATATGAAGGTTATGTATGAATACAGTATTTCAGGAGAACTATTTAAATAATTAAGTTCTGAAATTTGTCTGCTTTTCAATTTTATTATATTCATAATTTAATAATTACTTTTTCGACTAGCACCTTTATAAAAAATTTCTTGAAGATTATCGTTTTCTTGTTTTTTAGTTTTTATGTCATCTTCATCTAATAATGATTTTGGTCTTCCTATTTTTTTATGAAAT
The DNA here is from genome assembly GCA_902601315.1 of uncultured Pelagibacteraceae bacterium. Taxonomy (GTDB): domain Bacteria; phylum Pseudomonadota; class Alphaproteobacteria; order Pelagibacterales; family Pelagibacteraceae; genus Pelagibacter. Next base: position 71,383 of record CACKMS010000001.1, read on the forward strand.
TTATATTTATCTTCTCCTCTTGCAAGCTGAACACTATTTTTTCCTATAACTTGTTTTACATTACTTCCTATGTAACTCTGTATAACAAAACCTATCCTTCTATCATCGCTCTTGTTTAATCCTGAGCCATGCACCGTTTTAGGATGATGTAGCGACATTTGTCCTGCAGACAGTATTAAGGCCTTTGTTTCCTGTTCAGGAACATTTTTTACTGTTTGACCTCTAGTTAAAAGATTTCCCTCATTAAATTTTTGATCATGGTCTTTAAGGTTATCTTTATGAGATCCTGACCACATTCTCATACATCCATTCTGTTCATTTGAGTCTGTTATCGCAACCCACGCAGTAACCCAATTATAAGGCTCTAATCCAATATATTTTGCATCCTGATGATAACTTACAAATCCCTTTTCTTTTGGATTTTTTATAAATAACGTTGTTCCACAAACGAGAATATCTTTACCAATTAAGGATTGTACTGCATCTAATATTTTTGAATTATGAGTTACTTCATCAAGCAAAGGGGAGATAAGATGTGCATTGTATCTTCCTGCTTTTTCTAATTCTCCAGGCGATTTTTTTTCAATAGTTTCAATTTCATCTCTAATTTCTTTTGCTTTGTCTTTTGAAAAAATATCTATAGGTGAAACAAATCCCTCATCCTTGTATTGTTGAAGTTGATTTGAGGAAAGATAAGTCATACTATTTTGAATGCCCGAAGTTATTAAAATTGGAATTACAGAAAAAAACAATCAAAAAATTCAAGAGGTAAAGACAGTTAAAGTAATTGCAAATCAAGGCATAGTAGGGGATAGGCATTTCAAAGAATTTAACGACCCATTTAATCAATTATCTTTAATAGAGTCTGAGAATATTGATTATTACAATATTAAATACGGTTTAAATATTCCATATATAGATTTTAGAAGAAATATAATTACCAAAGGAATTAAGCTGAATGATTTGGTTGGAAAAAAACTAAAAATTGGATCTGTTGAAGTTGAGGGTATGGATTTATGTAGACCCTGCAGACATCTTAATGAATCATTAAATCAAGATAATGTTTTAAAGGAATTTTTAAGAAGAGGTGGTCTTAGATGTCAGATTTTAACATCTTCCAGTATATATACTGGCGATAAAATTGAAGTTCTAGATTAATTGAATTTTATCCAAAAGTTTTTTGAGTTTCATTACTGCTTGAATTTTGATCTAGTGTTGCAGGTGCATCAGGATCCAACTCTAATCCTGCAGGAGTAATAGTTGCTGGTATTGGGGTAAAAGTTGAGTCTGGATTTTCAACAGCTTCTCTCACTCTCATTCTATAAATTCCGAATGCTCCGATTAAACTGTGAATTAATATTAAAAAAACAAAAAAACCATTTAAGCCAAACCAACCCATAAAGATAGAGCAAAGAATTGGACCACTGATTGCTCCAAATCCAAAAATTAATTGCAAACCACCTCCTGCTGCAACAAATTTTGATTTTGGAACATAATCATTAGTATGCGCAAGGTTTAAAGAAAATAATGGAAGAGATAAACTTGTATATAATCCAACAGCTATAAAAAATATTATTTTTCTAAAGGCTAATTCATTCATGTAATAAATATTTTGTAATGGATCATTTGCGGTAAGAATTGATAAAAGCGCTAAGGCAGAACTCCCAAAAGTTGTAACAACTATCACTGTTCTTCTATCATATTTATCAGATAAATATCCTATAGGTCCTTGACCAAGCACACCGGCTATTGTTGCAATAAATAAAAGCACCGAAGTTTCCAAAAGAGATAATTTTGCAAGAGTTGCATAAACTGAAATTAAAGAAAAAAATGCAGCGTGTATTACACCAGTAAAAAAAGAACTAAAAGCCCCAAGAGGTGAAATTTTATATAATTCAGTTATACTTATTGTTTCTATTTTTTTGAATTTTGGGGCAGGTCTTTTTGTTAATAAAATTGGAACAAGTGCAATAGATAATAATACTGATACTAAAATAAATGGTTCGTAGTTTTGAGGTTCGCTGACATTTAGCAATAACATACCAATTGCTAAGCCGAAAAATAAAACCATCATGTAAGCTGAAAGTAATTGTCCTCTATTTTTATTTGTAGCTCTGTCATTTAGCCAACTTTCAGTTACCACATAACAGCTGACTAAACTTATTCCAGTAACAAATCTACTTACTGTCCACATTATTGGATTAACATAAACAACAGCTAACAACGCACTTAAAGATGCAAGTGATGCAAAAGCTGCAAATACTCTTATGTGTCCAACTTTTGATACAAAATTAGGAGTAGTTTTCGACCCAACAAAATAACCCACAAAGTATCCAGACATAAAGATACCGGTTGTTAAAACACTAAAACCCTCAAGAACTGATCTAATTCCCATCAATTGCATTTGCAATCCATGAGCAATCATCATTACCCCTATTCCCATAAAAAGAGCCCAGGACTTTTTTACTTCTTTTTGCATTTATATATTTACTGTCAGTTAAATCTGGCGGCTAAGTAGTTTTGGTTTGTGTTTTTTTTATGGCTAATAATGAATGAATTGCAATCGTAATTATAATAACAATCCCTCCTAATATAGTTTGAGTTGAGGGTTGTTCTTTAATGATTAGCCAGACCCATATTGGTCCAATAATCGTTTCTAAAAGAAAAAAAAGGTTTACTTCAGCTGCAGTAATAAATCGTGGGGCTATAGTGACTAAAACAAATGGTATGGCAACACACATAACACACATAATAGGTATAAAAATCATATCTGTACCAACAAGCGCAAAGTCTTTAACGAAGAAAAAGGCAAATATAGCAACACATAATTTACCAATTACTGCAGAAGGGACTAAATCGGTAGATTTTGCATATCTTGCTAAATTAGCATTACAGGCTAATCCAAAAGCAGTAATTAAACCAAAAAGGTCACCGTAGAAATTACCAATACTTAATGAGTCGTAAAATATGTAAACACATGCTGTAAAGGTGATGATTATTGCAACCCAGGTTTTTTTTTCAGGTTTTTCTTTTAGAAATATTGCTCCTAATATCGCTGAAAGCATTGGGGCAAGCGCTATCATTAATAATGTATTTGCTACATTGGTATTTTGAATTGAGATTATAAAAGTAATATTACAAATCGAAAAACTAATTATATAAAATAATCCTGGATAACCAATTTTAAACAAAGCATTAAAAAAATTTTTTTTGTAAAAAATTATAAGACCAAAAAGTACAACTAAAAAAGGAATTGCTCCTCTATAAAAAAGCATGCCCCAAGTTTCTATGTTAGATAATCTTATAAAAAGAGAATCTGGTGTTATAAACATAACACCAATAAAAGCCATTAAAGAGCCTTTTTGCTGATTTGTGAGATTTTTCAAGCTTTCAAACCTTTCCAGAAATAATCTGCAAGGTTTATATTTGATAAATCAAAAAAAGTTTTTAAGCCTGTAGGCGAGGTAACGTTTATATCTCCATTTAATTTTTCATCAATAAAATCAATTCCTGCAAAATATATGTCCTCTTTTATTAGGTCTTTAGCAATTATTTTTGAAATTTTTATTTCTTTTTTTGTTAATTTAATCAATTTTGGTTTCGCGCCTTTGCTCATATTACTTAAAATAGATCCAGCTTTTGGCACTCTTGAAATACAGCCACAAATCTTACCATTGATTATAAAAACTCTTTTATCTCCAAGTTTTATTTTTGGTAAAAATTTTTGACACATTATGTGTCCGTGTTTTTTAATAAACTTTAAAATAAGTTTTTTGTTTAGTTTATTATTTATGTAAATAATATCATTACCGCTGTAACTATGAATTGGTTTAAGTATTATTTTTTTGTATTTTTTATAAAAATGCAAAATATCCTCTACTTTTTTTGTAAATATTGTATCAGGCATAAAATCAATAAATTTCATTGAGTATAATTTTTCAGAAATATTTCTTATAGAAGTGGGGTTATTAATAACTCGAACCTTATTTTTAATAGTATCTAAAATGTAGGTTGTAGATATATATTCAAGATTGAAGGGCGGGTCTTGACGAACTAAAATAAATTTTACTTTGGATAAATCGATATATGTTTTTTTAACAATCTTAAAAAATTTTTTTTTAGAGTAATCAATTTTAATAAAACTTCCATTTGCAAAAACTTTTTTATTTTTAATTGATAGATTTTCTGGCTTATAATAAAAGATTTTATAGCCTTTATTTTCACCACTTTTTGCAAGAAATATACTAGTATCTGTTAATGGATTTAAGTTATTTAAGTTATCACCTTGAACAGCAATAATTTTATTGGTCATATAAGTTTGCTAAATTTTCATCTTTAGAAAATTTATACAACATATGATCTGCATTTGTTTTTTTATTTTCAATAATTCTAAATAAATGATCTATAAATTTTTCCTCGTTCATACCTTTCTTGTTAAGTATATTTCTGTTTGTTAGTCCTTTTTTAGAAATATTTAATATTATTGAGGACCAATACAATAGATCTTTGCCCATCAGAGGAGTAGATAGTCCTTTTTTTGGTGCATTGCTGTAAGCCTCTAAAACCTCATTTACATCCCATCTTTTCACAACTTCTAAAGCTTCATCTAAATTTCCATAAAGCAGCCCTATGTTAAAAGCAGGACCGGAGCATAAACAATCCCAACCACAAGCATCCATAGATCTTAATTCTATATATTTTTTTAATCTGTTTTCTGTAAATATTGTTCCAAGATGCGTGCTCAATTCTGCCTCTGTTGGTTGTAAATTTTTAATCTCATTTATTTTTCCATCCATGAAGTCTTTAAATATATATTTTTTTCCTGAAATATATTTTCCTTCAGATTGGACAAATAATAATGGCATACCCATAATAAATTCGGCATAATTTTCAAAATTTACTTTTTCTAAAAAAAATTTAGGAAGACCACCACGTGATGTTTGTTGCCATACATGTGATCTGTATGAAAAGTAATTACTATTTTTTTTTTCAACAATTGATGAATTTGCAAATAAAGCAATATTAATTGGAACTAAATAATTTGCTAACCTAAACTTTTTTGAAAAATCTTCCTCAGAAGTATAATCAATATTTAATTGTGTGCCGCATGTTCTATACATCATGTCTAAACTTAATGCTCCACCTTCAGGCATGTCTTTAGTCATGACTTCGTATCTTTGTTTTGGATTGTTTGGTATTTCTGAAAGTTTGGATATAGGATCAAATCCTGCGCTTATAATCCTAAAGTTGAGCTTTTCTAAAACTTGCTTTAACTCAAATAAATACTCATGTGACTCTGAACATGCTTCATGAATATTACTTAGTTTTGCTCCGGATAATTCAATTTGGTTTCCTGGCTCAAGTGTAATATTTTTGTCTTCTTTGCTAAGACCAATTACTTTATCATTCTCCTTAACCGGCTTCCAACCAAACTCATAGAGATGGTCAAACATTTTTGTTATAGACGAATAATCAATTCTCTTGTTATCTTTTTTATTAAATATAAATTTTTCATGTTCAACACCAATTTTTAGATTTCCTTCTTCTTTGATGCCATCTTCAAAATATTTAATAATTTGATCTTTGTTATTTATCATTCTAATTTTTTATACCATTTAAATAACCATTTATCTCATTAATACTAGATATTTTGTTTGAACATGTTTGATTTTTACAAATTACAACACCTGAATCAGTGTTATTTTCAGTGATGTATATAAATATAGCTCTATCAAAATAGTTTTTTAATAAATAATTTTTTATCTCTTTGTTATCGCCATAAAATGTAAATGAAATAGTTTCGTGATACATATCTAATGCTTTAACAAAGCTAAACATTTGTGAGAAATTTGAGTTTAAAATTTGGTGAAATGATTCTTGAAGTATACGTGATTTTTCAGACCAATGTTTATCATTTGTTATGTAATATAATTTATTTATTTGAGTTAAATAAACACTGTTACCGTTAGGTATATTATTATCATTTAAATCAACAGGACTAACAAAAAGATCATTTTTTTTGATAGGATTTTTTTGAAGTAGTTTTGATTTGTCATCATAAAACATATTCCACGCTTCAACCATTATTTTGGAAGCTTCATCTAAATATTCTTTTTTTCCCTCAATTTCGTACAAATTTAATAATAATTTTGAATAGAAGACATAATCTTCTAGAAAAACATCAATTTCTTCTGACTGATAGCAATGAAATATTTTGTCTGACATTTTCTCTTTAAGTATTTTGAACTTTTGAAAAGCAATTTCTTTAATATTCTCATCTTCCAAAACAACAGATGCATTTAATAAAGCTGTTATTAAAAAGGCATTTTGATCTGTTTGAGATTTATCATCAAATAATGGTTTAACTCTTTTGTTTCTGATTTGAATTAGATCTTTCTCTACTTTTGTAATAATTTCTTTTTCATTTTCATCTAAATCATTATTTCGCTCAACAAGAATATTTTTCCCGTCAAAATTACCTTCATTAGTTATTAGGTATTTTTTGTTAAATATATCTAAATTAGTCTGTAAAATCTTACTAAGTTCATCAAAAGACCATGTGTAAAATTTTCCTTCTACACCCTCACTATCAGCATCATATGCAGACCCATATAATCCAATGTCATTTACAAATTCTGCATTTATATAAGTGATCGATTGAATTAATTTTTTTTTATAATAATCAAATTTTGTGCACTGATAAAATTTCGACAAAAGACTTATAAACTGAATGTTATCATAGAGCATTTTTTCAAAATGAGGAATAATCCATTTTTCATCAACTGTATATCTTGCTATGCCTCCTGCTAATTGATCGTAAATTCCTTTTGAACAAATATTTTTTAATAACGTCTCTACTGGTTTAAAATATTTTTCATCATCTGTTTTCAAATAAAAATAAAACATGGCATCAAATAAATAAAATTGAGGAAATTTTGGAGCACCTTTGAAACTTCCATTTTCTTCATCTAAATATGAAATAATTTTATCTACAAAAGGTAAAAGAGGTTGATTTAAAACTGCAGATCTTTGATTAATTTTAGAAAAAATATCCTGCATTTGTGAAGCTTGAGCAATTATTTTCTCTCTATTATTCCTATAAACATCTGAGACATTGTTTAAAACTTTTCTAAAATCAGGTCTTCCTTGCGTTTCATTTTGAGGAAAGTAAGTACCCCCTGTAAAAGGCACACCATTTTCATCTAAGAACATAGAAAGAGGCCAGCCTCCTTGCGTGCCAGTTAAAATTGATAAGCTTCTCTGAAACACGTAATCAAGATCTGGTCTTTCTTCTCTATCAACTTTGATATTTATAAATTTTTCATTCATTATTTTTGCCGTTTCTTCATCTTCAAAACTTTCATGAGCCATAACATGGCACCAATGACAACTGGCATAGCCAACACTTAGAAAAATTGGTTTTTTTTCGTCTTTAGCTAATTTTAAAGTTTCACTTTTCCAGGGATACCAATCAACAGGATTATTTTCATGTTGTTTTAGATATGGACTTTTCTCAGAGGCAAGTCGATTAGTCATATTTAAAATTTTAGTGATGGTAAAAAGGATCTCTTGAGAAAATTTTCCTTACCATGGGCTCAAATTCTTTTAATGTCATTGACTTATAATCTGGATCAAAAGAACATTGATCGTAATTCTCACAAAAATCAACAGTTGCTTGATAATATTTATGATCTTTATATCTTTCTCTAGCATTTTTATCTCCACCCAAATGCTCTGCTGAATAATAAGTTTGAAATAAACCGTGTTTTTCAATTATCCAATGTGTTTTCTCAGATACGTAAGGTCTTAATATTGATGCAGCATATTGAGAGTGATTCATTGGAGCTAGTTCATCTCCAATATCATGTAATAAAGTTGCAACGACCATTTCCTCGCTCTCACCGTTTTTAAATGCTCTAGTAGCTGATTGTAAAGAATGTTCTAATCTTGAAACCTTATATCCTTCAAGTGTGCTATCTAGTTTTGAAAGATATTTTAAAATTCTATCAGCAGTTTTTCTTTCATATTCTTTTTCATGTTTGTCTAAAAGAGCATAATCCTCTCTGGTTCCATGCTTCATTTCAGTAAAACTTACTTTTTTCATCAGTTATTTGAACCAGTGCTTAATAGTGATAATTGAGTAACTTTATCTCCACCTAATTCATCAATTATTTTTACTGGGTAATCACCAGTGAAATAATGATCCGTTAATTGAGGATAGTTATCATTTCTTTTTTCAAATCCCATGGCTTTATACAGTCCATCTAAACTCAAAAATTTCAAACTTTGTGCACTTATAAATTCTTTTATTTCATCTACAGTTTTGTTAGCAGCCAATAGTTCTTTCTTTGTAGGGGTATCTACACCATAAAAATCAGGATATTTGATTTCAGGACAAGCAATTCTAACATGCACTTCTTTTGCTCCAGCATCATATAACATCTTAACTATTTTATAAGAGGTCGTTCCTCTCACAAGTGAGTCATCGATTAATATTATTTTTTTATTTTTAATTACTGATAGGTTTGCATTTAATTTTAATTTTACTCCAAGGCTTCTAATTTGTTGAGAAGGCTCAATAAAAGTTCGTCCCACATAATGGTTTCTAATAAGACCTAAATCAAATTTTACTTTTTTTTCTTGGGCATAACCTAATGCTGCGGCATTTCCAGAGTCTGGTACTGGCACAACTAAATCAGCATCAAAATTATCTTCTTTAGCTAATTGTGCTCCAAAATTTTTTCTATATTCATAAGCAGTTTTTCCATTTAAAAGGCTATCAGGTCTTGAAAAATAGATATATTCAAAAATGCAAGGCCTTACTTTTTTTGGAGGAAAAGGTTTTAAACTTTGTAATTCATCATTTTCTACGTAAACGATTTCTCCATTTTCAACTTCTCTTATAAATTTTGCACCTATTATATCTAATGCGCATGTTTCTGAAGTAAAAACATAGGAATTTTTTAACTTTCCAATAACAAGAGGACGAATACCAAGTGGATCTCTAACTCCTATTAAGCTATTCTGTGTCATCATAACTAAAGCATATCCCCCTTGAATTTGGAATATAGCATCGATTATTTTATCAATTGTTCTACCTCTTTTTGACTTAGCAATTAATTTAACAATAGTTTCTGTATCTGAAGTCGTATAAAAAATGGAACCTTCCTCAACCATTTTATTTCTTAAGGTAATAGCATTAGTTAAATTTCCATTGTGAGCTACACCAATTCCTCCAGAATTTGTATCTGCAAAGAATGGTTGTACATTTCTTAAAGCAGTTCCCCCTGTTGTTGAATATCTGTTATGACCAATTGCAAATTTTCCTGGTAAATTTTTTAAAACTTTTTCATCATTAAAATTGTCTCCTACAAGACCAAATCTTTTTTCCGAATGATATTTTTCTCCATCAAATGAAACGATCCCACATCCTTCTTGACCTCTGTGTTGTAGAGCATGCAAGCCTAAAGCTGTTAAGGTAGATGCATCTGAAGAGTTGCTTATTCCAAAAACACCGCATTCCTCCTTGATTTTTGGACTATATATCCTGAACTTTTTCTTTAGCGTCTTGATATTCTTTTTCATTGGGAAATTCTCTTATAAGGTACTTGCTACCTTTTTCAACCATAGGAAATGTAAATGAATCCTTCAAATTTAAAGGCCATTTTTCATAATTATAAACAATGTTAGCAGCTGTAAATAAACAAACCACAAATACATAGGTCTTAACGATTCCAAATATCAAACCAAAAAATTTATCAATTGTACCAATACCCGAATAGGTTACTGCTTTGCTTATTGCTTTGTTAATCATTAATATTATGAAAATTATCAGTACAAATAAGCTAACTCCCAAGATTATATCTAATACATATTCGTTGTCTAAAATATTTTCTACATAGGGTTTTGCTTTTGGAAAAATAAAAATTGTTAAAATGTATGCCAACACCCATTTTGCAACTGATAAAATTGATAATACAAATCCTTTTAAACCACCTCTGATCATTAAGAAAATTGTTAAAATTATATAAGAGTAATCAAACACTGTAATTTTTTCTAAAATATCTTGAAAATTGTCAATCACTTAATTGAGAAAGGTTTAATAACTAATAATAAAGATGGAAGAAGAGTTAGTACAGAAATCATCGCCAATAACATCGCAATTCCTGTAAATATACCAAAATAAATTGTTGGAATAAAATTTGATAATACTAAAATAGAAAAACCAAACACAATTGTAATTGAAGTATTTAATATAGCAACACCTACAGTTGAGTGACAAACTCGAAGCGTTTTCTTGTAATTTTTAATTTTAGAAAATTCTTCCTTGAATCTATAAATATAATGAATACTGTTATCTACAGCAATACCAATTGTTATTGCAGCAATTGTAATTGTCATCATATCCAATGGTATACCTGCTAATCCAATAATACCTAAAATAAAAAAAGCAGCTATAAAATTTGGAATAACCCCAATTAAGGATAATTTAATATTTCTAAATAAAATAATGAACATTATAAATATTCCAACCATTACGAAACCAAGAGTTAATATTTGAGATTTAAATAAACTTTGTAACAAGTTGTTAAATAAAATTAGAACACCGCCCAATTTAAATTCATCTTTTTTAAGTCCCAATTTATTTTCTAAATCAAGATTAATTTGATTAATTAAGTCATTTCTTCTTAAATCTTCTAAAGAATCTTTTATTCTTAAACTTATTCTTGCCTCTGAATCTTTGATTGAAATATAAGGATCAACAATTTCCTTTTTAATCGCATCAGGAATTTTTGAATACAATACACCCATCTCTAGTGTTCCTAATGGCTTGTTGTTATTTAATTGCGTTGCAACTTCAATAATAGACGAAAAAGATATTACTTTACCTACTGGCTCTAAGCTATCCAAATAGTTGTGCACATTATTGATTTTATCAATTTTATCTTTAGTAAACCAATATTTGTCATTATTTTGTTCTTCATCACCCCAATCATCCTCAAAATCATCATCAGATTTTACCTGTTTATTTTTTGGAAACTTAAGTATTACCTCCAAAGGAGTTGTACCACCTAACTTTTCATCAATTAATTTCATGCCTTTATAAATTTCGGTGTTTTTGTTGAAGTAATTGATGAAACTATTTTCTACTTCTAATTTTGAAATACCAGTTAAGCTTAAAATAATAATAAATACAGTTGTTCCAAAAATAATATTTTTTCTATTAATTGCAAAATTTCCAAGGAAATGTGTAAATTTTGATTTTTGCTCCTTTTTTATGTTTATATTTGAGCTCTCAATAAAATTTAGTAAAGTGGGAAGAAGTGTAAATGTGATTATAAAAGATGTAAGCAATCCCATTGTCATCATCCAACCAAAATCAATGATTGGTTTTATTTCACTAAATATTAAAGATAAGAAGGCACAAATAGTTGTAAGAACAGTATAAAGTATAGGCCAATACATATTACTTGTAGTCATTAAAATGATACTGGTTTTAGTTTTATTTGGAAATTTTTTTGAAAGTTGAAGAAATCGAGTACTCATATGAATGTTCATTGCCATTGTTAGAATGAGCATCATAGCTATAAAGTTTGAGGATATAACTGTAACTTTCCATCCAACTAAACCTAGAAGTCCCATCATAATTATTACAGAAAAAAAACAACTACTTATAGGTACAATAATCCAAATTAATTTTCTAAAGACGAACCAAAGTGTTGCTATAATAAAAATTAATACTCCAAGGCCAAATACAATAATATCATTTTTTATAAATGTCATCATATCATCCGCAATCATGGGAATACCGCCCAAATGAATTTTACCAATAGTACTAAAATTTTTTATTACTTCTCTTATTTCTAAAATATTTTCATGATTTTGTTTTTTGATCTGATCTTTATATTTTTCTAGGTCTTGATTGTTTTTAAATTCTTTGTTTTTTTCTCTGGATTTTAAATAAACAATTATTCCACTAGTTTCCCCATCTTCACTTATTACAAAATTTCTAAATACGGGACTATTTTTAATTTCTTGAAAACCTCTGATTTTATCTACATCATTATCTTTTAATGATTTAAAATTTTTTAATCTCTCTAAAAGAGGTTGATCGGTGCTATTAAGAAGAGGTATATCTAAAAGAGTGATAACATTATGAACCCAATCTAATTTTTGAATCTCCTGTTTTAGTGATAATAAATTTTTGATGGAATTAGATGAAATCATTTCATCATTTGGAGTATAAGTTAATACTAAAAATTCTTTTGCACCATATCTTTCAGAGATTTCATTTAAGTATTTTAGGTCTGGATCACCTTCAATAAGAAGAGTATCTGATGATGCATCAAGCCTAAAATTCTTTGAAAAGTAACTAAAAAAAATTAAAGAAATTAAAAGTATTAGAAAAACTAATTTTGGTTTCTTAATAATATTTTTTTGATAAAAATTAGCTAACATTCAGTATTAGCTTATATATTTAAAACTAGTTATTTTGAATATCTTTAAATTTGGTAAACATAGCCTCAAATTCCAGCATTATATTACCTGTTGGACCATGACGTTGTTTACCTATAATTATTTCAGCTAAACTTGAGACTTCATTCATTTTCGCCTGCCATTCTGCGTGCTCAACCGTTGCAGGTCTTGGCTCTTTTCTCTCTAAGTAATATGCTTCTCTGTAAACAAACATTACAACATCCGCATCTTGTTCAATAGATCCAGACTCTCTTAAATCAGCTAATTGTGGTTTCTTATCATCCCTTGCTTCAACTGCTCTAGAAAGTTGAGATAATGCAACAACTGGAACTGATAGCTCTTTTGCAAGCGCTTTTAAACCCTGCGTAATCTCTGATATTTCTTGAACTCTTCCATCTTTAAAGTTTGATGCTCTCATCAATTGAATATAATCAATAACCACCATATCAAGGCCATATAATCTTTTTATTCTTCTTGCCCTATTACTCAGAGCTGCAATCGAAATTGCTGGAGTTTCATCAATATACAGTGGCAACTCAGATATATCTTTTGAGGTTTCGATAAATTTATCAAATTGCTCTTCCGATATTCTACCTCTTCTTATATCATTTGATTTAATTCTAGATTGCTCAGCAAGAATTCTAGTTGAAAGTTGTTCTGATGACATTTCTAAAGAGAAAAAAGCTATAGATGACTTTTTTCCTTCATCTTGTAACTTTTTAGCAGCATTGAATGCTATATTAGTAGCTAATGCGGTTTTTCCCATTGATGGTCTTCCTGCAATTATTATTAGATCTGATTTATGTAAACCGCCTAACCGATCATCAAGATCTGTTAAACCAGTAGGCACACCAACAATTCCCTCATCATTTTTGTATGCACTTGAAGCCATTTCTATTGTTTGTCTCATGGCTTCGTCAAATTTAATTAATGAACTACTAAACGAACCTTTTTCAGCTAAATCAAATAATGATTTTTCAAAATTTTCTATAATTTTTTGACCATCATTATCTAGTTCATTTAGTTTTGCGGTATCAATTATATTTTCTGAAATTTTAATTAATTCTCTTTTTACATATAGATCATAAATTAATTTTGAATATTCAATTGCTTGCCTTGAGGATGTTGAAAATTTAGTAACTTTTACAAGATATTCAGGTACATTTAATTCATCTTTTTCATTTTCAAAATAATTTTTAAGAGTAATTGGGTTTGCCAACATACCGCTATAAATTAATTTCTCAATTGCCCCAAAAATTTTTTGATGCATTGGATCATAAAAATTTTTACTTGTGATCATCATATTAATTTCATCAAATATTTCATTTGAAAGCAAAATTGATCCAATTACTGATTGTTCAGCTTCAATATTATTTGGATGTTCCTCTAATTTGCTTTTTACAATACTAAGTGATTTAGACATTATAAAAACTTATTCAAATACTATAATGTTTTCAATATCGAATTAAATCTGGGGAAAAAAATGTATAATTATTTTATTTCTTCTTGAGGTATTACTTTAATTGTTATTTGAGTTTGAACTTCAGAATGAAGATTTATCTCTACTTTAAACTCACCCAAAGATTTTATTTCTTTAGTAGGTTGAATATTAGATGGGTTGATGTCTACTTTTTCGTTTTCATGTAACAATTTTGAAATTTCAGTAGGTTTTACTGATCCATATAATTCTTTGTTTTCAGTGCTCAGTTTTTTTATTTCGTATGTTTTATTTTGAATTTTTTCTAAAATACTTTTAGCTTCTCTTTTCTTATCTTGATCCTTTTTATTAAGTTCTTGTTTTATTTTCTCTACTTCTTTAATATTTTCTTTTGAGGCAAATAGAGCTTTTTTTTTTGATATTAGATAATTTCTTGCGAAACCTCTTTTCACATCAATTATCTCTCCAATTGATCCAATTTTTCTGACATTTTCTAATAGAATAACCTTCATTAAATTAATGCTAAATTTCTAGCTCTTTTAATTGATAGAGATAATTCTCTTTGTTTTTTTTGACTCACAGAGGTAATTCTAGAAGGAAGAATTTTACCATTTTCAGATACATATCTTTTTAAAAGTTTTATGTTTTTATAATCTACTACTGGAGCACCTTTACCTGTAAGGGGACATTTCTTTTTAAATTTATATCTGTTGTTTTGGAAAATACTCAATTTAGAAAAGTTGCTTTGTGTATTTTTTTTTTTATTATTTCTTTTTTTCATTATTCTTTACTTTGTTTTCTTCGTAATTATTTTCGCTCTTTTTTTTAAAATAATCTGTATCTAAATCAAATTTTTTTACTTTTATTGTTAGGTATCTTAGTAAATTTTTGTCAATTTTCTCATTTTTTTCTAATTCAGATATAGTTTTCCCATTTGCTTTAATTTTAAAATGCAAGTAGTTCCCCTTCTTATTTTTTTTAATTAAATAAGTAAGGTTCATTAAACCCCAGTTCTCGAGTTTAACAATATCGCCTTCGTTTTTTTCTACAATTTTTGAGTACTTTTCTTGAAGTTGTTTTAATTGTGATGGACTTGTGTCTTGTCGAGCTATGATTGTGTGTTCGTATAAGTTCATATTATTCTTTTAAAAGTGTGAGGATATACTATTATTAATTTTTAATTACAATACAAAAAATACAATATTAGCAATATATTTAATGTTTTCTGTTTTATTTCCCGGCCAAGGTTCCCAATCTCCAGGTATGGCAAAAATTTTCTACGATAACTTTGATTACGTGAAGACTTTTTTTAGAGAGGCTGATGATTTACTTAATAGCTCAATAAGTAAATTAATATTAGAGGGTCCAAAAGATCAGCTAGATCTTACTGAAAATACTCAACCAGCAATTTTTCTAGTAAGCTATTGTATTTTTCATGTCTTAAAAAGAGAAACATCATTTGATATAGATGCTGCAAAATATTTTGCTGGTCATTCATTAGGTGAGTATTCTGCATTAGCATGTGCAGAATCTTTAACATTTTCTCAAACAATAAAATTGTTAAAAAAAAGAGGTTATGCAATGCAATCAGCTGTTCCAAAAGGTCAAGGTGGTATGTTGGCAGTTTTAGGATCTGATATTGAAATAATTAATGAAATTTTAAGGAGGAATAAAGATAATTTTATTTGTTATGTAGCTAATGATAATTCAGTTGGTCAAATTGTAATTAGTGGAAATAATAAAGATTTAGAAAAATTTTCTTTAGAATTAATGAATAATAAAATAAAAAATATAAAACTTCCAGTAAGTGCACCATTTCATTGCAGACTAATGAAAAGTGCAACAAAAATTATGGAAGTAGAAATATCTCATTTAGATTTTAAATCACCAAAAATTGATATCATTTCAAATGTGACATCAGAACCAGTTAATGAGGTATCTACTATAAGAAAATTATTGATAAGCCAAATTGAAAAACCAGTAAGATGGAGAGAAATTATTAATTATATGATAAACAAAAATATAAATAAATTTATAGAAATAGGTCCTGGTAAAGTACTCTCAGGATTAGTAAAAAGAATAAATAGAAATGTAAAACTTATACAAATTAATGATTTAGAAGATCTAAAAAAGTTATAGGCGAATGATAGACTTAAAAGATACTAATATTATTCTTACTGGAGCTACAGGAGGTATAGGCAATTCTATTTTAGAAAATTTAATTTTATCTGGTGCAAATGTGTTAGCTACGGGCACCAATGAGGAAAAACTAATTTTAATAAAAGAAAAATATAAAAAAGTTCAAACAGAAAAATTTGATATATCAAATCATTTAGAAATTGAAAATTTCATAAATAAAGCAAATGATAGCTTGGGTGGAAGAATAGATGTATTAATTAATAATGCTGGAATTACTAGAGATAATCTTTCGATAAGAATGAAAGATGACGAATGGAATAAAGTTATTGATATTAATTTAACTTCCACATTTCTTTTAAGTAAAAGTGTTTTAAAAAAAATGCTAAAAATTAAAAAAGGAAAAATTGTAAATATCACATCTATAGTTGGACACACAGGTAATATTGGGCAGGCAAATTATACGGCCTCCAAAGCTGGCGTGGTTGCTATGTCTAAAAGTTTGGCTCTAGAATATGGAAAGAAAAATATAAATGTAAATTGTGTCTCCCCAGGCTTTATAACAACTGAAATGACTAATAAAATTAATGACGATTACAAAGAAGTTTTAAAATCTAAAATACCTATGAATAGATTTGGCACCCCGAATGACATTGCAAATACTGTCATTTTTTTATGCTCAAAACTTTCAGATTATATTACCGGTGAAACAATTCATGTTAATGGTGGCATGTATTTTAGTTGACAAAATCAACAAAATATTTATTAACGACATAACTTAAAGGATATAAATGTCAGACGATATTTCAAGCAAAGTAAAAAAAATAGTTGCAGACCATCTAGGGATTGACGAAGCGAAAGTTACTGAAGAATCAAGTTTTATCGATGATCTTGGAGCAGATAGTTTAGATACTGTTGAATTAGTGATGGCTTTCGAAGAAGAATTTGGGTCAGAGATCTCAGATAGTGATGCTGAAAAAATTCTTACAGTAGGGGATGCTGTAAAATTTATAGAGAACAAAGCTAATTAAATTTTAGTATTAAATGTCCGGAAATAATGAGGGGATAATTGTAATATTATCATCTCCATCGGGAGCAGGTAAAACTACCTTAGTTAAAGAAATTTCAAGAAGTAAAAATTTTCAAATATCAATATCTCATACAACAAGAAAACCTCGTTCAATTGAGACAAATGGCAAAGATTATTATTTTGTTAGTGATTATGAATTTAAAAAACTAATTAATGAAGATAAATTTTTAGAATATGCGAAAGTTTTTCATCATTATTACGGTTCATCTAAAGATGTTGTTTTCAAAAAACTTAATAATGGAGAAAATGTGATTTTTGATATTGATTGGCAAGGAACGCAACAAATTAAGAGACAAAAGCTTAATTATAAAATATTTACAATATTTATATTACCTCCGAGTCGAGATGAGCTTTATAATAGACTATTAAATAGAGATAGAAATGATGAAAAAATAGCAAAAGAGAGAATGACTCAATTTAACGAAGATGTGCTCCATTGGAAAGATTATGATTTTGTGGTTATCAACGACGATTTAGGAAATTGTTGCAAAAAAATAATTAAGTTTATTGAGTCTAGTGATATTAAAAAAGATCTTAATTATCAAAAACTTATATCTTTACACGTAGAAAATCTACTTAATTAATTTTTCATAAATTAGGCAAATTTTATAAAATGTATCTTTTTTAAGATTTTGGGGGCGCAAATTTATATCTAGATCAAGTTTATCAATTACCTCTTTTGAATTTTTAAAAAGAATATTAAGAGGTTTTTTTATCATTTTTCTCCTTTGATTAAAAAAAACATTAGTTATGTATTCTAAATTTTTAGAGTTTTTAAATTTTATATAATTAATTTTCGGCTCAAAAATTAATAATGAACTAATAACTTTTGGCTTCGGAAAAAAACTTGATGGATATATGTCAATTATTTTTTTTATATTAAATTTCCAAGAAGAAAATATTGATAAACGTCCATAATTTTTTGAATTACGTTCAGCTAATATTCTATCTGCAACTTCTTTCTGAAACATTAGGACTAGTTTTTTGTAAGAAAATTTTGCCGATCGGTAATTAATAATTTTTACAAGAATTTGGCTTGAAATATTATATGGAAGATTACCAAAAATAATTAAGTCTCTATCACTTAAAAATTTTAAATCATATTTGAGTATATCTTCATTAATAATTATCAATTTATTTTCGAATCTTTTACTTAAATTTTTAATTAATCTTTCATCTTTCTCTATTACATAAAATTTTTTTGGTTTTTTTTTTAATATGAATTCTGTTAAATTTCCAGTCCCAGGGCCAATTTCTAAAACATTATCATTCTGGCTTAAATTCCCTGCATTACATATAATTTCGATAGTATTTTCGTCTATTAAAAAGTTTTGTCCTAAACTTTTTTTAGGAATGATTTTCATTAAATATTTTTGAAAAAATCCATAGCACAAAATATAGAAGATGGATCAGATTTATTTTTAAGATACATATCAGAATTTGGTCCATGATCAGGTGAGACTCTTATAAAAGGTAGTCCAATTGTAATATTGATTGCATCAAAGTTAAATAATGTTTTTAAAGGTGTTAAAACTTGATCATGATACATTCCTATAACCACGTCATATTCTTCTATATTTTTTTTTAAAAAAAAAGAGTCTGCAGAAAACGGTCCTTTTACTGAAATCATTTCCGCCTTTAGTTTTGCTATAGCTGGTATTATTATTTTTCTTTCTTCACTTGTTTTACTTACTGTTTCACAATGAGGATTTAGACCAAGAACAGCAATTTTTGGCTTTTTCTTAAAATTTTTTTTATAAAAATTATTTATAGAACGAATATTTTTTATAATTTTGTTTTTACTAACATGTTTTGAAACATATTTAATTGGTAAATGCGTTGTAATCGGTGAAACAGATAATTTTTTATTATAAATAAGCATAACAGGGTTCTTGGAGCCCGTTTTTTTTGCAAGATATTCTGTAACACCTAAGTATTTATTGTTTAAAAAAGTTTTTTTATTAACTGGTCCATTAATAAGTGCTGTATTTGGGTCCTTTTTAAGAATGGAAATAGATTTTTTGAAACATTCAGAAATATATTTCTTATAATTTTTATTTTTTATTTCAATATCAATTATATTTAATTTATCTATGATTGCATCTTGAAAATTATAAATCTGATTAATTTTTTTTTTATAAATATTAACTTTAGCTTCTTTTTCAATTATTTTTTTATTTCCAATTAATATAAATTTTTTTTTTATTAATTTATTTTTTGAATTAAGGTATTTGAATAATATTTCTAAGAATATACTTTTAGGTTCTGCTACAACAATTAAAAGTTTATTTATACTCATTTATAATAGCATTTTGTTTAAGCTTATTGTAATAGTTTAAGGAAAAACTATTAAGTTGTCTGTTTTGTTCAAAAATAATTTGTTTTTTTGTCTCTTTATCTAAATCAAATTGATCCTTAATCTCTCTTCTTGAGTTTATTTTTAGTATTAAATTTCCACTTGGAATTTTAATAGGCTTTGTATAATCGCCTATTTTTAAAGAATACATTTTTTTCTGTAATTCAGGCGACAAATTACTTAAATTAACCCATCCAATTTCACCACCTTTTGAAGATGTATCTGAAATACTAAAATTAATAGCAGCACTTTTAAAACCATAATTTTTTATAAATTCATTTATTTCACTAAAACTTACATCGTTATTAAACAATATTTCCGAAACGTTAACTTCATAAATTTTCTTTTGTTGACTTTTATATATTTTAATTTTTTTTTTAATTTCATTCTCGTTAATTTTAACTTTTTCTTTAAATTTTTCATATATAAGAGTGTTCCAGAGTTGTTCAATAATGAGTTTATCTTTAACAAACTCCAAACTTATTTCCTCACTTTGTAAAAAATTTTTATATTCTAACTTATTCTTAAAACCTAAACTCTTATAGTGTTGTGTAATCAATTTTTCCTCAAGATTAAATTTTTCATCAATATTTATTAATTTATCGATTTCTTTTTTTTTTAATATTTCTCTAATCAACGAATTTTTTGATAATTCAAGTAAATCTTTTTTATTTAAGTCTTTTAAGTTGTTACTTGTTATAAGTAAATATTTAATCTGGTTTTCTAAATCAACATTAGTAATTATTTCATTATTAATTTTACTTATTATGATAATTTCTTTTGTATTTATATTTATTGAATTAAAAATAAAAACTAAAATAAAAATCAAAAAAAAATAAGCTTTTTTTGATAGCATTATTTGAAATCTGTTGCTTGTGGTCTTAATTCTGCAAATGGAATAAATCTTATATAAAACAATAAACTTTTATCAGGCAATATATTACCATCCTTATAAAATTTCTTTGTATATTTTACTGATGTAATCAAGCAATCAGTTTGATATTGATAAGAAAGATTATAATATTCAGTAAAATCTGTTTTTAAATTTTTTGTAGCATCTAAAATTATTTTATTTTCCTCATTAAAATTATAAATTGAAATATTGTTAACAGTTTCTGTATTACCTATTTCATTATCTTCAGATAAGTAATTAAATTTAGTTTGAAAATTATTTAAATTGAAATTTGTTGAAATAGACTGATAATTGGAATTTTTAAGATCCCTATCATATGAAAAATTATAATTAATATCTAATATCTGTGTAGGTTTAAAATTTACTTTACCAACTATATCTGATCTCCTTTGGTTAAGTTTACTTCTTGTAGGTAAATTATTTTTTTTTTTATCACTTATTGAATTTGCTACTCTAAAATTCAAAATATTGTTATTTTGTTTATCATCAATATCATATTCAATGCCAAGGGAAATAGATCCACCTTCCTCTATATTTCTTTTAGAACCAATCCTATTCAAAGAATATATATTATCATACGTTAATCTTAAATCCTTGTTTGCTATATCCTTTGAATTATTTGGACTATATCTGGTCACTAAAATTGGCTTTAAATATGTATTATAATTATCAGTTTTTTTCATTAAAGGTAATTCAGATTTAAATAAGATTGTTTGATATAAATCAGTGGTATCAGTATCATCAATTGGAGTACTGGTAAAAGAATTGTCTTGTTTAATTAAAAATTGATAATTACTTTTTATACCATTCGCTGAAATAAAATTATTTGAGTTGAACAAAAAATCGTTAGTTATTACAGCTTGATAATTATTAGTATTGTAGTTTTGTTGATAGCCAGAGCTGTTAAAATAAAAATTACCATTGTAGTTTTTATCAATGTTTATTTTCTTATCAAAATTAAAATTTGGAAACACATATCTAAAACGGTCACTGTCTCTTATCGATAAATCTTCGTAAATTAAAAAGTTATTATTGAAAGACGTATTTTCATCTATTTTTTTATTAAAACTTAATTCTGATGTTAATAAGCTTTCATTATTTATAATGTTTGAAGAATTTGATAAATTATGTAATTTTAAATATTCATCATTAGATACACTTTGATAAGTAAATTCGTAATCAGTTCCTTGTTTTGTTTTTCCATCTGATTTTATAAAAAAATGAGAGTTAGTATTTTTTCCGTCATTATTATAACTAAAATCTGAAATTAAATTTGAATTTTCAAAAGCCTGTCTGTATTCAGATTGTAAAATAAATTTATCATCAAGATAAACTCTCGGCTTAAATGTAAAGTCTTTATCTATCTCAATTGATTTATAATATGGAATGTTAATCCAATTTCCATAATTATTTGAACTACCATATGTGGCTGGCAAAAATCCTGACTTTCTTTTTACTGATGGATCTGGATGACTGAAGAAAGGGAAATAAAATATTTCCTTATCAAACAACTTTAGCCAGGAATTTTTATAATTAAAAGTTTTTTTAATTTTATCATGAGTAAATTCTTCAGTTTCAAGCTCCCAGCCTGGGCATACTTTATTCTCAGTATTACATGTTGTAAAAACGGTTTTATAAATTTTAGTTTCTTTACTATTAGAGATCGCTGATTTACCTTTTAATATTGGATCATTATTTGAATTACCAAAAAAATTATCTACAAATTCTATTTTTATCTCCTTACCAACTATTTCTTTATTAATTAAATCAATTTTAGAGTTTTCGAAGGAAAATATATTATTTTTATTATCTAAAATGTTTACTTTTTTAGACGATATAACCTCATTACTTAAGTTAAATTTAAAACCACCCTGAATATTATATACATTTCCCAAACCATCCTTAATTGTAGTTTCATGACGTGAGAAAATATTTTGTGAAATCCTATCGTAAGTCATATTTTTTGATAAGATTTCATATTCATCATCAATTTCTATTTTTGTTGTTCCCTTTGTAGTTAATGTATCAGTCTTTTGACTGTAATGAGCTTTTTCAGAATATATTTTTAAATTTTTTAACTCATCTAAGAATTTTACATTTCCTGTCAAAGTAATTTCTTGCTTATCCTTATTATAAACAGAATTATTTCCCTCCAAGAATATTTTTTTTTCTTTGATGCTTGCTTTGGTATTAATAGACTTAATAATGTTATTATTATTTAAAATTTTTATATTATCTGAATAAATTTGGATGTTATCAGCAGACAAATTAAAATTTACCAAAATGCAAAAAATTAAATATATAAGAAATTTAGTTCTCATTAATTCTTAAACCTCCTAATATACAAATTAGAGATAAAATGAGATGTGGCAACCAAATTGATAAAAGAATAGGAATCGTTTCATTTGAACCAAATAAACTAGAAAAGTAATTAATATAATAAACACATACAGATACTGAAACACCCACAATTATTGTGAAAAATTTTGTTTTTATAAAAGTGAATTTCATCATTATTAATAATCCTAAAATAGTCATTAATAAATAAAATATAGGTAGACTATATAATTTGTTTAAGTGCACATTGACATCAGTTGTTGAATATCCAATTTTTGAATAATTCGATAATAATAAGTTTAATTGATAAATATTTAATGAATTTAAGTTTGAAAATAAATTTGAAATTATTTCTCCATCAAAAGATGAGATATAGTTTAATTTTTCGTATTTATTATTACCAGAAAATTTATCTACTATTTTTACATTTTTTAATGACCAGATTTTAGTTGAAATATCTGCACTTTTTGCAGTGATAATATTTATATTATCAATAAACGGGGTGGACTGAGTAATCGTTATATCTTCAATATTATTTTTATTGAATTTTTTTGCATGAATAATATTTGAGGATCCATCAATTTCCTCTTTTATCCATAATCCATTTTCATTTACTACCGCTAGATATTCATTTTCAGATGAGAATTTATTTTTTAGATTTAAGTAATGGTTTTTTAAATTTGAGGAGAAAGTATAAAAGACGAGTAAAACAAATGCTCCACAAATAATTGTGCAAAAAGATAGTAGAGATAATACTTTTAAGTTATCTATGCCATGATTCTTAAATATTTCTATTTCATTTCTTTCGTTTAAATGAATATAAAAAAATTTTACAGAAATTAAAAAAATAAACGGAAAAAGTTCAAACAGGATCGATGGTGAATTAAGAAAAGTGAGGAATATAGGATATTTTATCCCTACATCATAGTTTTCAAAAAACTTTAATTCCTCGAAAAAATTTAAAATAAAACTTAATCCTATGAATATTAAAGAAATTAATAATAAATACTTTAGAAAGATTTTTGATATATATAATTGATATTTTTTAAACATTACAAATATTTTAATTTAAAATTAGTTTTGAGTAAAATAATCAAATAAAAAATTAAAACAAAAATTATTGGTGCAAGTAAGACTGTTAAATCATAAGTTAAATTTTGTGTTATAAATTTTGATCCTATCTGAGAAATTATAATAAATATAAAACCAATCATAAAAACAAAACTTTTATAATATTTTAAATACTTGTTTGATTTAGGTTTAATTAAAAGACTTGAGGAAATAAGTGACAAAATTAATATATAAAATGGAATAACAACTCGGTTATAAAGTTCCTCTGAAATAGACTCAATTTTTCTCGGACAAGTTTTTTTATCTATTTTTCTCTTAATATAAAAATCAAATACACAATTATATAAAATCACAGTATTAACTTGTTGAATTTTTTGATGTGTAACAGTTTTTGGTGAAAAATTTGAAAGATCATATTCGGTTTCTTTAAAGTTCATATTGTAGAAATTGCTCTCATTAGAATTAATTATACTTCCATTAAATAAATTAATAATAAATTCATTGTTTTTTTTTTTTATTTTTCCGCTTTCAGCTACAATTATTTTTGATGAGTTATTGTTTATTTTTTCGTTAATATATATATTCTTAATATTCCCTTCTTGATCATAGCTATCAAGAAATATTGTCAAATTTTTGAAAACACTTATAAATTTCTTTTCAGTTATCAAAGAAGGTAAAAAGTCAACGTTTGAATTTTTTAAATAAATTCTGCTAATATTTTGTGTTAAAGGTACTAGATAAAGACTTAAAATTAATTGTAAAATTATAAAAATAGAAGAAAATTTTAATAAAAAATTAATAACACTTATTTTTCTAATGCCGTTAGTCCAAAAAACTAAAATTTCATTGTTTTCTTCATATTTATTTATTATGTAAAAACACGATATAAAAAATATAAAGATTAAAATTCTACTAAAAATTTTAGGTAAACTTAAAATTGAGTATGCAAAATATACTCTTAAACTGTGACCGTCTTCTGATACAATATCCAAGAAATTAACTGCCTGTATCACCCAAATTATTAAGGCAATACTCAAAGATGCGGCTAAAAAAAAATAAATTATGTCTATGGAAATTTTTCTATAAAGCAATTTATTCATTGAAATTATAATATTTATAAATATACAACAATATCTATTCAAAAATTGAAAAATATGAAGTTAAAATTAAATTTTGTAAGCAAAACCCCAAAGTTATCCATGAAAAATGAGCTTATTTTTATAAGTAATAAAAATTTTAAGCACAAAACATTAGATCAAAAAGAGATTTTAGATAATGAGCTATTTAAAGAAAATAAAATAATACAAAGAAATCAACATAATAATAACTATATTTTAATCAATTGTATTGATCAGAAAAAAATATCAGATTATGAAAATATAGGATCAAAGCTTTTCGATTTTCTTTCAAATAATAAGATTGAAAATACTTTTTTTTATTTAAATTCACTTAGAATTTCAAATATACAAATTGAGAGAATATTACATGGAGCAACTCTAAAATCATATTCTTTTGAAATTTATAAAACAAAACAAAATTTTAAGAAATCTATTAATATTAATGTTGTAGGTAGAAGCAATAAAAGTATTCTTAAAACGAAACTAGATGCTCTTGCTGCGGGTGTATTTTTAACAAGGGATTTGGTCTCTGAACCAGGAAATATATTACATCCTGATGAATACGCAAAAAGAATAGAAAAGTTAAGGAAGATAGGAATTAAAGTGACGGTTCATGACAAAAAAAGATTGAAAAAAATGGGGTGTGGAGCCTTACTTGGTGTAGGTCAAGGAAGTATAAGAGGCTCATATCTTGTCACGATGGAATGGAAAGGTGCGTCCTCTAAATCTAAACCATTAGCTTTTGTTGGAAAAGGAGTTTGTTTTGATACTGGTGGTATTTCATTAAAGCCCGCAAAATTTATGGAGGACATGACATACGATATGGCTGGTTCTGCAGTAGTAGTTGGATTAATGAAAAATTTTGCACTTCGAAAGGCTAAAGTTAACGCTGTTGGTGTAGTTGGGCTTGTAGAAAATATGCCTGGTGGAAATGCTCAAAGACCGGGTGATATAGTTAAGTCATATAGCGGAAAAACTATCGAAGTATTAAATACTGATGCTGAGGGAAGATTAGTTTTAGCAGATGCACTTACTTTTACCGAGGAAAAATTTAAACCTAATTTAATTATAGATCTTGCAACACTAACTGGTGCAATAATTGTTTCATTAGGTTCTGAGTATGCTGGATTATTTTCAAATAATGACAAGCTTTCAAAACAATTGTATGAAGCAGGTGAAAAAGTTGAGGAAAAAGTATGGAGAATGCCACTGCATAACAACTACGATAAATTAATTAACTCAAAAAATGCGGACATGCAAAATATTAATTATGTTGGTGGGGCGGGATCAACTACAGCTGCTCAATTTTTACAAAGATTTATTCTTAATAAAACACCTTGGGCTCATTTAGATATAGCTGGGATGTCTTTTTCTAAATATGCAGGAGCATTGAATTCTGGAGGTGCAACAGGGTTTGGAGTTAGATTATTAAATAAATTTGTGGAAGAAAACTATGAGTAATATTGAACAAACACTTTCAATAATTAAACCAGATGCTGTCGAAAGAAACTTACAAGATGAAATAAAACTAGAATTTATAAATAAAGGTTTTGAGATAAAAAAGGAAAAAAAAATTCATATTTCAAAACAAGAAGCTGAACAATTTTATAAAGTGCACGAGACAAAACCATTCTATAATGAACTTTGCTCATATTTAGCCTCAGGCCCTATAATTGTTATAGAATTAAGTAGAGAAAATGCTGTTTTAGAGAACAGGAGACTAATGGGTGCAACAAATCCCAAAGACGCTGAAGAGGGAACGCTTAGAAAAAAGTATGGTATTTCAATAGATAAAAACTCAGTTCATGGCTCAGATAGCCCTGAAAATGCTAAAATTGAATTAGACTTTTTCTTCAAAGACTAGACTTTTAAAAATTTCTTAATTGCAGCTGGATAAAGTTTATGCTCAATCCTTAAAATTTTTTTGGCTAAAGTTTTTTCTGTATCAGATTTCAAAATTCTAACTTTTTCTTGTAAAATTATCTTTCCAGAATCTAATTTAGGAGTAACGCAGTGCACTGTTGCTCCTGAGAATTTATCTTTATTTTTAATTGCTTTTCTATGAGTATTTAAACCTTTATATTTCGGCAATAGAGATGGATGAATATTTAAAATTGGATTTTTAAATTTTTTAATGAAATCAGAAGATAAAATTTTCATGAAGCCAGCTAAACAAATTAAATCAATTTTATTTTTTCTCAAATATCTTAATATTTTATTTTCCGCTTGTTTTTTTTTTGAATAATTTATTACATGATATTTAATCTGATTTTTTTTGGCAAATTCTAAACCTTTTGAAAATTTATTATTTGAAATTATTAGATTAATTTTAATTTTTGAATTTTTATTCTTTGAATACTTAATTAAAGAAAGAAGATTACTTCCTCTCCCAGAAATAAAAATGGAAATGTTTAAATTTCTACCAATTAATTTTTCCACCTAAATTTACTTTTTTTTTATTTTTCGAAATTTTACCTATTACATAAGGTTTAAATTTCGCATCGAAAGTTAATTTTACTTCATTGAGATTTTTTTTATTTATGATTATACAGAAACCAACACCACAATTAAATGTTTTTAACATTTCTGTATTTGATACTCCTGAATTTTTAAGCCATCTAAAAATTTTTTGAGTTTTAATTTTATCTAAATCTATATCTGCACATAAATTATTTGGAACAACTCTTTTAATATTATCTTCTATACCACCACCAGTTATATTTGCACAACCATTTATAAGGTTTTTGTCAATTAATTTAATAATTTCTTTTACATAAATTTTAGTTGGTTTTATCAATTCTTTTTTGAGATATTTATTTTTATTTATTTTAATTTTTTTAACTTTTAAAACTTTTCTGACAAGTGAAAAGCCATTAGAGTGTATACCATTTGATGGAATTGCTAAAATTAAATCGTTATTTTTTATTTTATTAATTAGAATATTTTTTTTTTCAACTAAACCTACAGAAAAACCTGCAAGATCAAATTTACCTGCTGAATATGTACCTGGCATTTCTGCTGTTTCTCCCCCTACAAGATTACAACTTGATAATTCACATCCCTTAACAATGCCTTTAATAATTTCTTTCATTTTTTTTAAATTAATTTTGTCTATTGAAATATAATCTAGAAATAAAAAAGGCCTTGCACCTTGAACAATCAAATCATTTACACACATTGCTACAAGATCTATACCAATTGTGTGATATTTTTTAATTTCATTTGCTATCTCTAATTTTGTTCCCACCCCATCTGTGCTTGTTACAATGTGAGGATTTTTAAAGTTTTTTGGTATGCTTGAAATTGCTCCAAATCCCCCAATATTCTTAAAATCACCACTTTTCTTTGTTTTTTTTGTTAAACTAGAAATGAAATCTATAAATTTATCTGCATTCTTTATGTTTACTCCGCTATTTTTATATGTGAATTTTTGCGATTTCATAAATTATTAACAATGATTTTATCTAAAAAAATATACAAATATCTATACATTTTTTTTTTAGTTTTAATTATTGTTAATAGTGAGTTTTCCACAAATTTCGTAAAAGCTAAAACTTTTGTAATTAACGACATAGAAATTCAAGAAAAATATGATTTAAATTTTAATAAAATAAAGGTGGTTGATAAAGCCTTTAAAAAAGCTTTTGAAATATTAATTTCAAAAATTTTACAAAGTGAAAACAGAAGTATTTTCAGAACCACTGACATTAACCAAATTAAAAGTTTTGTTGAAGGCTTTTCACTTATGGAAGAAAAATTTGTAGATGATAATTACCAAGCAAAAATAAATGTAGATTTTAATAAAAAAGATTTAATTCATTATTTTAATTCAAAAGGGATAATTACATCATCCATAAACCCAATTGATGTCATGATATTACCTATATTTATAGATTTAAAAAAAAATCAAATATTTTCATATTCAAATAATCCTTTCTTTATGAATTGGAAATTAAATAATAAAAAATTTCATCAAATAAGTTATCTTTTACCCAACGAAGATATTGAAGATTTTTCAATAATTAGAAAAAATATAGGCGATATAGAAAATTATGATTTTAATGAAATATTTAATAAATATAATGTTAAAAATAGAATTTTACTTGTTTTATTAAATCAAGATAACCTGCTTAAAGTTTTTTCTAAATTAAATTTAGAAGACAATGAGATGTACATAAATAAGACTTTTATAGATGTAAATATGAAAAACTTAGAACAGATAAATGAAGTGATTTTAGATTTGAAAAATGATTATGAAAATAAATGGAAATCATTAAATGAAATTAATACATCAATAATTCTCCCTATTAGATTATCTGTAGACACAAATAATTTTTTACTATCAAATAATTTAGAAAATTATTTAAATGAAGTAGATTTAATTTCAAACTATAAAATTGAAAAATTTAATAGTAAGCAAATTATATATAAAATTATATTTAATAGTACTCCAGATAAGTTTTTAAATATTATGCAAAATACGAAATTTAAAATTGATACATCTAAAGATGTTTGGAAATTACAATGAGTGAACTAAACCAATTATTACTTGATTTTGATTATAATATTGAATTCAACGAACATGATTATTATGTATCAAGAAGTAATTACTTAGCCTTTAATTTAATTCACAATTGGCCCAAATGGGAAAGAAAAATACTAAATATTTCTGGAGATACATTTTCAGGAAAAACGCACCTGGCAAAAATTTTTCAAGATAAAAGTAATGCCATATATTTAGGCCACAGTGATATTAATGAGGATGTATTCAAAAAAATTAAGTTAAATGAAACTATTATTATTGATGATTTTGAAAAAATTAAAAATGAAAATTTATTGTACTCTCTATTTAATTTGATTTATCAAGATAATAAGTACTTATTGATTTTATCAAACAGAGCAATAAATAAAGTTAATTATAATCTTGATGATTTAAATTCAAGAGCAAAAAATTGTATATTTGCCCAAATTGAAAATCCAGATGATGATTTAATTTTTGCAATAATTGTAAAAAGTTTTTCAGATAGACAAATCAAATTAGAAAAAAAATTACTAGAATTTATTATAAAAAGGATAGAGAGATCTTATGGTAAAATTTACGAATTTATATATAAGGTTGACGAATTGAGTTTAAAAAAAAAGAAACCTATTAATTTAAAAACAATTAAAGAAATACTGTAAATTGAATAAATATAGAACACATACATGCGGAGAACTAAATATCTCTAATAAGGGTCAAAAAATTATTTTATCTGGATGGATTAATAAGAAAAGAGATCATGGAAACCTATTATTTATTGACTTAAGAGACAATTACGGCCTTACCCAATGTGTCGTAGACAATGAAAATAAAGTATTTAAAGAAATAGAAAACCTTCCATTAGAAACTGTATTAAAAATATCTGGGAAAGTAATTGAGAGAAACAAAGATACCATTAATGAAAATTTATCAACCGGTGAAATAGAAATTTCAATTATTGATTTTGAAATTCTCGGACAAACAAAAGAACTTCCTATGCCAGTTTTTTCAGATCAAGAATATTCAGAGGAAATTAGACTTAAATACAGATTTTTAGATTTAAGAAGAAAAAAAATTCATCAAAATATTATTCTTAGATCAAAAGTAATTTCCTTTATTCGATCTGAAATGAATAAGTTAGGATTTTTAGAATTTCAAACACCAATATTAACATCTTCTAGTCCAGAGGGTGCTAGAGATTTTTTAGTTCCAAGCAGATTAAATCCAGGTAAATTTTATGCATTACCTCAAGCTCCCCAACAGTTTAAACAATTAATAATGGTATCAGGATTTGATAAATACTTTCAAATAGCTCCGTGCTTTAGAGATGAGGACGCAAGAGCTGACAGAAGCCCTGGTGAATTTTACCAATTAGATTTAGAAATGTCATTTGTTGAACAACAAGATGTCTTTGAAGTGGTAGAAAAATTGATGGTTAAAGTTTTTAAAAACTTTTCAGATAAAAAATTACTTTTTGAGACTTTTCCAAAGATTTCCTATTCTGACGCTATGTTGAAATACGGATCTGATAAACCAGATTTAAGAAACCCACTTATTATTTCTGATATTACAAAATTATTTGAAAGGGATGATATCAGTTTTGAAATATTTAAAAATTTAGTCAAGAAAGGTTCGGTTGTAAGATCTATCGTTACTAAAAATACAAAAGATAAACCAAGAAGTTTTTTTGACGGAATAGATAAATGGGCAAAGGAACAAGGTTCATCAGGTCTTGCTTATTTTACTTTAGAAAAAAATGATAAAATAATAGGAAAGGGACCAGTTGGAAAATTTTTTTCCGAAGAGTCGCTATTAGAATTGATGAGGATCACAAATTCAGAAATAGGGGATACCATTTTTCTTTCTTGTGGTAAAAAAAGTGAAGTCGAAAAAATTTTATCAATAGCTCGAACTAAGATAGCAGAAGAGCTCAAAATTATTAATGAAGATTATTTTGCATTTTGTTGGATAGTGGATTACCCAATGTTTGAAATAGACGAACAAACCAAAAAAATAAATTTTAGCCACAATCCATTTTCAATGCCTCAAGGAGATATTAAAAACATAGATTTAACAGATCCTCTTTCTTTAAAAGCTTATCAATATGATATTGTATGTAATGGTATCGAATTATCATCTGGAGCCATTAGAAATCATGTGCCTGAATTAATGTATAAACTATTTGAAATAGCTGGCTACTCAAAGAAAGATGTTGAGGGAAAATTTAGTGGAATGATAAATGCATTGAGTTATGGTGCACCACCACATGGAGGTATTGCCCCAGGCATAGATAGAATAGTAATGCTTTTAGCTGATGAAAAAAATATTCGGGAAGTAACTATGTTTCCGATGAACCAAAATGCCCAAGATTTAATGATGAATGCACCATCTGCAATTAGTGAAGATCAATTGAAGGAATTAAACCTTACTATTAAAAAAAAAATTTAACTATTTTTTACCTTTTAGATTAATTCTAATATCTGATAGATCGACCAATTTTCTTTTATAATCACTTCTAACAAATCCCTTACT
The DNA here is from genome assembly GCA_902601315.1 of uncultured Pelagibacteraceae bacterium. Classification (GTDB taxonomy): domain Bacteria; phylum Pseudomonadota; class Alphaproteobacteria; order Pelagibacterales; family Pelagibacteraceae; genus Pelagibacter. Next base: position 103,370 of record CACKMS010000001.1, read on the forward strand.
AGTTATATCTTTTACTAACTTTAAGAATTGATTTTGATCTTCAGAATTCTCATTATTCAAATCATCTATTTTTTCTGATCCACCAATAGATGGTGTATGTGCCAGATCTTCTCTATTAAGATAAGATATTGCCAATTCTCTAAATATATAATCTAAAATTGAGCTCGCACTCAAAATTCTATCATTTCCATGAACTTTTCCTGATGGTTCAAATTTTGTACCTACATAAGCATTTACAAACTCATCGAGAGGAACCCCATACTGCAGACCTAAAGAAATTGCTATTGCAAAATTATTCATGAGAGCTTTTACTAACTCACCTTCTTTACTTGTATCAATAAATATTTCACCTATTTTTCCATCCTCATATTCACCAGTATGAAGATATACTTTATGATCACCTATTGTAGCCTTTTGAATGTATCCTTTTCTTCTGTCTGGCATACTAAATCTTTTTTCAAGTTTTTCATTTAGATTACTCTTAAAGTTTTCACCTATTTTATTATCTATTTTTGGAGCATTCTTTGAAATTGGAGCACTAATTGATTTATCAACAATATTTACTCTACTATTATCTATTTTTTCTAAATTTTTTGTTTTTCTATTGTCAAGTTTAACATCCAGTATCTCAAATTTTCCTTCCTCATTTTTTTCTAAATTTTGTAAGTTTTTCTCATTAACATCATCTAAATAGTGACTTACTTTAAAACTACATGTGTAATATGTCTCAACTAAATATTTTGCCATTAAATTTCCCTATTAAAATTGAATCGTAAGGAATTATGTATATACAAATTAATGTTATAGTCTAATTTAATTTTTACAATTTGAAATTGAAAAAATAATTAATTTTTTATGTTGACATTTTTTAAGGAAATTTTCACTTGGTGGAATGGCCAGACACTGGGAACCAGAATACAAACAATTTTTTTTGGAAAGTTGGTTGGTGAGGATGAATTAGGGAATAAATATTATCAAAATAAAAAAGGCAAACGGTGGGTTATATATAATGGAGAGGTTGAAGCATCAAAAATACCAAATGATTGGTACTCATGGATGCATCATACAAATAATAAAATTGAAAATTCACATAACTTAAAAAAATATAAATGGCAAAAAAAACATTTACCGAACCAAACAGGGACAACTAATGCTTATAACCCTAAAAATAATAAAAATGCAACTGAAAAAAAATATAAAACTTGGCAAGGCTAGTTTTGCTCTAATTTTTATTCTATTATTTCAAATAATTTTCCTTAAGGTAAATTCAGAAACTAATATATATGGCGAAAAGTTCGCAGAATTATTAGTTTTAGATAAAGTAAGTTCTAAAACAGCAAAGTTAAAGTTAACAATTGGAGAAGAGTTAATTTTTCAAAATTTAAATATAAATATTCTAAAATGCCAAAATTCAAAATTTGATGACGATCCTGAAGTAACAGCATTTATGCAAGTGATTGATTTGAAAAACAAAGATAAGGATAAAGTTTTTGTATTCAATGACTGGACATTTGCATCAAGTCCATCAATAAGACCCTTTGACCATCCCGTATACGATATATGGTTAAAAAAGTGCTATTCCTAAATTAATTTTTCTTTATCAAGCCAACTTACATTAAAATCAGAATTTATAAATTTTTTATGATTTAATAAGGTTTTATGTAAACCTATTGTAGTAGTTATACCCTCAATAACAAATTCATCTAGAGATCTATTCATTCTTTGTATAGCTTCTGTTCTATTTCTTCCATGGCAAATTAATTTACAAATCATGCTATCATAATAGGGAGTAACTTTATAACCTTGAAAAATCGCACCGTCTACTCTAGTTCTAAAACCAGAAGGCTGGTGACACATTCCAATTAATCCAGGCGAGGGTTGAAAATTTTTACTTGGATCTTCAGCATTTATCCTGCATTCAATAGCATGTCCTCTTGGATTAATATCATCTTGACTCAGTGCTGTTTCACCTGTGTAAGCTATGTTAATCTGTTCTTTGATTATATCTATACCTGTAACCATTTCTGTTACTGGATGCTCAACTTGAACTCTAGTATTCATTTCTAAAAAATAGAATTTTCCCTCTTCATAGATGAATTCAACTGTTCCTGCACCCTCGTATCCTATTTGACTTACCATCTTTACAGTTTTGCTAAATAAATCTGATCTGATTGAGTCTGTTAGAACTGGACTTGGGGTTTCTTCTATTATTTTTTGGTGTCTTCTCTGCACTGAGCAATCTCTTTCATGTAAGTGAACAGTTCTATTTTTTCCTGATAATACTTGAACCTCAATATGTCTTGGATTTTGAAAAAATTTCTCAATATAAACTTCATCATTTCCAAAAAATTTTTTTGCCTCTAATTTTGCAGTTAAAAATAAATTCTCAAAATCATTTTCATTGTTTACTATCTTCATACCTTTTCCACCCCCGCCACCTGCAGCTTTTATCAGAACTGGAAAACCAATATTTTCAGATAATTTTTTAGCCTCTTTAATATCTGAAACACCACCCTCAGAACCTTCAATAATTGGCAGACCATATTGTTTAGCAATTTTTTTTGCTTGAATTTTATCTCCCATTTTACTTATCAAACTTGATGATGGGCCTATGAACTTAATATTATTTTCTTCAAGAATTTTTGCAAATTCAGCATTTTCTGATAAAAAACCATATCCAGGATGTACAGCTTCAGAATTTGTTAATTCTATTGCAGACATTATTGCTGGAATATTTAAATAACTATTAGATGGTTGGTGAGGACCTACGCAAATACTCTCATCTGCTAATCTTACATGCATACTATTTCGATCGACATCTGAATGGATTGCAACTGTTGATATACCCCATTCTTTGCATGCTCTGATAACCCTAACTGCAATTTCACCGCGATTTGCAATCAGAATTTTTTTAAACATATTAATCTAAGATTGCTATAGTTTGTCCAAACTCGACAGGCTGACCATCCTCAACACAAATTTCTTTAATCGTTCCATCAATTGGGCATGGCACATGGTTCATTGTTTTCATTGCCTCAACAATCATTATTGTATCACCCTTCTTAATTTTTCTTCCTTTTTCTGCAAATTTTTTACCTCCTGGTTCAGGCGCTAAGTATGCAGTACCAATAATTGGCGATGTAATCTTTGTTCCACTTAATTCAGAAGACTTGTTTTCTTTTCTCTCTATTTCATGTTTTGAAGTTTTTGCTATGATCGGTGTTGAACTTATTTCTTTTGTTTTTGAAACTTTAACTTTTAAATCTTTTTCAGTATACTCAATTTCCGTAAGATTAAATTCATCTAAATAATCACTTAACTCTTTAATAATATTTTTATTTATTTTCATTTTCTAAAAGCTCTTGCATTGAATTTATGGCCAAAATATAGCTGTTTATTCCAAGTCCACAGATAATTCCAGTAACAACACCACTTATCATTGACTTATGTCTAAATTCCTCTCTTTTATAAATATTTGATATGTGTACCTCGATTTTAGGTTTTTTAAATACATCTAATGCATCTCTTATAGCAACAGATGTATGACTGTAGGCTGCAGCATTAATTATAATACCATCATAAATATCAACACTATTTTGTATTAAATTTACGATTTCACCTTCGACATTTGATTGTTTTATATCTAAATTTAAATTTAATTCTTTAGCTTTTTTATAACAAATCTTTAATAAGTAATTGTAGTCTCTGCTTCCATATTGAGATTGTTCTCTTTGACCTAATAGATTAAGATTAGGACCATTAATAATTATTATTTTGCTCACTAAAAACTTATAATATATGAAAAAAAAAAATAAAATAAAAATAACAGTAAATGGTAAGCAAACTATTATAAATTCAAACTTTTCATTAAAAAATCTTGTTGATAAGTTAGAAATACCCTTAAACAAAATTGCAATAGAATATAACAGAGAAATAATTGATAAAAAAAAATTGAAAAAAATTCTTCTTTCTAAAAACGATAAAGTGGAAATTGTTCATTTTATTGGAGGAGGCTAATGAAAAATAAAGATAAATTTATAATTGCAAAAAAAAATTATTCCTCAAGACTAATTGTTGGTACAGGAAAATATAAATCTATGACGGAGTGCGCTAAAGCAATAAAAATCTCAGGCGCAGATATTGTAACGGTTGCAGTAAGAAGAGTTAATATATCAGATAAAAACAAACCTTTGCTGATGGATTATATAAATCCAAAAAAAATTACTTATCTTCCAAATACTGCAGGATGTTTTAGTTCAGATGAGGCTTTAAGAACACTTAGGTTGGCAAGGGAAATCGGAGGATGGAAATTAGTAAAACTTGAAGTTTTAGGAGATAAAAAAACATTATTTCCAGATGCAATTGAAACACTCAAATCTACTGAAGTTTTAACAAAAGAAGGGTTTAAAGTTATGGTTTATTGTAATGACGATCCTTTGATGGCAAAAAGGTTAGAAAATGCTGGAGCATGTGCAATAATGCCTTTAGCTGCACCAATAGGCTCAGGCTTGGGTATTCAAAATAAAATTAATTTAAAAATAATCAGAAATCAAACAAAGCTTCCAGTTATTGTTGATGCAGGTATAGGGCAAGCATCTGATGCAACTCAGGCAATGGAATTAGGTTGTGATGGCGTATTAATTAATACAGCAATAGCTAAAGCTAAGAGACCTTATGAGATGGCTGAAGCAATGAAATATGCAGTAATTTCTGGAAGAAAATCATTTCTATCAGGAAGAATTGATCCAAATTTATTTGGTTCTGCGTCAACAACAAATAATGGTATTATTTAATTTTCTTCTTAACAAACTTTCTTTTTTTAAATTTTCTTTTTTTAAATGGTTTTTGAATATTAGAGTTAGAATTTTCTTCTGTAATAATAAATTTCTGCAAACTTTCAATTTTTTCGATTTTATCTAATATTTTTCCCGATTTAGACTTAAACTCTATTAAGTATTCGGTTAAATTTAATTCTTCGGAATGTGTAATATTTATTTTAATTTTATTTTTTTTTTCGAAATAATTTAAATCCTCAAGAAATTGATGTTCTATAAAATCTGAAATTTTATTATTTATTTTTAAATCAATAATTTTAGAATTATTTTCTAGAGATTTTATTTCGATCAATTTAATAATTTTTTGTGCAAAAGTTTCATTTGTTAGGTTAATTGACCATTTTATATTGCTTTCTCTAAGTCTCTGTCTTGACATTTCTAAAAGTCCAAAATTACTTATTCTACCAATTTGAATTCTAGCTCTATCATTTCTACATTTTTCTTTTAACCTTCTTTCAACTTGTCTTCTATTTCCAAAATTTAACATATCAATAAAATCAATAATTATTAATCCAGACAGATCTCTTATTTTAATTTGTCTTGCTATTTCCTCTGCAGCCTCTAAATTTGTGTCTAAAGCTGTGCTTTCAACATTTTTTTGTTTTATTGATTTTCCAGAATTAATATCTATAGAAACTAAAGCTTCAGTAGGATTTATTACTAAATAACCACCAGAACTAAGCTTTACCTCTGTCTTAAAGATTTCAAAAAGTTTTTTTTCGATATTTTCTTTAAAAAATAATGGTATTTTATCTCTGTACTTTTTAACTTTTTTTAATTGTTTTGGCATCATAAGCTTCATGTAATTTTTTGCTTTTTGATAGCCTTCGTTACCCTCTACAATGATATTTTGAGTATCATCGTCGTACATATCTCGAATACTTCTTTTAATAATATCACTTTCTTGATGGATAAGAGATGGAGCCATGGAATTCATTGCATTACTCTTAATAGAGTCCCAAACTGTAATTAAATTTTTTAGATCTCCATCAATTTCATTTTTTGTTTTATTTGATCCCGCTGTTCTTACAATTATTCCCATCGCATTTGGGATTTCAATTTCATTTAAAATATTTCGAATTTTTTTCCTATCCCCAGGATTAAATATTTTTCTTGAAATACCACCACCCTTGGCCGTGTTAGGCATAAGGACAATATATTTTCCTGCAATAGATATGAATGTGCTTAGCGCAGCTCCTTTCAAACCTCTTTCATCTTTTAAAACTTGTACTAAAATAACTTGATTAGGTTTTATAACTTCTTGAATTTTATACCTTTTTGAGGGAAATCTTTTTTGTATTTTTTCATCTTTTTTTTCTTCTACATCTTCATCTTTTTTTTCAACTGGATCTTCAATTTTAATTTCTTCTTCTCCATCTAAAATTTTATTTTCTATATTTTCGCTTTCTTTAGATAATTCTTCTCTAACTTTTTCTTCTTCCTCTTTTATTTTTTCTAGATCGCTTTGAGGTATTTGATAGTAATCCGATTGAATATCATTGAATGATAAAAATCCGTGTCTTTCTCTTCCAAAATCAACAAAAGCAGCCTGTAGAGACGGTTCGATACGGCTTACTTTTCCAAGATAAATATTATTTTTTATTAATGTATTGTTGATACTTTCATATTCATAATCTTCAATATGATTTTCATTTTTAAGCACAACCCTTGTTTCATTTGGATGCGATGCATCAATATATAAATTTTTTGACATAAATTTTGATTATTTTTCATTTGTTTATTTTTAAATTCGGTGCCACAACAATACCAAATTCACCATCTAAATTAAACATAAATGAGTTCTATAATAAAAAAAGTTGCATCCTTTTCAGTATTGATAATGTTGGTAACTTTGATTGGTATAATTTCAATTTTATGGATTTATTCTAATAAGCTGCCAGACTACAAATTCTTGAAAAATTACAAACCTCCGGTATCTAGCAAATTATATTCAGGTAATGGGGTATTGGTTAGCGACTTTTCTTCTGAGAAGAGAATATTTGTGCCGTTTGAGGCTATACCAAATGTTGTAATCAATTCCTTCTTGTCTGCCGAAGATAAAAATTTTTTTTACCATCCAGGGGTAGATGCAAAAGGAATTGTAAGAGCTATCAAGAATAATATCAAAAATGCCTTAAAATCAAAAAGGTTGGAAGGAGCTTCAACTATAACTCAACAGGTTGCTAAAAATTTTTTATTATCAAATGAAGTAAGTTTTGATAGAAAAATCAAAGAAGCGATTTTAGCTTTCCGAATCGAAAGAGCTTTAAGTAAAGAGAGAATTTTAGAGCTTTATTTAAATCAAATATATTTAGGCGAAGGAAGTTATGGAATAGCTTCAGCGAGTTTGAGATATTTTGATAAATCAATTAGTGAATTAAATTATTCAGAGGCAGCTTTACTAGCAGCATTACCAAAGGCTCCGAGCAGATATAATCCATATAAAAACACAAAACTAGCTAAATACAGAAGGGATCTCGTTTTAAAAAATCTTTATGAAAATCAATACATAGATCAAAATTTATTAAATAAATTAATTAATACTGATATTAAACTAAGTAAAAGACAAAGAATATATTTAGAAGACTCTAGATATTATGTTGAAGATGTGAGAAAAAATGTAATTGATACATATGGTTTTGATAAAGTTTATAAACAAGGTTTTAATATTAAAACTCCAATTGATTTAAATTTACAAAATATAGCATCATCAGCATTAAGAAAAGGTTTAGAACAATATGATAGAAGAAGAGGTTGGAGAGGTTCTTTAATAAATAAAAAAATAAGCAAAAATTGGAATAAAAATTTAGATAAGTTCAAATTAGAAAAATCTTTAGGGTGGGAAATATCAATTATAAAAAAAATAAATAAATTTGAAGCAAATATAGAAACTGAAAATAATATAAAAGGCAAAATTAAATTTGAAAACTTAAATTGGACAAGAAAAAATATAGATGAGTTGTTTAAAGTTGGAGATTTAGTTTATGTAAAAAAAATTAATCAGGAAGACTATGAATTAAAACAATTACCTGCTGTTAATGGTGGAATAGTTGTAATGGATCCATTTACTGGAAGAGTTTTGGCAATGGCGGGAGGATTCAGTTTTAATAAAAGTGAATATAACAGAGTTACACAAGCTAAGAGACAACCTGGTTCAGCATTTAAGCCATTTATATATGCATTAGCTCTAGAAAATAATTTTACCCCTTCTACATTAGTTTTAGATGCCCCAATCGTTCTTGAACAAGGGAGTGATTTAAAGATGTGGAAACCTGAAAACTATGGAAAAAAGTTTTATGGCCCCTCAACATTAAGAACAGGTGTTGAAAAATCACGAAATTTAATGACAGTAAGAATTGCTCAAGAAATTGGATTAAAGAAAATCACAAATTTTTCAAAAAAACTTAAAATTTATGAAAGACCTGAGGAATTGATGTCAATTTCATTGGGATCCGCTGAAACTACTTTGCTAAAGATGACAAGCGCTTACTCGTCATTTGTAAATGGTGGAAAGTTAGTTGAACCAATATTTATAGATAGAATCCAAGATAGTGAGGGAAAAACAATTTTTAAAAATCAGCTAAGATTTTGTAAAGATTGTGACTTAATTTCATACACAAGTGTAAATCTTCCTCAAATAGAAAACAATTATAAGCAAATTTTTTCACCTCAAACAGCTTATCAAATGACATCTATTTTAGAAGGAGTTATCCAAAGAGGAACTGGAAAAAAATTAAAAGATCTTAATTTACAATTAGCAGGGAAAACGGGAACTACTAACAAAAATACCGATGCATGGTTTATTGGTTTCACTTCAAATTTAGTAATTGGAGTTTATGTAGGTTTTGATAATCCAAGAACCTTAGGGAAATTTGAAACAGGATCAAAAACTGCTCTACCCATCTTCAAAGAATTTGTTAAAAACTCAGTGAATAATCATGAAGCAAGACCATTCAAAGTGGCAAAAGGAATTAAAATGATGGTCGTAGATGCATCTACAGGTAAAAAAGCTGACAGTAATTCTAAAAGTACTATTATTGAGTCTTTTAAAGAGGAAAAAATTGCAAATAATAATAAATTTGATATTGATAATATTAGCGAAGTATCAAACACAAATATATTAATGTTTTATTAAAATGGAATTAGAAACAAGTAATTTAATTAAAGAGATAAACAAAATTATACTAAAAATTAAGGAGTTTCTTTGAAAAAAATAAACTTAATTCTAAACTTGATGAATTAAATAATAAAATTGAGAGCCAAAACTTCTGGCAAGATAGAAAATCATCAGAAAAAATTTTAAAAGAAAAAAAGAATTTAGAGCTTTTAGTTGGATCATTTAGTAATTTTGAAAATGAATTTAAAGACATAGTAGAAATTTTAGATCTGGCTATATCTGAAAGCGACAAATCATTACAAGATGAAAGTTTCGATAAATTGCATATTTTAAAATCTGGACTCAAAAAATTAGAGATAAAATGTTTTTTATCTAACGATAGTGATAATCTTGATAGTTACCTAGAATTTCATGCTGGTGCAGGTGGAACAGAAAGTCAAGATTGGGCTGAAATGCTTAGAAGAATGTACATGAAATGGGCATCAAACAAGGGATATTCTGTCGAACTTATTAGTGAGCACAGAGGTGATGAAGCAGGAATTAAATCATCTACGATAAAAATATCAGGTGATTATATTTATGGTTATCTTAAATCAGAGTCAGGTATTCATCGATTGGTGAGAATTTCTCCATTTGACTCAGGGGCACGAAGACACACGAGTTTTGCTAGTGTTTGGATTTATCCAGTGGTGGACGATAAAATAGAAATTGAGATTAATGAAAAAGATTTAAGAATAGACACTTATAGATCAAGTGGCGCCGGTGGACAGCACGTAAATACAACTGACAGCGCTGTAAGAATTACACATATTCCAACTAAAATAGTTGTACAATGTCAGAATGAGAGATCACAACATAAAAATAAAGAAACATGCATGAATATGCTTAGAGCCAGGCTTTATGAACATGAGCTTCAAAAAAGAGAAAAACAAAACGAAAACGTAGAAAGTTCAAAATCAGATATTGGATGGGGACATCAAATTAGATCTTATGTACTACACCCATATCAAATGGTTAAAGATAATAGAACTAATTTTGAAAGCTCTAATCCTGAAAAAATACTTGATGGCGAAATTGATAATTTTCTTGAGAGCTCATTGTATAAAATAAATGCGTAAATACTTAGTTATATTGTCAATTACCATAATATTTTTATTTGTAGCAATTATTACTTATTTAAACTTTTTTGGCATCAAAACAGATAAATTTAACAAATTAATTTATTCAAAAATAAGTGAAATAAACCCAAAATTATCCTCAGAAATTAATGATGTATTTATAAAATTAGATATCAAAGAACAGACAATAAAGCTTGAGACTTCAAACGTTAAATTACAAATCGCGGAAGAATATCTGTTTTTAGATAAAATTATTTCAAAATTGAGCATATCAAATTTGTTAAATAATAGATCAGTTCAGAATTTAGAAATTTTACTAAAAGAAGATGAAATATCAAATTTAAAAAATTTCATTTCGGAGTATAATTATAATTTTTCAAGAGAATTAATTTTAAATCAAATTAAAAAAGGTAAGATTAAAGCCTCAATTTTTTTAGATTTTCAGAATAAAAGCAAAAATTTTGATTATAGTATTTTAGGAAAGGTAACAAATGCACAAATAAACCTTTTAAACAAAGGTGAATTAGAGAAAATTTCTTTTAATTTTATATCAGATCAAAAACAGCATTTCATAAATAATTTGCAATTTATTTATGAAGATATTGATTTTAATTCAGAAGCTATATCAGTCAAAAAAAGTGATAATAGTTTTATAATTAATGGCGATATATCAAATAAAAAACAGAGTTTTGACATAAAAAAATTACAAAAAAATTTAGATTATAGTTTTGATTTTGTTGAAAACTCTAAAGTAAAGCTTTCATCAAATAACAAGTTTTCATTCAGTCTAATTAATAAAAAAAAAATTGATAAATTTGAATTAAAATCAAAAATAGATTTTGATGAAATAAAATTTAATAAAAATTTTAATTTACCAATCAATATTAACAACGGTGAATTAAAAATTGATTATAAAAATCACACGCTTGATTTAAATATTAATTCAAAATTTTATTTTCAAAGTGGTAAAAAGAAACAACCAAATTTTGGAGATGCTAAATTTTTAATTTCAAAAAAAAGAAATGAAAATGTAAAAATTAAAGGAAATTTCTCTAATACAGGAAATAAAATAAACTCAGATCAAATTAAAGAAATACTTAATGTTGATAGCAAATTAATATCTAGTCAGGATTTACAATTTGACTCAAATAACTTAATTGAATTTGAATTAAATAAAAAAAATAAGATTGAAAAATACAAATTAAATTCAAATTTAAAAATTAGTAAATTAGAGATCTCACATGAAGATAGCAATTTAAGGAAGTTTTTGCCTGAATATAAAGATATTATATATTTTAAAGATAATTTTATTGAAATAAATATAAATAAAAGAATTAAAGATATAAAATTAAAAGGGTTATATTCATTAGATAATAACTTATCAGACAGTTTTAAAATTATTTTAATTCAAAACTCAGAAATTTTGGATTTTGATGCTAATATTAATTTAAACAACCTCTTTTTAAATTTTAAATCATTAGATTATAAAAAAAATAAAAAAATTAGCTCTAATTTAATCATAAAAGGTCGATATAACGATGATTTAAGATTAAACCAAATTAAATATAAAGAAAATTTAAATACTATTCAGGCAAGTAATTTAATATTATCAAAAAAATATAAAATTAAAAATATCGATTCTGTAATTTTGAATTATGAGAATTTAAATCAAAAATTAAATAATATTAAATTTCAAAAAAAAAATAATAATCGATATAAGCTTTCAGGTAGTGAGTTTGACGCTCAATTACTCATTTCAAATTATTTAAAGGGAAAAAGCACCAATAACATTTTTGAAAGATTTGAAAATATAAACTCAAACATATCAGTTCAACTTAATAATATATTTATAGATAAAAACAGTAAAATGACCAACTTAGTCGGTGAGATTTCATTAAAAAAAAATAAGGTTATTTCAGCAGAAATTAGCTCTAAAATTAACAATAAAAATGATTTTTCAGTATCTATAAAAACTAATTCTAGAGATGAAAAAGTTACTAATTTGTTTATTGAAGAGCCTGAACCATTTATAAAAAACTATAAGTTTATTAAAGGTTTCACTGAAGGTAAGCTTTCTTATGGGTCAATAGAAAAAAATAATGAAACAAAAGCAAATCTAAAAATATATGATTTTAAAGTTCAAGACGTTCCTGTTCTAGCAAAATTACTTACACTTGCGTCCCTTCAGGGTATTGCAGATCTTCTTACAGGAGAGGGTATTCGATTTAATGAATTTGAAATGGATTATCAATCAAAACAGTCACTTACTAACATAAATGAAATGTATGCCATTGGACCAGCCATTTCTATTTTAATGGAGGGTTATATTGAGAGAAATAAACTAACAAGTCTAAGAGGTACTCTGGTGCCAGCTACCACAATAAATAAAACAATATCAAAAATCCCCTTATTAGGAGATATTTTGGTAGGGAAAAAGGTTGGGGAAGGAGTTTTTGGCGTAAGCTTTAAAATCAAAGGTCCACCAAAAGATCTAAAAACTTCTGTAAATCCAATTAAAACTCTTACACCAAGATTTATAACTAGAACTTTAGAAAAATTAAAAAAAATTAAATAATAATTTTAAAATGCTTTTTTTTTCCAACTGAAAGTTTAATAAAACCTTTATTTTCAAACATTTTTTTACTTATTAATATTTTTCCATCTTTAATTTTCTCATTATCAATTTTAATTCCATTATTTTGAATTAATCTTCTTATTTCACTTTTTGATAACTCGTTATTTGTATGTTCTATCAAACTAATTATATCCTTTCCTATTAAATCACTTCCAATTTTAATACTAGGTAAATTTTCTCCAGTTGAGTTTTCTTTAAAAGTAGATTTTGCTAATTCTTCAACTTTTATTGTTTCAATTTCTCCATGTAACATCGTTGTAGTTTCATTAGCTAATAAAATTTTCAAATCATTAATATTTTCATTTTTGATATCTTCTATTTTTTCTAAAGATAAATCTGTGAACATTTTCAGAAAATTGATAACGTCCCGATCATCTGTATTTCTCCAAAATTGCCAATAATCATAGATAGATAGTAGATTTTTATCTAACCATACTGCTCCACTTTCAGTCTTTCCCATTTTGGCTCCTGAGGCCAGAGTTATAAGAGGGGTTGTCAATCCAAAAACTTCTTTTGATGAATATCTTTTGATTAAATCAACACCATTAACAATGTTTCCCCATTGATCTGATCCTCCAATTTGAAGAAGACAATTGTATTTTTTATTCAATTCAAGAAAGTCATATGCTTGAAGTATCATGTAATTAAATTCCATATAACTTAAAGACTGTTCTCTGTCTAAACGAAGCTTTACACTATCGAAACTTAACATTTTATTGATTGTAAAATGTTTCCCTATATCTCTTAGAAAAGAAATAAAGTTTAACTCTTTTAACCAAGAATAATTATTTACAAATATAGGAGACGTCTCCTTATTTTCAGTATTAAGATATTTTTTTAAAATAAGCTCAATACTTTTAATATTTTTTTCAATCTCACTTTCATCTAAAATTTTTCTTGTTTTATCTTTTCCTGATGGGTCTCCTATCCTAGTTGTTCCTCCACCTAGCAAAACTATTGGCTGGTGTCCATGCTTTTGCAATTTCCTTAAACACATGATTTGTAACAAACTACCCACATGCAGACTTTGAGCAGTACAATCAAATCCTATATATCCTTTGATACTTTCTTTATTTAATAGATTTGAAAGTTCTACTTCATCTGTGCACTGATAGAAAAAGCCTCTGTCTTTAAATTCTCTTATAAAATCATTCATAATTTAGTATTTTCAATATACATATTTATTTAAAAATAATAATCAATAATGGACAATTGCATTACTTCTTTGGGTTTAATGAGTGGTACTTCTTTAGATGGGATTGATGCAAGTATAATTAATTCAGATGGAAAATCGCATTTAGATGTAAAAGTAAACCATTTTTATGAATATAAAGCTGAGTTTAGACAAAAATTAAGGGCTTATATTAAAAATATAAATTCAATAGAGGATATAACAAATAGTATTTATGAATATAAAAATCTTGAGAAAGAAATCACTCTTCTTCATTCAGATATATCAAAAAAATTAATATCCAAGCATACTACTGAAGTTGATTTAGTGGGTTTTCATGGACAAACAATTATTCATAAACCTGAAAAAAAATATTCAATCCAGATGGGAAACCCAAATTTATTATCTCAATTAATTCAAAAAAAAGTCATTTTTAATTTTAGAAAAAAGGATATTGAAAATAATGGAGAGGGCGCACCTCTAACACCAGTATATCACTCTTTGCTATCAAAAAAAATCTTTCCTAATGAGGAATGTATTTTTTTAAATATAGGAGGGGTGTCCAATTTCACTTACTGTAGTAATGAAGAATTAATTGCTAGAGATATAGGACCAGGAAATGTTTTATTAGATGAATATTTAAAAAAAACAAAAAATTTAGATTTTGATAAAAACGGTGAAATTGCCTCTACAGGTCAAATCAACATGGATATTATAAATCAATTTATCGAGCATGATATTTACAGTTCAGAAGATAGACATTCCTATGATAGAAATGAGTTTGATTTTAATTTTATTAAAGGATTAATTTTTGAGGATGCCGTAGCAACTCTTAATTACTTTACTGCCTTAATTATTTCAAATTATTTAAATGATAATTTTATAAATTGTTCTAATGTAATTTTATGTGGAGGTGGCAGAAAAAATAAAACATTAATTCAAAATTTGAAAAGTTTATTAAAAAAAAATATTTGTGATATCGATAAATTTAATTATGATGGAGATTTTATCGAGTCCCAAGCATTTGCTTATTTAGCAATAAGATCATATCTTAAAAAAAATATATCTTTTCCTTCTACAACAAAAGTAAGTAAACCAATTTCAGGTGGAGAGACTTTTAAAAATTACTAATATAGTGCCGTTTCTTTTTTGATATATTTATTTAAGGATTTAATAAGAGCAATATCAGCTTTTGAGAAGAAATGATTTGCTTCTGTAATAGAATCAAATTCTACTTTAATTCCTTTTTGAGCACTTAGTCTTTTGTTTAAATCGTTAATGTGCTCAACAGGAACCAATTCATCTTTTTTGCCGTAAATCATTATTCCTGATGTAGGACATGGTGATAAAAATGAAAAATCATAAACATTTGGTTGGGGTGAAATTGCAACAAATCTATTTATTTCTGGTCTTCTCATAAGTAATTGCATTGCAATTAATGATCCAAAGGAAAATCCTGAAATCCAACATTGTGAATTATCAAAGTTTTCTCGCTCCAACCAATCTAGTGCAGCGGCAGCATCTGCTAGCTCACCCTGACCATTGTCAAATTCTCCATCACTTTTACCAACTCCTCTAAAGTTTAATCTACACACAGAAAAGTCGTTATCCATAAAAGTTTGAAATGTATCAACAACAACTTTATTATTCATAGTTCCACCATATTGAGGGTGAGGGTGCAAAACTAATGCAATTGGAGACGTATTTTTTTTACTTTTATAATATTTTGCTTCTAGCCTTCCTGCAGGCCCAGGAATAAATATTTCAACAATTTTGTTATCTGTAGTTGTCATTGATAATTAATCTCAAAAAAAAATTTTATTTTTCTATCAAAATTGAGCGACAAAATGCAAGTTTTAAAATTTTTCATAAACTTGACTATTTTACTCGGGTATATATATAACCCGCATAAAATAATAATAATATGAAATTATCAAGCAAAGGAAGATATGCAGTTATGGCACTTGCCGATCTAGCAAAATTTGATCCTAATGAACCAGTGTCTTTAAGAGATATCTCTTTAAGACAAGGAATATCTTTAGATTATCTTGAACAATTATTTTTAAAGTTAAAAAAAAATAACATTGTAAATAGTGTTCGTGGGATTAAGGGTGGATATATTCTTTCTAAAGAAGCTTCTAATATCAAAATTTCAGATATCTTTTTTGCAGTTGATGAAAAAGTAAAAACTATAGGGTGTGAAAAACATTCAAAAAAAGGGTGCAATGGTAAAACAGCAAAATGCATTACTCATGATCTCTGGGATGAATTAGAGGATTATATAAATAATTTTTTTGAAAAAAAAAGTCTTAGAGATTTACTAAATCAATCAACAAATAGATTATAGATGAGAGATAAACAAATAGAAGATTTAAAAGAATATAAATACGGATTTACAACTGATATAGAAAATATCAGAGCACCAAAAGGTTTAAATGAGGAAGTAATAAAATTTATATCTAAAATAAAAAAAGAACCAGACTGGATGCTAGATTGGAGATTAAAAGCATTTGAGAGATTAAAAAACTTAAAAGAACCAAATTGGCAAAAACCGAAATATCCAAAAATAAATTACCAAGATTTATATTATTATTCAGCTCCCAAAAGTGCTTCTGATAAACCAAAAAGTCTAGATGAATTAGATCCAAAGCTTTTGGAAACTTATCAAAAACTTGGTATACCACTTCAAGAACAAAAAAGATTAAATGGAATAGCAGTAGATGCTGTGTTTGACTCTGTTTCAGTTGCAACGACATTTAAAGATAAGTTGACTGAAAAAGGAATAATATTTTGTTCAATGTCTGAGGCTATTCAAAAACATCCAGAATTAGTAAAAAAATATCTTGGTTCAGTTATACCAGTTACAGATCATTATTTTGCAACTTTAAATTCTGCAGTGTTTACTGATGGTTCATTTGTTTACATTCCAGAGGGTGTAAGATGTCCTATGGAATTATCAACATATTTTAGAATTAATGCATCCGAGACAGGTCAATTTGAAAGAACTTTAATTATTGCCGATAAAGGAAGTTATGTTAGCTATCTGGAGGGGTGCACTGCACCTATGAGAGATGAAAACCAATTACATGCAGCAAATGTTGAACTTGTTGCATTAGATGATGCAGAAATAAAATATTCAACTGTCCAAAATTGGTACCCAGGAGATAAAGATGGCAAGGGTGGGATTTATAATTTTGTAACTAAAAGAGGATTATGCAAAGGTGTAAATTCTAAAATATCTTGGACGCAAGTAGAAACTGGTTCAGCAATTACTTGGAAATATCCTAGTTGCATTTTGCAAGGAGACAACTCTGTTGGAGAATTTTACTCAATTGCAATTACAAATAACCATCAAAAAGCAGATACTGGTACTAAAATGATTCATATTGGCAAAAATACTAAAAGTAAAATAATATCCAAAGGTATTTCAGCTGGATACGCTGATAATACTTATAGAGGTCTTGTAGATATTTTTCCAAAAGCTAAAAATGCTAGAAACTTTACACAGTGTGACTCACTGTTAATGGGTAATAAATGTGGCGCACACACTGTTCCTTACATTAAAAATAGAAATTCAGACTCAAATATAGAACATGAGGCAACAACATCAAAAATCAGTGAAGAGCAATTATATTATTGTCAACAAAGAGGTTTAAATTCAGAGGAAGCTGTAGGGCTAATAGTCAACGGTTTTTGTAAAGAAGTTCTTCAACAACTACCAATGGAATTTGCTGTTGAAGCGCAAAAATTAGTTGGAATTAGTTTGGAAGGAAGTGTTGGATAATGTTGGAAATAAACAATTTAGAAGCAGGTATTGATAACAAAGAAATTCTAAAAGGACTTTGCTTAAAAATAAATCCTGGAGAAGTTCATGCAATAATGGGTCCAAACGGATCAGGAAAAAGTACTTTATCAAATATTTTATCTGGAAAAAAAGGTTATGAAATCAAAGGCGATGTAAAATTTGAAAATTCCAACTTACTCGATCTTGAAATTGAAGAGAGAGCCCATAAAGGAATATTTTTAGCATTCCAGTATCCTCTAGAAATTCCAGGTGTAAACACTAACAACTTTTTAAAAACTTCATTAAATGCTGTGAAAAAAGCAAAAGGTGAAAAAGAATTAGATGCAATTGAATTTCTTAAGCTTGTGAAAGAAAAATCTGCACAATTAAAATTTGATCAAAATATTCTGTCACGACAGCTAAATGTAGGATTTTCAGGAGGAGAAAAGAAAAAAAATGAAATTCTTCAAATGTCTATCTTAAATCCAAAATTATCAATATTAGATGAAACAGACTCTGGTTTAGATATTGATGCACTTAAAATAGTTTCCGATGGAGTAAACTCATTAAGAAATACAAATAATTCTTTTTTAATAATAACGCATTATCAAAGGTTACTTAATTATATAAAGCCAGATTTCGTTCATGTTTTGAAAGATGGCAAAATTATAAAAACTGGGAATTTTGAACTAGCACTAGAATTAGAAAAACAAGGTTATGAGAGTTTATAAATGTTAAAAGAAAATTTAGAATTTGAGAGTTTAACTTATGAAACTTTAGGAAACACTAAAGAGCGTAAAGAGCATTTTTTTAAATTTGTAGAAAGTGGGTTTCCCTCAAAAAAATTGGAAGATTGGAAGTTTTCAGATTTAAAATCTATTATAAATAAAAACATAAAAGAGCTTAAATTTGGCTTTAATACCATTGAAAATAAAAGTTACAATTTAAAATTTATAAAAAATTTTGAACATTCAAAAATTGTTATTTTAAATGGAGAGTTCCTATCAGCAGATATTTTAGATATAGATAAAAATAAAATAGAGATAAAAAATGAAAACTTGATTTTTAGTGAAAGTTTGAATGAACCTTTAAATAATTTGAATAAGGCTTTTGCGAGTAAATTAATTAAATTAAATGTTTTAGAGGGCAAAATTGTAGAAAAACCTTTAGTTATTTATCACATATGTGATTTAGATAGCGAAACAAATTTAATTAATACAAGATTTGAATTAACTCTTCATAAAAATTCATCTTTATCAACTTTGAATTTATTCGAAGATAAATCAGTTAGTGGTTTTAATAATCATAACTTTAATATTGTTATAAATAAAAATTCAAACCTTAAAAATTATATTTTTGATTTAAATAAAAATCAAAATTTAAGATACAGCTTCACTAATATTGATATTTATGAAAACGGTAATTCAGAAAACTTTATTTATTCATCTGGATCTAAATTTTCAAAATATGAAATAAACAGTAATTTAAAAGAAAAATATAGCTCTGCTTTTATTAATGGGATTATAAATTTAGACAAGAACAATCATCATGAAATTAAAACAAATATTAACCATTTGGGTGAAAATACAAAAAGTTATCAATTAATAAAAAGTGTTTTAAACGATAAGTCTACTGGAGTTTATCAAGGTAAAATTTTTGTTAACGATCAAGCTCAAAAAACAGACGGATATCAATTAAGTAAAGCCTTACTTTTAAACGAAAATACAGAATTTAATGGTAAACCAGAATTAGAAATTTACGCAGATGATGTAAAATGTTCTCATGGTTCTACTTCAGGCAATTTGGATGAAAACTCCATATTTTACCTAATGTCTAGAGGTTTAAATTACGATCAGGCAAAAAAGTTACTAATAGATGGTTTCATTAATGATGTAATTGAAAAAATAACAAACATCGAAATACAGAAATATCTAAAGGAGGTCATAAATTAATGGATATAGATAGCATTAAAAAAGAATTTCCAATATTTGATAACAAAGTTCAAAATAATGATCTTGTATATTTAGACAGCGCAAACTCCTCACAAAAACCAAGAGTAGTAATTGATAGAATATATGATTTTTATTCTAAAGAGTTTTCTAACGTAGGTAGAAGTGTTCATTATTTAGCTGTTGCTGCAACAAATCTTTATGAAAATACAAGAACATCAGTTCAAAGATATATTAATGCCAAAGATAAGAATGAAATTGTATTTACCAAAGGTGCTACAGAAGCAATTAATTTGGTAGCAAATACCTTTGGGCAAAAGTATCTAGAAGAGGGTGATGAAGTTTTATTAACAGAACTTGAACATCATTCTAATTATGTTCCTTGGCATTTCCTAAGAAATTCAAAAAAAATTAAAATTGAATTTGCTGAGATTAATGAAGCAGGTGAGATAACTATTGAAGCAATAAAAAACAAAATAACTAGTAAAACAAAAATTATAAGCGTCACTCATTTATCAAATGTAACTGGAGCAATATTACCGATTAAGGAAATTGTAGAACTTGCACACTCAAAAAATATTCCTGTTTTAGTGGATGGTTGCCAAGGAGCACCACATTTAAAATTAGATATGCAGGAATTAGATTGTGATTTTTATGCTATATCAGGACATAAAATGTATGGGCCAACAGGAATTGGGGTTTTATACGCAAAAAAGAAATGGTTAGACGATCTACCTCCATACCAAGGTGGTGGAGGAATGATAAATGAAGTTAAAAAAAGTGGAATTTCTTATGGTGAACTACCAAATAAATATGAGGCAGGCACAATGGCAACAGCCCAAGTAATTGCATTTAACGAATCTATAAAATTTATGGAAAAAGTTGGTATTGAAAATATAGAAAAGCACGAGAAAGAGTTATTGGATTATGGATTAGATATTTTGGGGAAAAATAATTCAATAAAAATTGTAGGCAATCCAAAAAATAAAGGTGGAGTGATTTCTTTTACCATTGAAGGTGTTCACCCACATGATATTGCAACTATTCTTGATGAAGATGGAGTAGCAATCAGAGCAGGACATCATTGTTGTCAGATATTGCATGAAAAGCTGAAACTCCCGGCCACTGCAAGAGCATCGTTTGGTATATATAATACAAAAGATGATATCGATCAATTAAGCCAATCAATAGAAAATTGTAAAAAAATATTTAACATATAATGGACCTAAAAGAATTATATCAAGAAATTATTTTGGATCATGGTAAAAATCCTAGAAATTTAAGAAAAACTGAAAACTTTAATAAAGATGCTAAAGGGCATAATCCTTTATGTGGAGATAACGTTCATATCTATTTAAAATTAAACGAAAATAAAAAAGTTGAGGATATTTCATTTGAAGGACATGGGTGCGCTATATCAATGGCATCAGCCTCTATAATGACTGATTTAGTTAAAGGTAAAGAGGAAGCTGAGGTAAAAGAAATTGTAAACGATTTTTTAGATATGATTAAAGAAAAAGAGGAACTTCAAAATAAAATCTTAAATGAAGATGAAAAAACTAAATTAATGTGTCTATCGGGTGTAAAACAGTACCCAATGAGAGTAAAATGCGCCACTCTTTCTTGGCATACTCTTACATCAGCGATAGATGATTTTCAAAAAATAGTAAATACTGAAAGCTAAAAATGAATCTAAAAGAAAAAGTAATTACAGAAATCAAAAAAATATACGACCCTGAAATCCCAGTAAATATTTATGAACTTGGTTTGATCTATGATATTAAAATCAAAGATAAAGATGTCCAAGTTAAGATGACGCTTACAACACCTAATTGTCCAGTTGCAGAAAGTTTGCCTAAAGAAGTTAAGGATAGTATATTGGAACTTAAAGATGTTAATAAAGTTGATCTCGATTTGGTTTGGGATCCTCCATGGGACAAATCAATGATGTCAGAGGCAGCAAAATTAGAACTAAATTTATGACGAAACAAGTAATTTCATTAAGCGATAAAGCTGCTGAAAGAATAAAAGAGATTATGGCTAATGCTGAAAAAGATGCACTAGGTGTAAGAGTTTCAGTAAAATCTGGTGGTTGTGCGGGCATGTCTTATGTTATGGAATACTTAAAAAAAACAAATCCAAATGACGAAATTATTGAGGATAAAGGAGTAAAAATATTTATTGACTCAGCAGCAGTAATTTATCTTCTAGGAACAAAAATGGACTATATTAAAGAGGAATTTTCATCGGCATTTATTTTCAAAAATCCGAACGAAACTGAAAGATGTGGATGTGGAGAATCTTTTAAAATTGAATAATTTGATATCTAAAAATATTATTTACACCAATATCTAAATTTCTTAATATAAACTGAATTTTATCTTTCTTTTAAGGTAAAAATATATTTTCGATGACCATGGTAATTTTTATATAAGATAACATGAAGCAAAAAGGTAATATTCAATCTAATCCTGCTGCGTTATTAGAAAATTTAAAAGCAAAATCCAAAAGAGAAGCAAATTTATTTTTTTCATTATGTGAAAATGGTGAAAATTTTACTCACAGCAAAAAGTTAATTGAAGCATTAAACCGTTCTGGATTAAAATCGAATGATAACAGGCTACAAAATCTTTTTAGAAGCCTTGAAGCTCACGGTGATAAGATTGTTTTTGAAGATTTTATAAATATAATAAGAACATCTGGGCTTTTGGTTGAAAAAGCATTACGTGGTCAATTAGTGCTACCTGATTTTATAAATTTCTCAAAAAAAATTGATAAAATTTTTGATGAAGTAAAAACAATTATTTCAGGAGAATTGGCTTCTTATATACCACCGCTTGCTGAAGTAGACCCAAATCAATTCGGCATAGCAATTGTAACAACCGATGGACAAGTTTATGAAAGAGGCGACTCAAACAAAGACTTTTCAATTCAGTCGATGTGTAAGCCATTTAATTACTGTTTCGCAATGGAACAATTAGGCCTTGAGGGAGTACATAAACATGTTGGTCAGGAACCATCAGGAAGACAATTTGATGATTTAACTTTGCTTGCAAGAACAGTAACAGGTAACTACACAGGAGACTTTGCAAAAGATAATTTAGAGGGCAGATTTGCAAGAGTACCTTTTAATCCGATGGTAAATGCTGGCGCTATAATGACTGCTGGTCTAATAAATCCAAACGACTCTCATACTCAAAGATTAAGACATATTCGTCAACAATTTGGCAGACTGATAGGTTGGACATCAAAAAACAATAATGTTTCTAAATTGCCAAGATTTAATAAAAATATGGCACGCCAAGAAAATTTTAAAGGATATAATAATATTGCTATGGGCTATTTATTAATGGCTACTGGCAGCTTACCACACACTAAGTCAGATCTTCATAAAGATATTCATCCAGATGAGGATGAATTTGATTTTTATATAGAGCCTGCAGTTACTGATGCTCTAAAATTATATTTTAGTATTTGTTCAATTGAGATGACTGCTACGGATGTTGCAATGGCTGCAGCCACCCTTGCAAATAGTGGTGTTTGTCCGATTTCTCAAGATCGTGTATTAAGTCAAAAAACTGTTAGGAACTGTCTGCCAGTTTTACAAACTAGTGGGATGTATAATGCCAGTGGAGTTTTTTTTCAGGAAGTTGGCTTACCAGCAAAAAGCGGAGTAGGTGGTGGTGTATTATTAGTTGTTCCACAATTAATGGGTATTTGCATATTTTCTCCAAGATTAGACGAACAAGGTAATAGCGTTAGAGGTTTGGAAATGGCAAAAAAACTTACTTCAAAATATCTTGTTCATACATTTGATGGCACCATGACAGACACAAGTAGAGAAGATCCAAAATTACCAATAGCAAGATGGTTAGCAAATAGTTGTGGAGAGGCTATTTGGGCAGCAAGTAATGGAAATATAAGAACTTTAGAAAGTTTAGTTAGCCAACAAAGAGATCTACAACAGGGAGATTATGATATTAGAACTCCACTTCATCTTGCATCTGCTGAAGGTCAATTAGAAGTAGTAAAATTTTTACTGAACCAAGGTGTAAAACCAATACCTGATAGGTGGGGAGGTTATCCTATATCAGATGCAAGAAATAATAAGCATCATAAAATTGTTGATTTATTTAATGAATTAAAAATTGATTATACTGAACCTTTTCACTTAGTTGAGAACCCAAAAGGAAAGACTGATAAGATGGCACATTTTGAAGATGAATTAATGGTAATCGAACTTTTATTTGCAGCCTCTAAAAACAATGTAGATAATATTCGTCATTTAGTTGCTCAAGGTGTTCCTGTTCATGCTGGAGATTATGATTTAAGAACAGCATTGCATCTTGCTGCAGCAGAGGGAAGTTTAGATGCTGTCGAATATCTCGTTTCACATGGACATCCTCTAAACGTGAGAGACCGTTGGGGAGCTACACCACTAGATGAGGCTAAAAGAGAAAAAAGAAAAAATGTGGTTTCTTTTTTAACAAAAATATAAATTTATAACTTATTCTTACAAAAATACTAACAACTGTAATACATCTGGAATTCAACTGGATGAGGTGTATCTCTAAAAGTTTGCACTTCTTCCATTTTTAATTCTATATAAGCATCTATTTGATCATCTGTGAAAACACCACCTTGTTTTAAAAATTCTCTATCAGCATCTAAAGCTGTGCATGCACCCTTTAAGGATGTACAAACTGTAGGGATACCTTTTAATTCATCACCTGATAATGCATATAGATCTTCATCCATTGGACTTCCTGGTTTAATTTTATTTCTAATACCATCTAAACCAGCCATCAACATTGCTGCAAAAGTTAAATAAGGGTTTCCAGACGAGTCAGGGAATCTAACCTCTACTCGTTTTCCATTTTCACTATTCGAGAATGGTATTCTACAACTAGCAGATCTGTTTCTTGAAGAATAAGCCAATAAAACTGGTGCCTCAAAACCTGGGATTAATCTTTTGTAGCTATTTGTTGATGCATTAGTGAATGCATTTAGTGCTCTTGCATGCTTTATAATTCCACCGATGTAGTATAAGCATGTTTCTGAGAGACCAGCATATTTATCACCTGCAAATAGAGGTTTTTTATTTTTCCATATAGATTGGTGAACATGCATCCCTGATCCATTATCACCCTTCACTGGTTTAGGCATAAATGTAGCTGTCTTCCCGAAAGAGTGAGCAACTTGATGAACGGCGTACTTATAAATTTGCATATTATCACCTTGATTAACTATTGTATTAAACATTGTTCCAAGTTCATGTTGACTTGGTGCTACTTCATGGTGATGTTTTTCAACTTCCACGCCCATGTCTTTCATTGCTTTTAAACATTCAGATCTTAAATCTTGTCCACCATCTACTGGAGGGACTGGAAAATATCCACCCTTAACACCTGGTCTATGTCCCATATTTCCGTTATCATATTTCTTTCCAGTGTTATATGGACCCTCTGTGCTATCAATTATAAAACCAGTGTCATTCATTTCATTTTTAAATCTTACATCGTCAAAAACAAAAAATTCTGCCTCGGGTCCAAAATAAGCCGTATCACCGATTCCTGTCTCGTTAAGATATTTCTCGGCTTTCTTCGCAGTAGATCTTGGATCTCTTTCATAATATTTTTTAGTTATTGGATCCATTACATCACAAAAAATCACAATAGTGTTGTGAGAAAAAAAAGGATCAACAAAAGACCTCGAAAGATCAGGTTTTAATATCATATCAGACTCATTTATTGCCTTCCAACCAGCAATTGAGGATCCATCGAAAAATATTCCATTATTCAACATGTCTTCGTCTACTGTTTTCAAATCTTGAGTAACATGTTGAAGTTTACCTCTTGGGTCTGTAAATCTTAGATCAACATATTCGATTTCTTTATCTTTAATATCTTTTAATATTTTACTAGCGCTCATTTGTTTTTCCTTTGGTGTAATTTTATATTCATATGATACGATGCGATTGTGATAACAGAAATATTTTCAAAACGTCGCATTTTTAATAAATATCACTTATGCAAAGATTGCATACCTAATTAATTTATCATTTAATGAAAATCAATTTTTAATTGAAATATGGACCTAAAAAAAAATGAGTCTATCCAAAGAGTTTATAAAACTTTAAAGAAATATGATGAAAGTCAGTCATTAATTGTCTTAGAAACCTCAGCTGGAACGGCTAAAGATGCAGCAACATCTTTAGGTTGTGACGTTGGTGCTATTGTTAAAAGTTTAATCTTTAAATCAAATGACAAATATTATCTGTGTTTAATATCTGGAGATAAAAGAGCATCAGCAAGTAAAATAAAAAGTATATTAAATGTAGATGAACTTTCAATGGCTTCAGCAACAGATGTAAAACAAGTAACTGGATTTAGTATTGGAGGGGTCTCACCAATTGGTCATTTAAATAAATTAAATGTTTTAATTGATTTATCACTGGGAAGATTTAAGCAACTTTTTGCTGCTGCAGGACATCCGTACTGTATTTTTAAAATTAATTATAGAGATTTGATAAAAATTACAAATGGTTTACCAAATAATATAACTGAATGAGACAACCAAATTTAACTGATTATATTCTTTTAGTCTTACTAGCTTTAATTTGGGCATCAGCTTTCTTTAATATTAAGATAGCCACATATTCATTTGGACCTGTAACCATTGCTTTATTAAGAGTATTTTTTGGGGTTATACCTGTTTTAATATTATGTTTTTACAAAAAAATCAAAGTAGAGGCATTTTCAAAAGATTGGTATTGGTTTGCAATAATTGGTTTTGTAAACTTGGTAGTTCCTTTTTTCCTTATTTCTTATGGTGTGAAATCTGTTCAAAGTAATTTAGCTGCAATTTTAATGTCTACAACTCCTTTATCCTCTACGATTTTGGGGCATTACTATACAAAAAATGAACAATTTAATTTTACAAAAACTATTGGAATTTTAATTGGCTTTGCAGGAATAGTATATTTATTTTCTGATAATTTATTAATTAATGAAAGTAATTTTATCTCTGCAATACTAATTCTAGTTGGGTCTACTTGTTATGTAATTGGTGGTGTGCTTACTTTAAAAATAAAAGAAAAAAAAAATGAGAATGTCACTGGCTCCATATTAATTTGGGCAGTAATAATTTTAATACCTCTATCTTTTTTTATTGAAAAACCTTGGACATATAATCCATCAATTCAGTCAACTATATCTGTTGTTTATCTTGGTTTAGTATCTACAGGTATAGCTTGGTTACTGAGATTTAAAATTTTAGTAGATAATGGTTTGATTTTCCAGTCGCAAGTATCTTATTTAATTCCTATATTTGGAACAATACTTAGTTATATATTTCTAAAAGAATTAATTACTGTAAAAATATTAATATCTCTAATAGCCGTTGTAATTGGTATTTACTTTGTAAGACGAGCTGGTGGTAAAAAGGTTATTTAAGAGTTGAAATTTCTTTTATATGCTCTGGTTTAGTTTCACAACAGCCTCCTAAAATTCTTGCACCTTTTTCAACCATTCTTTTTGTAAATTTATAAAACTCTTTTACACTTAGATTTCTTGAACCAAGTGCAATGTTAGGATTTGTTCCTATTTCATTATGTTTTGCTGAATTAAAAGTTTGTACTGGAGTTGGTTCTTCAATACCCCATAAATTTACCTTAAATCCGAAAGGAAGTTTTAAATTAGAAAAAAAATTAGATGTTCTCTCAACTATTTCTGGAGATACACAAGCAAAAACTAGACCAATCCAACTGTTACATTGAAATTTTTCAATTATATTTTGAATATTCTCACCCGAAGGTAATTTGCAATTCTTTTTTAAATGTATGCCTACAACTACCTTTTTTCCAAGTTTTTCAACAATAGTTGAAGCAATTTCAATCTCTCTACCACTGCTTACAACATCAAGATAAAAAAAATCAACATAAGGACTTATTATTTTAGCCTGTTCCTCAAAATCAGATTGAATTTCTGACGAACTTCTTTCATCTTCAACATAAGTATCGCTTTGAGATGGCAATGAACCAGCTATCAATATATTTTGTTTAGAAATCTCTCTTGCTTTATTCGCTAAAATACCTGCTTGTTCGTTGGCATATTTGAATTTATCTAAAACTTTATTTTGAATAAATCTAATTTTCCTTGCAGAAAAATTATTAGTTACAATTATATCTGCACCTGCGTTTATGTATGAAATATGTGCATCAATTACTAACTTATGAAATTTTTTTTCAATTAATGCACTTGCAGACCATAGTGTACCTTTTGATATCAAACCTTTACTCAAAAGTTCCTGACCCATTCCTCCATCGAAAATTCTAATTTTTTCAAAATATTTAGTATCCATAAAATTATTTTTCTGGTCTTGTAGCAATATAAACACCAATTGACGCAATTAAAAAACCAATTATGTCAATAAAGTATAAATTTTCGTTTAAAAATAACCAAGCCATCAATGCAGATACAGATGGTATTAAAAAGAAAAAAGAGGTGGTTTTACTTGCCGAATTTTCTCTTATCAAGAACATTAGAATTGTAAAAGCACCAAATGAGACTAGCAAAACTTGATGACTCATCGCAGCTATAAAAGTGAAAGAAAAATTAATTTGAAATTTTGTAAAAAAAATTATTATTAAGACATGGAACAAACATCCCCCAAGAGCTTGGTAGGTATTACTTGTTTCTAGCGGTAAATTATTCGATATTTTTTTTTGCCAAATTGTTGCAGATGTAATTGATACAAGAGAAATTATAGTTGCTATCACTCCATCAAAAGGAATATTTTTTCCTATGTCAAAACCCAAGACTAATACAGCACCTAAAAATCCAAGAAATATTCCAACCCACTGATGATAAGATACATTCTCTTTAAGAATCGGACCTGCCAATATGTTTGTTAGAATAGGTTGTAATGTTACAATTAATGCAGCTATACCAGTTGGCATTCCAACAGAAACTGAATAAAAAACTCCTCCAAGATAAATTCCATGAAACAAAACTCCACTTACCAATGATTGAATTAAATTTGATTTTGAAACTACTAAACTAAAATTTTTATATATTGAAAAAATTAAAAAACCCAGAGATACAAAAAAAAATCTAAAGGCTAATGCTGAAAAAGGTTCACTATGATCAACAATTGGTTTTGTTGTGATAAAAGCAGATGACCACAAAACAATAAATATCAAAGGAAAAATCTTTGTCATTTATAAAAAACTTATATTAAAATAAGATTTAGAACAATTTAAAGAGAATGTTTTTGTCTATTAAGTTTTAAGACCTAAGTGAGTGTATTTTATATTTAAGTAATCTTTAATAGCCATAGAACCACCCTCTCGACCATATCCGGTTTGTTTAATACCTCCAAATGGTGCCTCTGCTATTGCAACCGTTGGTGTGTTCACTGCTACACATCCAGTCTCCATTAATTCAGATGCTTTATGTGCTTTTTCCATTGAGTTTGTATAAATATAACTACACAATCCTAAATCATTATTATTTGCTCTTTCAACAACTTCATCAAAAGACTTGAAAGATAACATAGGAACTAGAGGTCCAAATGGTTCTGTTTTCATTATAGTAAAATTATCATAAACATCGTCAAATACAGTTGGCTCGTAAAAATACCCTTTGTTGAAGCCTGATGGTCGTTTTCCACCAATCAAAACTTTAGCACCTTCTTTTTTTGTTGTTTCTACGAGCTCTTCAATTTCACCTAATCTTTTTAAAGTTGTTATAGGACCCAATTGAACACCTTGCTCCATTCCATTTCCTATTTTTAATTTTTTAGTTTTTTCAATAAATTTCTTAACAAAATCATCTTTCTTACTTTCTTGAATGTAAAATCTATTTGGGGAAATGCATACTTGTCCATTATTTCTAAATTTTGCGGCAATGGCCATGTCAGCAACTTTTTCAATATTACAATCTTCAAATACAATAAAAGGAGAGTGACCACTTAATTCCATTGTTACTCTTTGAACTTTATCAGCTGCTTTCTTAAGTATTAATTTTCCAACTCTGGTTGATCCTGTAATTGAAACTTTTTTTACAATATCTGACTCAAGCAATTGCTCAGAAATTGAAGGTGGATCACCAGACAATAAATTAACAACACCATCAGGCACACCGCATTCTTTGCAGATGTCAACTAATTCCATAACTGTTCCAGGTGTTATTACATCTGGTTTACAAATTACCGAGCATCCCGCAGCTAAGGCAGTAGAAATTTTTCTTGACGCTAATATAAGAGGAAAGTTCCATGGAACTAGTGCAGCAACAACCCCAACTGGCTGGTAATATACATGAACTCTAGTATCTACAAATCTACTTTCAACAGTTTGTCCATATATTCTTTTTGTCTCTTCTGAGTTCCATTCAAAAATATCAGCTGCACCGCCTGCTTCACCTACCCCCTCCGCCAATGGTTTCCCAACCTCTAAAGTCATCCATTTTGCTAAAATATCTTTTTTCTCCCTTATCTTATCAGCTATTCTCCTTAAAACTTTAGATCTTTCCCAAGGTGTAGTATTTTTCCATTTTTTAAAACCACTCTCAGATGACAGAAGTGCCTTTTCAACGTCTTCACGGCAGGCTTTAGATGCATGACCTAAAATTTCCTCTGTTGCAGGATTTATTACTTTATAGGTCTCATTATTTTGAGACTTTTGCCATTTACCATCTATAAATTGTCCAAATTTTTCATACATAATTTTAATTATTATTTTAAATAATTTTACTGAAATTTAGCATTAATAAAACCTAATAACTAATATTTTATTTCTATTTCAACATAATATGTTTTATTTTGACTTGTAGGTAAATAAATATGAATACCAAATTAAATAAATTAATAAGGAGTATTAAGCATCATTAAATGAACATAGGTTTTATAGGCACAGGTTTAATGGGAACTCCCATGATTAAAAATTTATTAAAATCAAAACATCAAATAAGCATATTTAATAGAACTATAAGCAAAACCAAAAAACTTAAGAAATATGGCGCTTGTTTATCTTATAAAATTGAGGAATTAGTAAAAGATAAAGAGATTATAATTACAATGCTTACAGATGACAAAGCTGTAAACGATATAATTAGAAACAAAAAATTTTTAAATCATGTTTGTAAAGAAACAACAGTAATAGATATGAGTTCAACCAAACCAAGTACTGCATTAGATAATTATAAAAAATTAAAAAAAAAGGGAGTTTACTTTTTAGATGCCCCAGTATCTGGAGGAACGAAAGGAGCTGAAAGTGCTAGCCTTGCTATTATGGTTGGAGGAGAAAAAAAAATTTATGAAAAAAATTTAAAAGTTCTAAAAATCTTAGGGATTCCAAATTACGTAGGAAGACCATCATCTGGTCAGGCAGCAAAACTTGCAAATCAAATTATTGTAGGAATTACTATTGGCGCAGTATCAGAAGCAATAATATTGTCTAAAAAATTAGGCCTTAGACCGATTAATGTTTTAAAGGCTTTAAAAGGAGGATGGGCTGATAGTAAAATATTACAAACTCATGGATTACGTATGATAAAAGAAGATTTTAAAGCCAGAGGTAAAGTTGCATCGCAATTAAAAGACATGGAGAATATTTTAAATACAGCTAAAATGAATAAGATAAACCTTCCTCTCTCAATGATTATTAGAAATTTATATAAAAAATTATCGAAAAAAGGCTATGATAATTTTGATCACAGCTACTTGTACAAAGAAATAAAAAATTACTTATAAATATTTACGAGGAAAATGAAACTTTTAAGAATTGGAGAAAAAAATTATGAAAAACCAGCCATCTTAAACAAAGATGGTAAAATAATAGACGTTAGTTCATGCATTAAAGATTTAAACCCTAATAATTTAAATTTTGAAACAATCTCAAAATTACATAGTAAAGACTTATCTTCATTACCAGAACTTTCTTCAAGCGAGAGAATTGGTCCTTGTATTGCAAACCCAGGAAAATTTATTGCCATAGGACTAAATTTTTCTGATCATGCTGCTGAAACAGGATCAAAACCTCCATCTGAACCAATAATATTTATGAAGGCAACAAGTTGTATAAACGGTCCAAATGACGATATAGAAATTACCAAAGACTCAAAAAAACTTGATTGGGAAGTTGAATTAGGAATTGTTATTGGAAAACATGCTAAACATATAACTGAAAAACAGTCTCAAGATCATATTTTAGGATATTGTTTAGTAAATGATGTGAGTGAAAGAGAATGGCAAAAAGAAAAAAAAGGTCAATGGGTTAAAGGTAAATCACATGACACTTTCGGTCCAATTGGTCCTTATTTAGTAACTAAAGATGAGATTTCGAACGTTAATAATTTAAATATGTCATTAGACTTAAATGGAGTCAGAATGCAGACCGGCAACACAAATAAAATGATTTTTAATGTGAATGTAATTGTTTCTTATTTAAGTAAATTTATGTCTTTATATCCAGGGGATATAATAACTACTGGAACCCCTCCAGGAGTAGGTATGGGAATGAAGCCACAAACATTTTTAAAACCTAAAGACAAACTTAGGTTATCAATAGATAATTTAGGAGAACAAAATTCCAAAGTTGTATTAATATAGCGCAAAACAATAAATATTTATGATTAAAAGAGATTTATATTATGAGAGAATTCCAACTAAATTACTAAGAGATGATGTAAGACTTCTTGGAAATATACTTGGAAATGTGATTAAAAAACAAGAGGGTCAAACATTTTTTAATCTTGTTGAAAAAATTAGAAAACTTTCAAAAGCAAATAGAGCTAATATCAAACAAATAGACTCATATAAAAAAATTTCGAAAACATTGAGTCAAATTAGTCCAAGTAATACCTATAAACTTACAAGAGCATTTTCTCATTTTATGAATTTTATAAATCTTGCGGAGTCTATTGATGCTTCAAGAACTTTAGATGAATTCGAGAATAATAAAGTTAAAGCAAACAAAAATATTTTTATAGAGGAAATTTTTGAGGAACTTTTCAAGGATAGAAAAATTTCATCTAATAAAATTTACAATACAGCAAAAAATTTAAACATTGGCATTGTATTAACAGCACATCCCACCGAGGTAAAAAGACGAACACTCATACAAAAATATCACAATATTACTGAGCTTTTAGAACAAAGGGAATTGATGAAAGGTTTCTCATCAAAACAAAAAATTATAGATAGAAGATTATATGATGAAATTACAATTATATGGAATACGGATGACTTGAAGAGAACAAAGCCTTCTCCATTTGATGAAGCGAGATGGGGGCTTGCTATAATCGAGGATAGTTTGTGGGAAACTATTCCTAAGGTGTACAGGAGATTAAACAGCATTTTTGTTAAAAATATGGGTAAAGGTCTACCAAAAAATTTTAATCCAATTGAATTTGGATCTTGGATGGGTGGAGATAGAGATGGTAATCCAAATGTAACAGCAGATGTGACTAAAGAAGTAATTTTATTATCCCGATGGGAGGCAGCAAAATTGTATGAAAAATCATTAACAAAATTAATTAGATCTTATTCAATGGGAAAATGCTCAAAAGAAATTAAAAAAAAAACTGGTGAAACATTTGAACCTTATAGAGTTTATTTACGTCCACTCAGAGACAAAATGAGAGTTACCCACAGGGCCATTGAACAACATTTAGTTTATAATAAACCATTGGATGAACAAATTTTGCTAAAATCACGAGAGGAAATTTTAAAACCTTTAAGAGTTGTTAGAAAGTCTTTGGAAGAAAATCAAAATGAAAATTTAGCAAGTGGTGAATTATTAGATTTAATGAGAAGAGCTAAATGTTTTGGAATAAATCTTGCTAGATTAGATATAAGACAAGAATCATCTAGACACTCCCAATTGATTGCAGAATATATAAAAAGAAAATATCAACAAAATTATTATAAATGGAGCGAAAGGAAAAAAGTTAATTTTTTAGCAAATCAAATTAAAAAAAAAAGAAACGTATTAACTAATTTTATATTTAAAAATAAAGAAAATTATGAAGTTTGGTCGACTTTCAAAACAATCTCTAAACAACCGAATGAATGCTTAGGCGCATATGTAATTTCGATGACCTCATCTATGTCTGATATAGTAACCGTCGCATTTTTACAAAAAGAAGCGCAAATCAAAAATAAATTAAGAGTCGTTCCATTATTTGAAACTTTGGATGATTTAATAAACTCAAAATCCATTATGCACTCACTTTTTCAAGAAAAATGGTACAGAAAATTAATAAATAACAAGCAAGAAGTGATGATTGGTTACTCAGACTCAAGTAAAGATGCAGGTAAAATATGTGCAAGTTGGCATCAATACAAAGCACAAGAGGAAATAGTTAAACTTGCAAAAAAATTTAAAATTGATGTAACTTTTTTTCATGGTAGAGGTGGCTCAGCTGGTCGTGGAGGCGGTCCAATACAAGCTACACTTAGGTCTCAACCTCCATACTCTGTTAATGGAAAAATAAGAATTACTGATCAGGGAGAAGTTATTCAGCAAAAATATGGTTATGAGCCACTAGCTAAATATAATTTATGTAGTTATATAGGAGCTGTTACAGAGGCAACTCTTAATCCTCCACCTGTACCAAAAAAGAACTGGAGAGACTTAATTGAAAAAATGTCAGATATTTCAAAAAGCTCATATAGAAAAAATATTAATCAAAATTCTGATTTTATAAGGTATTTTAAAACAGTAACACCACATGTGTCTTTAGGTAAACTCTTAATTGGATCTAGACCATCAAAGAGAAAAAATGTAGACAACATAAAAAGCTTAAGAGCAATACCCTGGGTATTTGCGTGGACTCAAATTAGACTTATGTTACCAGCGTGGTTAGGTAGCGCAGAGGCATTAAGATATTCCTCAATTAAGAAATTTAAAAGTACTCTTTTAGATATGGAGAGAAATTGGCCATTTTTTAATTCAATGTTAGATATTCTAGACATGGTTATTTCAAAAGTTGATCCAGAAATATCAAAAGTTTATGAAAAATATTTAGCAGATCATAAACTTATAAGGATTGGTAAAAAATTAAGATACCAATTTGAAACAATAAAAAGATTAAACAAAAAAATAACTCCTAAAGAAATAATTAATGCCAGAAAACAATTTAGGAATATTATTGTTGCAAGAAATATTTACACAGAGGTGCTTAATGTTATTCAACCAATTGTTATATCAAAATTGAAAACAACCAAAGGTAAAGAGAATAAAAATAATTTAAATGATGCATTGTTAACTTCGATAGCTGGTATTTCTGCAGCAATGAAAAATACTGGATAATGTTAGAACTTTTTATTGCATTAAGTGCAGGTTTAATCAGTTTTTTGTCGCCATGTGTATTACCTTTGATACCGGGTTATGTATCTTATATTTCTGGTAGCTCTTTAAATGAACTCTTAGAAAGTAAGAAAACAAACATTTTTCCAATAATTCTATTTTCATTAGGTTTCTCAATTGTATTTATCAGTTTTGGAGCAACTGCTACATTTCTGGGATCATTAGTTTTAGACTACTCTTATGAATTAAGAATTATTGCAGGAATATTTATTATAATTTTCTCTCTTCAGATAATTGGATTAATTAATATTAAATAT
Source organism: uncultured Pelagibacteraceae bacterium (assembly GCA_902601315.1). Classification (GTDB taxonomy): domain Bacteria; phylum Pseudomonadota; class Alphaproteobacteria; order Pelagibacterales; family Pelagibacteraceae; genus Pelagibacter. Next base: position 138,606 of record CACKMS010000001.1, read on the forward strand.
TTAAACTATGAAAAAAGAGTACATTCAAATATCACACCAAGTAATTTTGGATCTATTTTAATTGGTATGGCTTTTGGTTTTGGATGGACACCATGTATAGGTCCGATACTTGGATCTATCTTGGCTTTAGCTGCAGTTGAAGATAGTATTAACAAAGGAGTATTATTATTATTTTTTTATTCACTCGGTTTAGCAATACCTTTCGTTTTATCTGGATATCTTATTCAAAGATTTATGATTTTTTCAAAAAATTTAAAAAATAAAATGCAACTTATTTCCAAAATTGGTGGTGGACTTTTGCTTATTACAGGAATATTGATGATAACCAACCAATTACAGTCATTAGGTTTTTATCTTTTAGAGTATATCCCTGTACTTGGAAATTTTGGATAATTAATGAGAAAAATTTATCAGATTGATTGTAGCGCTAGAAAAGAAGGGTCAACATCAAGAAAATTGGCTCAAAAATTACTTCAAAAAATTAAAAAAAAAGATGATCAATTAATTTATAGAGATTTAGACGATGAGATGCTTTTTATTTCAGGTTTAACAGAGTCGGGGATGAAAATTCCAGTTGAACAACAAACAGAAGATCATAAAAAAATGTTCGAACTTTCTGATAAATTAGTTATTGAATTAAAAGAAAGCGATATAATTATTATATCTGTACCAATATATAATTTTGGTCCACCCGCAACGTTAAAAGCTTGGGCTGATCTTGCAGCAAGAGTTAAACTTACATTTAAATATTCCGAAGACGGTGATAGAATTGGTTTACTTGAGGATAAACAAGTTTATCTAGTAATCACTTCTGGGGGAACCAAAATACAAGGTGATGAAGATTATTTAACACCCTGGTTAATTCATATGTTGAATTTTTTTGGTATTAAAAATATTAAAATCATTGCTGCTGATCAAATGGCATTGGATTATGAAAAATCCATAAAGCAGGCCGAAAATAAAATAGAGGAATTATTTAAAGATTAAATTTCCTTCTCAAATGTAACAATTTACCTTCTGTACTATCAAAGTCTAAATAGCATCCTTGTAAAAACCTATTACCCTCATTTGGATCAAAAGACGTTCTTCCATGAAGTAGTCTATGATTATCCATCATCATTAAATCTCCAGGCATTAATCTAAATTCAATCCTATACTCATCAGAATTATATAAGTCTGATAAACATTTTCTTGCATTGTAATAAATTTCAAGTTTCTCTCTTTTCATTTGAGGCACATAATCTAATCTTGGACTAAATCTAACATTTTGAAAATTCCCTTTTTCATCTAAATGTATCAATTCAGCCCAACTTTCTAGAATTGTATCTTTATCTGAAAATTTAAATCTGACTTTAGTGCTTGTTAAAATATTATAATAATCTTGATTTAACTTTTTTAAATCTTCTGTAACTGTAAATCCATCAACTAAAGTTGAATAACCCCCTTTAACGTCATTTTTAATACAATGAAGAATTTGTATGCATGGAGGAAAAGGATTTCTGTAGGGATTATCTGTGTGAGGAGATAAATTTAATGCCGTATAAGCTAAATCATTTGGATTAGGTTTTGATTTTACATTAAAATGTTCACCAAAATTAGTTCTTTTAACGCTACCTATCATATTTCCAAATTTCAGAAGAAAATTGTCGTTAGTTGGTACATCCTGGATAACAACAAAACCATATTTATAAAAATTTATCAGTAAATTTAACATTTCATTACTATCAGCAAATTTATCTGAAAATTTAAAACTTTTTATATTTTTGAAATCAGATTTCCATTTTACTTTTTCAATATCTATAATTTGGTTTGAATTTAAACTAAGTTCATCTGACAATTTTTTGATTTCAAATCTCGAGTCTACTCCATCATTAAATTTTACTTTTAAAAACTCTCCATTTATTTCTGCATTTACAATTTCAACAGTTTGCTTCATTGAAGATGGATCAAACAATCGTTGCTGAGTACTCTCATCTAGATGCTCTTTCTCACTGACGCGTTCTCTTAACCAGAAAGGGTGAATTTCCTCTTTGTTTGATCCCATGAATGAAAATATTTTGTTTGAACTTACTTCGAATTTCATAACTTTTTAAACTTTCCTTCAAAAACCCTTTTTTTTCAAGATAAATTCGTTTGTATTGATATAAATATTTTATTAATACGTGATGCGATGAATAAAAATTTTAATTATAAAATTTACTTTAATTTTCTTAATCTTTTAGCAAAACAACTTACAAAATACTATTATTCGAAATTAGATAAACCTTTTAAGATAAGTAATAAATTAAAAGGAAAAGGCTATGATCCGGTTACAACTTCAGACAAAGCTTTTGAGAGATTCATTAGAAAGAAAATTTTAGATCGGTTTCCAGACCACCAAATCGTAGGTGAGGAGTATGGGTTCAAGAAAACAAAAAGTGATTTTTCATGGGTAATTGATCCAATTGATGGAACGAGATCTTTTGTAACCGGTAATCCAACTTGGAGTAATTTAATATCGTTAAATTATAAAGGAACTCCTATGGTAGGACTTGCAAATTTTCCTAAACTAAAAAAGTATTATCTAAATAAAGATGAAAAAAATTCATATTTATTTGAAAATGGAAAAAAAAAAAAATTAAATGTTAATTCAAAAGTGTCATTAAAAAATGCAAAGATTGCAGCAGCATTCCATGGTTACTTATCTTTTAATAAACAAAAAAAAATTCTAAAATTTATTAAGATAGTTAATTTTCCATGTTTTGATGCACTAACTTACGCACAATTAGCAGAAGGAAGATTAGATGTTGTAGTTCAATGTGCAAATAAAATCTGGGACGTTCACGCAATCATGCCCATTATAAATGCTGCAGGAGGAATACTTACTACATGGAAAAATGAAAATGGTAAACTTGCTGGAAATATTTTAGCATCAAGTAATAAATTAAATCATAAAAAAATTTTAAAATTGCTTAAGCCAGTAACATGAAAAATATAATTGTTCTTCAACATATCAAAATAGAAGACCCAGGATATATTAAAGATCTTATGATTAGCGATGGAATAAATTTAACTACAATAGAATTAGACGAAGGTGATAAAATTCCAGAAGATCTTGATAAGTTTGATGCAATGTTTTGTATGGGTGGTCCCATGGATACGTGGATGGAAAATGAGTACCCTTGGCTTATTGAAGAAAAAAAAAAAATTAAAGAATTTGTTATTGATTTAAAAAAACCATACTTAGGTTTTTGTTTAGGTTGTCAACTGTTAGGCGAGGTAATTGGAGGAAAAGTTGTAAAATCTTCAAAACCTGAAATTGGTATGTTAGATATTGATTTTTTAGAAAATAAAAAAAAAGATCAGTTATTTAGTAAGTTTCCCAATAAAATTAAATCACTACAGTGGCATTCCTACGAAGTTCAAGATTTAGAAAATATACAATCTGTTATATTAATAGCTTCATCACCTGAAACAAAGTATCAAATTTTTAAATTTCATGAACACGCATACGGAATTCAATTTCATATTGAAATCAAAGATACTACAGTAAGTGATTGGGGCTGTGTGCCCGAATATAAATCTGCTCTTGAAAGTCAGTTAGGAAAAGGTGCACTTGAGAAATTTGATATTGATGCCAAAATGAATATGTCCTCAATGAATAAATATTCAACAATTCTTTATAACAATTTTAAGAAATTAATCTAAGAATTTCCTTTTTTTTAACATTTTATTAAGTTAGTTTTTTAAGCATAATCAAGGAGGTAATATGGCTATATTTAACATGATAGAGGAAAGTGAAGCTAAAGGAAGAGTAAAAGAAATATTTGAGGACATTAAACAAAAAAGAAACATAAAATTTGTAAATAATTTTTGGAAAATGTTAGCTAATGAGCCAGATACTTTAGAGAGAACTTGGAATTCATTGCAGCAAGTAATGAAAAAAGGTGCTCTAGATGAGATGACAAAAGAATTAATTTATATTGCTGTTTCAATTACAAATAGCTGTGAGTATTGCATAAAATCGCACAGTTCTGCTGCAGTTAAGAAAGGAGCATCAAAAGATATGCTTGCTGAACTTAACGCAGTAGTTGGAATGGCAAATGAAACAAATAAATTGGTTGAGTCATATCAAGTTAAAGTAGACGAAATTTATGAATGATAAAGCTCAAACAATCCTAGATTTTTGGTTTGACGATCTTATTGTTGAAAAAAGATTTAAAAAAGATGAAAAATTTGATCAGTTAATTAGAGATAAATTTGAAGATGATTACAAGAAGGCAATTTCGAATGAATATGATGACTGGCAAGATGAGCCTCTAACTTGTTTAGCATTAATTATTTTATTGGATCAGTTCTCTAGAAACCTTTATAGAAATGATAAAAAGTCTTTTGAATATGATTTTAAAGCAAGATTAATTGTAAATGATGCTGTTTATAATGGATATCTTGATCAAATGGACGAATATCAAAGATTTTTTATGCTACTTCCATATATTCATAGTGAAGAAATTATTGATCACGATAGAGCATATAAGTTATTAACAAATTATCTATCAAATCATCCAAATTTTTTAGAAATAAAAAAATTTTGGAAAGATCATACAGCAATAATTAAAAGATTTCATAGATATCCTCACAGAAACAAAATGTTAGGAAGAAGATCTACAGCAGAGGAAATTGAATTTCTAAATCAATCCAATTCTTCAGGGTAACTATTTTGTGTTATCTAAGAGATTTACAATTAAAACACCCGTAATTATTAAAAATAAACCAAGGATGGTTGTAAAATTTGGAATTTGATTAAATTTTAAAACTCCTACCACACTTGTTGCTATAATACACAATCCTGCAAATGATGCGTAAGTAACTCCAACAGAAATTGATTTCATTACAAGTGAAAGTGTAAACATACAGCCAACAATTGTAATTGCAGTTAATATACTTGGAATTAATAGAGTAAAACCTTGAGCGCTTTTTGCAAAAGCGTTGGACGCTGTTCCTAAAATTACAGCAACAATTAAATATATATATGCATTTAAATTACTCATTATTTTTTGACCAATTTATTGCATCTTCCATTCTATCATCTCCCCAAAATATTTCATTACCCACAACAAAAGAAGGACTACCAAATATTTTATGTGATCTTGCACTTTCAGTGTTTTCTAAATATTTATTTTCTATTTCTTGAGAATTTGCATTATTTACAATTTTTTCTTTATCCAAACTAAGCTCATTACATATCTCAGAAATATTTGGCTCTGTAGCTGGTTCTTTTCCGTCTTGGAACCATCTCTTGTAAGTCAATCTTACATAATCTACTCCCCAGCCTTCCTTTAATCCTAGTATTGCAAGTTTATTTGCTAAATCAAATTCACTTAATGGGTAAGGCACAGGAGTTTTTGCAAAAAAACCATAACCTTTAGCTCTTCTCTCTATATCTCTCCACATATAATCAACTTTATTTTGTTTGTCTTTTGGAAAAGGTATGTTGTTCATTTCCTTCATTATTGCTCTCACACTAAATGGAACCCAATTAAATTTTACATTTAATTTTTTTTCAACATCTAATATCCTAGCAACTGTTAGATAGGTATAAGTACTTCCAATTGAAAAATAAAAATCAACTTTTTCCATTACTTATATTAACCTATTATTTTGTGATTTTATCTACAATTTTTTTTACTAAAGGAGCAACAATTGAGGTTGCTATCATTGCAACTGGAAAACTCACAGACCATGCAGTTATAAATCTATTAAAATAATCTTTGTCAAAGCCAGTGTTAATATAGGTTATTAGGAGAGTCATCATGAAACTCATCCCACATCCCATTAAAACTATAAATAATAGGTTTGAGTATTTTTTTGAAAACAAAATTTAAATTCTAACTTTAAATATTTTATTTGTTCATCGGGGTTGCACCAGTTTCAAGTGCAAATACTTTACCATCTTTAAATTTAAAAACAGCCATTACTGCTTCTTTATTTCCATCATTAAATGTAACAAATGCGTGTTCAACACCAATTTCATCATTTTCATAAATAACTCTAACTTTATCTCTATTGATATCTCCACTCATTGCCCATTTTACTACATCGTCTTTTTTTAAAACAGTTCCTGATTTATGCATCGTAAAAGTATAATCGTCATGAATTATATCTCTTAATGCTGCCTCATCTTTACTCTCCATGGCTTTATTGTATTTAGCTAAAATTGACATTTTTATTCTCCTTTATTTTTTATTTTCCTGGTTTAACTACACTATTAGCTGCATTAGCTGCATTCGTAAATGCTTTGTTATAATCAATTACCTCATGGACCATTAAATCTTCCATTAGGCCAGAATTTTTAAAAGCTATTTTTAAGGCAACAGCTTGTTCATATTCTCCTTCCACGCAAGAAATTACATCAAATCTGCCTCTTACCCACTCGTAAGAAATAAGTTTTAAACCAGCGGCCTCTGTTGCCTTTTTTGTAGAAGCGAATCTGTCTGCAGTTGGTTCATTCTGCATTCTCTTCATTAACTCTCCACTTATTTTACCTATTAAATAAAATTTTGCCATTTATTCTCCTTTAATTATTATTCCATTTGATAAAGCGTTATCTAGACGGATTTTTTTTATTGGTTTGTATTCTTCAGATTTATACCACTCTTGAGCTTTCTCATAACTAGGAAATTTGATTACTATTGTTCTTGGGTGCTCCCAATTTCCCTCTATTAATTCAAAATCTCCACCTCTTACAATATATTCTGCCCCAAATTTCTCTGCGATTGGTTTTACTTTTTCAATATATTCTTTGTAATTATCAGGGTTTGTAATTTTAATATTAAAAATTACGTAACCAGTCATTATCTGAAATTTCAATATGATGGATTAACAATTTCAATATTTTTTTTTACAGATCCACTTTAGATAAATCATACAACTGAGCATTCTCTACACATTCCGCATAGATAGCTTTTGCTGTAGGATTTTTTCCCGTTACAAAATCTTTCATTCCTTCTTCATTATGAACAGAAACTTTAAATAACATACCACTTTTATCTGGTATCATTGCTCCAACAGTTTTTTCTGGATATGCAACACTTTTTCTAACACCCATACCTTCATCTGATTGCATCCATCCCATGAAAGTATCTAATTTACCTTCTTTTATTTTAAGATGTACTAACATTTCCTTTTCCATTTATAGCCTCCTTTTTTTGTTAATTTAATCTGAGCAAATGCTCATTACTGTAGTCTCTTGTTTATGGCCAGATTTCTCAATTACTTTTGCATTCTCTGTATTCTGCATAAATTTTTGCATAGTGTCTGATGCTGGTGTTTCCATTACAATATGTACCTTATTTGGATTTTCTAATTCATGACCAACGTAAATAGTTTTGATTCCTGCCGCTTCTCTTGGACCAGAATGTTCATCAAACATTTTTTTCCAATGAGTCCAGTCTTTTACCTCAAAATTTCCAACCACTTTTACCATTTTACTCTCCCCACACACCAGCAAAATCAATTGTTGCTTATTTCTTCATTGCATTGAACATACTAAGCGTATCATCAAAGGTCATCATAACTTTAGTTTTTCCTTCATCGCTAACTTCAAAATAATGACCAAACATAGTATCCATGTTGTCAGCTGTCGCATGTACTCTAACAAATACTTTATTTCCTTCACTGATCATGTCTAAAATTTTTAAATGAAAATTTGGCCATGTAGCCGGAATTTTTGACATCGCACCCATCATAGCTTGTTTACCTTTGTGAACTCCTGACAATGGATGGACACCTTCTTTACCAGGAAATGTCCATACAATATTGTCATCGATCATCTCATTAAAAAAAGTTTCCATATCCCCTTTACCAAAAAGCTCGTATGCTTTTCTCGTTTGCTCTTTTACGTCCATAAAATATTCCTTTCGAAGTTAATTATTTATTAATAAGTATATTCTCCACTCATCTGATTCATTGAGTGAGCCATTCCAGCTTTACCTTTAAGATTTTGTCTACTTGAAAATCCTGTACCTGAAATATTTTCATATTTACCAGTTCCACCAATAATAACAAAATCTCCAGAGCCACCAACGCCGCCAGTTCCTTTACCTTTATAATTTATAAATACTTTTTCCCCGTCATTTAGATAAAATGTGCACATTCCTGTTTCATCATCAAATTTACCTGCAGTTAAAGTAAGCCCTCCAATGCAATGCATGGTAGATTTATCAAATATACTTCCATCTTCTTTGTCTGAAAGTCCAGCATTACCATCATAAGTTATACTCATATTGCCATTACCAGCATTCATAACATTTACTTCCCATGAACCCATTCCACTTGCATTAAACTTTCCTGTCTCTGCTAACAAGTTAGAGGTAAATAGTGTAAAAAAAGTTAATATTATTATTTTTTTCATAGTTTTCTCCTTACATTTTTGCAAAATCCATTGTTTGTGAACATTCCTCAGAGACTGTGTCAAAAAAATTATTCATATCTCCAAGTTGATCAATAATTGCTTGTGGACTTTCGGCTTGCCACTTACAAAATACCTTCATCGAGTCGCCTGCACCCATCATTGTCATATGACATACAGCCTTTTCTCCAGTTACTCCTTTTTTTAAATCCTCAGGGGATGTTGAACTTACAACTTCATGAAATTTTTTTTTCATCTCCTCAGACTTAAATATATGCGTTGCTAAATAGTCTTTCATTATAACCCTCCTAACGAGTTTAATTAATTATAAAGAGATATTGTAAACTTTATATTACAATACTGGTATGTGATTTTTAGATCCAACTAGGAGTAGGTAGGCCTTTTTCTTGTAAAAATTTTTTGTTAAACATCTTTGAGTTGTATTTATCAGATTTGTCACAGAGAATTGTTACAATAGTTTTTCCTGGACCAATTAATTTCCCAAGTCTAATTGCTCCAGCAATATTTACACCACAACTAGTGCCTAAGCTTAATCCCTCTTCTTTTATTAGATTATAAAGCAAAGGCAAAGACTCGTGGTCATCAATTGAGAATGCTCCATCTATTTTTGCTTCAGCAAAATTTGCTGTTACTCTACTGGATCCAATACCTTCAGTTATTGAACCACCTTCGGATTTTAATTCACCATTTTCAATGAAATTGTATAAGGCAGAACCTGATGGATCAGATAAGTAAATTTTTATATCTTTGTTTTTTTCTTTCAAATAACTACTTATCCCTCCAATTGTTCCACCTGTGCCTGATGCACAAACAAATCCGTCTACCTTACCTTCTGTTTGATCCCATATTTCAGGTCCGGTTGTTTCATAATGACCTCTAGCATTTGCAGTATTGTCAAATTGGTTTGCCCAGACTACTCCATAATTATTTGAGTTTTTTAATTCTTCTGCAAGTCTACCTGCAACTTTTACATAATTGCCATCATCACTGTAAGGTTTTGGTGGAACTAACCTTAAATCTGCTCCTATATTTATCAAAGTATCTTTTTTTTCTTGTGTTTGATTATCGTTCATAACGATTGTTGTTTTATAACCTAAAGAATTTCCAAGAAGACATAAACCTATTCCAGTATTTCCAGCTGTTCCTTCAACAATCATTCCACCTTTTGAAATTAATTTTTTCCCCTCTGCATCTTTGATAAGTGCTAATGCTGCTCTATCCTTAACCGACCCTCCTGGGTTTAAGTATTCTGCTTTTCCGTAAATATTACATCCAGTAATCTCTGAGGCTGCTTTTAGTTTAATTAGAGGAGTGTTTCCAATTGATTGAAGAAAATTATCTTTGCTATTGATCATTATTTTTTTCTGAATTTACATTTGTAACAGCATAAGGTTTAAACTCTTCAGTAGCGGTACCAACATTCTTAGCAGGTATTCCAATCATAACTGCATTCTCTTCAACATTTTTTGTGACTACAGCATTTGCTCCAATTTTAGAATTTTTTCCGACTGTAACAGGACCTAATATTTGTGCACCAGATCCGACGACTACATTATCCATTAAAGTTGGATGTCTCTTAATATTTCTTTGGTCGTTTGAATTAATACTTGGTGAAATTCCACCCAAAGTTACCATATGATATATAGTTACATTATCACCAATTTCAGATGTTTCTCCTATTACAACTCCCATACCATGATCTATGAATAAATTTTTACCAATTTTTGCACCTGGATGAATTTCAATACCGGTTAGGAATCTTGAAAACTGCGAAATAATTCTCGCAATTAAATCAAATTTTGCCACTGAAAAAAAATGGGCCAATTTATGAAAAAAAACTGCTTTAACACCCGGATAGGTTAATATCAAACTTAATTTTGATTTTGCTGCTGGATCTCTATCAATAATTGATTGTAAAAAGTCACTCATTAGTCTTCATATATAGTTATTAAAAATTGAATTTAAAGTTGATCAATCTCTTAAAAGTTTGCTTCATAAAACAATTTTTCATATAATAATTTTATAATAAGGAGAGAAACAATGTTAAAAATAAATAGTATGTGTCCTGATTTTCAGGCTAAAACTACAGAGGGAGATATCTCTTTTCACGAGTGGTTAGGTGACAGCTGGGGTGTATTATTTTCACATCCAAAAGATTTTACACCAGTTTGTACTACTGAACTTGGAGCTTTAGGTTTAATGAAAGATGAGTTCGACAAAAGAAACGTGAAAGTGATAGGTCTTAGTGTAGACGGAGTTGATGACCATAATAAATGGTTAGATGATATAAAAGATGTGTCAGGTTCAAAACCAAACTATCCAATAATTGCAGACGAAGACCTAAAAGTTGCTAAATTATTTAATATGTTGGAAGGTGATGCAGGAACAACATCTATGGGTAGAACTGCTGTTGATAATGAAACAGTTAGAACCATTTTTGTAATAAGACCTGATAAAAGAATTGGTTTATATCTTACTTACCCAATGGCAACAGGACGAAACTTTTTGGAAATTTTGAGAGCAATAGATTCAATGCAATTAACAGCAAAACATAAAGTAGCTACTCCTGCAAATTGGAAAAAAGGTGAAGATGTAGTTATTTTACCAGCTGTTAAAGATGATGAAGCGAAAAAAATATATCCAAATGGATGGGAGACGGTTAAACCCTATTTGAGAAAGGTACCAGATCCTTCTAAATAATTTGGATAAGAATATTTTAAACCAGCAATCTCAGCATTGGGAGACTAATTTCTCAAATAAGCCTGAGATGTTTGGTTTAGATCAAAGTTATTCAGCAGAAAAAACCCTGTCCATTTTAAAAAAGAACAATTTTTCAAATATTGTCGAACTTGGAGCTGGATTAGGAAGAGACACAATATTTTTTGCAAAAAATTTAATCAAGGTTACTGCGCTTGATTATAGTCAAAATGGTATATCAATAATTGACCAAAAAATTAAGCATTTAAATTTAGCCTCATTTATTCGAACTATGAAGTTTGATGTGAGGAGTAACTTACCTTTTAAAGATAATACGGTAGAAGTTTGTTATTCTCATATGCTTTATTGTATGGCCCTAACAAGTCTTGAATTAATAAATTTAAATAATGAGATCAAAAGAATTCTTAAACCTGGAGGTTTGAATATTTATACTGTTAGAAATACAGAAGATGGAGATTTCAAAAAAGGGATACATAGGGGTGAAGATTTATTTGAAATCGATGGATTTATTATTCATTTTTTTTCTGAGAATAAAATAAATAGTCTTCTAAATGGTTTTAAAAATTTATTTATTGAAAAATTTGATGAAGGAAAGTTTCCTAGAAAGTTATATTTAGTTTGTAATAAAAAAACTTAGTTATTTTTGTATTTCTTCATACATATTTGAGCTAATAGAAGGTTTGGATCAATAAACAACTTAGAGTCTTTTGCTTTCTTAAAAGATTTATATGCAAATAAAGCTATAGGAAGTTCTGTACAACCTAATATGATTTTTTTACATTTTTTTTTTATTAGTTGATTAACAGCTGGTCTTAATGCTTTCTCTGCCTCTTTCACTTTACCCATTTTTACATATTTAATAGATTTATTTACAGAGCTTGTTTGTAAATTTTTAGTTGGACTAATAAAATCGTATTTTTTATCAAAATATTGATGGTAAACTTTTGTTTTCAATGTTGCTTCAGTACAAAGAATTCCTATTTTCGTATTTTTTTTACAAGTTTTTTTTGTATAATTAAAAACTTCCCTGGGCATGCTTAATAAGGGAATTTTAATTTTTTTTTGAATATCTTGATGCCAGTAATGTGCAGTGTTACAAGGCATAACAATAAATTTACATTTATTTTTAGATAGCATTTTACAACCTTTAATCAACTCATTGAGCACATTGTAATATTTTTTTAAGTTCTCAGGTCTTTTTGGTGTATTAGACTTGTTGTAAAGAATAAACATAGGGTACTGTTGATCCAGTTTTCCTCTATATAATTTTGCAAGCTTGCTGCAAAAATCTAAACCTGCCTGCGTTCCCATTCCTCCAAGAATACCAATCATAAAAGCTAATTTATCTATATATATTAATTAGTAGAACTATATTTTAATTTAATTTATGCAAGTAATAACACTATAGATGAATAGAAATCTTTTCTTACTTATTCTAAGCCAAGTATTTGGTTTTACAGCCGCTACAGTCACAGTTTTTATAAGTGGTATTATTGGATCAGACTTAAGTTCTATAAAAACACTTTCTACGCTTCCTCCATCAATTTATGTTGTTGGAACAGCAGCAGCTACAATCTTTGCTGCTAAGATAATGAGCATTATTGGACGAAGGCTTGGATTTATTTTTGCTTCTGTAGCTGGTTCAATTTCTTGTTTGATAGGTGCTTATGCAATAATGACAGAAAGTTTTTTTATTTTTTGTTTTGCTAAATTTATTTTAGGTGCCACAATGGCATTTACTCATCAATACCGTTTTGCTGCAGCAGAAAGTGTAGAAAAGGAAAAAGCGCCTAAAGCTATTTCATCATTATTGTTAGCTGGAATAGTTGCTGCTTTTCTTGGAATTGGTTTGGCAAATTATACTAAAAATTTTGTAAGTGATTATTTATATGTAGGTTCATATTTAACTTTAGCAGTTTTAACATTAATACCTTCATTTTTATTATTCTTTTTTAAGGATATTAGAGAAATTTCTTTTGTTTCAAATAAGGAAAATAACTCAAGAAATTATTCAGAATTTTTTTCAGATCCAAAATTTTTACAAGCAATTACCTCTGCTGCATTTGCATATGCAGTAATGTCTTTTTTAATGACAGCAACTCCAATAAGTATGCATATTGTGCATCAGTTAAGTTTAGAAAAAACAGGAATAGTTCTTCAATTTCATGTTTTGGCAATGTTTTTACCTTCGCTAGTTACTGGAAATTTAATCAAAAAGTTTGGTTATAGTAATATGATGTATTTAGGTGTCTTATTCTATTTTTTAACAATTTTATTATCTTTCTTTCAACCATCTTTTTTAAACTATTTTATAAGTCTGATTTTTTTAGGTATAGGATGGAACTTTTTATTTATATCTGGCACAAGCTTATTAGTCACAACTTATAAACCTGAAGAAAAATTTAAAGCTCAAGGATTTAATGATTTATTAGTTTTCTCTTCCATGGCTTTAGCAAGTTTGTTAGCCGGTATACTTATTTCTATTGCGAGCTGGAAAACGGTTAACTTATTTTGTATTCCTTTTTTAATTCTCATTATTTTATCAATAATTAATGCAGATAAGAAAGAATGAGTTTTTTAATTTTAGGTTTTATAACCAGTTTAAGTTTAATATTAGCAATAGGACCACAAAATATCTTTGTAATAGAGCAAGGTATTAAGAAACAACATATTTTTCTAATATGTTTGATTTGTTCAGTATCAGATACAATTTTGATTTTTTTAGGAATTTTTCTATTTCAATATCTTGGAACATTTTTTAATGAAATAACTGAATTAGCTTT
>CACKMS010000002.1 GCA_902601315.1 uncultured Pelagibacteraceae bacterium
AAAATTTAAGAAAATATAAACGTGAATTAGAAAGTGAATTAAAAGATAAGTCAATTTTAAATGAAAAAATAATAAAATTATCTAAAAATTTAAAATCTTCAGAGGAAAAAATTAAATCATTGAGCCAAAATAAAATTGAATTAGAGAAAGAAATTTCAAATTATAAAATTCAAGAAGAAGTTAGTAATAAAAAAATCTATGACATTTCCGAAGTTGAGAATAAAAATAAATTTTTCCAAGAAGAAAATTTGAGAATTGGAAGTGAATTAATTGAGATAAAGAAAAAGCACGATATTTTGAAAAAAGAAATTGAGAAATATGAAAATCAAAAAAGTAACTTAATTTCTAAAATTAACTCAGTAAATGAAGCTTTAAGTAATACAAATATACTTACCAACGTATTTGAAAATAAAGTAGAAAATAAAGCAAAAGTTATTGACCACAACAAAATTGAAAAAAAAAATAGCTCAGATCTAAATGAGCAGGTTAGAAGTATTTTTTCAGATAAAAGTTAAATTTATTTTGAATCTTTTCTAAATTATAATACATAATAATTTAATGAAAAGTTTGCCAAAATCTTGCAAAGTTGTTGTTATTGGTGGAGGTGTTGTTGGAACATCATGCCTATATCATTTAGCTAAATTTGGTTGGAAAGATGTAATTTTACTAGAAAGAGATCAATTAACATCAGGAACCACTTGGCATGCAGCAGGGTTGGTTAGTCAATTAGGTCCCTCTGCAACAATAACAAAGATAAGAAAATATACATTAGATTTATATAAAGAACTTGAAAAAAAAGTGGATCACTCTCCAGGTCTAAGATTAAATGGCGCTCTTTCAATTGCACAGAACAAAGGTAGATGGCAGGAATTACAAAGACAAGCAACAACAGCACAGCTATATGATGTTGATGTACAAATATTAGACAAAGATCAAATTAAAAAAAAATATCCAATAGTAAATACTGATGAAGTTTTAGGTGGAATTTTAATGCCAGGTGACGGTGCTGCAGATCCATCAGGTGTAACACATATGCTTGCAAAAGCGGCAAAAATGGAAGGTGCTAAGATTTATGAAAAATCTTCAGTAAAAGAAATTTTAACTAAGAATGGAAGAATTTGCGGAGTTAAAGTGGATGATCATATTATTGATTGTGAATACATAGTTCTTGCATCAGGTATGTGGTCTAGACAAATAGGAGAAAAAGCTGGTGTAAGTATACCCCTTTATCCAGCAGAACATTTTTATATTATCACTGAACCTATAAATAATCTTTCAACTAATTTACCTGTTATACGAGATTTTGATAACCGCACATATATAAAAGAGGATGCAGGTAAAATATTGGTTGGAATTTTTGAGGGAAATTCAATACCTGCATGGAATAAGACAAATGTAGTCCCAGAGAATTTTTCTTTTGGGGAATTTCAAGAAAATTTTGAGCATTTTGAGCCATATTTAAATTCTGCAATTAAAAGATTTCCCATATTAGAAACTGCTGGAATTAGAAAGTTTTTTTCAGGTCCAGAGTCTTTTACACCAGATACAAATACTCTATTAGGTGAAGTTCCAGAAATTAAAAATTTTTTTGTATGTTGTGGTCTGAATAGTATTGGAATTGGAAGTGGGGGAGGAGTTGGAAAAGTAACAGCAGAATGGCTTATTAATGGTCATATAAATGAAGATATTTTTTCATATGACATTAAAAGGTTTCAAAAATTTCATTCGAAATTAGGATTTATTAAAGAGAGAATTACCGAAACGTTGGGGGATTTATATGGAATGCATTGGCCTTTTAAACAACATAAAACTTCTCGAGATCAAAAACTAACTCCATATCACGAGGAAATGAAAAAAGCAGGTGCATGTTTTGGTGTTACAGGGGGTTATGAAAGACCAATGTGGTATGCAACTAATGGGCAGAAACCAGAGTATAAATACTCTTATAATTATCAAAACTGGTATCCAGCTGTTGAGTATGAGACTAAAAATACTAGAGAAAATGTTGGTTTGTTTGATCTTACAGCATTCTCTAAATATGACTTAAAAGGTAAAAATGTTCATTTTGAACTTCAAAAACTTTGTACAGCTCATGTTAAAAACGAATCTGGCAAAACTACATATACACAAATGTTGAACGAAGATGGTGGGATTGAAACTGATCTTACTGTTGTTTGTTTTGGTAAAGAATATTTTAGAATTATTACCTCAGCAGCCAATCGTGAAAGAGACAAATTTCATATTTTAAAATATTTATCTCCAGATATAGATTTTAAAGATGTAACAGATGACATTGCATGTTTTGGCTTATTTGGTCCAAAAAGCAGAGATCTTCTTCAAAAATTAACTAAAGATTATATTTCAAAAGAGAATATTAATTTTGCAACATTTAAAGAAATACAAATAAATAGTGTAAATATAATTTTACAAAGACTGTCTTATGTTGGTGAATATGGTTTTGAGCTTTATATGGATATAAATCAATCAAAAAAAATATTTAATTTAATAACTGAATTTGGAAAAGAATTTAATTTATCTTTATGTGGCATGCATGCGTTAGATACAATGCGGATGGAAACAGGATTTTTACATTGGGGTCATGATATATCCCCTGAAGAAAATCAATACCAGGCAGGATTAAATTTTACCATAAGCTTCGAAAAAAATATAGATTTTATCGGAAAAGACTCGTTAGCTAAAATAAAAAGTAAGGAATTAAATAAACGTATGATGATGTTTACTTTAAAAGATAGTCAACCTGGACAACCTTTATTGCTTCATGACGAACCAATTTACTTAGATGATAAAATTATCGGTAGAACAACATCAGGAAACTATTCATTTTGTTTTAATAAAAATCTTTCATTTGGTTACGTAAACTCTGGAAATACAAAAGATACACTTAAAGATAAAAATATTTATATTGAAGTAGAAAAGAAGAAATATTCAGTAGATATCTTACAAAAACCTCTAAATCAAAAAAATTTTAGAAATTAATTATTTAACGAAAGTATCGTTATATTGTTTTGTTACCCTAACAAATGTCGTACATTTACTTAGTTGTTTTAATGAGGGTGCTCCAACATAAGTACAGCTACTTCTAACACCACCTAATATATCTTTTATTGTATCATTAATTTTCCCTCGGTATTTAACTCTCACAGTTCTGCCTTCACTGCTTCTATAATCTGATAATCCACCGTAGTGTTTTTTATTTGCTGTCACAGAGCTTGATCCATAAAACTCTATGTATTTTGATCCATTTAATTTAACTAACTTACCTTTACCTTCATCATGACCTGCAAGCATACCACCAAGCATTACAAAGTCAGCTCCACCACCAAATCCTTTCGCAACATCACCTGGACAAGTGCATCCACCATCAGCAATTATGTGAGCACCTAAACCATGAGCAGCATCTGCACATTCAATTACAGCACTAAGTTGCGGATATCCAACTCCAGTTTGTAATCTTGTTGTACAAACTGAACCAGGTCCAATTCCAACTTTAACTATATCAGCGCCTGACAATATTAATTCTTGTGTCATATCTGCGGTAACAACGTTTCCAGCTATAATCGTTTTTGTTGGATATTTATCTCTTACTGATTTCAAAAATTTAGAAAAGTGTTCTGAATATCCATTTGCAACATCAATACAAATAAATTTAATAAAACTATATTCTTTTAAAATTTTGTCTAAATTATCAAAATCATCTTTTTTAATTCCAATTGAAAGTGCAATATTTGGATGTATTGATTTAATTTTTTTAAAAGCTTTAATCTTTTTAATATCGTGCTGCTTTGTAAGGCAAGTTATCATCTGAAATTCTGATAATTTTTCAGCAATACCTAATTCACCAACTCCATCCATATTAGCAGCAATAATTGGAATTCCTGACCATTCATTATTTGAATATTTAAATCTGTAGGTTCTTTTAAGATTTACATCTTTACGGCTTTGAAGAGTACTTCTTTTAGGCCTAAATAGCACATCTGAGTAATCTAGCTTTAGTTCTTCCTCTATTCTCACAAGGGCAAAGATATACATTCATTTTTAAGGAATTCAATTTAATAATAGATGCAATATATGAAATATTTTTTAATTATTTTATTAATTGTTATTCCTATTAAAGGACAAGCAAAAGATTTTTTCTTAGATATTACTGATCAAATTCAAGACAATGAATTTAGACTTAGTTATGGTGTGTCAGTTACAGATGTAAACAAAGATAATGTATTTGATTTTGTTGTAACAGGTTTTGGATTTAAAAATTTAGCACTCTCATATAAAAATGGTAAGCTAGTTAATATCATAAATGAGGAAATTTTTTCAGATCCAAACAGAAGAACAATTGGTGTTGCAGCGTGTGATATAGATAAAGATGGTTATGAGGAAATTTATTTTTTAAATACTGATACTTATAGTGGAGATAAAATTTACTCTGATAGACTTTTAGATTTAAACAAAGACAAATTTATTGATTTATTTGAAATAGAAAAAAATAAAACTGACTTAAATTTAACAGCTGGAAGATCAGTTGTATGTGTTGATAGAAAAGGTAATGGTCAGTATGGCATATATGTTGCAAATTATGGTGGTCCAACAAGATTTTATGAAATTGTTAATAATAAAATAAATGACCAGGCAGCAAAACTAGGACTTAATAAAATAACTGGCGGTAGAGCAATAGTATCTGGACATATATTATCGGATCAATCAGATATTTTTGCAGCTAACGAGAGGGGTGATAATTTTTTATATTATAATGTTGATGGAACATTCACTGATGTAGCAAGAGATTACCAGGTAGAAGATCGATATGAAAATGGAAGAGGAACTGCTTTAAGTGATATTCTTTATAGAGGAAGGCTAGATATTTTGACATCTAATTGGGATGGAAATCATAGAGCCTATATTCTTGATGGTGATAAGTTTAAAGATATCGCTCAAACTCCTTATAACGATCCAACAAAAATAAGAACGGTTATATCAGCAGATTTTGATAATGATGGTTATGATGAGATATTCATGAACAATATTGGAGAACCAAATAAATTATTTAAGATTTTAGAGAATGGTAAATTTAAAGAAATTAAAATTAAAAATGGTTTAGAAACCTTTGGATTGGGAACTGGTGCAGCTGTTGCAGATATTGATGGAGATGGAATTTTAGAATTACTAGTATCGCATGGAGAAACAGGATTGCAGCCACTTACATTGTATAAAGCTGACGTTAGTGAATTTAATTATTTAAGAATTAAACCTTTAAATAAGTACGGAGCACCTGCAAGAGGGTCAACAGTTACATTAAAAAGCAATAAAAGAACTCATTCTAAAACTATTGATGCTGGATCTGGCTATTTATGTCAGATGGAACCGGTAGCTCATTATGGAATTAGAAAGAATGAAAATGACATTAAAGTTGAGATTAAATGGACTAATGGATCAATAACAAGTCTAAATATTAAAGATTTGAATAGAACTTATGAGGTTAAACAAAATAAGTAGGACAATAGTATCCATCTATAATTGTTGAATAATAATAATACGCTTTTATATGAATTCCATGACTATGTGTTCAATTACATTAATTTTTGGATTGTTAGCAGGATTATTGATTTTTGCTTTTAGGAAACCCTCTAAACAAGAAATTTCAAAATATAAAAGCAAAAAACAAGATCAAATAAATTGGTCTAACATGGGTTTCTGAGACCAAATTTAAATGAAAATAAAAAATAATTTAAAACTTTTTTGTATTTTTATTTTAACATTATTTTCATTTAGCACTCTGAATTCTGCAGAAAAAAACTACTATCAAGATATAGTTAATGATTGGAATAAAATTTTTCCTGATAAAAATAGAAATGCTGCTGGACCAAAGTTTTTTAAATATATTTTAGATAAAGAGATTACTTACAAAGATTTTGTAGAATATAACAAGTTATATTGCGCAGTATCAGGTTCATTAATCAGCCCGAACTCGACGCCTGAATTTGTATATTTAAAAGAAAATATTACTGAAAAAAAAATATGTGGTGAATACTATAGATGCTGTATTCCATGTAGCTGTGATTTGATGAAATACTCAAAAACTCAGAAAATGAAATATAAATTTACAGATATTGAAAAAGAATTTTATGTATTAACAATTGATAATCCGTGTGGAAAGAAAGATTTTCCAATTCAAGTAAATAAGAATTATTTTTGTAATGGTGATAAGCTTGATAAGTCACAAGTAAGTGTGTTGGACAATAAATTAGTAATTGGTTACTTACATGAAAGCCGGCCGTGCTTATCTACCGATTTAGATTATATTAATACCCACCAAGTAACTGGTAAGTTTTGTGAGTTCAGAAATAACACTCCATTGGATCAATTAAAATCAGGAATGGGTGATATCTTCATAAAACTTGCAAGATAATTTTTTAATTTGTATAAGAATATTCAATTTATGGCGGGGTAGCTCAGTTGGTTAGAGCGCGGGACTCATAAGCCCGAGGTCAGTGGTTCGATCCCACTTCCCGCTACCATTTAATGACCAGGAAATTCAATTAAATTTTCAACTTTATAGTTGTTTTGAATTAATTTTTCGCATCCTCCAAGGTCAAATAAATTAATTACAAAAATGAAAGCAGCTACTTTTCCTTTAGAGACTTCAACTAATTTTGCAGCAGCTTCTGCCGTACCTCCTGTAGCAATTAAATCATCAATTATTAGGACATTGTCTTTTTCATTAATTGAGTCTTTGTGCACTTCTATTGTAGCTGTTCCATATTCAAGCTCAAAATCAACTGAATGAACATCAGCAGGTAATTTATTTTTCTTTCTCAACATGATGAAAGGTTTTTTTAAGAGATACGAAACTGCAGATGCAAAGACAAATCCTCTAGATTCAATTGCAGCTATTTTATCAACTTTATACTTTTTTGATCTTTCAATAATTTGGTTAACTGTCTCTTCAAAAGCTTTTTCATTTTTAATGAGAGTTGTTATGTCTCTAAATAAAATGCCCTTTTTAGGATAGTCAGGTATTGATCTAATATATTCTTTTAAATCCATATTACTTAATTATAACTATTAAATAATTAATTTTTTAAATATGGCAAATAATAAATTAGCTATAATTGGTGGAAGTGGTCTTTACGATGTAGAGGAATTTACAGATAGAGAAATGTTAAGTATTGATACATCTTGGGGAAAGCCATCAGATCAAATCTTAAAAACAAAATATAATAATGATGAAGTATTTTTTTTACCTCGTCACGGAAGAGGTCATTTTATATCTCCTTCAAAGATAAATTTTAGAGCAAATATTGATGCTCTTAAACAACTTGGTATCACAGACATCGTATCTGTTTCAGCTGTAGGGTCATTAAAGGAAGATTTGCCTCCAGGGAAATTTGTAATTGTTGATCAGTTTATTGATAGGACTTTTGCAAGAAAAAAAACTTTTTTTGATGATGAAATTGTTGCACATGTATCAATGGCACATCCAACCTCAAATGGACTGATGAATGCTTGTGAGGAAGCTATACAAAAAGAGAGCATACCTTATCAAAGGGGAGGAACTTATGTTGTAATGGAGGGACCACAATTTTCCACATTAGCAGAGTCAAATTTATATAGATCTTGGAAAGCAGATGTGATTGGAATGACAAACATGCCTGAAGCAAAACTCGCGAGAGAAGCTGAAATAAGATACGCCTCAGTGTCAATGGTAACAGATTATGATTGTTGGCATCCAGATCATGAAAATGTTGATGTACAACAGGTTATCAAAGTCCTTTTAGATAATGCTGCGAAAGCCAAAAATATGATTAAAAACTTGATTGAGAACTTTGAAAATCACATTGATCCAAATGATCCTACAAATAATTGCTTAGATGTTGCAATTATTACCGCTCCAGAAAAGAGATCTCAAAAAACAATTGAAAAACTAAGGTATATCGCTGGAAGAGTATTAAATAATGAGAATTGAGGGAAAGAATTATAAAACTATCTGGTTTGATCAAAATTCGAAAAATGTCAAAATAATTGATCAGACAAAATTACCTCATGAATTTATTATTAAAGATTTAGAAACTGTTGATGATGCGATTAATGCAATAAAAGTTATGGAGGTAAGAGGGGCTCCATTAATTGGAGCTACAGCAGCATTTGGTATTGTTTTAGCTATTAAAGAAAATAATGATTTAAATTTTATAAAAAAAAGTGCTGAAGATTTAGTTAAAGCAAGACCTACTGCAATTAATCTTCAATGGGCCGTTCATAGAATGAACAACAAAATCTCTATGATTAAATCTGAAAATTTATTTGATGTTGCTTTAAAAGAAGCCGAGTTAATTTGTGGTGAAGATGAAACATTTTGTGAGGAGATAGGAAAAAATGGTCTGAAGTTAATAGAGGAAATTTATAATAAAAAAAAAAGCACTATAAATATACTAACACATTGTAATGCTGGGTGGTTAGCAACGATTAATTGGGGTACGGCTACATCTCCAATATATCATGCACATAAAAAAGGTATTCCAATTCATATTTGGGTAGATGAGACGAGACCCAGAAATCAAGGTGCAAATTTAACCTCATACGAACTTAATGAGGAAGAAATACCAAACACAATTATTGCAGATAATACCGGCGGAATTTTAATGCAAAGAGGACAGGTCGATATGTGTATTGTTGGTACTGATAGAACATTATCTAATGGAGATGTTTGTAATAAAATTGGAACTTATCTTAAAGCACTAGCAGCAAATGATAATAATATTCCTTTCTATGTTGCGTTACCTAGCTCAACAATTGATTGGAATTTAAAAAATTCTGAAGATATTCCAATTGAAGAAAGAGACCCTAACGAGCTTTCACATGTAGATGGAATGATAGGAGATAAAAAAGTCGATGGAATTCAAATTTATCCTAAAAAAAGTAAAGCATTAAATTTAGCTTTCGATGTTACACCAGCAAAATATGTTACAGCTTTAATTACAGAGCGAGGAATATGTGAAGCATCTGAAGATGGCCTTAAAAGATTATTTAAATGAAAAATATAAAATCAGAAATAATTAAATTTTCAAAGTTGTTAAATAGCAGAAAATTATCAGCTCTTAGATCTGGCAATATCTCAGTAAGGTTTAAAAAAGGTTTTTTTATTACTCCTTCTGGAAAGAAATATTCATCTCTTAAAAACAAAGATATTGTGTATGTAAGTTTTAAAGGAAAATTTGATAAAAAATTAGGAATACCATCATCTGAGTGGAAATTTCATCAAGATATATATTTAAAAAAGGAAGAAGCTAATGCAATTGTGCATTCACATTCAACTAATGCCACTGCATTATCAGTTCATAAAAAATCAATTCCAGCTTTTCATTATATGGTAGCTTTAGCAGGTGGAAATGACATCAAATGTGCGAAATATGCAACCTATGGTACCAGAAAGCTTTCAGTAAATATTTTAAAAGCTCTTAAAAATAGAAAAGCATGTTTGATTTCAAATCACGGTCAAATTGCACATGATGATAATTTGTCCAATGCTTTTGAATTAGCTGAAGAGGTTGAAAATCTCTCTTTGCAGTATATAACGGCACTCAAGATTGGTAAGCCAAAGATTCTTTCAAATGTCGAAATGAATAAAGTGTTGGCAAAGGCTAAAAATTATAAGAGAGGATAATTTATGACTAAAGTAGGAGAACACATTACTTTAGATATAATTGGTGCAAATAAAGAGTACGAACCTGCTTTCTTTGAAAAATTAGTTTATAAAATAGCAAAGGTTGCAAAAGTAACAGTTTTAGAAATTTCAAAATATAAATTTGAACCTCAAGGCTTTACAATTGTAGCACTTCTTGCCGAAAGCCATATAAGTTTTCACACTTTTCCTGAAAAAGGTATAATTAGCTTTGATTTCTTTACGTGTGGAAAGGTTTCACCTTCAGTTGCATTGAAAATTATTAGAGAAGAAATCCAACATACAAATATAATAAAAAAAGAATTTAATAGAGATACAATTGATCTTTACCATGATAATTATAGCTCACCTGGTTTAAACAAATCATATGTAGTTAATAAAGTTTTAGAAAATTTTAAATCTAAAGTTGGTCAATATATTGAAATTCTTGATTTGGAACAATTTGGAAAAGCATTATTTATTGATAATGAAATACAAGTAGCAGAAAGTGATGAGCATCTTTACAGCTCAACATTTGTTAACTCTGGCCTTAAATTGAACCCTAAAAAAGAAAAAGCCGCAATTATTGGTGGAGGAGATGGTGGAGTTGCAAGAGAATGTATTTCACAAAACTTTGGTTTTATAGATTGGTTTGAATTGGATCCTGAGGTAGTTGATGTATGCGATAAACATTTAAGTAAAATAGGTGAAAAGGCTACTGAAAAAAATTCTGTAAAATGTATTTGGGGAGATGCTTTTGAAAGCATAAAATCTGTTAAAGATGATACTTACGATCAAATATTTGTTGATTTAAATGATGATCAATTTTGTATAGATCTTGCAGCAAAAAATATGGAATCTTTGGTAAGAATATTAAAACCTAAAGGAGTTATTACAGCGCAGGTTGGAAGCCAAGATAAAAAACCAAAACGGGTAGATAGTTGGTTAAATGTTTTTAATGAAAATTTTGGAAATACACAACTTTCAAGAGTTTATATCCCAAGTTTTGATTGTGCTTGGAACTTTTCTTCATCAATAAATCATTAATTTTTCTTTTTAAATATCAATATTTGTGAAATAATAAATTTTATTATTTTGGAGGAAAAATGAATAAATTTAAAACATTAGGATTAGGAATTTTAATTTCCTTTTTCTTAACAATATCTTCAAATGCAGACTCTATTAAAATTGGAACAGAGGGAGCTTACCCTCCTTGGAATTCTAAAGATGCTTCTGGAAACCTAATTGGTTTTGAAGTTGAGCTTGCAAATGAACTATGCAAAATCATGAAAGCTGAATGCACAATCGTCGAACAAGATTGGGATGGAATGATTCCAGCTCTATTAATGAGAAAATTTGATGCGATCATGGCTGGTATGTCAATTACCGCAGAAAGACAAAAAACAATTACTTTTTCACAAGGTTACGCTGATGAAGTTGCCTCTTTAGCGGTAATGAAAGGATCTGATCTTGAAGGAATGGATACACCAGAAGGTATAAATTTATCTTTAGGTGGATCTGATGTTAAAAAAGCTCTTAAAACACTTACAGGTGCATTAGCTGGTAAAACAGTTTGTGTACAAACAGCTACAATTCACCAAAACTTTTTAGATTCAGGTGATGTAGGAAGTGTAAATGTAAGAACTTACAAAACACAAGACGAAGTTAATCTAGATCTAGCATCAGGAAGATGTGATGCTGCATTAGCAGCTGCTGTTGCTTTTACTGATTATGCTGATAAATCTGGTAAACCAGTTGTTCTAGTTGGACCTACTTTTTCAGGCGGTGCATTTGGAAATGGAGTAGGTGTTGGAATTAGACAAGGTGGAGATGATGCTATCGGAAAAAGAGATGCTAAACTTCTAAAAGATTTCAACAAAGCGATTGATAAAGCAAGAAAACAAGGAATTATTAGCAAACTTGCTATTAAACACTTTGGTTTCGACGCTTCTATGTAAATATTTCAGATTTGGCGACTATATATTATAGTCGCCAAAATCTATGGAACTTCTAGCATTTGGTAAAACTGGTTGGGGTGATGAGTTATTTTATGCAACCCTAATGACTTTAGCTGTTTCAATAACAGCTATGTTAATCGGATTTTTCTTTGCACTTATTTTTACTCCTTTAAAATTATCAAAAAACAAATCGCTAAATTTAATTGGTAATTTTTACACTACAGTTATAAGAGGTGTTCCAGAATTATTAGTAATTTATCTTTTCTTCTTCGGTGGAAGTGGAGCAATAATGTTTGTTGCTTCTATGTTTGGTTATTATGAATATATTGAAATTAATGCATTTATTACTGGTTCATTTGCAATAGGTATTATTTCAGGTGCATATTCTACCGAGGTATTTAGAGGAGCCATACAATCAATAGATAAAGGTCAGTTTGAGGCTTCAAAAGTTTTGGGGATAAAAAAACATATTCAGTTTTATAAAATTATCCTTCCCCAAATGTTAAGACTTGCAATTCCAAATCTAAGTAATGTTTGGCAAATTACTTTAAAAGATACCTCTTTAATCTCAGTAACAGGTTTAGTTGAAATTATGAGACAATCATACATCGCTGCTGGATCAACTAGAGATCCTTTGTTTTTTTACTCATTTGCTGCAGTTCTGTATTTATTATTAACATACTTGAGTATGAAACTAATAAACAAATTGGAAGTTAAATATAGTAGGGGATTTTAAATGGATTTTGAATTGATGATTGGTAGCTTTCCAAAGTTATTAAGTGCAACTGTAATTACTCTAAAGCTTTTGTCATTATCTTTATTTTTTGGATTATTTATTGGTTTACTTTTTGCAATTTTAAGGATGAATAAAAATCCAATTGTAAATAAATTTGCATACGGATACTCTTATGTTTTTAGAGGTACACCATTATTGGTTCAAATATTTATTATTTATTTTGGACTTGGACAAATCGAATATCTAAGATCTACTTTTTTATGGGTGATACTTAAAGAACCATATTGGTGTGCAATAATTGCCTTTGCATTAAATACAGGTGCATACACATCAGAAATATTAAGATCAGCTTTTCAAACTATAAAACCTGGACTAATTGAAGCTGGAAAAAGTCTAGGCATACCTAAAAAAGTAATTTTTTATAAAATCCAAATTCCTATAGCTATTAAACAATCATTACCAGCTTATGGAAATGAAATTATATTAATGCTTAAAGGAACATCGCTTGCAAGTACAGTAACATTGATGGATCTTACAGGTGTTGCTAAATATATTATTTCAACAACTTTTAAACCAATAGAGGTATTTATAGTTGCTGGAGGTATATATTTATTTATGACCTTTTGTGTGCATAATTTAATAAAGTTTCTTGAAAAAAAATATGGTTTTCAAACTTGAGGATTAGTAAGATGTATACTCTTTAATCTCTTTTATCTTTGAACCTGTGTGATTATTAATTTCTAATTTTAATTTTGCTCTTTCATCATTTAAAAAATGAACATCTCTTGATAGTTTAATAAATTCATCACCAAAATCCGAATTTTTTTCGCATAATCTCTTATCATCTTCAATAATCCAAAGCTTATTATTAATTTCTTTAAGAAATTTAAATAACCTATCAAGTTTTTCGTCAGCTTTTACATTTTTGAGAAATTGATCTTTAAGTACATCATGTTCATTATTTATAAATCTAAGTTTTTCAGGATCCTTAATTTTTTCTTTTTTAATTTCTAAAATTGAAATTTTATCCAAAAGCTCACCAACAGAGACCTCAACTACTATTTTATTCATAATTTTATATACTGTGTTAAGTTGTTACAAATATGTCTAATATATTAATTATTAAACACGGTTCATTAGGCGATATAGCTCAAGCAAGTGGTGTAATTCAAGATATTTCTGAAAATCACAAAAATGATGATGTATATATTTTAACAACGAAACCTTACATAGACGTATTTAGAAAAAATCCATATATTAAAGAGCCTATATTAGATAAGCGATTATCAAGATTTAATCTTTTTTACCTATTTTCATTAATGAGAAGTTTAAAAAAGTATAATTTTGTAAAAATATACGATTTACAAAATTCAAATAGAACATCATTTTATAAAAGTATCCTTCTTAAAAATTCTAATAAAGATATCTGGTCATCGTCTTTAACAACTTTGCCAGAGGGAAAATCTAAAGAAGAATTTGACAAGCTTCCAGTTTTAAATCGTTTTGATCATCAAATTAGAACCTCTAATTTAATTTCAAATTATACTCTTTCCCCTGATTTTTCATGGGCCTGTTCTGATATTACAAAACTTAAAAATGAATACAATTTAAAAAAGTATATTTTGTTTTTTCCATTTTGTTCCTCACATTTAACGATAAAAAGGTGGCCATACTATAATGAACTCTCAAACAAAATTAAGGATAAGTTTAAAGATGAATACAAGATAATCATTGCTCCCGGACCTGAAGAGATAAAAGAAGCCTCAAATATAAATGCAGAATGTATTTTAGATAATGAAAAATCATTAAATATATCTCAATTAGCATCATTAATAAAATATAGCACCTTTGTAATTGCAAATGATACTGGCCCTGCGCATATAACTGCACACTTAGGTGTTAGAGGACTTGCATTATTTGGTCCACATAAACCTGCAAAACTTGTAAGTATAGAAAGAGAAAAATTTAAAGCAATTCAAGTTGAAGATTTAAATAAATTATCCGCAGATAAGGTATTTGAAAGAATGTTGGAATCGTTAAATTAGTCTAAAAAACTAGGTGTAAATTTTATCTGATAAGCCGTATATAAGTATTGCACTTAATAGAGTTAACACTCCAGGTGCAATTACACCTTCAATTGAAGTTTTATCTGTATGACCTAATTTACTGATCTTAATTGCGTAAATGCCAATTAAGAATGACATTAAATTTTGTACAAATATCAAATTAAAAAACCCCCAGGTATTTTCAACACCACCAGATCTTATAAACATAATATAAATAGCCATTAAAACTGATCCAAGAAAAAATGATCCAAAAAATCTTGTCATTATAGCTCCAGTCTTATCCATAGCGTATTGATCTAAGAAAGATTGAGTAGCAAAGATACATCTATATGCGTAAAAAGCGTAACCAAGAAAATGAACAACGAATATAACGAGGTAAAATATTCCGTTAAATTTATCTATCATATTTTAAACCTATAAGATTCGTTTATAGCTTTCAATAATCTTATCCCAATGAAAATTTTTAGAATTTTCATTAGCTGCTTTTCCATATTCAAAATATTTATTTTCTTTAAATATTTGATCAATACTTGAACAAATATCATCCAAATTATTACCATCACATATTAAACCAGTTTTTTCATGTATAATTGCATCTGAAGCACCACCATCTTTTCCTCCAATTGAAGGAATTCCATATTGAGCTGCTTCTACATAGGCTATGCCAAATCCCTCAACTGATTTTTTGTAAATTATAGATGGCATTATAAATACATTAGATTTTGAAATTAATGCATTTTTAAAATCACTAGGAATATCTTTTAAAAATTTTACTTGATCCTCTAATTTAAGCTCAATTACAAGTTTTTTTAAATTTTCTTCTTCATCACCATAACCTATACATATGTAGACAATATCTGGATAAACTTCTTTTAGATTTCTGATAGCCATTATTACTTTTTCATGATTTTTTCGTTTTTCATATCTTGAAACTGTAATAAGTCTTTGTTTTTTACCCTTAAATACTTCATCAGCTTTTTTTAAATCTTTGCTTGGTATTTCTTTTACAGGATCGACACCTGGATTAATTACTAAAATTCTGTGTTCTTCAACACCAAGATTGATAGCTAGATCTTTTGTAAAATTAGAATTTGCTATTACATGATCTACATTATTCAATACTTGTAATACTTTTGTATTTAATCTTGAGCCTTTTGGATGATTAATTTCTTTAGAATGTATTAAACATACCTTTTTTTTATTGGTTTGAATTAGTTCTAAACTCTTCCAATGATCTGAAATTAGACATTGAACATTATTATTATGTTTCAAATATTCATTTATTAAATACGATTTCCTATATTTTCTAAATAACTTTACACCACTCACCCTTTCAATTGAAAATGAAACTGAATTGTCAAATTTTTCAAAACCATCTGTATGATCTGCAAAAACTTTTATCAGGAAAAATTTAGATAAAGATCTAGCTAAACCCCACATTAAATTTTGCATCCCACCAACATCAGGTGGAAAAGTTCTCGTTATTATTAAATGCATTAATTATTCAACCACTTAATATTACAACCCATGCTAGGTATCTGATCTTTGGGACCATTTCCTGTTTCAGATATTTGTTTCATTGCTATATACAAATCACTTTCTCCAGATCTTACAGGCTTGAGTTCTTTTAACTCTCTTATTCTTCCTCTGTATTGAAGTTCTAAATTTTCGTTATAACCAAAAAAATCAGGAGTACACACAGCTTCATATTTTTTTGCAACATTTTGCGTGTCATCGATTAAATATGGGAAACTAAAATTATGTTTTTTTTTAAATATGATCATATTTTCAAATGAATCCTCTGGATAATTGATTTGATCATTGGAACATATCGCAACCGATTTAATTCCGAAATTTTCAAGGTTTTTGCAATCTTCAGTAATATCTTTGATTACTGCCTTTACATAGGGACAATGATTGCAAATAAACATAATGAGAGTTCCTCTGTCACCTTTTATTTCATTTAAAGAAACAATTTTGTTTTCGGTTGATTTTAGACGAAAGTCGTCAGCTTTTTTTCCAAAATCACATATTGGAGTTTTTGTAAGAGACATATAATATTATATAAATTATGTTTTACGATTTGGAAGATAAAAAACCAAAAAACTCTGGCGAAAATTGGGTTGCACCTAATGCAGTGGTTATCGGAGATGTTACTTTAGAAAAAAATAGCAGTGTATGGTTCAATGCAACTTTAAGAGGTGATATAGAAGACATCTTGGTAGGAGAGGGTTCTAACGTTCAAGATGGAAGTGTTTTACATACTGACCCAGGTTATCCGCTGAAGATCGGAAAAAATGTAACCATCGGACATTTGGTTATGCTTCATGGATGTACGATAGATGATAATAGTTTAATTGGAATTGGCGCTGTTGTTTTAAACAATGCAAAAATTGGAAAAAACTGCATCATAGGATCCAAAGCTCTAATAACTGAAAATAAAGAAATTCCAGACAACTCTTTAGTAATGGGATCGCCTGGAAAAGTCGTAAGACAAGTTTCACCAGAAGAAGCAAAATTAATTACAAAAAACGCAGAAAGATATCAGGATAATTGGAAGAGATATTCTAAATCGATTTTTTAAGGAACTAACCAAGAATTTTTATTTGTTTTGAAATCAAATTTAGCTCGTCTATGACCTTTTGCAGCAAGATATAGCCATTCTATTGATTTAATATAACATTTGATAACAGTAAAATTTTTATAACCTTCCTCACTTTGTTCCATTGTATAATCAAAATCTTCTAACTTTGAAATCATACCTGAAGTAGGGTTTTCAGATACTGTTCCAGGAGGACTATCAGTTAAATAACATCTTCGGCTAATGTGTTGAGTTTTCTTCCAAGATGCCTCTGTCACAGAATTTTGATTATTTATTTCACATTCAACTTTTACTCTTAATTGTATTTTTTCTTCTTTATCATAGAAAAGTAAAGAAGCTTTATTATTGTTTTTAAGTATATCTACTTTTGGTGACCTTAAATCAGTATGAAATTGTAATAAATTATTCTCTCTATCTGACTTCCTTAAAACAACTATTCTTCCCTCAATATCATCTTTGTGTGAGCACATAAAAACTGGAATTCTAAAAGGTGAACCTCTATTAGTTACTGCATCTTCAAGCATAGACCAATATTTATTTTGTATTTCTGCTAAGTCTTCATAGTATGCTGGTTGCATACTTTATTTTCTAAATCTTTTTATTAAGCTAGAGGTATCCCAACGATTTCCACCCATTTCTTGAACATCGCCATAATATTTATCTACTAGTTCTGTAACAGGTAATAAAGAACCATTATTCTTAGCTTCTTCCATTGCAATTTTTAAATCTTTTCTCA
The DNA here is from genome assembly GCA_902601315.1 of uncultured Pelagibacteraceae bacterium. Classification (GTDB taxonomy): domain Bacteria; phylum Pseudomonadota; class Alphaproteobacteria; order Pelagibacterales; family Pelagibacteraceae; genus Pelagibacter. The sequence goes on from CACKMS010000002.1 coordinate 17,772, forward strand.
TCCAATCAACTGCAAAACCAAAGTCAAATTTATCATCAATCATAGTTTTATATCTATTCTCCATTTGCCACGATTGAGCTGCTCCTTTTGAGATAACTTCAATTACATCTTCCATATTTAAACCAGCTTTCATCCCAAAATTTATACCTTCAGACAATCCTTGAACTAAACCTGCTATACAAATTTGATTAACCATCTTAGCAAGTTGACCAGACCCAGCTTTACCAAGTAGCTTCATTTTTTTACTGTAATAATCAATTTTGTCATTAGCTTTTTCAAAATCAGATTGATCACCACCAATCATAACAGTCAGTGCACCATTTTCTGCACCAGCCTGACCCCCTGAAACAGGCGCATCTAATGCACCAAAATTATTTTTTTTGGCATAATCGTAAATTTCTCTTGCAATTGTTGCAGAGGCAGTTGTGTTATCAATATAAACAGATCCTTCTTTTATAGTTTTAAAAGCACCGTTGTCACCAAAGGTCACTTCTCTTAAATCATTGTCATTTCCAACACAGGTAAAAATAAATTCTGCATCCTTTGCAGCTTCTGCTGGCGTTTGAGCCATTTTACCTTTGTAATCTTTAATCCATTTTTCTGCTTTTGATTTTGTTCTATTAAAAACAGTTACATTATGACCACCTTTTGATATATAACCTGCCATCGGATAACCCATGACACCCAGACCAATAAAAGCAACATTACACGTCATAATTTTCTATGTTTAAAAGCTTAAGTTTAAAAGTAATTATATTCGGATTTATTTTTACATTTTTTTCAAGTTTTGGACAGAGTTTTTTTATTGGTTTATTTAATCCGAGTGTAAGAGATACTCTAAATATTTCCCACGGACAATTTGGATCAATTTATGCAACCGCAACATTATTAAGTAGTTTGTTATTCATTTGGGTAGGAAAAAAAATTGACGATATTAATGTATTAAGATTTGCACTTTATGTAACAGTTCTTCTATCTTTTTCATGTTTTTTCTTTTCAAAAATTTCATCAATTGTATTTTTATTCATTGCTATATTTTTAATGCGATTTTCAGGTCAAGGGATGATGTCGCATACGGCATCAACAACAATTTCAAGATATTTTACCAAATCTAGAGGTAAAGCTTTAAGCATAGGATGGTTTGGTTTATCAGTTGCTGAATTTATTTTACCTGTAACAATAATCTATCTTTTAACCATATATAACTGGCAAAATATTTGGATATTTATTTCGTTGTTGGTTTTAGTTTTTCTTCCAATTGTATCTTATTTTTTAATTAAAGAACTAAATTTAGATTCAAGAGAAAATGCTGAAAATAACGAAGTTAAGAATAAAGACATTAAACAATGGGCAAGAATTGAAGTTATTAAGGATTATAGATTTTATATTATAAGTGCAAATTTACTTGCTATGCCATGGATTGCCACTGGTGTTTTTGTTTATCAATCATTTATTACATCTTCCAAGGAATGGGGAGAATACGTTATTGCTCAATCTTTTATGGTTTATTCATTACTGTCAGTAATTACATTATTAATATCAGGTATACTAATTGATAAGTTTACTAGCAGAAAATTATTAATTTTTATGAATATACCTTTGCTACTTTCAACATTTGTTGTTATTTTTTTTGATATTCCTTTTACTGCATTTGTATTTTTAGGTTTAATTGGTATTTCAAATGGATTAGCTAACGTTTTAGGCTCATCCACATGGGCTGAGTTATATGGTGTAAAACACATTGGCTCTATAAAGGCTTTAACTACAGCATTGATGGTTTTTTCAACAGCATTTGGCACAGCATTATTTGGTGTATTAATTGATTTTGGTTTTACGATTGAGAAAATTGCTATTGTTTCCTCAATCTATATATTTTCATCAATAGTTTTGCTTTTTTTTGTAAGAAAAAAACTCAATCCTGAATATATCTAAAAATAGCTTGATTTTTTATAGACCTAGGTATAAATAACCGGCCATGGCTAGAGTTACAGTAGAAGATTGTATAGATAAAGTAGAAAGTCCATATGAATTAGTGTTAGTAGCAAAAGAGAGAGCTACTCAACTGAACTCTGGGATAGAACCTACTTTAGAAAGAGACAATGATAAGAATACAGTTATCGCCTTAAGAGAAATTGCTGAAGAAACAATAAAAGTCCCAGATTTAACTGAAGCTGCAGTATATAAATTAAGAAAACATGTAGAACAAGTTGATGATACAGGAGAAGAAGATGAAGATATAGGTGATGATTTTGAAAATTTATATAAAGGTGAAATATCTAAAAGTGGTGTTCCAATATTACCATCTAAAAGAGCTAGAAAAATTCCAGAAAAAATTCAAGTATCTAAAGATGATTTAGAAGAATTACAAAATTCAAATGAGACACCAATGTCAGATCCTATAGATACAAACGAAGAGAGTGGTGATGCTTCTTTAGAGGAAATGCAAGAAGAAGAAACTCTAGCAAACGAGCAAGACCCAAATAATCAAGAATAAAAAAAAGGGCCTTGAAATTAATCAAAGCCCTTTAATTTAAATAGTTACTAAATAATTATTACGGTAGCCAACTTTTCCATTTATTTGGATTGTTGTCTAACCACTCGTTAACAACTTCTTTAACATCTCTTTTTTTGATATCTACTTCAACTAACATTTTAGCTTGGTCGATATTTTCTAATTTCATTTTTTCAAAAAAAGCTTTTGCTTCAGAGTGTTCTGCTTTAGCAAATGTAGCAGGATTTCCGTAGTTCATGGTATAGTCTTTGTCCCAACCAGTTGCAGGCCATCCTTTTGTACCACAAGTCTTCCAGTTGTTTGCTTCAGTAAATGTATCACCTTCACATGTTGCATACTCAGGAAGTTGAACACCTACCATATCAAACTCTCCAAAAAACCAATGTGGTGACCATAGGTATAATAAGAAAGGTTCTTTTCTCATGTAAGCAGCTTTTGCTTCAGCAATTGCAGCAGCTTCTGTACCTAGCTCATCTGCTTGGAAATCAATTCCTAAAAGATCAAGTCTTTTTTGGTCGTGACAGTTCCAACCAGCTACTGGACAACCAATTAGTCTTCCTTTACCACCTGTCTCAATAGTTGCAAATTTAGCTTTATGTTTGTTTAGGTCTCTCCAAGTTTTAATGCCCAGTTCATCTGCAGCATATTTTGGAATCCAGTAATCTGACATACCTATAATTCCAGTAGTTCCTAGAAGGTCAACTGTTCCATCACCTTTGTAAGATTTTACTACTTTGCCGTCATAAATTAAATCTTCATTAAACATTACATCATCTGCTTCAGCATAACTTGGCCAACTTTCACAAGCAAAATCTAATTCTCCAGCTGCAATTGCTTCCCATAGACCAGTTCCTGAAGGAAATACTGTTTGTTTAATCTTATAACCCATTTCTCTCTCGAGAATTGCTACAGCAACTTCACAAGTGATTATTCCACCTGTCCAGTCAGCAATAGCAGCATGTAGTCTTTTTGCAGCATTAGCTGTTCCAAAACTACCTACTATAAGCACTAAAGATAAAAATAGTGCCGATATTGTTTTTGATAACCTCATATGTTTTATCCTCTTTTTAAATTTAAAATATTATTTTAGCGCAAAAATTCAGCGAATGTAAACTTTATATAATTTTAAAACTCAGTGCATTTTTACCTTAAAAATGCGGTCTATTGACCACTTTAAGGTTTTTTTGGGATGGTACGGTCTATTCCTTTAACGATTTTTTTATCATGATCAAAAAATGGTAAATTAACAACATTACAGTCATGGATTTCACCATTAGGCAACTCTAACTTTAACTTTTTACCAGGCCATTCTTTTGGTTCATAAAATCTCACATATCCAATTCCAAGTTTTAATGTAGGTGAGGGCACACCTGCAGTTATATTTCCTACAACGTTATCACCTTCTATAACTTTACTTCCAGAAGTCGGTGTATCAGTTTCACAAGTAACACCAAATAAACATGTTCCTTTGTTTTTTTTTAATAATGCTTCCCTTCCAATAAAATCACCTTTATCCATATTTACAAAAAATCCTAAACCAGCCTCAAATGGAGTCAAAGTAGTATCAATATCAGTTAAATTTCCAAATATTCCTCCTTCAATTCTTCTTATAGTCATCGCTCGAGAGGATGATAGTTCCATACCATAAGGTTTTCCACATTCTATTAAATGATCCCAAAGAGCCAAGTGATCTGTTTTATAACCATCTGAATAAATTTCAAAACCAAGCTCGTTTGTAAAACCAGTTCTTGAAACATATAGATCTTGTCCTCCAAGATTAAAAAAACCTGATCTAAAATAAGGCATGCTTTCATCAATATTTCCTTTTGATGCAGCTTTCATAATATCAATCGATGCAGGACCTTGAATTTGAAGCACTCTTGACTTTGGATCGGATATTTTTACATCAAAATTTTCACTATGGGCTAATAACCAATCTTCAAATGGACCGTCAGCTTGCACATACCAAAATTTATTATCACTAAATTTAAAAATTACGCCATCCATAAAAATCCCACCTTGTGGGGTACACGCTAATGAATAATAACCTCTACCTTCTTTAACTGATGAAATTTTTCTAGTTAATATCTTTTCTAAAAAGGGAATTGCATCCTTACCTGATATTTCCACTGGTTTTTCTGGAACGTCAAAAATTAATGCTTTCTGTCTTAGTAGCCAATATTTTTCGATTGGATCTTCACCTATTGATATTGGAAAATATCGTCCAGCATAAACTCCACGGACCATTTTAGAACTATTGGTTCTTTCAATGTATGGAGACTCTTCAAATCTTCTTGCACTAATTTTAATAGTTTTGTTAAGATCAGATTCTTCTTGTAGATTTCCCAATTTAATCTCTTTAATTTGTTTTTGCGTTAGATCTTAAAATTGTTGGTGGATCAAAAGCAGTTAATTTTGGAAGTGTATCATTGTATTTTTCAATCTCAATAAGACAAGAATGTGCAATAGGACCTTGTCCAAGTTTAGATGTACCTTTGTCAGGCGTCAATACATTTGGATTACCATGTTTACACATGCTTCCATCTTGACTAGGATCTTCTGGATCATACCAAGCACCAGTACTCATTTGTACTACTCCCTGCATTACATCATCTGTGATCTTTATTCCAGCCAAGCAAGATCCTCTATCATTGAACATTTTAACTACATCTCCATTTTTTAAATCACGTTTTTTTGCATCTAAAGGATTAATTTCAAGTGGCTCTCTCTCATTTATTTTAAATGACTTACTATACTTTCCATGATCCATTTGGCTGTGTAGTTTATTTTTAGGTTGATTTGATATTAAGTGAATCGGATATTTTTTATTTACTTTGCCCAGCCATTCACAAGGTTCAAACCATACTGGATGTCCTGGACAATCATCATAATTAAAGTCAGCCACTGACTTTGAGAAGATTTCTATTTTACCACTTGGTGTGTTAAGTGGATTTTTTTTAGGATCTTCTCTAAAATCCTTCAACATTATTGTTGGTTCTGTCGGATCGCTAATTTTAAACCATTTTTGCTCTCTGAACTTTTCATATTTAGGTATTTCAATATTTGCAGCTGCCGCTCTATCAAATGTCTGTTTATAAATCCATTCTTGCCACTCATCTTGACTTTTTCCCTCAGTAAATTTTTCCTTAATCCCCATTTTTTTTGCAATATTTGCAAAAATTTCGAAGTCATTTTTAGATTGCCCATAAGGTTCTATTATTTTATCCATTGATACAACAAATGGATCCCTAGGTGTCATCATTATGTCTGTTCTCTCAAGCGGAGTAGTGCAAGGCAAAACAATATCGGATCTTTTTGCGAGTGTATTCCAACACCATTCGTTTGAAATTATTGTATCTGGTTTTTCCCAAGCTTTTATCAGTCTATTTAAATCTTGATGATGATGAAATGGATTTCCACCTGCCCAGTAAACTATCTTGGTATCTGGATACACATATGACTTTCCATTAAAATCAAATTTTTTTCCTGGATGAAGCAAAAGATCACTAATTCTTGCAACTGGTATAAAATTTTCTATTTTATTTTCTGTTTGTGGAAATGCTGCCCCAGGTAAAACTTTGAATTGACCACCAATAAAATTTGTAGCGCTATAACCAAAACCAAACCCGCCTCCTGGTAATCCTATTTGACCAATCATAGAAGCAAGCATAATACCCATCCAAAATGGTTGTTCACCATGATCTTGTCTGGTTAACGACCAGCTTATTGAAATCATACTTCTTTTTTTTGAAATTTTTATAGCTATCTCTTTAATTTTAGATGCTGAAATATTACAAATGGCTGAAGCCCATTCTGCACTTTTTTCAACACCATCATTTTTTCCTAATAGGTATGGTAAAAATATTTCAAAACCTTCTGTATATTTTTTTAAGAAATTAGTATCAATAAGTCCTTCAGAATAAATTGTATGAGCCAGCCCTAACATTAAAGCAGTATCTGTGTTAGGTCTTGCTGCAATCCATTCACCACTAACCTCATTAATTAAATCTGATTTAAGTGGACTAACATTTATAAACTCTATTCCTGAATTTGCTGATTCAATTAAATTTTCCTTTTGATAATGATGACCTGTTCCACCTTGAGAAATTTGACCATTTTTAATTGGTATTCCACCAAAACAGAGAAAAACTTCTGTATTTTTTTTAATAGACTCCCAACTAGTACATGTATCAAGATAAGCACGATAACTCCCAAGTATATGAGGAACCATTGCCTCGGCAGCAGCAAAACTGTATGTAAATTTTGATCTTGTATATCCACCAACACAATTTAAAAATCTATGTAATTGACTTTGAGCATGATGAAATCTGCCTGCACTTGCCCATCCATACGAACCACCAAATATTGAGGAGTTCCCATATTTATCTTTTACTCTATTAATCTCGTTTGCTACAAGTTCTTCTGCTTTATCCCAACTAACTGCAATAAATGGTTCAACACCTCTTAAATTATTGTTTGCCCCTGGACCTTTCTCGAGCCAACTTTTTCTAACCATTGGCTTTTCAATACGTGTTGGTCCATCGAGCACATCAACAATTCCTTGTGCTATAGGAGATGGGTCTTTGTCATGTTCCCAACCAATGAGTTCCTCGAGCTTGCCATTTTTAACTTTGGCTCTGTAGGTACCCCAATGGTTACTAGTTAAAGGCAGACCTTTATTTTTGGTCATTTATTTTTTGGCTAAACCTAATGCTATTCTTTGTTTCTTTGTCCAAGCAAGACTTATTCTATCAATTATAATTGCTAGAAGGACTATCCCAACACCTGCTGCCAATCCTCTTCCAGTATCAGATCTAGCTAATCCATTAAAAACCTCTAGACCCAGTCCTTTTCCACCTATAAGTGGAGTAACAATTTGCATTGCAAACGCCATAATTACAGTTTGATTAAAACCTATTACTAAACTTGGTATAGCTAAAGGAAATTTTACTTTATTGAGAGTTTGCAAAAGGGATCCACCAAAAGATCTTGATACCTCTGAATAGGTACCAGATACTTGAGTTAATCCAAGCGCAGTTAATCTTATTATAGGCGGTATAGAATATATTACTGTAGCCAGAACTGCAGAAACTATTCCACCTCCAAAAAACATTAAAACTGGAATTAAATAACAAAAATATGGAAGCGTTTGCATAGCATCCAGTACAACATCTTGAACATTTTTAAATCTTTCGCTGTATGAAGCTATTATACCAAGAGGAACTCCTATTATAAAACATAACAATACTGAAACTAAAACCGAGGATAACGTAATCATTGATTGGGGCCATATTCCACAAGCTCCAATAAACAATAAAAGTATTATTGTAATAATTGCAAACCTTAGTCCAACTGTAAAATAACCGATACTTGCAAAAACTGCTAATGTATACCACCATGGTGTATGAGTTAAAAAAATGTCTAAAGGCCTTAATAAATTGAGATAAACAAATCCTCTTAATCCTTTAGAAAATGCAATAAAGCCTGGATCAACTGTCAACGACTCTACAGCATTAGAAATCGGTTGTCTTATTGATAACTTCCACTCTTTAGGAAACGTCCCTATTTCATGTAAATTAGAATCTATGAATGAAATAACAAATAAAGCTATCAATGATGGAATCAAATAAAATCTTCTACTTATAAATTCACCAATATCATTTGCAGTATTTTTATTGAAAATTGAAATTATAATACTTGTGAAGGATGCAATAAAATTTGTAATTTTAATACATATAAAGTCTATAATTTTGCTTGTAATATCTAAAGGCATTTCCAAAATTCTTGCAATTTTATATTTTTCTAGATTTTGAGGAAGCAAATGAAATTTTTTTACATTTGATGGAAGTTTGACTTCTTTACTACTGCAAGCTTTACTAAATCTATCAAACATTATTGCCATGAATAAAATACAAAGACCACCTTCCATTGCCCATCCCACATCAAGTCTTCTTATTGCTTGCCATACTTGTCCACCAATTCCTTCTGCACCAATAAAACATGCTAATACAACAAGAGCCAAAGCCATCATAATAACTTGATTGATGCCCATCATAATACTTGGCAAAGACATAGGAATTTTAATTTTTAATAATAATTGCAACTTACTTGAACCAAACGAAGTCGCAGACTCCACAGTTTCTTTTGAAACTTGCCGTATACCAGTGTTGGTTAATCGAATGATTGGTGGCATTGAATAAATCATTGTAGCTAATATTGCAGGCGCCCCTCCAATTCCAAAAAAAAATAATGCAGGAAATAAATAAACAAAAGCAGGCATAACCTGCATAGTATCCAAAACAGGTTTCATAAAATTTTCAAATCTATCACTCTGAGAGCAGGCTATTCCAAGTAATACTCCGAAAAATACACATAAGAAAACCGACAATCCCATTAAAGCAACTGTTTGAAGAGATGCTTCCCATAATCCAACAGCCCCCCAAAAATAAATTACAAAGCAAGAAAACAAGCCTAATTTTAGCCCACCAACTATAAAACAAGGAAGAGTTAAAATTGCAGCGACTAAAATCCAAGGTGACTCAAGCAAAAAATCTTCCAAAAAATAATAACCAGCTTTAATGTAATTTGCTAAAATTTTTGTAATCCATCTGTAATTTTTCTTTAGATAATCTTCCCCTTCATTTACCCATGCTGTAAAAGTAAATTCATCAGTTACAACTTTAGGAAATTTTGATGGTCCGTCATTTTGAGTTGAAAGAAATAAAGCTCCAATAAAAACCAATAATACCAATGAATATTTTATAATATTGTTTGTATTATTTTTATTTTCCAGTGTTTTTTGGACTGCATCCATTGTATTTATAAATTAAAATAAATTATTTTACATTTAAAGGAAAATATTGTCTATTTTGATCTTAATACATTGAAATTATGAGTAGTTCTTCAAAAATAACTTGTTCAAATATTTGGAAACTTTTTGGGCCTGATGAAAAAAGAGTAATGAAGGAACTAGATCCGAAATTATCAATTAAGGAAGTGCAAGAGAAAACTGGACACGTAGTTGCCGTGAAAGATGTAAGTTTTTCAATACAAAAAGGCGAAACTTTTGTTGTAATGGGTTTATCAGGAAGTGGAAAATCAACATTAGTAAGATGCATTTCAAGACTGATAGAGCCTACTTCAGGAATGGTAAAAATGGATGACGTAGATGTAACAAAGATGAGTAATAGGGAGTTGCTAGATTTAAGAAGAAACAAAATGAGTATGGTTTTTCAGCATTTTGGACTTTTTCCACATAGGACAGTTGTAGAAAATATTGGTTACGGCTTAGAAGTAAGAGGAAGCAAAAAAATTGAGAGAATTGAAAAATCAATGGAAGTTTTAAAAATGGTGGGTTTAGATGGATGGCAAAATAATTATCCTCGAGAACTTTCAGGCGGGATGCAACAACGGGTCGGTTTAGCAAGAGCATTGGCAGTAGATCCAGAAATTTTAATATTCGACGAACCTTTTTCAGCACTTGACCCACTTATTAGAAGAGAAATGCAAGACGAACTTTTAAATATTCAAGAAAAAGTAAAAAAAACTATGGTGTTTATTACTCATGACTTTTTAGAAGCTATTAAAATGGCAGATCATATTGCAATAATGAAAGACGGCGAAGTATCACAAATAGGAACGCCAGAGGAAATTGTTGCAAATCCTAAGGATCAATATGTAAAAGATTTTTGCGAAGACGTGCCAAAATATAAAGTTTTAAGTGCTTCTAAAGTAATGAGAGTTGAATGTTGCTCTGATACGAAAGAATTTTATAACTCAAAACAAAATTATATTTTAGACAACTCTAAAATTGAAACCTTAATAGATAAACTTGTTGATAGTGATAAAGCATTTCCTGTTGTGTGTAGTGATACAGGTAAATTATTGGGAGAAATAGACCGTGCTATTGTTATGAAATCTATGAAATCAGCTAGCTAAATTTTTTATTACTTTTAATACTTTTCTCATTAACTTTATCTCTCCAAATAATTATCATACCAGCCAGCACTATTAAGACAACTCCAGGAAAAAGTTGTGCCCAAGGTGCTTCATTAAAAAATATCCATCCTAATACAAATGATGATGGTATTCCTAAGTATTCAAATGATGCCATCTTGCTTGCAGAGATTAATCTATAGGAATAAATAAATAAAATAGCAGCTGTGCCGCCAAGGATCCCAGTAAGTGTCATTAAAAAAAAGTCTTGAACATTTTTGATTTCAACATGACCACTGGTGATAAAAAATAATACTAATCCACCTAGCACGTTAAATATCAATGAATATAATTGTATTTTTGCAGTGGAATGGCCCTCAGGAATAAATTTAAGTATGATAACACTGATTGCCCATGCAAATGCAGTCATAATTGGAAATATTGAATAAAAACTAAATATCTCACTAGTTGGTTTCATAATTAGAACGACACCAAAGAAGCCTAAAAAAATCGCAGACCATCTATATTTACCAACTTTATCTTTTAAAAAAAATATAGATAAAATTACAATGAAGAATGGCGATGAAAAAGTTAAGGTCATTGCTGTTGCAAACTCTAAATTGATTACGGAAATGAATATAAATATGTTCATTGATAAAAATGCCAAACCTCTAAAAAAACTTAAGAATATAAATTTTTTGTTAATTTTTTGAAAAATTGAAAAATATTCTTTTGTAAATATTATCAATAATAGTAACGGAATAATTCCTGCTGCATTTCTAAAAACTGTTAATTGAATAACAGAATATTCACCACCAAGAAATTTTATTACAACCATGTATAAATCTACACAAAGTATAGCCATGAGCATCGTAGTCACAGCAAGATAGGTTTTCTTCACATCTATTTTTCAGATGATAATTTCATTTTAAAAATCTTTTAAAAAATTGTATAAACCTTACAAATAAAATGAGTAACTTTAAACTAAATGAATCTGATATCTTATCAAATCAAGATTGGACTTTCCCAACCAATATTGCATACGGACCTGGACGTTTAAAAGAAATTGGAACGATTTGTAATAACTTAAATATAAAAAATCCCTTGGTAGTAACTGACAAGGGAAGTCCAAAGTTGCCATTTATTTCGAATTTACAAAGTTATTTGTCTAATTCTAATGTAAAATCAGATTTATTTTTCGATATATCCCCTAATCCAAGAGAGGATGAAGTTTCAGTTGGTTGCAAAAAATTTAAAGATGGAAATCATGATGCAATTATAGCTATAGGTGGTGGAAGTGCTATGGATGGAGGTAAATTAATTTGTTTAACAGCAAATAATGATGTTCCACTAAGAGATTTTGAGTTTGAGTTAACTCCTCCAATAATAAGCAAAGATAACCCATTTCCAAAAATTATAACTATTCCAACAACAGCAGGAACAGGAGCAGAAACAGAAATTACAGCTATGGTAACTTATTTAAAAGAGGGAATGAAATTTTGCATGTGGCACCCAGATGTAAGACCTTCATTAGCATTAATTGATCCAGAATTAACAATAGGACTACCTGCAAATCTAACAGCATGGACAGGTGTAGATGCATTAATTCATGCAATTGAAGGATACTGCGTTCCAGGATTTAATCCTCTGTGTGATGGAGCAGCATTAGAAGGTCTATCATTGATATCCAAATCACTTGTAAATGCTGTAGAACAACCAGATAATCTTTTGGCTAGAGGTGGAATGCATGTTGGATCTTGTTTAGCAGGAATATCATTTCTAAAAGGATTAGGTAATGTACATTCTATATCTCACGTGGTTGGTGCTGAGTACAATACGCATCATGGTTTAACTAATGCAATAGTTTTACCCGTAGTTTTACGTTTCAATTTACCTGGCATGGAGGAAAAAGTTCAAAGAATGTCTGAAGCAATGCAATATAAAGATCATTCAGTTGATGCATTCATTAAAAATATGGAAGATTTGTTAGATAGAGTTTTAATCCCTAAAAGCTTAAGTGAATTAAATGTTCCTGAGGACAGTGCAGCAAGAATTGCAGAGAAAGCAATGAAAGATCAAGCGTATGGCCAAAACCCTAAGAAAGTCTCTTTTGAAGAAATGAAAGAAATGGTTTTACAAAGTATAAAAAAAGCTCGTTAAGCTTTAATGCTTGATCATCTATCAGTTGAAGAAATTCAAAAAAATATTAAAAACCGACAAGTCTCAATTAAAGAAGTCTTAGTTTACTACTTAGAAAGAATAGAAAAATTTAATAAAGGTATTAATGCTATAGTTTTACAAAAAGATAGAGAATTATTAATTAGGGAAGCAGAACAGAAAGATAATTTAAAAAATAGCAAAAAAATTTTAAATGGTTTGCCTATAGCGGTAAAAGATCTTTCGGATGTTGTTGGTTTAAAAACTACATATGGTTATGCAGGATCAAAAAATAATAGCCCTAAGAAAAATTCACTATTTGTAGACAAACTAATAGATAATGGAGCAATCATAATTGGTAAAACAAATACAGCAGAATTAGGAGTTGGCGGACATACGACTAACCGTCTTTTTGGACCTACATCTAATGTTTATAATTTTGCAAAGTCTGCAGCAGGATCGAGTGGTGGAGCAAGTTCAGCGGTTGCAGCTGGATTACTTCCATTTGCCGATGGCACTGATCAAATGGGATCTTGTAGGGGCCCAGCAGCGTATGCAAATATTTATGGATACAGACCAACCCCTGGATTGATTGCCGCTGATCGAACATATCAAAATTTTGATATACCTATTTTAACCACACCAGGATGTTTTGCAAAAACACCAAATGATTTGGCATTTTTAATTGATGCTATTTCTGGCAGTAATCCATTAGACAAGATTTCATTTGATTTAAACAGCACATTTAGGGATGCAAAATTATCAGACAAAAAATTTTCGAATTTAAAAATTGGTTGGCTATCTAATATGAATGACAAATATAATGTTGAGAAATCTATTTTAAATATATGTGAAAAGAAATTGAAAGATTTAGAAAAGCATAATCTTAAAATTGAATATCTAAAAACAAGTTTAGATACTGACATTTTATGGAACAGTTGGACTACCTTTAGATCTAAAAGTATTTATCAAGATACATTAAGTATGGGTATTTCAGATATAAATTCCATGACATTTGAAGCAATTTGGGAATATAACAAAGGTAAAGATATTCAATCTGATCATTTAAAATTAGCTTTTGAACAAAAAAATAGATGTACAGAGCAAGTTAATGAAATTTTTGATAAATTTGATTTTTTAGCTTTACCTTCTGCTCAGTTGTTTCCTTTTGATAAAAGTATACAATTCCCAAGTAAAATTAATGATATTAATCTCGATACTTATCATAAATGGTTAGAAGTTTTTATTTTGTCAAGTCTTTTAAATCTACCAACCATAACTATTCCTGTCGGTTTTAATGAAAATGGTTTACCAATGGGAATGCAGATTATTAGTAAAAATAAAGATGACTTAAAACTATTTGCATTTGCAAAAATCTTTGAGGAAATTTACAATAATTCAAAGCACAAACCAAAATTAAACTAATGGTAAGACATCGACATCATTTTAAAATAGCTTTTATGTTAGCTATTGCAGCTGGATCATGGGGGGTTTATTGGCTTCCTCAAAGATATTTAGAAAATGGTGGTTTAACTGGGGGGTGGGGAACTATTTCTCAAATGATGATAGGTATATTATTGCTAACTCCAATTTCTTTGTGGAGAATATTTAAAGGTCGTTCGTCAGGATTAGAAATACCATTTGTTGGATTGTTAACAGGGAGTGGTTTTATATGTTATGCCTTAAGTTTTTTATTAACTGAAGTTGTGCGTGCATTAATCATGTTTTATATGATCCCAGTTTGGACAACAATTTTTGAAATAATTTTTTTAAAGAAAAGACCTGGTTTAGAACGAGTTTTAACATTGGGTCTTGCGCTTGGAGGTTTGTGGATTGTTTTTAGTAAATCAAATATTGTACCATTACCTCAAAATGCTGGAGACTGGTTAGCATTAGCAGGAGGTGTACTTTTTGGTGGTGGGCTAATACGTTTGGAAATTACTAAAACAGACGGAGTATTTCCTGTAATATTTTCTTTTTTCTTTTATGGAACAATATTTAATATTTTCGCTGGTTATATTTTAAAAGATTATTTAGGACCTGTGCCACCTGCTGAGGCTTTTTTATCTATGTTTACTTTTTTGGTTCTTATTTCAGTATTTTATTTTATTCCTACTGGCGTAATAATAATGTGGTCACCATCAGTTTTAGGTGCTGGACTATGTGCAATATTATATTTGAGTGAAATTGTTGTTGGGGTCATTTCAGCAGGTATTTTGACCGATGAACCGTTTGGATGGCGAGAAATTGTTGGTAGTTCCATGATTGTGTTAGGGGGTGTACTTGCAGTCGTATTAGCCCCAAAAGAATCATAGTAAATGCTTTTTAAAGAAAAGCTAAAATCAAAAACTAAAATATTTTTAGATGGTGGGAATGGTTCTGAAATAGCAAAACTTGGAGGAGACATGAGTCCTGCATTTTCTGCATTAGCAACGTTAACATCTCCAGATATTGTAATTAAAGTTCATGAGAATTTTATTAATGCTGGTTGTGATATTATTACTGCAAACACATTTGCGACCAACAGGCATAATTTGGAAAGCTTAAACAAAGGTGATCAAATACATAAATTTATTTCTGACTCTGTTAAACTTGCTAAAAAAGCGATTTCAAATACCGAAAAAGAAAATATAATTGCAGTTGCAGGTAGTTTATCAAACTTTTTTCCTTTAAAGGAGAATGAGTTTGTTCCAAATCCAAAATTTGTGCCAACTTTTAAAAAAGAAGAGGAAAATTACAAAGAAGCTGCAAAAATTTTAAAAGAATCTGGAGCAGATTTATTACTCCTAGAAATGCTTTTGGATATAGATCACTCAAAAATTTTATTAAATGCAGCTCTAGAGACAGGGCTTCCTGTTTGGGTTGGATTGAGCTGTTGTATAAGTAAATTTGATAATTCAATTATTGGAAGAAATTTTAGAGCAGAGAAAGAACGTTCGCTAATTTATGATGAAAATAAGTATAAAGATCAACCTAAATACTTACCTGAAGATAAAATAATTTTACTAGACGATATAATTAAATCCCTCATGAATTTAGGAGGAGATGTGTACGGCATAATGCATACCTGGTTTCAAGATAGCTATGATGGCTTAAAAATTTTAAAAAATAATTGGAAAGGCCCAATAATGTTTTATCCTGAAATACATAAATTTGATACTAACACACATAAAGCAATAATAACTATGTCAGAGAAAGCATTTCCAAACTCAATTTTAGAATTAATAGATGATCAAATTCAAATTGTAGGTGGTTGTTGCGGAGTAAATGACAAGCATCTAAAAAATCTTGTACAAAGCTTTGCATAATAGAATTGTTATTACTCTTAAAAAGAATATTTTTGTTGAAGTTAATTTAATAATTATGATAAATTTAAATACTAATAAAGAAAACCGCAGCATTATATTCAAATGAGTTTAAACAAACCTAGAGTAAGAAGAAGTTTTATATTTACACCTGGCTTGAAACCAGAAATGTTTCCAAAAGCAATAGATTCAGGTGCTGACATGGTTTGTATAGAATTAGAAGATGGTATAGCACTAAAGGATAAAAATGATGCTAGAAAAAATACTCTTAGTTCATTAAAAACACTCAAAGTTAAAGAGGACGTAGAATTAGTTGTTAGAGTAAATTGTCAAAGAACAAAACATGGATTATTGGATTTAGAGGCGTTTGCTTCTAGTAAGATTAAAATTGGGGCACTAATGCTTCCTAAAGTTAAAACACCAGATGAGATAAAGTTTATAGATGATCTTCTTACTGATTGTAATTTAGATACAGACCTTCATGTAATAATGGAAACGAATGAGGCTTTAGAATGTATTTATGAAATTGCCCATGCAAGCAATAGAACAGTAGCATTGTATTTTGGAGGAGTTGATATGGCAGCTGAACTTAGATGTGAGCATAAATGGGAAAATTTAGTATACGCAAGATCAAAACTAGTTCATGCAGGTGCGAGTATTGGAGTTGATGTCATAGATGTTCCATACTTAGACTTAGAAAATATGGATGGGATGAAAAAAGAGGCTGAGCTTGCAAAAAATCTGGGATTTACTGGCAAAGGATCTATACATCCAAAACAAATAGGAATTTTAAATGAGGTTTTTACACCCTCTAAAGACGAAATTAGTCATGCAAAAAGAATTGTAGATCAATTTAACGAGTCAAATACAGGTTTAGTTGTAATTGATGGTAAACTTATAGAAAAACCTGTTTTAAGAGAAATGCAACGAAAAATATTAATTGCAGAAAAAATAAACAAAAATTAATAATTAAAAATTATTATTAACTATTTCGTCCATCATATTAATCATATCTTTCTTATAATTTTCATCAGTTCCAGAATCTGTTTCAATTACAGAGAAATAACTTGCAACAACCCCATTATTTAAATTTATTGCCAGAAATTGACCTCCAAGACCTGAATGGCCAATCCAATTACCACATTTCATAGTTGAATTTGAGTACTCTAAAAACTTATTTTTTGATAATTCCATGTATTTAGTCCCTTTGTTTTTTAATGTTTCATCAAAGAATAATTCAGAACCGATTTTTCTATTTAATACACCATGCCCTTTTCTTGAAAAAAGAAGACCATATCTTAAAAAATCTCTAGAGATTAAACATCCGCCTCCCGAAATCCAAGGCATACTAAATCTATCTGTTCCCATATACATAGCATCTTCAAAACCTGCTGCCTCTACAGCCTCCAGCAACCATTCTTTAAGTTTTTTTCCGCTTACTTTTTCAACTAATAAACCCATTACATCAGTATTCGCTGATTTGTAGTGAGATAGATCTGAAGTATTTTTTAGACTTTGATCTTTCAAAGATTTAATTGAATTTAAAAATTCTTCCTGGCTAACTTTGTAATTTAAATCATCGGGTAGTCTCCAACCACAAACTGGTTCATGTAAAAATGAAGATGTGTATGGATCTGTATAATCTTCGCTATAAGCATTTTGAATATTCATATCTAAAACATCTTGAATCGTGGCAGATGCGTATCCAGAGCCAATATTAGGTAAATAGTCTGAAACTTTTTTATTTAATTCAATAATTTTTTTTTCAACAAGTTCTCCAATAAATAAATTTATAAACATTTTTGTGATAGACATTATAGTTTGTGGGGTATTTTTGTTAAAATCATCTGCATATTTTTCATATAGAATGTCTTGATCTTTGCCTACCAACAATGAGCAAAAATATTTATGATTTATCATTTTGTTCACTGATTGAATTTTTTCTATCTCGTCATTATATCTTTGGTTTAATTTTAATACATGATCAGATCTTAGAAGTAGACCGTATCTGTTGATTTTATGTAAATTTCGATAACCATCTCTTCTTGTTTCCGGCAAATACCATTTTGGTTTATTATCTCTTATAATTTTAAGTGTAGGATTTAATTCACTAATTATTTTTTTATCTTTTGTCATTCCTTAATTTTATTTTAATACTGAGATTGCATTTATTTTATCGGGACCAACTCCACAACATCCACCAATAATTTGAGCTCCATTAGATACCCATTTTTTTGCTTCCTCCAAATATTTAGATGGGGATATATCATTAATTAATTTCCAGTGAGGTTTTTCAAAGTAACCATTATTTGGATATGCACCAACAATTCCTTTATGAACTTTTTTTAAAAGTTTAACTGCTTCACCAGTAACTTTAATATCTGAATGTGCCACTAAAATTGGACCTTCATGCACTTTACTAAATTTAGATAGGGAATTCTCTAAAGTATCGTAAAACTTTGCTTTCGAATTAGTTATGCTTTCCTGATAGCCGTGCATTAATATATTTTCGTCTTCATTAATTGCACACGAAATAGATAACCAGATAGGTAGTTTAACATCTTTTGAGCACTCAATTATATTTTCAACCGTTCTATCCTTTGAGGTCATGGCTTCTAAAATGATTAGGTCTACACCTGCTTCTTTTAAAATTTTTAAATGCTCATTAAAGCCAGGTCTTATATCCTCTTCTGAAAGTTTATCCCAACTGCCAGAAGTTGAAACCGATCCTGCAACAGCTACTTCTCTATTAGAATTGTTTGCTGCTTTTAAAGCTATTTTTACACTTTCTTCATTCCAATTTTTCGTAAATTGATCATATCCATACTCTTTCATCGATATAGGTGTAATAGCGTAGGTATTTGAAGTAATGATGTCTGCGCCAGCATTAATATACTTTTCATGCACTTGAAACACTTTATCCGGATCATCAATAGCACATTTTCCAGCCCATAGATCTTTATCCATCTTTGCGCCTGAACTCTCTAACTCTCCTCCATTTCCACCATCTAAAATAACAACACCATTAGCTTTTAATTTTTTCTCTACAAAATTATATGACATTTATTATCGGTTATTTGTAAAAGCGCAGATTTTATTTCCATCTAAGTCACGAATGTAAGAATAGTAAACTCCAGAGCCCTCAGGTCTCTCACCACCAGATCCTTCGCTAGCACCTCCTAACTTAATTCCAACATCATGAAACTTATCAACCAATTCTCTTGAACTTGTTTGAAATGAAATTTGAGATCCATTACCAACTGTTGCCTTTTCTTTGTTAAAAGGTTTTGTTACGTAAAATTCTATTTTTCCGTTGTTATTTTTTTGAGAATATCCAGCGCACACTTCATCTTTTTCAGTTCTCTCTAAATCTAAAACTTCCAACAATTTATCATAAAACTTAATTGACTGATCTAAATCATTTGTGCCAACCATAACATAACCAATCATATTATTTTGGCCAACCAGTTACAGCTTTAACTTCTAAAAATTCATGTAATCCCCAAACACCACCTTCACGTCCATTTCCTGATTGTCTATAACCTCCAAATGGAGCACCTGGATCTGCACCGTTTCCATTTACATAAATTGTTCCTGCCTTAAGCTTTTTGGCAACTCTTTTAGCTTTTTCTTTACTCTCGGTTTGTAAATAATTACCTAGTCCATACTCGGTTTCATTTACAATCTGAATTGCTTCCTCTTCCGTTTCAAAAGGTATTATTGATAAAACCGGACCAAATATTTCTTCTTTTGCAATACGCATATCATTTGTGACATCTGTAAAAATAGTTGGTTTAATAAAATAGCCTTTGTTCATTCCATTAGGCAATTCTGGTCCGCCTGCTGCAAGAGTTGCTCCTTCGTCAATTCCGCTCTGTATAAGACTTATTATTTTATTGTATTGAATTTTAGAAACAACAGGACCTATATGATCTCCTTTTTTTGAAGCATGATCTACCTTTATTAAATTTGCCTCTTCGACAGCCTCTTTAACTGCTCTTTTATAAATTGATTTTTCAACAAGCATTCTTGTCGGTGCATCACAGGACTGACCTGAATTACTCATTACGTTTCTGATACCATCTCGTACAGCGTTAGGGTAGGAGTCTGCAAAAACAATATTTCCACCTTTTCCACCTAATTCTAGGCACACCCTTTTGATTGTATCTGCTGCATTTTTTAAAATTAATTTACCTGCTCTTGTTGATCCTGTGAAAGATACTAAATCAATATCAGGATGAGATGAAATATCTGTGCCGACACCAGCACCATCACCATTTACAAGATTAAACACACCAGCTGGAAAGCCTGCCTCATCAATCATTTCTGCAAACAACATTGCTGAAATTGGGGCTATTTCTGAAGGTTTATGAATCATTGTACAACCTGTTGCAAAAGCTGGAACAACTTTTAAAGCTATTTGATTAATTGGCCAGTTCCATGGAGTAATTAATCCACAAACTCCAATTGGTTCATAACAAATACGATTATTAGAGTTTGGTTCAAATTGTTCATCAAACTTAAATTCTTTCAGTCTTTTTATAAAATCTTCAAGATGAGATTGTCCGCTTGATGTTTGCACGTCTGTTGCCCAATCCATTGGGGCTCCCATTTCCATAGATATAGCATCAGCCATCTCTCCATATCTTTTTTTATAAATAGAAAGTAATTTTTCTAATAAATTTAATCTTTCATCCTTTGAACTTTCACTCCATCCAACTAAAGCTTTTTTTGCCGCCGATACTGCAGCATTAGTATCTTCCGTTGATCCTAATGATATGGTTGCAAAAGCTTCTTCGGTTGAAGGATTAATTACCTCATAATCATTTGGTTTACTTGGTGAAACCCATTGACCGTTTATATAAAATTTTCTTTTATCAATCATAATTTTATAGCTTATATATTAGTTAACTAAATTCTTTAAGTATTTTATCTCGGTGTTCATCAAGATCTGGAATATCTCCCCTTGTTTTTTCATCTTTGTAAGTAGACATTTTTATGGGATTTCCAGCAGATTTAAACTCTCCAATGTTCTTATGAAAAGATTTTACAATCATATTTCTTTCTTTAATTTGTGGATTTTCTACAGCTTGTTTAATATTAAAAATTGGACCGCATGGTATTTTTAAATTTTCCATAACTTTAATCCATTCATCTGTATTTTTATGCTTAAGTTTGTCCTCAATAATTAATTTTAATTTATCTATATTTTGTGATCTTAAAGAGTTTGTTTTATACATTTCATCGGTTGCAATATTAGGTATTTCAAGAACTTCACATAAGCTTTTAAATAATTTGTCGTTACCAGCTGCAATAATCAAAAAAACTATCCTTTGTTTTAAAAGCTTCAAATGGAGCAATAGATGGATGTCTTGAACCCATTGGCTCTGGGATTTCATTTTTTGAAAGATACCTAGCAATAGCATTTTCTAAAATTGCTATTTGACAATCTAACATTGATACATCAATGAAAGTGCCTTTACCTGTTTTTTGCCTGTCATATAGAGCTGCATTAATACCAATAGCTGTAAATAAACCTGCTGTAATATCACCAATAGACGTTCCAACTCTTGTTGGTTCTGAATTTGGATGTCCAGTAACACTCATTAATCCACCCATTCCTTGAACAACCATATCATATGCTGGTAATTCTTTAAGTGGTCCTGTTTGACCGAAACCAGAAGCTGATGCATAAATTAATTTAGGATATTTTTTACTTACCTCATTCCAACCGAAACCCCATTTCTCTAAAGTACCGGGTTTAAAATTTTCAACTAATATGTCTGCCTTTGCTAAAATTTTTTCAAAAATTTTTTTGTCATCTTCATTTTTTAAATTGAGAGCTATGCTTTCTTTTCCTCTATTCAAAGACATGAAATATGCAGAGTAATCCTCAATGAAAGGACCAAATCCCCTCGAGTCATCTCCAATTTCAGGAGCTTCAATTTTTATAACTCTCGCTCCAAGATCAGATAAAATCATTGTACAGTATGGACCGACCAAAACCCTTGTTAAATCAACAACTAATAAATCTTTAAGTGGACCATTCATAAATAAAATAATGTCATATGGTTATATTGACTCTCATTAAGAAGTTCAATTTAATTAGACTAATTACAAATGAGGAGAAAATAACATGTTACGAAAATTATCTTTAATTTTCACTTCAGTAATTTTAACTTTTTCTTTAATCGGATCTGCTTTAGCAGTAACTCTTAAAGCTAGTCACCAGTGGCCTGGTACTCAAAGAGCGGATGGTTCATACGATCCAAGACATGAAATGGTTCAAATTATTGCTGATGAAGTTAAAAAAGCTAATGTAGATTTGGATATAAGAATTTATCCAGCCAAATCACTTTACAAACCAAAAGAGCAATGGAAGCCAATGACAACTGGTCAATTAGATATTTCAGCTTTCCCTTTAGCATATGCATCCAAATTCCATCCAGAATTTGATGCAACACTTATGCCTGGAACTGTAAAAAATCATGACCACGCATTAAGATTTAATAAAGGTCCAATGATGACTGAAATCAAAAAAATAATTAATGATGCTGGAGTTGTGGTTCTCTCAGATGCATGGTTAGGTGGTGGATTTGCTTCTAAAACTAAATGTATCAAAAATCCGAGTGATGCGAAAGGACAAGTAATGAGAGCTGCAGGAAAAGCATTTAACCAGATGTTAGAGGCAGCAGGAGCAGGTATTCAGAGTATGCCGTCATCAGAAATTTACACAGGTCTTCAAACAGGTGTATTAACTGGTGCTAACACTAGTTCGGGAAGTTTTGTAAGTTACAAAATTTATGAACAGGTTTCATGCGCAACACCTCCAGGAAAATTTGGTCTATGGTTTATGTATGAACCAATTTTGATGTCAAAGAAAAGTTTTGATGCCCTAAATTCAAAACAACAAGACGCTCTAATGAAAGCAGGTAAAGTTGCTGAAAAATATATGACTGCACAAGTTGAAAATTTAGATAAAAAATTTGAGGATGCATATAAGGCAGCAGGTGTTAAGTTGGTATATATGGATGAAAAAGATCATGCGGCATGGGTAGAGATTGCAAAACAATCTTCTCATAAAGCATTTGCTGAGAAAGTTCCAGGTGGTGATAAGTTAATGGAAATGGCTTTAGCAGTAAAATAAACTAGTATATAAAGAACCCCTATTTATTAATTTAAATAGGGGTTTTTTTTATGAAAAACAAATATTTAAAATTTTGTGATCATATTGCAAAAGCTTGTGGTGCTTTTGCTGTATTAGCTTTACTTCTATCAATTCTTGTCATTGTTGAGCTAGTTTTTGAGAGATATTTTTTCCAAAGAGCAATAACCTGGCAAACAGAATTAGTTACAATGCTTTTGGTAGCATCTACTTTTATTGGTAGCGCTTACGTATTAAGTGAAAAAGCACATGTAAGCATGGAATGGATTTATGATTTTTTATCAAAGAGAAATATTTTAAGACTTAAAATTTTTACGTCATTAGTAAGTTTATTATTTTTTTTAATTCTATTTTATTTTGGATTTTTAATGGTTGAGGAAGCTTTTACAAAAAATTATTCTACAGGAACTGTATGGGATCCACCTCTTTGGATCCCTTATTCCTCAATGATGATAGGAGCTGCATTAATGATCTTGCAATATATTGCAGAAATAATCAAACTTAACGACGAACAGGATAGTAATTAATGGACCCTTTATTAATTGCTGTAATAGTTGCTGTTTTCACGCTTATCGTTTTATTTTCTGGTATACCTATCGCTTTTGGTTTGAGTTTTGTATCGATTGCTCTGTTAGTCGCTTTTGAAGGTTTTCAAATGCTAGATGTATTTGCAGAAACTTTTTACGCAGGACTAAATTCATTTGTTCTTTTATCAATTCCAATGTTTATTTTAATGGGAATGGCTGTAGCCAATTCACCAGCTGGAAAAGATTTATATACAGGATTGGATAGGTGGCTTTGGCGAGTACCTGGAGGTTTAGTAATTTCAAATATTGGCGCTTGTTCAATTTTTGCAGCTTTAAGCGGTTCAAGCCCAGCAACATGCGCCGCTATAGGCACTATGGGTATCCCAGAAATGAGAAAGAGAGGATATTCTGATCAAATCGCAACTGGAACAATTGCTGCTGGCGGAACTCTTGGAGTTTTAATTCCTCCAAGCATAGTTTTAATAGTTTATGGAATTGCAACAGGAACTTCGATAGGAAGACTATTTCTTTGTGGGTTAGTCCCAGGTTTTATGCTGGCAGGTATGTTTGCTATATGGGCACTTATACATAGTTATTTTATAGATAAAGATTCTGCTAAAGCATTAAGTAACCGTACCAAACCTACACTAAAGGAAAAGCTTGAGGTATTACCAAGGATCTTACCATTTTTAGCAATTATAGCTGGTGTTCTTTATGTATTATATGGTGGCGTTGCAACACCATCAGAAGCATCAGGTGTAGGGGCATTTTTAGTTTTTGTGTTAATAGCAGTAGTTTACAAAATTTATCAGCCGAAAAAAATATGGAATATTGTTAAAGTTTCCATGAAAGAAAGTGTAATGATAATGTTTATAATTGCAGCCTCATATCTTTTTGCATTTACACTTTCACAATTGTACGTAACTCAGTCATTGGCACAAAGCATGGTAGATATTAGCTCAAACAAATGGGTAGTATTTATATTAATAAATATTTTTCTTTTAATAGCTGGTTTCTTCTTGCCCCCAGTAGCTGTTATCGTAATGACTTCTGCTATATTATTACCTGTAATTACTACTTTAGGTTTTGATCCATATTGGTTTGCAATTGTATTTACAATAAACATGGAAATAGGATTAATAACACCACCCGTTGGATTAAATCTTTATATTATAAAAGGAATTACCCCAGACGTTAGTTTGTCAGAAATTTTAAAAGGCTCTATACCGTTTATGATTATAATGGCTTTAGCCATATTAATTTTGTGTATTTTTCCAGAAATTGTGACATGGCTACCTGATAAAATAATGGGTAAACCTCTTGGATACTAAAAATAAAATAAATCGAAAAATTTCTGTTGCACCAATGATGGATTGCACTGATCGGCATGATCGTTTTTTTTTTGAGATTAATGAGCAAGAATGTAATGCTTTATAGTGAAATGGTTGCAACTAAATCTGCAATTCATGGAGATAGAAAAAAAATTTTATCATTTAATCCGGAGGAAAAACCACTTGCACTTCAAGTAGGTGGCTCAAATAAAGAAGAATTATCAGAAGTTGCAAAAATAGCCGAAGATATGGGCTATGATGAAGTCAATATAAACCTGGGTTGCCCAAGCAAAAAGGTTCAAAAAAATAAATTTGGAGCATGCTTAATGAAAGAACCTGAACTTGTTGCAGAATGTATAAATTCGATGGTCAATTCTTGCAAAATACCTGTAACGGCTAAAACTAGAATTGGTTTTGATGACGTTGAAAGTTTTGAGTATTTGAATAATTTTATAAATAAAATGTATGATGCAGGGACAAAAATATTTATTTTGCATGCAAGAAAAGCGATGCTTACTGGTTTATCACCAAAACAAAATTTAAACATACCTAAACTAAATTACGATATGGTTTATGAGGTAAAAAAAACCAATCCCCATCTAGAAATTATTATAAATGGTGGTATTTCTAAGATCGAGGAAATCAATAAACATCTTTCTAAATGTGATGGAGTTATGATTGGAAGATCAATTTATCAAAATCCTTATTCATTAGTTGATATAGAAAAAAATATTTTTAAGACAGAATCAAACCCAACAAGAGAACAAGTTGTAGAAAAACTGTTAGAATATGTTGATAAAGAGGTTAAGTTAGGAACAAAAGTAAATCATATAATGAGGCATACAGTAGGATTATATCATGGACAAACTGGCTCTAAGAACTGGAAAAGATATTTGAGTGACAATATGATGGCTAGAGATTCTGATTTCCAAAAAACAAAACATATAATGAGCATTGTTCAGAATAATGAAAAAGCAATTCAAGCTAACTCATAATGGAAGTTTTAAATGTTAGTGAAATTGTTAATTTATTTATAGTTCTATCTATTGCAGCATCTGTCGCAGGTTTTATGGCAGGATTATTAGGTGTTGGAGGAGGTATAATAATTGTACCCGCATTATATTACGCTTTTACTATACTAGATTTTGATATTGCAACCAGAATGCATATTTCTGTTGGAACATCTTTGGCTATTATTATCCCAACTTCTATAATTTCAGCTAAAACTCACATGGAACATAAGGCAGTAGATATAAATTTAGTAAAATCTTTTGGCATTTTTATAGTTATTGGTGTCATAGGAGGAACTTTTTTAGCAGTAAATTTAAGAACATCTGATTTTATTTTATTTTTTTCTATAATGGCATTTATTGTTGGACTATTTTTTATTTTTTTAAGAGATAAATTTTTAGAAAATCCAAAAAAAATAAAAGATTCTATAAAAAATATTTCAGGAGTAGGTGTTGGTTTTATTTCAGTTTTATTAGGCATTGGAGGAGGATCTTTGATGGTACCTTTCATGAGAACTTTCGGATATGACATAAGGAAGTCAATAGGAACAGCCTCAGCAATTGGTATTTTAATTGCTATTAGTGGAACTATTACAATGATAACAGGTGGAGAAATTATTAATGATGTAGTTACACCTTTTACCTTAGGTTATATAAATTTATTTGGATTTATCGTATTTGTACCTGTGACGATGGTAATGGCAAGAATAGGTGCAAAAGCGGTATATAAAACAGATAAAAAGCTATTAAGTAAAATTTTTGGGACTTTTCTATTAATAGTATCTATTCGATCTTTTATTGAATATTTAAAAATTAGTTAATATTAATCATTACATCATGTTTAATTTAAAAGAAATAATTTCATCAATAGCTGATGTTGGTCAAAAAATATTTAAGAAGAAAGAACTTAAAAAAAATGACCTTGATACAATCCTTTCATTATGTAGAGATTTGTTATCAACAAAGGGGGCAGCATTTGGCATTACTGTAGCACGAGACATTACAGATTTATACACAAGTCTTTCAGTTGAAAATAAACTCACATTTTTTAAGAAAATTAATGAGGAGTATAAACCTAGTCATACCGAAGTTTCAAAGGTAATCGATGAATATAAAAAAACGCAGAATGATAAAAATTTGTATAAATTATTTGTTACATCAGAAGGAAAGAGAAAGGAATTATTTAAAAGGATAAACATGTCCCCTAATGGAATGTCAACCATAGTCTCTTTAAGAGAAGATTTGCTAAAAAATATTGATAAAAACAAAGATTTAATATCTTTAGATGATGATCTAAGAGAATTATTTAAATCATGGTTTAACCCTGGATTTTTAAAACTTGCTAAAATTACTTGGGATACTAAGGCAGCAGTATTGGAAAAAATTATGAAATATGAAAGAGTTCATGAAATTAAGGATATGGATGAACTAAAAAGAAGATTAGGTGAAGATAGAAGATTTTTTTCATATTTCCATCCAGCTTTAGAGGATGAACCGATTATATTTGTTCAAGTTGCTTTAACTAATGGTTTAGGAAAATCAATTCAAGAAATAACAAAACCTAGAACTGACGGAGATAAAAAATACGATACTGCAACTTTCTATTCTATAAGCAACTGTCAAGATGGATTATCAAGAGTAACTCTAGGAAATTTTTTAATTAAAAGAGTTGTTTTTGAAATACAAGAAGAACTTCCAAATATTAAAAATTTTGGAACACTATCACCAATACCTGGCTTTCGAAATTGGTATATGAATTTAGAGGAAAAATTGGTAGAAAATATTTTGGGAAATATTCCCTTGGAAAATATATCTTTTTTAAAGTCTCCAAGTTTTAAAATAGGCGACACGAGAATTTTATCAAATAAAAATGCCATATATAAATTGGTAGCTCACTATTTAATGAATGAGAAAAATAAAAAACAATTGCCTATCAATGATGTTTGTAGATTTCATCTAGGAAATGGTGCAATAATCGATGATATTGTGATTAATGCAAATATTTCAGAAGTAGGTTTTAATAGGTCGTTTGGTGTAATGGTAAATTATTTATACGAACTTAAAAATATAGAAAAAAATCATGAGGAATATATTAATAATAAAACTATTATAGTATCAGATAAGGTAAAAAAACTAATTCAGTAAATTAATCTGATCCCCACTTTACTTTATTCCAAATTCTTTCGTGAAAATAATAGAATAGAAGAGGAATGATAGAGCCAATCCCTAAAATTCCGGCACCACTAAATGTACCAGTATAAATATATCCAAAAATCACCCAATATATAAATATAATCAACCTCCAAGAAAATGTCTTAGCGACTGATCTCATTTTTCTATCTGCCATAATTCTCCTTTTTTCATGTTGTATAATTTAGACACTAGATCTCTTTGTCTATTTTATATACCCTTATTTTATAAAAAACTAACTAAGGGAAATAAAATGAATAAATTTTTAAAAACAATTGTCGTTGTATTCTCATCATTATTTTTGAGTTTTGCAGCTAATTCAGTTGAAGTAAAATTTGGACACGTTGGTAAACCAGGTTCACTTTTTTCTGCATCTGTAGATCACTTTGCAAAACTTGCGAATGAAAGATTAGGAAGCAAGGGTAAAGTTTCTGTATTTGGCTCTTCACAACTTGGTAAAGACAAACAAGGAATGCAAAAACTAAAACTAGGCACAGTTAATATGTGGTTACCTTCTTCAGTAATGGCGTCTATCCATGATGAATTTGGTGTATTTGATATGCCTTTTATTATCAAAGACAGAAAACACATGGCTAAAGTTGAAAAAAATGTTTTACCTGGAATGTTTAAAAATCTTGAAGACAAAACGGGATATAAAGTAATTGCTGTTTGGGAAAATGGATTTAGACATATAACAAACAATACTAGACCAATTAATACTCCGAATGATTTAAAAGGAATTAAATTAAGAACCCCTAAATCAAAATGGAGAGTTAAAATGTTCCAATCATATGGTGCAAACCCAACTCCAATGTCATTTTCTGAAGTATTCACTGCTTTAAAAACTGGAACGATGGATGGACAAGAAAACCCATATGCACAAATAGCTAGCGCTAAATTTCAAGAAGTTCAAAAATATTTATCAATTACAGGTCACGTTTATACTCCTGCTTATGTAACTGTTCATAAAGATCACTGGAGCAAACTTCCTGCAGATGTACAAGATATTTTAGAAAAGGCTGCTCAAGATACACAAAAATTTGTGTACGCTGAAGCTGCTAAACTTGAAAAATCTTTATTAAAAGTAATTAAAGATGCTGGCGTTCAAGTAAATGAAGCGGACAAAGGTGCTTTTATTGCAGCTAGTAAAGGGATCTATGATCAGTTTGGATCAGAAGTTCCTACAGGTGGTGCTTTAGTTGATAAAGTATCTTCTTTAGCAAATTAATTTAATTTAATTTATCTCATCAGGCCCTCATTCAGAGGGCCTGTGTATAATATGAAATTGCAAAATTTTATTAATACGTACGAAAAAATACTTAAACTAATACTGTTTATAATGATGGTGGCATTGGCAGTAACGGTTTTGCTTGGAGTTACTTTTCGTTTTGCAGGCAGTGCATTAGTTTGGTATGATGAAGTTGCTGCTGTACAACTTGCTTGGATTACATATTATGGCTCGGCCTATGCTGCATTAAAAGGTTCTCATATAAGTGTTCCGAGTATATTTAAAGCATTTCCATTGGCACTTAGAAAAATTTTCTTCGTTGTCTCAAAAATAGTTGTTTATAGTTTCTTACTATTACTAGCATACTACGGATATTTAGTTTTAACTCTTATTACTGGTGAAACATTGGTAACATTAGAATGGGTTCCACAACCATTTGTTCAATCTGTCATCCCAATTGCATCATGTTTATTTATTTTATCTGAAACTTTAAGAATCCCAGAGGACTATAGAAATTTAGTTCTTCAAACAACAGGTGAGGAGCAAACAGGAGATATTTAATGATAATTCTTACAATGTTTGCAGTCCTTTTACTTCTATTATCTATAAATGTACCCATTGCTATAGGCCTTGCTGTAACAACAATTATTGCAATGGTACTGAAGACAGGAACAAGTTTTTTAATCGATACAGCAATCGTCATGTTTGATGGGTCAATGAAATTTCCATTAATTGCAATTCCTTTATTTATCCTTGCAGGATCAATTATGAATAGTGCTGGAATATCTAGAAGACTAATAGCCTTTGCTTCAGCTCTTGTTGGATTTATCAAAGGCGGTTTAAGCATGATTAACATTGCAACTTCAATGTTTTTTGCAGAAATTTCTGGATCAGCCGTTGCTGATGTTGCTGCGCTTGGATCTATTTTAATTCCTGCAATGAAGAAAAAAGGCTACCCAGGTCCCTTTGCTGCTGCTGTTACTTCTTCCTCAGCATCTTTAGCAATTATAATTCCACCATCAATACCAATGATTGTTTATGCTGTTATGGCTCAAAGTTCAGTAGTTCAATTATTTGTTGCCGGGATAGTTCCTGGTGTGATAGGTGGTTTTTTCTTAATGTTGGCTGCATATATTACTGCAAGACGAAAAAACTTTCCTGTTGAGGAGACATTTAATATTCCAAATGTAAAGAAAACTGCAAAAGATGCAGCATTAGCATTTTTATTACCTATTATTATCTTAGGTGGAATTTTTGGTGGAGTTGTAACTGCAACTGAAGGTGCAGGTTTAGCAGTTGTAGCTTCTTTAGTAATTGGTTTTATTTATAAAGAAATTGATTTTAAAAGATTGTACGAGTCTGCATGTGAAGGCGCAATTCAAACAGCCTCAGTGATGTTATTAGTGGCTGCATCTGTATTACTTGGTGAATTTTTAACAATAGAACAAATTCCACAAAAAGTTGCAGAGTCAATTATTGATTTTACAAATAATAAATATGCAGTTTTGGGAATACTAAATGTATTTCTTTTAGTAATAGGTTTCTTTTTACATTCAGTTGCTGCAATAATTTTAACAGTTCCAATTGTAATGCCTTTAGTTAATGCTGTAGGTATTGACCCTGTCCACTTTGGTATAATAGTAACTTTAAATTTAGCAATTGGCCAACAAACCCCACCAGTAGCAAGTGTTCTGGTTACAGCATGTTCTGTTGCTAAAGCTGATATTTGGGATGTTACAAGATCAAATATATCTTTTATTTGTGTATTGTTTGTATTGCTAATGTTAGTAACATATGTTCCAGCTATACCGATGACATTAGTTGAGTTTTTTTATAGGAATTAAATGAGCAAATTAATTAAACTAAATAAAAAAAATATTCATTTAGTTGAAGTTGTTATTAATAGACCAGAAAAATTAAATGCAATGACCAAGCCAATGTGGATTGAACTAGGCAAGGTCTTTAAAAAGTTATCTAGGAATAAAAATTTAAGATGCATCATAATAAGAGGGGAGGGAGGTAAATCTTTTTCACCAGGAAATGATATTGGAGAATTTAAAAAACAAAGATCTTCATCTAAATTAGCAAAATCTTATGGTAAATTTTTACACGGAACGCTCGGAGCAATTTTTGATTGCCCAATACCAACAATTGCATTGATTGAGGGAATATGCGTTGGTGGAGGATTGGAAATAGCTGGATGTTGTGACATTAGAATTTGTGGTAAAAATTCTAGGTTTGGAGTTCCAATTAAAAGATTAGGCTTAACAATGGCTGCAAAAGAACTTGAGGTACTTTTAAAAGTAACTAATTACACTACAGCAATGGAAATATTATTTGAAGGTAGAGTCTTTGGAGCTGACGAAGCATTGCAAAAGAGACTAGTTAATAGAGTGGTTAATGATAAAGATGTTGAAAAAGAGGCTTATAAATCAGCTGAATTAATATGTGAAGGAGCTCCAAAGGTTGCTAGGTGGCACAAGCAATTTGCAAGAAACATTTTAAAAAATGGAAAAGTTACAGAAAAAATAAATAATCTTGGTTATAAATGTTATGATACCCAAGACTTTAAAATTGGTTATCAATCTTTCTTAAATAAAATAAAACCAAAATTCAAAAATAAGTAATAAATGTCTGCATCATTAAAAGGCATTCGAGTTCTTGAGATGGCTCAAATAATGGCAGGTCCAACTTGCGGACTATTGTTAGCTGATTTAGGTGCCGAAGTTATAAAAATAGAGAAAACCCCAACTGGAGATGATACTAGAAACTTTCTTCCACCAGAAATCAATGGTGAGTCCGCAGCCTTTATGATGATGAATAGGAATAAGAAAGGTATTGCATTAAATTTGAAAGACAAAGATGGAATAGAGATATTTAAAACTATGGTTAAGAATTCAGACGTAGTTTTAGAAAATTTTAGAAAAGGGACATTAGAAAAATTAGGTGTTGGATATAATGTATTGTCAGAAATTAATCCTAAAATAATTTTATGTGAAATTTCTGGATATGGTAGAACTGGTCCTTATGCGGATAAGGGTGGATTTGATTTAGTCGCACAAGGTATGAGTGGATTAATGAGTATTACAGGTGAAAGTGCAGATAAGCCGCCGATGAAAGTTGGTGCACCTATAACAGATATAACAGCTGGCTTA
The DNA here is from genome assembly GCA_902601315.1 of uncultured Pelagibacteraceae bacterium. GTDB lineage: Bacteria > Pseudomonadota > Alphaproteobacteria > Pelagibacterales > Pelagibacteraceae > Pelagibacter. The sequence goes on from CACKMS010000002.1 coordinate 50,287, forward strand.
CTTGCAGCTAGTGGAATTTTAGCTGCATTAGTTCATAGAGCAAAAACAGGAGAAGGGCAAAAAGTTGATACATCTCTATATGAAGCGGGAATTGTTCATACATATTGGCAATCTGCAATAGCTGCTGCCACTGGAGCGTCGCCTGGTCCATTAGGCTCAGCACATCCTTTAACTGCACCCTATCAAGCATTTAAAACAAAAGACAAATGGATAACAGTAGGTGCCTCAAATCAAAATACTTGGCTTATGTTACTTAAAGCAATCAGTCGTGAAGATTTACAAGAAAATGAAAAGTTTTCATCTAATTTAAATAGAAAGCAAAATTTAAATGAACTAGTTGATATTCTTAACAAAGAACTCATTAAAAAAACTTCTAGTGAATGGTTAAAAATCTTTGATGATAATGGATTACCATGTGGTCCTATTAACTCGATAACAGACATGTTTAAAGATCCTCAAACACTTGAAAGACAAATGGTTATAGAGGTAAATAATAAAAAAGCTGGTAAAAGTAAAGCTATTGGTATGCCAATTAAATTTTCAAAAAGTAAAACTGAAAAATCAAGAGGTGCTCCAAACTTAGGAGAACATACAAAAGAAGTTATGCAAATTTTTGGTTACAAAGATGACCAGATCGAAGATTTTTATAATAGAAAAGTAATTCTTTAATTAACAGTTTCAAAAATTTTAAATAATAATTCTGAAACATGCTTACCTTTTTTCTCAGATAAATCAGATATTTGATGTCTACAGCTCGTACCGTTTGCAACTATAAAATCTTTTTCATCACTATTATTGATTGCAGGTATTAAAGAAAGATTAGCCATTTTTTTAGATACTTCATAATTTTTACTTTCATAGCCAAATGAACCTGCCATTCCACAACAACTTGACTCTATCATTTTATTATTAATATTTAATTCTGATAAAAGATTAGTTAGACTCTTCATTCTATCTTGTGATTTTTGATGACAGTGCCCATGGATTAATACCTTTTGATCAAACTTGTTAGCTTTAATTTTATTGTTATTTCTTATTTGTTCTAAAATAAATTCCTCAAGTAGATAAAATTTATTTTTAATTTGTTCTCTATTATTTACATTTTTTAAAGTCTGATACTCATCGTTAAATGTTAATAAACAGGATGGTTCAATACCTACAACCGGTAAATTAATATAATTATTTTGGATAACGTAATTATTAAATCTATTTAGCTCTTCAGAGGCTTTGTCTAATTGACCGTAAGATATATAAGTTCGTCCACAGCAAAGTGGTCTCTTTAATTTATCTTTACCAAAACTTGGTATAACTGCCTGATAACCAAATTTATTTAATACTTTAATTGCATAAACTAAATTTTCATTTTCAAAATTAATATTAAACGTATCTGCAAACAGAATTACTTTATTTTCTGATACTGTCTGACTGTCGTAAATCTCTCGTAAAGCGTTCTGATTTTGAACTTCAGGCATAGTCCTTGCAGTTGCAAAACCAAACTTTTCAACAATTGTCGAGATTAGTGGTATGTTTTTGATCTTATTGAATATAGGAGCAACAAACTTTAATAACCAAATAAGTTTTGGCATATCAGAGATAACTCTATCTTTAATTCGCATACTAAATTTTTTATAGTAATGAGAAAGAAATTCAGATTTCATCTTAGCCATATCAACCGACATTGGACATTCTCTTTGACAAGCTTTACAGCTGACACATAACTCCATAGTTTCGTACATTTCTTTAGATGAAAATGAACCTTCTGGAAGTTGGTTAGATAAAGCTAACCTTAAAGTATTTGCTCTTCCCCTGACTAAATCTTTTTCTTCTTTAGTTACTCTATATGATGGACACATCACACCAGAGTCTAATTTTCTACAAGCTCCATTATTATTACACATCTCAACAGCATCAGAAAATTGGCCCCAATTAGACCAATCATAATGTGTATCTATATTTTCTGTGTGATAACCTGATTTGTATCTCATTAAAGATCTTTCGTTTGATTTAAAAGGTCGAACAATTTTTCCAGGATTTAGAAGGTTTTTGCTATCGAATGTATCTTTTATTTCTTCAAAGGCATTGATGATTTTTTTACCAAACATCATTTCATGAAATTCTGATCTAACAATTCCATCACCATGCTCACCAGAATGAGAACCTTTATAATCTTTGACTATTTCAAATGCTTCTTCAGATATAGATCTCATATTTTGTATATCTTTGTCAGATTTCATATTTAAAACTGGTCTTACGTGAAGTGTTCCAACAGATGCATGAGCATAAAACATTCCACTTGTTCCATATTTTTTAAATATTTCTTTTAATCTTGCGGTGTAGTCAGCTAAGTGTTCTAGAGAAACTGCACAATCTTCAATGAAGGCAACCGGTTTTTTATCACCCTTCATTGACATCAAAATATTTAATCCAGCTTTTCTTATTTCAAAAACTTCTTTTTGCTCTGACAAATCTGAATAAAAAGAAAATTCGTTTTTTTTGTTTTGGTTTAAAACCAAATACTCTAGATCTTTTATTTTCTTTTCATATACACTTTTCTCAGCATCAATAAATTCTACCATCAAAACAGCTTCAGGATTTCCTTTAATATATTTTTTTATACCTCCAGCATACATTGGGATTTCTTTTGCCAAATTTAATAAATTTTGGTCCATTAATTCAACACAAGTTGGTTTTAATTTTACAATCTCTTTTGATAATTCCATTGCTTGATGGAAATTATCAAAGTAGCCGACACCTAAAATTTTATTCTTTGGTATTTCTGATAATTTTAATTTTATTTTGTTAAATAAAGATAACGTTCCTTCAGATCCAACAAGAAGATTTGATGAGTTGAAGCCTTCAGGATCAATTAAATCAATGTTATATCCTCCAACCCTTCTTTGTGTTGTTGGCCAATTAGTATCAATTTCACTTCCAACTTTTTGTCTTACATTAATAAATTTATCTATGATTTTATATAGTCTATCTTGATTGTTCTTTGTTGCTAAATAATTCTTATTTATTTGATCAAAATTAAATATAGAACCATCATCTAATATTGCTTCAATAGCTAATACGTTATGGACCATGTTGCCATAATACAATGATCTAGATCCACAAGAATTATTAGCAGACATTCCCCCAATAGTTGCCCTACTACTTGTTGATACGTCTACAGGAAACCAAAGACCATAAGGCTTCAAATAATCATTAAGATGATCTAATACGACACCTGGCTGTACCCATACATATTTTTCTTCAACATTAAGTTCTAAAATTTTATTTTGATGTTTAGAGTAATCTAGTACAACGCTTTCTCCAACAGTTTGACCACATTGAGAACTTCCTCCACCTCTAGCTAATAGAGGCACAGAATTCTTTTGTGAATAATCCATTAAACTTAAAACATCATTGGTATCTTTTGGAAGAACTACACCAAGTGGTTTAATTTGATATACAGAAGCATCGGTACTGTATCTTCCACGTGAGAATTCATCGAATAAGGTTTTTCCATTAACTTTACCCCTAATTTCTTTACCAATTTTTTGTATCTGAGCTGAATTAAACCGCATAAAACTTAATTAAAGGTTTATTTATTTTTGTAAACCAGTTTACCGAACTTTTTTAACGCGGCCTCTGAAATCTCTAAACCTAAACCAGGTTTTTCATTTAAATGTATCCATCCTTCACTCATTTTATGTGGATTTTCAAATAATTGAGCTTGCAGAGGATCTCTCTCATCATCAAATGACTCAACTATTCTCCCAGCTGGAGTTGATGCAACTAAAGGTGCGTGAATGTAACAATCATGATGTGGAGCTACATCTATATGATTTAATTCACATAATGCAGAAAGTTTTTTTCCATTAGTAAAACCACCAAACATTGTGCAATCAAATTGTAAAATTTGAATTGCATCTTCTTCTATCATGGACCTACATCCAAAAATAGTTACTTCACTTTCACCACCTGATAATGGAATTTTAGTTTGTTTTGATAAAAGTTTTAAAGTTCTTCTATCATCTTCCCATCTAACGGGTTCCTCAATCCATGTAGGTTTAAATTTTTCAAACTCTTTTACACCTTGAATTGCCGTTTTTAGATCCCACGCTCTATTGACATCAATCATCAAACCTTTTTGATCTCCAATTTCATCTCTAATAATTTCTAATCTTTTTGCATCTTCTTTGATAGAAAGTCCTCCAACTTTAACTTTAAAACTTTGATGACCAATATTTACTAATTTTTTAATTTCATCTCTTAGCTCTTTTTCATCTTTACCATCTCTGTAGTAAGCACATGTAACATAAACAGGAATTTTATTTCTGTATCCTCCAAATAATTTATACAATGGAATATTTGAAGCTTTTCCTATCAAATCCCAACAGGCAATATCTAAAGCTGCTGAAATTCTAATTAATGCTTCTCTGCTCCAACCTTTTTCGCTACTAAGTCGTGTATCAGTTAATTTGAAAATTTTTTCATAAATTTTTTCAGGGCAAAATGGATCTTCTCCAATTATTAAATCTTGTAAGCCATTTGAAAATGGTTTGATGATAGGAGCAATATCAGTGTAACTTGTTGCTAAACCAAATCCTGAATGACCATCTTTTGTATGAATTTTAATTAATAGTTCATTAGCTGTTGGCACTATAAAGTGACTAACCCAATGTGGTTTTACTTCATCTGGATTATTAAGAACATAAACTTCGAGGTTATCAATTAAATTACTACTATTTGTCATACATTATAAAATTGATTATATAATTCCTTTAGCATATACAGCGGTATGGCAATTTCAAATAATATAAGGCCTGGTAGACATTTTTTACAAATTCCTGGACCAACAAACGTTCCAGATAGAGTTCTAAGAGCTATGGATTATCCTACTATAGATCATAGAGGTCCAGACTTTGCTGAATTAGGATTAAGAGTTTTAGATCGAATAAAATTAATATTTAAAACTTCAGAGCCAGTAATAATTTTCCCAGCTTCAGGAACGGGTGCTTGGGAGGCTGCACTTGTAAACACTTTAAGTGCTGGTGATAAAATCTTGATGTTTGAAACAGGACACTTCTCAACACTTTGGTGGGATATTGCTCAAAAATTTAAAATTGAAGTAGACTTTGTTGAAGGTGATTGGAGAACAGGTGTTAATCCAAACATCGTTGAACAAAAACTAAAAGAAGACAAAGATAAAAAAATTAAAGCAGTTTGTGCTGTACATAATGAAACTTCTACCGGAGTAACCAGTAGAATTGGAGAAATTAGGAAAGCTATGGATAATGCGGAACATCCAGCTTTGTTATTTGTTGATACAATATCATCACTTGGGTCAATTGATTATAGACATGAAGAATGGAAAGTTGATGTGACTGTAGGAGGATCTCAAAAAGGATTGTTATTACCTCCAGGGCTTTCTTTTAATGCAATAAGCTCGAAAGCATTAGAGGCGTATAAAACATCTGAATTACCAAAATCATATTGGGATTGGGAACCCATGTTAGAAAATAATAAGAAAGGTTACTTTCCTTATACACCAGCTACAAATTTATTTTATGGTTTGGATGAAGCAATCAATATGCTTACAGAAGAAGGTTTAGATAATGTTTTCAAAAGGCATAAAAGATTTGCAGAAGCCACAAGAGTTGCAGTTAACTCGTGGGGATTAGAAATACTTTGTAAAAATCCAAATGAATACTCAGATTCATTAACAGCAGTAATGGTTCCAGATGGTCATGATGCTGATTTTTTGAGAAAAACTATTTTAGATCACTATAATATGTCATTAGGAACAGGACTTGCAAAGGTTTCAGGTAAAATTTTTAGAATTGGTCATTTAGGTGATTTTAATGAATTAATGTTAGCAGGAACTTTGGCTGGAGTGGAGATGGGATTAATGAAATCAAATATACCCTATAATAAAGGTGGTATTCTTAAAGCACTGGAATATTTGTGTTAAGAAAAAGGAGGTGACTTCAGTCTCCCTCCATCACCTCAATATTTAGATTAAATGATTCTCTAGAAAGTTGTGATCACTTATTAGTTGAAAAATATTCTTTTTAAAAATCAAATTTTTTGATCGTATACACCAATTTTGCCAGTTTTTTGAAGCAAATTATCAATAACATCAAATATTCTTTTTTTTCTTTCATCAGATGTAGGACTTTCGGTTACGATAACTAAAGAAGGTTTGTTCGAAGACGCTCTAATTAATCCCCAAGAACCATCATCAAATGAAAATCTTACACCATTTACTGTTAAAATATCTCTTATTTCTTGGCCATCTATCATGGTTTTATTATTTTTCATCTGCTTAATCTCTTTAACTAAATCATCAACAATATTATATTTTTCCTCATCTTTACAAAACGGAGCCATTGTAGGAGTTTGAAAAGTATTAGGCAACTCACCTGTAATTTCACTCATTTTTTTATTTTGACTATCTAATAAATGACAGACTTGAATAGCAGAGTTAATTCCATCATCGTACCCATATCCCAAAGGTTCATTAAAAAAAAAGTGCCCACTTTTTTCAAAACCTGCTAATGCATTTTCGATATTTACTTTCCTTTTGATATGAGAATGTCCAGTTTTCCAATATAATGTATCGCAATTATTTTTTGCTAAAATTTTATCTGTAGAATAAAGACCTGTTGATTTTACATCTACAATAAATTTTGCACCATTATGTTTTTCTGATAAATTTCTTGCAATCAATAATCCAATTTTATCAGAAAATATTTCATTTCCCTGTTCATCTATTACACCAACTCTGTCTCCATCTCCATCAAAGCCAAATCCTATATCTGCCTCATTTTCTTTAACAGCTTTTGCAATTGCATGTAACATTTCAAGATCTTCCGGATTTGGATTATATTTTGGAAAAGTCCAGTCTAAATTACAATCAAGCTCAATGACTTCACAGCCTATTCCTCTCAATATATCTGGAGCAAATATTCCAGCTGTACCATTTCCACAAGCTACAACTGCTTTAATTTTTTTTGTAATTTTATTTTTATTAATCAAGTCATTTTTGTATATTTGTTGAAAATTATCTACTTGTTTTTCATTACCATTCCCTTTCGTAAATTTTTGATTAAGAGTGATTTCTTTTAATTCTTTCATTTCTTCTGGTGCATGAGTTAAACCTTTTTTGATACCCATTTTAACTCCTGTCCAACCATTTTCATTATGACTAGCAGTAACCATTGCAACAGCATCTCCATTTAAATTAAACTGTGCATAATAAACCATAGGTGATAACGATAGCCCTATGTCTTCAACATAGCATCCTGTAAAAATTAAACCTTTTATTAAAGATGATTTTATTTCCTCACTATAAGATCTATAGTCATGACCGACTATTACTCTTGGATTCTCTTTTTTTGTGTGTATTTTAATTTGAGTTCCTAATCCTTTTCCAAGCTGTTCGATTCCCTCAATGCTGATATCTTTTTCGTAAATCCATCTTGCGTCATATTCTCTAAATCCATAAGGGTCTATTTTTGTTGAATTTTCCATGTGGATATATCTATATTTTTTTAAATTAATTATTGATAATTATTTTTTAAGTTCTATAAATGTTCTCTTGAATTCCTATTTATATAGTATATTTAGTCATTCAACACACAACATCTAGTTGTTTTTACATAAAAGAGTAACATTATTTAAGAGGTTTATATGAACAAAATATTGTCACAAGCCATCAGAAAAGCTGTCTCCGATTTTAAACCTGTTGCTAATCCAGAAAACAACGAAAAAAGACCAGATTTATTCTCATTGAACAATGATACAGAATTATTTCAAAACTCAAAAGGTATTACTATCAAAATAGATAGATCAAGAGATAGTAACTTAACTGAATTCGGTAAAGCAACTTTAAGTGATAGATATTTAGGTTTTAACGAATCTTTTCAAGATTTGTTTGCAAGAGTAGCAAGCCATTATGCAGATGACAACTTACACGCTCAAAGACTTTATAATTATATCAGTAACTTATGGTTTATGCCTGCAACACCTGTTTTATCAAATGGTGGTACAAAAAGAGGATTACCTATTTCTTGTTTCTTAAATGAAGCAGGGGATAGTTTAACAGGAATACTTGATTTGTGGAGTGAGAATGTTTGGCTTGCAGCTAAAGGGGGCGGTATCGGAAGTTATTGGGGAAATTTAAGATCTATAGGTGAGAAGATTGGAAGAGTTGGAAAAACATCTGGAATAATTCCATTCATTAAAGTTATGGACTCTTTAACAATGGCTATAAGCCAAGGTTCTTTAAGAAGAGGATCTGCAGCCTGTTATTTGCCGATTGATCATCCTGAGATCGAGGAATTTATTGAAATGAGAAGACCAACTGGAGGTGATCCAAATAGAAGATCGCTAAATCTTCATCATGGTGTTTTGGTGTCAGACGCATTCATGAGAGCTGTTGAACTAGATGAACAATGGGCACTTAAAAGTCCTAAAGACAAATCAGTTCAAGCAACAGTTTCTGCAAGAAATTTATGGATCAGATTGTTAACTGCAAGAATTGAAACTGGTGAACCTTACATTGTTTTCATTGATACTGTTAATAGAATGATACCTCAGCATCATAGGTTAGCAGGTTTGACTGTAAAAACTTCTAATTTATGTAGTGAGATAACCTTACCAACTGGAATTGATAAAGAGGGAAGAGATAGAACAGCTGTATGTTGTTTGTCATCATTAAATTTAGAAAAATATGATGAATGGAAAGATGACAATAATTTTATTCCAGATGTAATGAGAATGTTAGATAATGTACTAACAGATTTTATAGAAAAAGCACCAGAATCATTTAGTGATGCAACATACTCTGCTTTAAAGGAAAGAAGTGTAGGACTGGGTGTAATGGGTTTACACTCTTATTTTCAACAAAAGAAAATTCCATTCGAGTCTGTAATGAGTAAAGTTTGGAACAAAAAAATATTTGCAAATATACAAAAACAAGTAGACCAAGCATCAAAAGATTTAGCTGACGAGAGAGGTCCATGTCCTGATGCTGCTGATTATGGAATTAATGAAAGATTTTCAAACAAAACAGCAATTGCTCCAACAGCATCTATTTCTATTATTTGTGGAGGAACATCTCCAGGAGTAGAGCCAATTGCAGCTAATAGTTATACACATAAAACACTTTCTGGATCTTTTAATGTTAGAAATAAATATTTAACTGAGGTCTTAGAAAAATATAGTAAAAACGATGAAGAAACTTGGTCAAGTATCACTACAAATCAAGGTTCAGTTTCTCACCTAGATTTTCTTTCTCAAGATGAAAAAGATGTTTTCAAAACAGCTTTCGAGCTTGATCAAAGATGGATTGTTGATTTGGGAGCAGATAGAACACCTCATATATCTCAAGCTCAGTCGATTAACATTTTTATTCCTGCAGATATCCACAAAAAAGATCTGCACCAAATTCATTTTCAAGCATGGAAAAAGGGTCTGAAAAGCCTTTATTATTGCAGATCGAAATCAATTCAAAGAGCTGAAAATGTTAATGATGCTAGCACAACTGATGTTACAGCAAATGTATACAAATCAAAAAATCAAAAACAAAATCAACCAGAATACGAGGAGTGTTTATCATGTCAGTAGAAAGTATGAAAAATTTAAAATCACCAATAATTAAACCAAAGGATATGGGTTTATTAGTTGAAAATCCAGTTTATAAACCATTTAGATATCCATGGTGTTATGATGCTTGGTTAACACAACAAAGAATTCATTGGTTGCCAGAGGAAGTGCCATTAGGAGATGATGTAAGAGATTGGCAAAAGAATCTCACTCAATCAGAAAAAAATCTTTTAACTCAGATTTTTAGATTTTTTACTCAAGCTGATGTTGAGGTAAACAATTGTTACCTAAGACATTACACAACAGTTTTTAAACCAACAGAGGTTTTAATGATGATGACTGCTTTTGCTTCTATGGAAACAGTTCATATAGCAGCTTACTCTCATCTACTTGATACAATAGGTATGCCAGAATCTGAGTACTCTGCTTTCATGAAATATAAAGAGATGAAAGATAAGTACGATTACATGCAAAACTTTAATGTAGAATCGAAAGAGGACATTGCAAAAACAGTTGCGGTGTTTAGCGCTTTTACTGAAGGACTTCAGTTGTTTGCAAGTTTTGCTATTTTATTAAACTTCCCAAGATTTAATAAAATGAAAGGCATGGGCCAAATTGTAACTTGGTCTGTAAGAGATGAAACTTTGCACTGTAATTCAATGATAAGATTATTTAAGGAGTTCATTAATGAAAATCCTCACATTTGGACACCACAACTAAAGAAAGAGTTATATGAAGCTTGCAGAACTATTGTACATCACGAAGATGCATTTATTGATCTTGCTTTTGAAATGGGACCAATGAATGGATTAACTGCTCAAGAGGTAAAAGACTATATACGTTTCATTGGAAATAGAAGATTAGCTCAATTAGGTCTTGAACCTATTTATGATGTTCAAAAAAATCCATTAACTTGGCTTGATACTATGTTAAATGCAGTAGAGCATATGAACTTTTTTGAGGGGAGAGCTACGGAATACTCAAAAGCATCAACCCAAGGTTCTTGGACAGAAGCTTTTGCTTAATTTACCTTTGGTTTAACTGAACAACTTTTCGATACTTGCTGCCCTTGTAACTTGCAAGTGGTCTAATCAATTTATTTGCAGCATGTTGCTCCATTATATGTGCAGACCAACCAGTGATTCTTGAGATTACAAATATTGGGGTAAAAAAGTCGGTTTCAAACCCCATTAAATGATATGTAGGTCCAGTAGGGTAATCAACATTAGGATGTATGTTCTTTCTATCTATCATCACTTTTTCAACAATGTCATAAATTTTTTCAAACTTTTTATCTTTTTTGATCTTTGCAACTTTACCAAAATATTCTCTCATAGTTGGAACTCTAGAGTCACCACTTTTATAAACTCTGTGACCAAAGCCCATAATTACGTCTTTATTATCTAATGCTTTATTTATCCATTTATGAGCCTTTTCAGGTTTTTTGATTTTATTCATCATGTGCATTACCTCTTCATTGGCACCACCGTGTAATGGTCCTTTTAAACTGGCAATTGCGCCAGTAATTGCACCATGAATATCCGATAAACTACTTGTAATTGTTCTTGCAGTAAAAGTTGAAACATTAAAACTATGTTCAGCGTATAAAATTAAAGATACATCAAATGCTTTTACGATATCTTTATTTGGTACTTTGCCGAAACACATATGAAAGAAGTTTTCAGAGAAAGAAAGATTTTTTTTTGGAGAAATAATTTTTTTCCCTTTTCTTACTCGATAAAAAGCAGCTAAAGCTACTGGAGTTTTTGAGAAAATTCTCATCGCTTTTCTCATATTTGCTTTTGGTGAATTATCTCTAGTTTCTTTATCTTCCAATCCCATTATGCTAACAGCAGTCCTAGCAACATCCATAGGGTGAGCTTTTTTTGGTATCTTTTTTAAATCATCTAATAAAGTTTTAGATAATTTCCTGTTTTTTCTCTCTATCTTTTCAAAAGCTTTCAACTGTTTTTTGCTAGGCAACTCACCATTTAATATTAAATATGCAACTTCCTCAAATTTGCATTTAGCACATAAGTCTTGAGCTGCATAACCCCTGTATGTAAGTGAGTTTATTTCAGGCATTACTTTTGATACTTCGGTTTCATCAACTACAATACCTAGCAAACCTTTTTTTATCTCATCACTCATTACTCGTGTCCCTCTGTACTAAAATTATATATTTTTTCATCAAGCGAGTTATATTTTTCATAATCAACTAGCTCATATAATCTTTTTCTAGTTTGCATTCTATCAATTATATTATTTTGATGTCCATCGTTAAAAATAGCACGCAAACCATCCTCAACATTTTTCATAGCCAATCTTTGAGTAGTAACAGGATAGATCACAATATTGTATCCTAAATTTTCTAATTCTTTGAAGTTAAGTAGTTTTGACTTACCAAATTCAGTCATGTTTGCTAATAAATAACAATCTAAAGATTTTCGTACTTTCTCAAATTCACTTTCATCTTTAAGCGCCTCAGGGAAAACAATTTCTGCACCAGCATCAATATAAGATTTACATCTATCAATCATTTTATCTAATCCTTCAACATTTTTCGCATCGGATCTTGCAATAATTTTAAAATTTTTATCTTTCTTTGAGGAAACACATTCTTTTATTTTTTTGGTCATTTGCTCACTTGAGATAAGTTCTTTATTATCAAGATGTCCACATCTTTTTCTCTCAACTTGATCCTCTATATGAACACTTGTAATTCCATAATTTTCGAACGTCTCTATTGTTTCCTTACAAGACTTAAAACCAGTATCTATATCAACAACTGTGGGTAAATTTGTTACTCTTGCTATTTGCTCTGAACGTTTGCTTACATCATTTAAAGTGGTAAGACCAATATCTGGATATCCTAAATCATTCGACATTACTCCACCAGAGACATAAACTCCGTCATATCCTATCTCTTCAATTAATTTTGCAGTAAGGGGATTATAAGCACCCGGTATTCTTAATATTTTTTTTGATTTTAGTTTATTGTCAAAATCAATTCTTTTTTGCCCAGCTTTTTTTTCAATAAAATGCATTAAAAAATTCCTGCTCTATTGTTTCTTTTTAGAAATTTTTTATTTATCTTAATATTCAGTTTATCAAGTTGACCATTTTTCAAATTTTTACAGTTTTGTACATCTTTTAAAAACCTTTCAGATTCTTTTTTTGAAATTATTTTATCCGTTAAAACATTAAATTTATTGATGTAATTTTCTCTTTTAAAAGGTCTAGCACCATATGGATGAGCACCAGCTTTATCTAATTCCTCTGTGTATTTTTTACCATTTTTCATGGTGATTATTACTTTAGCCCCGAATGATTTTTTTTTGGGATCTGGATCGTGATATTTTTTTGTCCATCTTTTATCTTCGTGAGTTTTAATTGATTTCCAGATTTTTATTGTACTTTTTTTGTTAGCTCTAGCCTTTGTGTATGACTTTACATGATGCCAATTCCCATCCTCTAATGCTACGGCAAAAATATACATTATTGAATGATCTAAAGTTTCTCTACTTGCATTTGGATCCATTTTTTGTGGATCATTTGCGCCAGTGCCAATAACATAATGTGTGTGATGACTTGTGTGTATATCGATTTTTTTTATATTTCTTAAATCAGGAATTCTCATATTCAGTTTTTTTGCAATGTCAATTAAAGCTTGTGCCTGATATTCTGCCGAATATTCTTTAGTATAAGTCTCAAGTATTGCTTTTTTTTTCTCATTTTTTTTTGGAAGAGGAACTATATATTTAGCATTCTTTCCATCTAAAATTCTTGCCACAACACTATCCTCTCCCTCATAAATTGGACTCGGAGCACCTTCGCCTCTCATTGTTCTGTCTACTGCTTCTATTCCAAGCTTTCCAGCATGCGCTGGTGCATAAGCTTTCCAACTTGAAATTTCTCCTTTTCTTGATTGTCTTGTTGAAATAGTTACGTGTAGAGCTTGTTGCACTGCTTGATAAATAGTATCAGTTTTTAAATTTAGCATTGAACCTATTCCTGCAGCCACACTTGGTCCAAGATGTGCTATATGATCAACTTTATGTTTATGTAAGCAAATTGCTTTAACTAAATTTACTTGCACTTCATAAGCTGTAATTATCCCTTTTAATAAATCTTTTCCATTTCTTTTTGATTGTTGTGCTACAGCTATTAAGGGTGGAATATTGTCTCCTGGATGACTGTAATCTGCAGCTAAGAAAGTGTCATGAAAATCTAATTCTCTTACTGCGGTTCCATTTGCCCATGCAGCCCACTCACAATCAAATTTTAATTTTGAGTTTACTCCAAATAAAGTTGCTCCATTTTTTCTTTGATGAGCTAATGCCATTTCTCTTGCTGAAATTACAGGCTGTCTATTTAAAGAGGCTATTGCAACTGATGCATTATCAATAATTCTGTTAATTACCATTTCAATAGATCTATTATCTAACTTTGCATTGTCGCTTGCTATTTCAGCGATTTTCCAGGCAAGTTGATTTTTTTTTTTAATTTTAATTTTTGATGGGTAAACTTTTACTAAGTGTCTAATCATAAAGAAAAAATTTAATACCCTTTAGAATGATTTTAATCAATATTAATCTATGAGATATTTGTTAATGATTTCTTCGATTCCATCAAAATTTTTAATTAAATAATCATGGTGAATATCAGAAACCTTCTTGTCTGTGTATCCGTCTTCGAGAAGTATAAATGGTATTTTAGCTGCTTTTGCAGATTCGGCGTCAGTTTCGCTATCTCCAATCATGATACTTTTTTTTATATCCCCCTGCATAATATCTATTACATTTGTAAGATGTCTTGGATCAGGTTTGCAGTAATCAAATGTATTACTTCCAGCTACATACTCAAAATAATCATATATCTTTATTTCTTTTAATAAGTTAATAGCAAGATGTTCTTGTTTGTTAGTGCATATACCCATTTGAATTTTATTTTTTTTAGACCACTCTAAAAATTCTTTAGCACCCTTTATTAATTTACTTTCAATTGCTATATTTTTTCCATAATAATCAATAAACTCTTTGACCATTTGTTTTTTTAATTTTTCGTCAATAACTTTGCTAAATTCTTTTTGGGCTTGTCCCCAAATGGATCTACCGATCATTATTGATGCTCCTTTACCAGCAAGGTTTCGAATATCTTCTGTAGTCTTTGTTTCATAGCCAAATTTTTTCATTACATAATTGTGAGCGTTCATTAAATCTGGCGCAGAGTCCACGAGAGTACCATCTAGATCTAAAAGAATTGTAAGTTTTTGCATAATTTAAGTTTTTTTAAGAAATAAATTGTGAATTAATTAAAACAAAACCTAAATATATACAATAATTTTATGCTTAAAAACAATTTGCAAATAGAGCAAAATAAATTGAGAAAAAAATTTTTAAAAAAAGGGATTAAAATGATAGCCCCTGAAACAATTTTTTTTTCTAAAGAAACAATTATTGGTAAAAATGTTACGATTGAACCTTATGTTGTATTTTCAAAAAAAGTTAAAATTGGAAATAATGTTACAGTAAAATCATTTTCTCATCTTGAGGGAGTTACTGTTGAAGATAACGTGGATATTGGTCCATATGCAAGGATTAGACCTAACGTTAGAATTCAAAAAGGTTCAAAAATTGGAAACTTTGTTGAAATAAAAAAAAGCAACATTGGCAAAAACTCCAAAGTAAATCACCTGTCTTATATTGGTGACGCTACTATTGGTAAAAATGTTAATATTGGAGCTGGTACTATTACTTGTAATTATGATGGGGTTAAAAAAAGTAAAACAAATATCAAAGATGGTGTATTTATTGGATCAAATTCATCATTAGTAGCCCCAGTTACAATTAATAAAAAAAGTGTTGTAGGAGCGAGTTCAGTTATAACAAAAAATGTATTATCAAAAAGTCTTGCTTTAACTAGATCAAATCAAATAACAATAAAAAATTATAAAAGAAAAAAATAAATGTGTGGGATAGTTGGCATAACAAGTTCTAAAGAAGTCACTTCTAGAATAATAGGATCATTGAAAAAACTAGAATATAGAGGATATGACTCTGCTGGTATAGCTACAATAACTAAAAATAATATTAATGAGGTAAAGTGCGAAGGAAGGGTTAATGAATTAGAAAAAAATATTAATCAAATAAATTTATCAGGCACAATAGGAATTGGTCATGTAAGATGGGCAACCCATGGAAAACCCAGCACAATTAATGCCCATCCTCATTCTTCTGACAATGTTTCAGTTGTACATAATGGCATAATTGAAAATTCCACTATTCTTAAAAAAATATTAGAGAACAAAGGATATAAATTTAAATCACAAACCGATACAGAAGTAATTGTACATTTAGTAAGCGATTATTTAAAAAAAAATAATCTTAAAAATACAATTATAAAAGTACTCAAGAAATTACATGGAAGTTTTGCTTTAGGAATAATTTTTAAAGATCAACCAGACCTGATGGTTGGTGCAAGAAGAGGATCTCCATTAGCTGTGGGTTACGGTCCCGATGAACACTATTTAGGTTCAGATTCTTACGCTCTTAAATCAATGACTAATAAGATTTCATATTTAAATGATGGTGAGTTTTGTATTTTGAAAAAAGATCAAGTTGAATTTTTTGACTCGGATGGAATCAAAACAAATAAAGAAATTTTAAACCTATCTAAGGATGAACAAATTTATGAAAAAGGACAATATAAATATTTTATGGCAAAAGAAATTGATGAACAACCTGTAACAATAAAAAATTGTATCAACGAATATATTGACAAACATAATAATGAAATAAATATTTTTAATTTTCCTTGGAAAATTAGTGATATTTCCTCAGTTGTTCTTATAGGTTGCGGTACAGCGTATCATTCTTGCTTAGTTGCAAAATATTGGTTTGAGCAGAACACAAATATGGATGTTTTTGTAGATATCGCTTCTGAATTCAGATACAGAAAAATAAGGTTCAAACAAAACGCTCTTTATATATTTGTTTCACAATCTGGTGAGACAGCAGATACATTTGCAGCACTTGATTTATGCAAGAAAAATGAGGTTAAAACCTGTGCAATTGTAAATGTTGTCGAGAGCTCGATTGCAAGAGATGCTGATTTAGTATTGCCAATTCATTGTGGACCAGAAATTGGTGTTGCTTCCACAAAAGCCTTTTTGGGCCAAATGCTTGTATTATACTTGCTTTGTACAAAGATTTCATACGAACAAAAAACAATTACAAAAAAAATATATCAAAATAAAATTAAGGATTTGTTGTTACTTTCTAAATGTGCAAAAGAAACATTAAATATAGATAACAAAATCCACAATTTGGGAAAAGATTTTGCTAATTCCAAAGGATCAATGTTTTTAGGAAGAGGTTATTCGTATCCAATCGCCCTTGAAGGTGCACTAAAACTTAAAGAACTTGCGTACGTACACGCCGAAGGGTATCCAGCTGGTGAGATGAAGCATGGTCCTCTGGCTCTTATAGAGGAAGGTATGCCAGTTGTTGTAATTGCTCCAAGAGACGAACATTACAAAAAAACTATTTCAAATATGCAAGAAGTTATATCAAGAGGTGCCAAAGTATTGCTTATTACAAACAAGAGCACTGACGAAATTTTTTCAGAAAATATCTGGGAGCAAATTGAAGTTGAAAATATATCTGACGAACTACTTCCTTTTCTAACTACAATCCCTTTACAAAAATTAGCCTATTACTCTGCTTTAGATAAAGGCTTTGATATTGATAAACCTAGAAATCTTGCTAAATCAGTTACTGTTGAATAATTAGTAAAGTCTGTTAAAACAATTTCAAGTTGAAATGAAAAATTGGAAAATAAATAGCTGGAGAAAATATCCTGTAAAACATCAACCTATATATGATGATGAAAAGGAATTAGACCTTGTTCTAAACAAGTTAAAAACATTTCCACCTTTAGTTTTTGCAGGTGAAACAAGACATTTAAAAAATCAATTATCAGATGTCGTTGATGGTAAGGCTTTTCTTTTACAGGGAGGAGATTGTGCAGAGAGTTTTGCGGAATTTCATCCAGACAATATTAGAGATACGTTTAAAGTTATACTCCAGATGTCTTTAGTTTTAACTTATTCTGCATCATTACCAGTGGTTAAACTTGGTAGAATTGCTGGACAGTTTTCAAAACCGAGAAGTGCTCCTACTGAAAAACAGGGTGACAAAGAATTACCAAGCTATTTAGGTGACAATATTAATGCTATTGATTTTAATGAGAAAGCTAGAAGACCTGATCCAAAAAGATTATTTAAAGCATACTCTCAATCAGCATCAACATTAAATCTTTTACGTGCTTTTTCAAAAGGTGGATTTGCTGATTTAAATAAAGTCCACTTATGGAATTTAGACTACATAAAGAAAAGTCCACAATC
Organism: uncultured Pelagibacteraceae bacterium; assembly: GCA_902601315.1. Lineage (GTDB taxonomy): Bacteria > Pseudomonadota > Alphaproteobacteria > Pelagibacterales > Pelagibacteraceae > Pelagibacter. Next base: position 68,291 of record CACKMS010000002.1, read on the forward strand.
TAAAAAATTTAAAGATTTAGAAGATAAAATTGCTGATGCATTAGCTTTCATGGAAGCGTGCGGAATTACATCGGATTTTAATAATAGATTATATACAGTGAACTTTTGGACATCTCATGAAGCTCTACATTTACCATTTGAGGAAAGCATGACTAGAGTAGATTCTACAACTGGTGAGTATCACGATACTTCTGCTCATTTTGTATGGATTGGAGATAGAACAAGACAATTAGATGGTGGACACGTTGAGTTTTGTAGAGGGATTGAAAACCCAATTGGTATTAAATGTGGACCAACATCAAAACCAGATGAAATTGCTAAAATTTGTGAAGCTATTAATCCAAAAAACGAAAAAGGAAAAATAACTTTAATTTCTAGATTTGGTCATCAAAATGTAGAGAAATTTTTACCAAAGTTAATAAGAGGAATTAAAAAAGAGGGATTTAATGTTTTATGGTCGTGTGATCCATGTCATGGGAATACTATTAAAGCGTCAACTGGATTTAAAACAAGACCTTTCAATGATGTAGTTAAGGAAGTAAAAAATGTTTTTGCAGTTCACCAAGCAGAGGGCTCATACGCTGGTGGGTTGCATGTTGAAATGACTGGTCAAGATGTGACAGAGTGCACAGGTGGAGCAAAAAAAATATCTGATACCGACTTATCAAGCAGATATCATACGCATTGTGATCCAAGATTAAACTCTGATCAAGCTATTGAATTAGCATTTTTAATTTCAGACGAGATAAAAAAGAATAGTTTGTATTCCAAATCTGCAATTAAAGCGGCATCTTAACCGTTTAAAAATTCAATTTTATTTCTATATTCAAAACATGCATTCAAAAGATAAAGTCGATCATATTAAAAATTGGATATTAAATTACGTAGATTCTATGCCCAATAAAGCCAAGTCATTGGTAATTGGTATATCTGGTGGAATTGATTCTTCAGTATCTAGTACTTTGAGTGCGATGACAGGTCTAAAAACAATAGTTTTATCTATGCCAATTAAACAAAAATCAGCACAACATGATTTAAGTTTAGCACATCAAGAGTGGTTAAAAAAGAATTTTAGCAACGTTGAAGGTTATACATTAGAACTTGATAGTTTGTTTAAAACATTTGAAGGAACTTTAAATATCTTCGAAAATGAACATGGTATGGCAAATTCGAGAGCAAGATTAAGAATGACAACACTATACCAAGTTGCTGCAGCTAATAGTGGAATAGTTGTTGGAACTGGAAATAAAGTAGAAGATTTTGGAGTAGGTTTTTATACAAAATATGGTGATGGAGGAGTTGATATTTCTCCAATAGCAGATTGTAACAAAACAGAAGTGTGGGAACTTGGAAAAGAACTTGGGATATTAAAAGAAATTATCGATGCTCCTCCGACAGATGGTTTATGGGATGATGGGCGTACTGATGAAGGTCAGCTTGGCTTAAGTTACAAAGAGCTCGAAGAAGCAATGGAAAATGAAAATTCTATAAATAGAGAGAAATATAATTCAATTCGAAGATCAAATTTGCATAAAATGGAACCAATTCCAGTATGCAAAATCCCAAATTAATCAAATAGATTCACAAATCTAAAATTTAAGTATATTCCTAGTTGAATGGCTAAAGATATATTTTTAACTAATAGCCTTGATGGCAAGAAAGATAAATTTGTACCCAAAAATGAAAAATCGGTGGGCATGTATGTTTGCGGACCAACTGTTTATGACGATCCACATATAGGAAATGCAAGACCTTTAGTTGTTTTTGATATTCTATTTAAAATTTTAAAAACAAAATATGGACCTGATTCTGTAAATTACATTAGAAACATTACAGATATAGATGATAAAATAATAAAAGCATCAAATGATAAAAAAATTTCTATAAAAGATTTAACTCTAAAAATTACAGAAAATTTTCACGATGACTGCGAATATTTAAAGTGTGAAGAGCCAACGGAAGAACCTAAAGCAACTGAAAATATAAATCAAATGGTCGATATGATAACTGATTTAGAAAATCAAGGTTATGCTTATTCAAATAAAAACCATGTGTATTTTGAGGTAAATAAATTTGAGGATTATGGAAATCTTTCAAACAAAAAATTAGATGAATTAATTGCAGGCTCAAGAGTTGAAGTGTCTGAATTCAAGAAAAATCCTGAAGATTTTGTATTATGGAAACCATCTACAGCTAGTGAACCTTCATGGGATTCTCCTTGGGGAAAAGGTAGGCCTGGCTGGCATTTAGAGTGTTCAGCGATGTCAAAAAGATATTTAGGTGATGAATTTGACATTCATGGAGGTGGCAGAGATTTACTATTTCCACACCATGAAAATGAAATAGCACAATCTAGATGTGCAAATGGAACTAAATCGTTTGCAAATTATTGGGTTCATAATGGTTTTATTACTTTATCAAATGAAAAAATGGCTAAATCCCAAGGTAATATTTTGAAAATAAAAGACTTTAAAACAAAATATAATGGTCAAGTTTTAAGATTAGCATTAATTACTAGTCATTACCGACAAGGACTTGATTGGAATGACAAGTTAATATCAGAGTGTGAGAAGACTTTAACAAAATGGTATTCTGCACATATTGAAGTTAAGGAAAAAATTACAGTCCCTGACGATATCTTATCCCCCCTATATGACGACTTAAACACACCTGGTTATATTGCTAACTTACACTCTTTATATTCTAAAGCGTCTTCTGGAACAGTCGAGGATAAAAACATTTTTGTACATGCTTGTAAATTTATTGGTCTTTTAACAGATACTAAAGAGGAATGGATGAGTTTCAAAAAAAATTCGATAAATATATCTGAGGATGAAATTAGATCTAAAATTGAAGAAAGAAATAAAGCAAGATCTGACAAAAATTATGAATTAGCTGATAAAATTAGACAGGATCTTTTGGATAAGGGTATTTTAATTGAGGATAAAGATGGTACAACCTCGTGGAAATTAAAATGAGTAAAGAGAAAATCTATATATTTGATACTACATTAAGGGATGGAGCCCAAACTCAAGGAGTAGACTTTTCATTAAATGAAAAGGAAAAGATTGCAAAATCTTTAGATCATTTAGGAGTGGATTACATTGAAGGGGGATGGCCAGGTGCTAACCCAACTGATACGGAATTTTTTAATAAAGACCAAAATTTTAAAAATGCAAATCTTACTGCATTTGGCATGACTAAAAAATCAGAGCATAGTGCAAATAACGATCCAATGTTATCGTCATTAATAAATTCTAAAAGTTCATCAGTTTGTTTGTTTGGCAAGGCATGGGATTTTCATGTTGATGTCGCTTTAGGTATTTCAAATGAGCAGAATTTAGAAAACATTTGTGAAAGCGCAAAGCATATTGTGAGCTCTGGTAAAGAATTTATGTTTGATGCAGAGCACTTTTTTGACGGTTATAAATCAAATTCTGAATATGCTTTATCATGCCTAAAGTCTGCATACGAAAATGGTGCAAGATGGGTTGTTCTTTGCGATACAAATGGTGGAACTTTACCTCATGAAATATCTAAAATTGTTGAAGATGTTACAAAACATATACCAGGAAAAAATTTAGGCATTCATGCGCATAATGATACTGAAAATGCTGTTGCAAATAGTTTAGCAGCTGTTCAAGCAGGTGTCAGACAAGTACAAGGTACAATAAATGGGTTAGGGGAGAGATGTGGGAATGCAAATCTTATGTCTTTAATACCAACTTTTTTCTTTAAAAAAGATTTTTCAGATAAATATGAAATAAGTATTAAACCAGAAAATATTAAAAATTTAACTCAGTGTTCAAGATTATTAGATGAAATATTAAATAGAAAACCAAACAAACATTTACCTTATGTGGGAGCTTCTGCATTTTCACATAAAGGAGGAATGCATGTATCAGCTGTTCAAAAAGATCCAAAAACTTATGAACATATCAACCCTGACAATGTAGGAAATGTAAGAAATATAGTTATTTCTGATCAATCAGGACAATCTAATATTATGTCTCGATTAAATGCTATTGGTATTAAAATAAAAAAAGATGATCCAAAAATTAAGAAACTCTTACATGAAGTTAAAGATAGAGAGTTTATTGGATATAGTTATGATGGTGCAGATGCATCCTTTGAATTACTTGCACGTAGATTAATGGGAGATATTCCAAGATATATTTCAATAAATGAATACGATGTATCTGTTAAAAAAGACTCAACTGGAGAAGTAATTTCATTTGCTAAAGCTAAACTTGAAGTTGATGGACATGAAATACTTTGTGAAGGTGAAGGAAACGGTCCTGTGAATGCACTAGATAACGCGATTAGAAAAAATGTAAATAAACTAGAAAAGTATTCAGAATACTTAAAAGATTTAAAATTAGTTGATTATAAAGTTAGAATTCTAAATACGGGTACTGGTGCTGTAACAAGAGTATCAATAGAAAGTGCAGACTCAAAACATGGAAATTGGTTTACAATTGGAGTTTCTCCAAACATCATAGATGCTTCCTTTAAAGCTTTAATTGATAGCTTAGATTATAAATTATTTAAAGATAATGCTCCAGCTAGCACTTAATGTCTTTTAAAAATATTTCTTTTATTTTACATAAGCCACAATTATCCGAAAATATCGGCGCCTGTGCTAGGGCTATCAAAAACTTTAATTTTCAAAAATTATTATTAATTGATCCAAAGCCAATTTTTCCAAATGACAAAATTATTGCAACTTCAGTTGGAGCAAAGGATATTATCAAAAATGCAAAAGTATTTAATCATATTGAAAAATCACTTAAAAAAATTGATATTTTGGTTGCAACATCTGCAAGATTTAGAAATAAAAATATCAAACATATATCTATTTCAGATTTAAATAAAATCGATTACTCTAAAAAAGTTGGTTTTTTATTTGGTTCTGAGGCATCAGGTTTATCAAATGATGAGGTAAGTTATGCAGATTATACTTTGCAAATTCCAAGTAACAAAAACTTTAGATCATTAAATTTATCACACAGTCTGATTATTGTTGCACAAATTATAAGTAGTCATATTTCAAATAAGAAATATAAATTTGAAAAATCAAAAAAAATTAAACCTGCATCGAAAAAGGATATTCAAAGCATGCTTTCTTTGTGCATTAATAATCTAGAACAAAAAAATTTTTTTAACCCACCAGAAAAAAAACCTATTATGTTAGAAAATTTAAGAAGTATTTTTTATAAAATGAACCTATCTGAAAAAGAAACTCGCATTTTATCAAGTGTATTCGCTGGTTTGATTAAAAAAAGGTTGATTGACAAAACCTAACATCTGCTTATAAAACCCGATATTCAATGACAAAAAGATTAAACTCTAAACACAAAGTAGACAGAAGGTTAAAAGTAAACCTTTGGGGAAGACCAAAAAGCCCATTCAATACTAGAGCTTACCCTCCAGGACAACATGGACAAACAAAGTCAGCAAAACCATCCGACTATGGAATTCAACTTCAAGCTAAACAAAAATTAAAATCATATTACGGCAATATGAACGAAAGACAGTTCAGAAATATGTATAAAAAAGCTATTATGAAGAAAGGTGATACTGCAGAAAATTTAATTGGTCTATTAGAGAGAAGATTAGATGCAGTTATCTACAGATCAAAATTATCCAATACTATTTTTTCATCAAGACAATTGATTAATCATGGTCATGTGAAAGTTAATGGAAAAAAAGTTAATATTGCAAGTTTTCAAGTTAAAGAAGAAGATACTATTGAAATTAGAGATAAATCAAAAACACTAGCTTTAATAGATATTGCTCTTGCAAACAAAGAAAGAGAAGTTCCAGAATATCTTCAGCTAGATGAAAAAAATAAAAAAGTAAAATTTGTTAGAGTTCCAGCTTTTGAAGAAGTCCCATACCCAGTAGTGATGGAACCCAATTTAGTTATCGAATATTATTCTAGATAATAATTAATGTGCTGTATTAGCGCACAATATGCTCGTATTTCTTAGTTTTTTGAAAATTAAATTTAAACGTAATTTTTTCATATGTGCTAATTAACCTAGAGCCATGGTTAATTCACTTAAATATACAAAAAATCTTTTTTTTAAAATAAGTTCGATAACAAATATCTATACACTAATTCTTTTTTTCTTAATTTTGGGACAGCCCAATATTCATGCAGCAACTTGTTCAGATACAGCCGGAACGATTGTAATTTCCTCTGATTGTGAAGATTTTGCGGATAGCGGTACAATTGATTCTTTAACAATTAACAGTGGTGTAACAGTCGATAGAAGTGGAACTACTAGAGCAATAGATTTAAATGAAACTATTGGAACAATTACAATAAATGGCACTGTTGCAGACGATATATATTTAAATGGCAATACTGTTACGACAATTGATATTGGTGCAGGCGCATCAGTTACTGATAATGATCATTATACCTTTTACATGAATAGTGGAACAACCATAACAAATTTTACTAATGCTGGTACGATTTCTAATTCAGCATCAAATGCGATTTACAACAGAAATAGGATAACTAATTTAACTAATACTGGAACAATATCAACTACTGGAAGCTTTGGTATTCAAGATAGAAATTTTGTAGTAAACCTTATTAACTCTGGAACAATATCTGCTGGTGCTGATTATGGTTTTTATCAGGGAAATACCACTACTTTAATTAAGAATGAGACAGGTGGAACAATTTCTGCAGTCGGAGACTATGGTTTATGGATGAACAGTACTACAACTACAGTTACAAATGAAACTGGAGCTACTATTTCTGCAGGAGGTGATTATGGACTTTGGACCAGGGGTACAATTGTAACACTCACTAACCAAGGAACTATAAGCGCAGGCGGCGGATATGGTGTTACTTTAAGTAATGTAACTACCTTTACAAATAGTGGGACCATTAGTGATGCAAATACTACTGCAGTATATGTGGATGACGGGCATACTGTTAGTAATTTTGAAAATTCAGGGACATTAACTTCTACAAATGGAGACGGTATTCTTACACATGCAAATGCAACATTTACAAATTTGACTATTACATCTGCCAGTACTTTTAATGTAGGAACTGGTCAATATGATATCGACAATCAAGGAGCAATAACAACTTTAAATAATGGAGAGTCTCAATTAAGTTTGAACAAAAATTTACCCTCTAACTATAATATCATTGTTGGCAGTACTACTGTTTTTGGAACACTGGATGTATCTAACGTTGCTGGGACAACTACTTTTGGTATTGACAGTAGTTCTTCTCTTTCATCAGGAACTTACACCAATGTAATAACTGGGGTTTCTGTTAGTAATTTTTCTGGAGGAGTAGCTCCAAGTGGCACTTACGGAAGTTGTACTTGGTCACTAACAACTGACGGGTCAGATAATTGGAGTCTTGTAGCTTCTTGCAACACAAATCCATCATTAAGCTCATCCAGTCCCTCTGATAATGCAACAGATGTTGCACTTGATGCAAATATAGTCTTAAATTTTAGTGAAAATGTTGATGTTGAAACTGGAAACATAACTATTAAAAAAACATCTGACAACTCAACATTTGAAACTATTGATGTAACAAGCTCTTATGTGACTGGAACTGGATCAACTCAAATAACTATTAATCCATCTTCAAATTTTGATGAGGAAGTTGAATATTATATTTTAATAGATGCAACAGCATTTGACGATTCAGAGAGTGGATCTTATGCAGGAATTTCATCAACAACCGCCTTGAGTTTTACAACGGGCAAATCTGATCCTACAACTAATAAAGATGTCGTTGGTTTAATTGATGCTCAAATTAGCGTAGCTAAGAATACTTTCACGCAGTCTGTTGGTGTAGTTTCAAGTAGACTTAGTTATTTAAGACAAAATAGAGATAATGATAATTTATCAAAAAATAATATTAAATTAGATTTTGGAAATGCAATGCTAGCTTCTATAAGTGAGGCTTTAATTACTCCTATTTCGGAAAATAGTAATATGAGTATTATTCCTGATGACTGGTCTACTTGGTCAGAAGGCTCAATAAGTATTACTAAAATTGGTGATACAAGCACATCATCTGAAAAGGAAATAGATAGCCAAGGTATTGCTTTTGGATTTGATAAAAAAATAAATGATAATGATATTTATGGTTTTGCTATTCAATATGGTCAGAGCGATACTGATATAGGATCTAATGGAAGTGGTATCGATAGCAAAAATTATAATATTTCAATGTACAGAACAAGACCATTAGATGATAATAATTTTATCGAAGGATCAATCGGAATTGGAAAAATTAAAAGTGATATTGAGCGAAAGTCAAATTCTAATACATTAACTGCTTCAAGAGATGGAAACCAAATATTTGGATCAGTTAATTTTGGAAAAACAATTGACAAAGGAAACTTTAATTTAGTTCCAGCTTTAAGAGTAGATCTTGGATATACAGAACTTGAGGGATACCAAGAGGTTGGAACGGACGCTCTATCTTATGATGATCAAGAAGTACAAAGTGGGCTTTTATCTTTAGGATTTGGTGTAAACAATCTAGTTAAATTCGATGATAGTACAATAAAACCATTTGGCTTAATTGAATTTGGTGTAGATTTTTCCGACTCGTCTGTAACCAAATTAAATTATGTATCTGATACGAGCACAACTTATACCTATACACAAGATACAATATCAGAATATATGTTAACATCTGAAGTTGGTTTTAGTTACGACTCCAAAGATAACCTAACAATCAATACTAGCTACAGGCGTATCCAAGGTGAAAAACATGAACATACGGATACATTAACATTTGGTTTAAACTTTAAATCGAAACGTGAAACAGAATATGCAATGCAATTTGGTGGAACTGAGGATTTATCTGCTGGACTTAATATTGCAAAGAACATTAATGGCCTAGATTTCAATTTCAAATTAGATCAAGAATTTAATGAAAATCTTGATAAAAATGCAGAAATTTCAATGATTAAAAAGTTTTAAATTTTTCATTTTACTTTATAAAATTTAATCTAATTTCAAAATGTATTTAGATGAAGGTTTTTTTAGAAAAAGTCGCTCTATTTAAAATTATATTTATAATTTTTTTTATAAGCTGCGCTAAAAATTTAAGTGCAAACGATAAATCCTTATCATTTGATGGTACGGATGATTTTGTAGAAATTGTAAATAACGCTGCACTTAACCCAACTGGTGCTTATACAGTTGCTGCTTGGTTTAAACAGGAGGGAGAAACAACAACATCGCCATTAGAACACTCATGGCAATCAATAATAACATCTAGGTCATGCACAGGCGGATGTAGAGGTTATATGATGTATTTAAGACATAGAGATGTCGAGCTTCATGCTAGTAAACTTGAATATTGGCACGCAACAACACACAACACTAATTGGGTAAAAATTGAGTCTAGTGAACAAAGCGCTTGGAAAAAAACTGGAACAGCTGCTTGGGAATTTAATGTTATTAGATTTAATGGTACTAATGAAATAGATTTTTTTTTAAATGGATCTCATATAGGAAATACATCCTCCGCTCATAGTATGAACAATCAAAATACAGATAAACCTACGAGGATAGGTGCAGGCAGGACTGAAGGGGCTGTTATGTATCTTTTCAAAGGAAAAATTGATGATGTTGCTATCTGGGATGAAGCATTAACAAATGCAGAAATTACTGAACTTTATAATAACGGAGAGTCACTTTATGCAAAGGAAAATTATGGAGATTACACCTCTAAAGATAATTTAACAGCCTACTATACAATGGATAGTAATAATGGAAGTGGTACAACTTTATCGGATGATGAAGGAAGTAATGATGGAAGTTTTAATGGCGAACCTACATGGAGCTCAGATACGCCAGGTACAGCTCCAACAATAACTTCTTTTACCCCAACAGATGATTCTACATTTGTTGATGTAGATACAAACCTAGTTTTAAATTTTAGTGAAATTGTTCGTGGCACCTCCTCAGGTAACGTAACTATTAAAAAGGCTTCAGATAATTCTGTTGTAGAGGTAATTGCTGGCAATAGTGACAAAGTTAGTGGATCCTTAACTACACAAATTACTATCAACCCTGCAACTACACTTGATATAAATACAGAATATTACGTGCTAGTGGAGTACGGTGCTTTTGCGGATATATCAAATAATTCTGTTGATTTATTAGGGAAATCAGATTTTAGTTTTACTACTAACCAAAATCCTTCTCTTTCATCATCTAATCCATCAGATAATGCAACAGGTGTTGCAGCAGATGCTAATATAATTTTAAATTTTAGTGATAATGTGGACGCTGAAAGTGGAAATATTTCAATTTACAAATCTGTTGATGGTTCTCTGGTAGAAGAAATTGATGTGACTAGTGGACAAGTAAGTGGTTCTGGTACTTCACAAATTACAGTCAACCCATCTTCAGATTTAGAAAGTGGAGTAGAATATTACATTTTAATTGACAGCACTGCATTTGACGATTCTTTGAGTAATAGTTATGCGGGCATAAGCACTGCAGGTGAACTTAGTTTTAGAGTTTTAGCATCATCCGATCCTTTAGAAGATAAAAATGTAACTGGTTTATTAGACACTCAAACAGATATGTCTAATGTAGTTTTCAAGCAAACTATAGCTCCAATTTCAAATCGTTTAAAATATTTAAGACGAAACAGAAATAATGATGAATTAACAAATCAAAAGGTAAAATTAAACCTTCCTATAAATAATACTGTCTCAAAATTTTTAACAGAATATACAGATGTATTAGCTGTTTCTTCAAAAATTGAGGAAAAAGTTTTACCTGAAAAATGGTCCTCGTGGAGCGAAGGCTTGTATAGTGTGACTACAATTGGTGATGATCGAAATACAAATTCAAGAAAAATAAGATCAAACAGTTTTGCATTTGGGGTTGATAAAAAGGTCAGTAAAAATCAATTTTATGGCTATGCGTTCCAATACGGTAAAAGTGATAGCAATATTACAAAAACTGGAACTTCTGCAGATAGTGAAAACTATCATATTTCATGGTACGGCTCAAAACCTCATTCTGAAAAGAATTTTATTGAAGGATCAGTTGGTTTTGGTTTATTAGAAACTGATTTAATTAGAAAAAAAGACACTAACAGACTAACTGGTTCAAGAAATGGTGGGCAAGTTTTTGGAACAATTAATTATGGAAGATATCTTAGCAAAGGAAATATTGAGGTAATACCAAGAGTTGGTCTTGATTTGGGTTACACTGAGCTTAGCGCCTACACTGAAACCGGGACAGATGCACTGTCGTATTCTTCTCAATTTATTAGAAGTGGTTTAGCAACGCTAGGATTAGAATTTAATAATTTACTCTCTAATGAAAAAAATTCTTTTAAGACATTTGGTTCGTTAGACTATGGATTAGACTTTAGTGATACATCTGAGGCAAAAATAAATTATCTTTCAGATACGAGTACAATTTATACATATAAAGGATCTAATAATTCATCTCATTGGTTAAATGCTGAATTAGGATTTGATTACATCGTAAAAGACACTCTAACATTATCTTCAAGTTATAATAGAAAACAAGGTAGTGATGATGAACATAGTGATACTGTAAAATTTAGATTTCATTTTACACCAGAAAGAGAAACCGAATATGCAATGCAATTTGATGTAAATGAAGATCCATCTGCAGGATTTAACATTGCAAAAAATATTTATGGTTTAGATTTCAATTTCAAGTTAGATCAAGAATTTAATGAAAATCTTGATAAAAATGCTGAAATTTCAATGATTAAAAAGTTTTAAAATTCGCAAACGAGCATATAACAATTAAGAAATTATAAAATATAAATATTGATTATAATTTTTTATTTAGGCTTGAATGAATAAATTTTTATATTTTTCTTTTAAATATTATCTAAAATCAAATAAAATTTATTTTATTTTGATTTGTGTAATTTTATTTTCAAGCCAAAGTAAAATTTTTGCTGAAGATTATTCACTTAGTTTTAATGGGACAAATGAATATGTCAGCGTACCATTTGACTCGACGATGAATCCAAGTGGTGATTTTTCTGTAAGTGCTTGGGTTAAGCTTACTAATTCAAACAAGTATCGATCTGCGGTTACATCAAGATCAGAAACTGTAAATGGTAACCAAACTGGTGGTTATATGCTTTATGTTTCAAGTGCCAACAGATGGCAATTTTGGAATGGCCATGGATCTACTGAAGGCTATTGGGCACAAGTAAACGCAAGTGAAAGAATAGTCCAAAACACTTGGCACATGCAAACGGTTACTTACGATCACTCTTCAACCACGATGAAGCTTTATGTTGACGGAGTATTTCTCGAAGAAAATACAAGTGAAACTTTAGTAGCTAATACAGATAAACCATTATATATCGGTGCTGGAAGAACAAATAAACATCCACACAATGCATTACCTCCTGATTTTTATTTTAATGGGCGAATTGATGATGTTGCTATTTGGAATACAACACTTTCTGCAGCTGAAATAGTGCAATTATATAATTCGGGTGAAACATTATATGCAGGGGATAATTATGGAGATTATACATCTTCAGGATCACTGCAAGAGTATTGGACAATGGATAGCGAAGTCAGTGGTGAAAACAATGGTTCAGGCACAACTTTGTTTGGAGAAAAAAATAACAATGATGGAACATTTGTTAATACCCCTGATTGGGACGATGCAGATTTTCCTGGTACAGTTCCAACCCTATCATCTTCAAGTCCTGCAGATGATGAAACAAATGTATTAACTGATGTGAACTTAGTGCTTAATTTTAGTGAGCTAATAAAATTAAATACAGGAAATATTACTTTAAAAAAAACAAGTGATGACTCTGTTGTTGAAGTATTTGACATAAATGGATCAAACGTAAGTTTATCTAGCACAAATCAGATAACAATTAATCCAACAGATTTTTTAGAAAAAAGTACAGATTATTATGTTTTAATTGATGCAACAGCTATAGTTGATTTATCAAGAAATAACTATGGAGGTATTTCTAGCAAAACTACTTATAATTTCTCAACAGGAGGCACGGGTGCATCTAATCCTTTAGATGATAAAGATGTTGTGGCATCTATAGAGGCTCAAACAGAAGCACCTAAGAAAGTTGTACAACATATTACATCACCTATTTTTAATAGACTTAATTGGATAAGAGGTTATGAAACAGATGAAAATTTAAGTGCTCAAAAAATTAAATTTAATATAGCTAATCCAAAAATAGATAAAATATTAAATATAATACCCCAAACTGTAAGTTTAAATAAAATACCAACCAGATTAGAAGATGATTGGCTTTTTTGGAGCGAAGGAAGCATAAGTGTGGGTAGAGTAGGCGAAACATCAACATCTTCATTTAAGGAAATAGACACAAACGCAATCACAATTGGTTGGGATAAAAAAATTGATCAGAAAAAAATTCATGGTTATGCAATTACGTACACAAAAGATGATGTCAAAGTGGGGGATAATGGATCAACCCTAGATGTAGATGCGTATAGTTTTTCAACATATGCAACTTTTCATCGAAAAGAAAATTCTTATATAGAGGGCATCTTAGGTACAAGTAGATTAGATTTTAAAAATAAACGTGTAAAAAATAATAATTCTTTAACAGGTGACAGGAATGGTAAACAGTTTTTTGGGTCAATTCATTACATAAATACTATTAGTAAAGAAAATATTAATATCTCCCCAAATTTAAGATTAGATTTAAGTTATACAAAATTAACTGATTACACTGAAACAGGTTCTAATGCTATTAATTACCATGAACAAACTGTTGAGACGGCTGGAATATATGGTGGGTTTACTTTTAATAAGGAAGTTTTTAAAGATGATTATATTATTAGACCCACAGCTGGTTTTGAGCTAGGTTTAGACTTAAGTCCAAGCTCTGATGTTTCACTGAACTATGTTTCAGATCCAAATACTAAATATACTAAATCAATTGATCAGCAAGGGGAAGAGAGTATAAAAGGAAAAATTGGTTTTGATTTATTAAATGATAATGGTTTGTCTCTCATGGCTTTTTATGAGAGAAATCAAAGTGAAAATAGTCATAGCGATACTTTTTATTTTTTAACTGGATATGTCGTTTCAAAAGATGAGGAATATACAATGGAGCTAAATGAAAATAAAACTTCACTAGTTTACAAAAGAAATTTAGATGGATTTGAGATTAAATTTGATTCTGGATATGAATTATTTACTGAAAATCCTGATTATGAATTCAATTTAAAATTAACAAGTAAATTCTAAATTAATTTTTTGATTTGAAATTTATCCCTTTTGTCTCAAAAAGTTTCGCTAATTCGCCGTTCTCATACATTTCTTTGATTATATCACATCCACCTACAAATTCGTTTTTAACATATAGTTGTGGTATAGTTGGCCAATCACTATAAATTTTAATTCCTTCTCTGACATTTTGATTTGCTAAAACATCAACACTTTTAAAATTTACCTCTAGAATTTTTAAAATATTAGTTACAGCCATTGAGAAACCACACTGTGGTGCATCTGGTGTACCTTTCATAAATAGACATACTTCATTACTTTCTATCTCATTTTTGATCATATCATTTGTTTGTTGGTCCATTTTTAACTCTCCTTAGTTTTAATTGCTAATGCGTGAAGCTCGTTACCCATTTTACCTTTTAATGAATTATACACCATTTTGTGTTGTTCTATCTTACTTTTTCCAAAAAATTCTGAAGATGTTACGGTAGCTGAATAATGATTACCATCACCTGCTAAATCTTGTATTTCAATACTAGCATCTGGCATTGCTTCTTTTATCAAATTTTCTATTTCTTTTAAATCCATCGCCATGTTAATTTTCCATATAATTCTTTAGCCAATATTTATGTGTCTTTGTTAATTCTTCAATAGGTAAATTAATCTCCCCATTAAAACTTAAGTTTTTATCTTCAATTGCACCTAATTCTTCAAAATGAACTGAATTTTTTTCTAACAAATCATTAACTTTTTTAATATTAGTTTTTTCAATTTCAATTATATATCTGCCCTGATCTTCACCAAAGAAATATTCATATTTATTTACTAAATCTTTAAACGGATTAATTTTAATTCCTTTTTGTCCCCTAATACACATTTTAGAAACTGCTGTTAAAATTCCACCAATCGATACATCATGACAAGTTTGAATTAAGTTTTTATCAATAAGATGTAATATTGTTTCTCCAATATTTTTTTCATTAAATAAATTTATGCTAGGAGGAGGACCTTTTTTTTCTAATAAAATATTTCTTGCAAATATACTTTGATCTAAATGCCCTTCAGTTTTACCAATTACATAAACAATATTTCCTGTTTTTTTAAAATCCATTGTAATCATTTTTTGATAATCTTTAATTAATCCCACTCCACCTATAGCTGGTGTTGGTTTTATACCTTTGTCTTTTGTTTCATTGTAAAAAGAAACATTCCCAGACACGACTGGAAATTCTAAATATTTACTAGCTTCAGTTATACCCTCTACACATTCAACAAATTCACCCATATTTTTCTCTTTTTCTGGGTTTCCAAAGTTTAAACAATTCGTAATTGCTATTGGTTTTGCACCAACAGATATTAGATTTCTCCAACTTTCACATACAATTTGTTTTCCACCAGTTAGAGGATGTGAAAAGCAGTATGTTGCAGACGTGTCTACAGAAGCTGCTACCGCTTTTGTAGTACCATGCACTCTTACAACACCAGCATCTCCACCTGGTTTTTGAATAGTATCACCCATAACTGTATGATCATATTGATCCCAAATCCATTTTTTATCTGAAACATTTGGACTAGATAAAATTTTTTTTAAACAATCTGATAAATTTAAAGATTTAAATTGTTGTTTATCAAATTTTAATTTTTGAGGTAACTTTATTTTTTTCCATTTTCTATCATAGACAGGTGCATCTTCTGCAAGAAAATCAATTGGTATTGATGCAACATTTTTATTATCGAACAATAAATCTATTTTCTTTGTATTTGTTGTTTTTCCTATAACAGCAAAATCTAAATTCCATTTATCAAAAATTTTTTTTGCATGATCTTCCTTACCATTTTCCAAAACGATCAACATTCTCTCCTGACTTTCTGAAAGCATAATTTCGTATGGTGTCATCTTTTCCTCTCTGCAGGGAACTTTGTTAAGATTAAGTTCAATTCCTAATTTACCTTTTGATGCCATCTCTACACTGGAAGAGGTTAAACCTGCAGCACCCATATCTTGGATTGCTATTATTGAGTTACCAGCCATTAGTTCAAGGCAAGCCTCCAATAATAGTTTTTCAGTAAACGGATCACCAACTTGAACAGTTGGTTTTTTTTCCTCTATTTCATCATCAAAAGTCGCTGAAGCCATACTTGCTCCGTGTATTCCATCTCTACCTGTTTTTGATCCTACATAAATTACAGGTTTATCTACTCCAGCAGCTTTTGAATAAAAGATTTTGTTTTTATTAACTAGTCCTAATGTCATTGCATTTACTAAAATATTACCATTATAACTCTCATCAAAAGATGTTTGCCCAGCAACTGTTGGAACACCAATGCAATTTCCGTATCCACCAATTCCTTTAACTACCCCTCTTAATAAGTTTTTAGTTTTTTTGTGTTGTGGAGATCCAAAATGGATTGAATTTAAATTAGCAATTGGTCTTGCTCCCATCGTAAAAACATCCCTCATTATTCCACCAACACCTGTTGCAGCACCTTGATATGGCTCAATAAATGATGGATGATTATGACTTTCTATTTTAAATACAATTGCATCATCATCTCCTATGTCTATAACACCAGCGTTCTCACCAGGTCCTTGTATGACTTGTTTTCCTTTTGTATGAAGTTTTTTAAGATGTTTTCTTGATGATTTATATGAGCAATGCTCATTCCACATTGCAGAAAATATTGCAAGCTCAGTAATATTTGGAACTCTCTTTAATAGTTCACAGATTTTGTTGTACTCATCTTTTTTTAATCCATGCTCAACTGCGATTTTTTCAGTAACTTCCATTAATTTAAGTTTCGTAATAAATTTTCAAAGAATAATGATCCATCTTCACCAGATAGATATTTATCAATCATTCTTTCAGGGTGGGGCATCATACCTAATACATTCTTTTTACAATTAAATATTCCAGCTATATTTTTAATTGCTCCATTAGGGTTATTTTCATCATTTTCATCCCCATTTTTATTGCAATATGTGACAGCAATTTGATTATTATCCTCCAATGATTTCATTTCATCATTAGAGCAAAAATAATTACCTTCATTATGAGCTATATGAAGTTCTAGGATATTTTTTTTAATATCTTTAAAGTATTTATTTTGTTTATCTTTAATTTTTACAAATACATTTCTACAAATAAAATTTAGATATTTATTTTGTTGAAGAATTCCAGGCAATAACCCTGTTTCAGTTAAAATTTGAAAGCCATTGCAAATTCCTAAGACTAAACCACCTGAGTTTGCAAAATCTATTACTGATTTAATTATTTTTGATTTTGATGCTATACTCCCACATCTTAAATAATCACCATAAGAAAAACCTCCTGGTAAAACAATTAAATCACTTTTTGGTATTGAATTATCATTATGCCAGATCATTTGGTTTTTAAAACCAAACTTTTTAAGGGCTACATCCATATCCCTATCACAATTTGATCCTGGAAAAATTATGACTGAGGACTTCATCTATAATTAAAGTATTTTATAATCCTCAATAACTAGATTAGCTAAAAGTTTTTTACACATATCTTCTACTTGTAATTTTGCTTTAGTTTCATCATTTTCATTTACATTTATTTCAAAAAATTTTCCCTGTCTCACATCATCTACACTACTAAAATTCATTCCATTTAATGTTTGTTGTATAGCTTTACCTTGAGGATCAAGTACTCCATTTTTAAGAGTAACTACAACTTTAATTATCATTATTTTTTTTTAAATTTTACTGCTTTAGGCTTGCTATATTTTAATGGTCTAATGTTAGATTGTTCATGAAGTATATCCAATCTTCTAGCAACTTCTTGATAACCTTCAACTAAATTTCCTAAATCTTTTCTAAATCTATCTTTGTCTAATTTTTTATCAGTGGTTGCATCCCACAATCTACAGGTGTCAGGACTAATTTCATCTGCTAAAATAATATCTTTTTTTCCATTTTTTTCTAATCTTCCAAATTCAACTTTAAAATCAACCAACTTTATTCCAACACCTCTGAACATTCCTTGAAGAAAATCATTTATTCTTGCTAATTCATTGTTCACAAAATCAATTTCAAAATCATCCATCCATTTAAAAGTTAAGATATGTTCTTTGCTGATAAGTGGATCACCGAGTTCATCGTTTTTTAAGCAATATTCAACTAGTGGATATTCAAGAACTGTTCCATCTTCTATACCAAGTCTTTTTGTTAATGATCCTGTTGCGATATTTCTTACTATAAATTCAATGGGTATAATCTCAACATGTTGAACGAGTTGTTCTCTCATATTAAGACGTTTTATTAAATGGTTTTTAATACCAACCTGATTTAAATTTGTCAGAATATGTTCTGAAATTCTATTATTTAAAATTCCTTTACCATCAATGACATCTTTTTTCTGGTTGTTAAAGGCTGTAGCATCATCTTTAAAATGTTGTATGACTAAATTTTTATCACTTGTTGCAAAAACTATTTTTGCTTTACCTTCATATATTTTTTTTCCTTTTTTCATTATTTTAATACTCTCTTAAATATATAATTAATATTTTTAAAGTGTTTAGAATATGTAAATATTTTTTTAATTTTTTTATCAGAAACTCTATCAGTAATTCTTTTATCTTTTTTAACAAGATCAATTAAATTTATATTTTTTGCAAAACTAGATTTTGCATGCCCTTGTACTAATCTGTAAGCTTTCTCTCTTTGCATTCCCGATTTAGTTAATTCAAGCATTAATTCTTGAGAAAACACTAATCCCTTAGTAAAGTTTAAATTTTCTAGCATTTTTTTTGGATAGACTATCATTTTATCTAAAATATTTGCCAGTCTAACAAGAGCAAAATCTAGCGTTATGTTTGCATCAGGTCCAATATTTCTTTCCACACTTGAGTGGGAAATATCTCTTTCATGCCATAGTGCTATATTTTCTAAAGCTGGCACAACATAACTTCTGACCATTCTTGCAAGACCAGTTAAATTTTCACTTAATATTGGATTTTTCTTGTGAGGCATTGCGGAAGAGCCTTTCTGATCTTTAGAAAAGAACTCCTGTAATTCATAAACCTCTGATCTTTGAAGATGGCGTATTTCTGTTGCAGCTCTTTCAACTGAACCTGCAATGATACCTATAATTGCAAAATAATGTGCATGTCGATCTCTTGGTATAATCTGTGTTGATATAGGTTCAGGTTTGAGTTTTAATTTTTTTGATACATAGATTTCTATTTTTGGATCTATATTTGCAAATGTTCCAACAGCACCTGAAATAGCACAAGTTGATACTTCTTCAATTGCATCTTTAAGTCTTTTTTTATTACGTTTAAACTCCTCATAAAAAGATGCTAGTTTAAGTCCAAAAGTTATTGGTTCGGCATGTATACCGTGACTTCTACCAATACAAGGCGTCATCTTATATTTTTTTGCCTGTTTTTTTAAAACTGATAAAATTTTATCTATATCTTTTAATAAGATATTTCCCGATTGAACTAATTGTATATTAAAACTTGTATCCAAAACATCGGATGAGGTCATTCCTTGATGAAGGTATCTAGCTTTAATTCCAGTTTGTTCAGTAATTGATGTTAAAAAAGCAATAACATCATGTTTTACTTTTGCTTCAATATCATGAATTCTTTTGACTTTAATTTTGCCTTTTTTTTTAACAATTGATGCTACACCTCTTGGAATTATTTTGTATTTTTCCATTGCTTCAGCAGCTGCAATTTCTACATCAAGCCAAATTTTATATTTATTTTGTTCTGACCAAATATTGACTAATTCTTTTCTTGAATATCTAGATATCATTAAATTTTATATGGGGGTTCTTTATAACCTTTAACAGATTCTGTAAAAATTTCATAAGAATCCTCTGTAATTCCTATAGTATGTTCAAATTGCGCTGATAATGATTTATCTTTTGTTACAGCTGTCCAACCATCATTTAAAACTTTAACATCATATTTACCATCATTAATCATCGGTTCAATTGTAAAAGTCATACCCGGTCTTAATTCAATACCTGTATTTTTTTTTCCATAATGAAGAATGTTGGGTGGTTCATGAAAAATATTACTAATTCCGTGACCACAAAAATCTCTAACAACAGAATATCCTTTTTCTTCAACATAAGATTGAATTTCGTAACCTATATCACCTAATCTCTTACCAGGTTTTAATATTTCAATACCTCGCATCATAGATTCGTAAGTTGTATTGATTAAATTAGTTGCTTTAACAGATGCATCTCCAATTACAAACATTCTACTAGTGTCGCCATAATATTCATCTACTATTGCAGTAACATCAACATTGATGGTATCACCTTCTTTTAAGATTCTATCTGAAGGAATACCATGACAAACGACATGATTTAACGATGTACATAATGATTTTTTAAAACCCCTATAAAATTGTGGGGCAGAATAACCACCATTATCTTTTATAAATTCATAACCTAATGCATCAATTTTATCAGTTGATACACCTTCTTTTATTTCATCTGTTAACATATCTAGAGTTTTTGCGGCAAGATTACCTGCAGTTCTCATTTTCATAAACTTCTCTAAATAATTATTTTGCATCAATTATTTTAATTTTTTTCTCAATTTTAATTTGTTTAGAATTCAAGCTACATCTATATGCTAAAAATTTTACACCAGCTTTTCTTGCTTCGATATAACCCTCAAAATAATTAGGATCAATTTCTTTTGCTATTCTAAAATTACTTATACCTTGAATTTGAGTTAAAAATAAGACATGTGGTTTATAACTTTTTTTGATTGAATTAATTAACATTTTTAGATGTTTTAAACCTCTTTCAGTTACCGCATCAGGAAATTCTGCCACCTCATCATTATTTATCAATGTAACATTTTTGACCTCTAATAAACTTTTATCACACAAAAAATCAAATCTTGTATCTGATGAATATTTAAATTCTGGCTTAATATTTTTAGTATTTTTAAACTCAGAAATTAATTTATTTTCTAAACCATGTTGGACAATTTTGTTAGCTCTATGCGTATTAACACCAACTAATTTTTTTTTGACCTTTATTAATTCAAGTGTAAATTTAAGTTTTCTTGAAGGATTATTTTGTGGTGAAATCCATACCTCATTACCTTTGTCCAATAGACCCTTCATAGAACCAGTATTAGGGCAATGAGCTGTAACTATTTTATTATTTACTTCTATATCAGTAAAAAATCTTTTATATCTTTTCACTAATTTGCCTTTAATAAGTGTATTGGTAAAATTCATTAACATTATTTATATTTGTAAATGATTAATAAAAAAGAAATAAATGCTGGGATTTTAATAATCGGAAATGAGGTGCTATCTGGACGTACTAAAGATGTAAATACCAGCACTCTTGCAACATGGCTTAATTCATTGGGCATCAAGGTAAATGAAGTAAGAGTTATTCCTGATGATCAGGAAACAATTATCAGTTCAGTAAACGAATTAAGAAAAAAATATACTTATATATTTACAACTGGAGGGATAGGTCCTACACACGATGACATAACATCAGAATCGATCTCAAAGCTTTTTAATGTAGAATACAATTTTCATCCACAAGCTTTTAAAATATTAGAGAACTATTATAAACCCGGTGAATTTACTGAAGGAAGACAAAAAATGGCTAAGATGCCTATAACATCAAAATTAATTTTAAATCCTTCTAGTGGAGCGCCTGGATTTTATATGGAAAATGTATTTTGTTTACCAGGGGTTCCTTCGATAATGCAATCTATGTTAGGAGGATTAGAAAATGTATTAATTGGTGGAGATCCAATTTTAAGTTCAACTATTAATTTAAGAACAGTAGAAAGCGAAATTGCAAAGTCATTAAGTAAAGTTCAAGAAAGTAATAAAGATGTTGATATTGGAAGTTATCCTTTTTTTAAGGCAGGAAAACTTGGTGTTTCAATTGTATTGAGATGTACAGACCAAAATAAAATTAATGAGTGTAACGATCAAATATTAAACTTTGTAAAAGAAAAAAAAATTGAAATAGTTGAGAAAGATTGATGCTTTACTTTGCTTACGGAAGTAACCTTAACCACTTTCAAATGAAGAGAAGATGCAAAGATAGTATTTTTCTTAAAAGATATGAGCTCAAAGGATTTAGACTAAATTTTAGAAGTAAATATAGAGCAGCTGATATAGAGAAAAAAAATAATTCTTTAGTACCAGGTGCTTTGTTTGAAATATCTAAAAGTGATGAAAAAAAATTAGATCTCTATGAGGATTATCCCATTTTATATCAAAAGATGTATTTTAAATATTACAATAAAGAAGTAATGACATACATCATGCCTATGAAGTCAGAATTTAGATATCCAACAGAAAGATATCTAAATGTTATAAAGCGAGGATATAAAGACTGTAAATTAGATAAATCTTACTTAGTTAAAGCTCTAAATCCACAAAAATAAATTATGTCAAAAAAAACTAAGAATCTATTAAAGGGTTTTTATGATGTTAGCCCCTTACTTTTACCAGTTGTACCTTTCGGTATAATATTTGGAGCAATTGGTATAGAATTAGGTTTTGGGCCTTACATTACGTATGCTACATCAATTATAATTTTCAGTGGAGCTAGTCAGATAGTCTTTTTTCAACTTTTATCAAATGGAGCATCATCAATAATTGCAATTACCTCATCCTCAGTTGTAAGTACTAGACATCTTTTATATGGGGCGGTTGTTGCACAATACTTGTCAAAATTATCAATAATATGGAAGTTATTTTTGTCCTATTTGTTAACAGATCAATCATTTGCAGTTTCTCAAGATTTTTTTAAGAAAAATTCATATGATGAATATAAACATTATCATTTACTTGGAGCTGGACTAACTCTTTGGACTGTTTGGCAAGTCACAACGATTATAGGTATTCTGCTTGGCTCTATTGTCCCAGAGGAGTTAGGATTAACTTTTACTATACCACTTACCTTTTTAGCTCTACTTATAAATTATTTCAGAAAATTAGATCACTTATTTGTAATTTTTTTATCAGGATTATTATCAATTGTATTTTATCATGCACCATTTAAATCCTATATTATATTATCAAGCTTAATTTCATTGTTAGCTATATCTTTAATTAATAAATCAAAAAAAAAATGAATATTTGGATTTCTATTGTAATAGCAGGAATTATTAATTACCTAACTCGATTAGGATCAGTCTTATTAATTAAACCTGAAAAATTAAATGAGAGCACAAAAAAAATATTAGGTTATGTGCCGTCTGCTGTATTCCCAGCTATTATATTTCCAGCAGTATTTTTAAATGAGACAAATACAATTGTGGATATAAAAGACCCAAAAATAATTGGATTTGTTGTTGCTGTTATTACTGGATATTTATCCAAAAATGTACTTACCACAATTATCGCAGGATTAATATCTTATTGGGTAATTATTTTTTTTATTTAATTTAAAGTTAAAAATTATTTGTTTGAAAGCCACATACTTTCAAATGGATTAAGTATAATAGTTTTTTTATTTATAAATTTTGCATCTGGTTTTAGTAAATTTGTCCAAGTTTTATAATTTGATGATAATCTTATTTTTTGGAGTCGAGAAGTTAAATTGTAGAGGCATACTATTGTCTGTTTTTTGTCAACACTAATTCTTTTGAAGCTAAAAATTGCGGAGCCAAAATTTAAATTAAATCTACTTGCGTTTGGATGAAATGCTTTTTGTTTTATTCTAATACTTATCAATCTCTTTATTGAATTAAAAAATAAACTCTCTTTTGATTTCTTATTCCTGAGTTTGTTTAAAATATTTTCCTCATTCCATCTATATCTATTTATATCTCTATTGTTACCAGTGATCACATATTTTGTCTCGTCATTAGATTTGCCAAAGAATGAATTAAAATATAAAGCAGGCACACCATCAAAGGAAAACATCATTGCGTGTGCTGTTAAATATCTCTCGAAACTATATTTACCCTTTTTGTCTTTATCAGATTTTTTTAATGCATCAAAAATAGTAATATTTGATTCATAAACACTTCTTTTTTTATTCTTTATTTTTCTGTACGAAAATTTAGATCCATTCTTTTTTAATCTATTTAAAAAATTTTTAATTAATTTATTGGTCAAAATGCCCTCAAGAGGTCTCATTCCAATACCATCGTGTGAAGCTATAAAATTTAAATAGGCATTATTTTTTTTTGTATTCGGTAATCTTTTACTCCAATTGTTTAAATATGTTCCATTTTCAAACAATAAAGCATGTATCAATAATGGAGGAAGTGAGAAATTATAAATCCAATTGGCTTCATCATTATTTCCTAAATAACTCAAGTTCTCTTTTTCAGGTAAATTAGTTTCAGTAACTATTAAAGTTTTTGTATTTAAAGAATTAGAAATAATTCTTAAAATTTTAACTATTTCATGAGTTTGTTTTAAATTAATACATTTTGTTCCACTTTCTTTCCAAAGATAAGCTATAGCATCTAACCTAAAAATAGTTACACCATGTTTAATTAAATTAGTCATAATTTTAATAAATCTAATTAAAACTTTTGGATTTTTGAAATTTAGATCTATTTGATCGTCACTGAATGTCCTCCAAAGATAATCTTTTTTTTTAAATATATTGATTTCCTTTAGCAGCTCATGATCTCTTGGTCTTACAACTTTTAAAATATTAAATTTTGAATTAACTAACAAAAAATAATCTTTACCTGGTTTTTTTTCTTTTAAAAAATTTTTGAACCATAAACCTCTAGCAGATGCATGATTAATAACTATGTCTGACATAATTTGTTTTTTTTTAGCAAACTTTTTAATATCTGACCAATTCCCAAGTTTATTATCTATTTTATAATGATCCTTAACTGCAAAACCACTATCGCTACTTGATGGATAAAAAGGAAGAAAGTGTATTGTATCA
This sequence comes from uncultured Pelagibacteraceae bacterium, assembly GCA_902601315.1. Lineage (GTDB taxonomy): Bacteria > Pseudomonadota > Alphaproteobacteria > Pelagibacterales > Pelagibacteraceae > Pelagibacter. The sequence goes on from CACKMS010000002.1 coordinate 93,448, forward strand.
ATAAATTTTGTAAGTTTCTTGTTAAAAAAATTCTGAAAAGTAGTTAAATTTTTTTGATTTTTTGAATAAACACTATCACCATAACAGATAACCATTGCAGTTTTTTCCGAGACAAGCCATTTTTTCTTTTTATTGTTTTTATTAAAATTGTTGATTATTAGTGAAATTTCTCTAGCACAAAGATCAATTTCATTTTTGGGTAAAAAATTAAAAATTTTATTTAGTTTATACTTAATTTTTTTTTTGTTTATCTGAGATAACATTAACTGTATTTTTTGTTATCTTCATTTACTACTTCTTTTAATCTTTTTAAAAAATCTGGAATTGCGCTTTTAACTCTACTCCAGGTAGGTATGAAAGGTGTATCCATAGGATTTAATATAAAGGCTTCTCCAGCCTTCATAATATTTCTTGCAAATAATTCCACTGTTTTCTCTTCAGTGTGTGTATCTAGCTTAAGACCATTCATTTCAGCGTCGCTTCTGTATATGTCAATTAAATCTAATGCAGATCTATAATATGTTGCTTTTAATGATCTAAATTTTTCCCTGCTGAATGTATTTCCCTGTGTAGCTAATTTTTTAATGAATGTCTTGATTATATCAATTGACATTCTTGATAACCCCTTTGTTTCGTCATCAATTGATAATATCTGGTGTTTATGATCATATGTATCTGCTAGATCAACCTGACAGATATTTTGTGGAGAAAAACTTCTTTGCATCTCTGACAATATTCCAACCTCAATACCCCAATCTGATGAAATTCTTAATTCAGGTAATACATTTCTTCTAAATGAAAATTCTCCTGCTAAAGGATATTTAAATGATTTCATAAATTCTAAGTAATCACTTTTACCAATAGTTTTTTCTAAAGCAGTCAAAAGTGGAAAGACAAGCAATCTCGCAACTCTACCATTCATTTTATTACTGGCAATTCTTGGGTAATATCCTTTGCAAAATTCAAAATTAAACGTTGGATTAACAACAGGATAAAAAAGTTTTGCAAGCATTCTTCTGTCGTAAGTTTTTATATCACAATCATGCAATGCAACAGAACGTGCACTATCTCTTGCTATACACATTCCAAGACAATACCAAACATTTCTTCCTTTGCCGAGCTCATTTGGCGATAAATCTTTTTTCTTTAATTCTTGATCAAGTTTTTTTAAACCTGGACCGTCATTCCAAAGAATAGAAAATGGTATATTTAATCTTTTAAAAAATTTCCATGCCTTCTTTGCTTGTTTAGAGTTTGCTTTATCTAAACCTACAATAATATGATCTAAATATTTTGTCTTACTAATTTCTTTAACAATTTTAGGTAATGCAGTTCCTTCCAATTCAGAATATAAACATGGAAGAATTAGTTCCATTTTTCTTTGTTTGGAAAATGAAAGTAGTTCCTTTTCGATTTCATTTGTACTTTTAGTGCCAAAATCATGTAAAGTTGAAATTATTCCATTTTGCGAAAAATCACTCATATAAAATTTTAAACATTATGATCTAATTTAACCAGCGCTTTTTTAACCACATCAGCCCAGCCTTCAGGAGATGGTTTGTTAGAAATTATTAAATTATCTATGTTTATCTGATCTTCTTTAAATTGGTCATTAAATACAAGACATGGCAAATCGCTATTTTTAAGCATATCTAGATCGTTATAGTTATCTCCAACAGCAATTACTTTGATATAACTCTCTATTTTTTTGTAGATCCTTAAAATTTTGTTCATAGATTTAACTTTATTTACATTATCACAAAGGTTTATAACGCGACCTCCTTCCTGAATGGTTAAAGAGTTTTTTTTAAGTATTTTTTTTAAATTTTTTTTTTCATTTTTACTTCCTTCAAATAAAAAAGGCTCGGTGTATTTACGATCCAAAGCATTCTTTATTTTTGTTTCATCTAAACCAAATATGTTAATTTGGTCCTTTTTATTAAGATTTGATATAAATTTACATTTATTTTGCAAATTTTCTGGTACTTTATCTTTAAAAACCTCAACAAGCTCTTTTTTCTCTCTACTTAGAATTATTTTGTTTGGAAAATTCGTATTTAATAAATTTAGCCCATTTATAACTGAACCATTTTCTGAAATATAAGCCAAATTTTCACCTAGTTCTTGGTTAAATTCAAAAATTTCACTCTCTGTTTTGCTTGAATTTGGAATTATAAGTATTCCAGAATTCAATATTTTTTTCATGTAATGTTTAATTTGATCAAATTTAAATGTATTTTTATCAAGAATAGATCCATCCAGATCAGTAAAGATTAAAATTTTATTTTTATTCATAAAGAAGCTTAATATTGAAATTAATTAAACTAATATAATTACTAAACAAATCATTTGAATAAAATTAATTAGAACAGATATAAAATGTGAGTATTTAAATTTTTTATCCTGCTTCTCATCTCTATACTTGTTTATTAATGGCATTAATAAATAGTTTGAAGTAGCAAATAATAATGTAACTACTAAAATTAGATAAAAATCAATTTCTATCTTACTCAACAATATTAATGTTATAAGAACAATAAAACTTATGCCTAAATTAACATTATAATAAAATGGAAATATTCTTCTTATAAATCTTCGAGCATTATTCTCATCTAACGTGGTAAAAACAACAGGAGCTATAACAAAAGAGAAGAATAGCATTATCCCTAAAATCATTGATGTCAAATAAACGCTAATTTGCTCAATCATAATTTCGTTTTATAGAATTTTCCTCTTTTTTTTTAATTTCATTTTTTTGATCACAATATCTCTTAAAAGCATAAGCTGCTGATACACCTCCAATTACAATAAATTTTAATATCTTTAATTTAACGAGTTTTTTAATCATGATTAAATATCAAATTTTTCTAATAAAAACTGTATTACTAAATTGTAGAAAAATGCAAAACAAGAAATATAGAATAGAAAAATTATTCCTTTAGAATTAAAGATATATCCAGTTGAGGTTAAAAGTGCAATAAATAGGCTAATTGATAAAGCAATTTTTGATTGTGATTTTTTTTTTAAGTGAGATTTAAAAATATTTTTTTTCATTATTCATAATCATAATTATTAAATATATTTGTTTTTAAGTTTTATCCAATTTAATAAATTAACAATTTTTATTTTAGGAAAAATTTTTCTTAATAAATTATTATCAAAAGCTCTGTATCCATTATGAGGCATTGGACCATTTCTTTTAGTTCTAATTATTTTTATTATTGGATAATTCTTTTTGACCTCATTCGCTATTTCTCTAAAAGATACAACTTTACTTGAAACAGCATTAATTATTCCATTATAATTATTAACTATTGAATAATATATAGTTTCAGCAACATTGCTAACATGGATATGATCTCTTCTTTCCTCACCATTCCCAAAAATATTTATACTTAACTTTTTTTGGGCCAGACGTATAAATTTATTAGGTCCATACCCGTCGTGAGGGTCATTTTCTCCATAAACCAATGTAGGTCTTACAAATGTTTTTGTGCACTTAAGTTCATTTAGCATCTTTTCTCTAATTAAATGCATAAATCCATGAAGAGAGTCTGGAACAGTTAAAGATTTTTCTGTGATTTTTGAATTGGTATCACTATATACTGCATCTGAACTTACATACACTAAATGTTTCAGAGATCTAACTTTTAAAACTTCGATAATATTTGTGCATATTTGAAGATTTTTATTTAACATTTTGATATTTTTCACAGGTGCCACAGCTGCTATAAAAACAACTATATCTTTATTTTTAATTATTTTTCTTAATTTATTTATAGAATTATTTTTTTCGAAATCTACAATCTTACGATCAACTGAGATGTACTTATGATTATTTTTTTTTAATAAATTTATAAATGAATTAGCAATAAAACTCTTTGAGCCCAAAATAACAATTCTATTATTTTTTTTTCTCATTTATTTAATCTTATAAATTATTATTTAATCTAATTAAATAGGTTTTAAAAAAGCTTATTGAGTATTAAAAATTAATTGATTTACTCAAATTATAAAATAACTATTACACAGTGATATAAAATAAAAAATTTACTTATCTCACTTGTTAAATTATAAATATTAGCATAAACACTCATGATATTCACAAATGCCCTCGTGGTGAAATTGGTAGACACAAAGGACTTAAAATCCTTGCCCTTTTGGGAGTGCCAGTTCGAGTCTGGCCGAGGGCACCACTAAGTGATTAAACCTCACATACTTTTTGATAACAACAATCTCTCTATAAAGATTAAAAATTTTGTTAAGAAAAAATTAGGTCATTACGCAATAGCAAAATCAGATTTAATAGTAGTCATTGGTGGTGATGGTTTTATGTTGGGATCTCTAAAAAAATATTACAAATACAATAAAAAGTTTTATGGAATTAATTCTGGAAATTATGGGTTCTTGATGAATAAATTTTCAACAAAATACTCTTTAAATAATCTATCTAAATCACTTAGAGTTGTAACAATTTCTCCATTGGAAATGATTGTTAGAACTAAATCAAATTTAATTAAGAAATCTATTGCAATTAATGAGGTTTCAATTTTAAGACAAAGTAAACAAGCAGCATCATTGTCAATTTTAAGTAATTCAAAAACTATTATTAAAAACTTAGTCTCTGATGGAGTTTTGGTATCTACCCCAGCTGGTAGCACAGCATATAACTTGTCTGTTCATGGACCGATATTAGGTATTGATTCAAAAAAGCTGGCTATAAGTCCTATAAGTCCATTTAGACCAAGAAGATGGAAGGGAAAGATAGTTGGAGATAAATCAAAAATAATTATTAAAAATATTAACCCAATTAAGAGACCAGTAAGCGCAGTTGCTGATAATGTTGAAGTGAGAAACGCAATCAATATTTCAATAAAAATTAATAAAAAAATTAAATTTAGTCTATTATATGACTCAAATAGAAGTCTTCAAAAGAAAATTAAAATTGAACAAATTAGAAATGAAACAAATTAAATGAGAAAATTTCTTTTATATATAATTATTACTAACTTTATTTCGATAAATGCATTTGCTACAAATATTAAAATTGATCACGAAATTAATAGTTCTTTTCAATGCAAATTTGAAAAAATTATAATCAAAAATGCTGAATATAATTATAAGGTTTTTAATTCAGATGAAATTGATAACGAGAATTTAGATAATTTTGAGATTGTCTCTAAAATACCAAAAGATTTAGCTATTAATGGGCTATCGTCTTTTTTAAGTAATTCTGAAAATTTAGAAGTTAAAATTGTAAATAGTGAAGTGGTTTTATTTAAAGGATTTGACAAAGCTAAAAATTATTCAGAGTCTGGAATAATCAATAGAAAATCAGGAGAGCTAGTACACGAAATTACCAGAGATATTAATAGCGAGACATCTGAAAAAGACATTACTTTTTACAACTGCAAAGAAACCAATAAAAACGTCTGAAGATTTAAGTGGTGCCCCCGCACGGATTCGAACCGCGGACCTATTGATTACAAATCAATTGCTCTACCAACTGAGCTACAAGGGCATTTTGAGTTTTGTAATATCATTTTTTTTATTATCAAGATATTTTTTTATGTTGATTTATATGATGAAAAACTATGGCTGCACTGTTCGAAATATTTAAACTTTCCACATTTTCATTAATATTAATTTTAACTGAAAAATCTGTATATTTATTTGTATGATGCTTAATTCCAGATCCCTCCGAACCAAACAGTAAAATATTATTTCCTTCCCATTTAACATCCATAAAATCTTTATTGCTTTTCGAGTCAAACCCATAAACCCAAAAATTCTTATCCCTTAGAAATTTAAGAGTGGTATTTATATTTGACACTTCAAAAATATTAAGATGCTCAACACAGCCACTAGCAGATTTGTACATTAATTTACTTTCTTTTGGAAAATGTCTTTCCTTAACAATTAATCCATCTATATTAAAAGATGCGGCGCTTCTAATTAATGAGCCTATGTTTCTTGGATCAGTAACTTCATCTAAACATACAAAAGTTAAATTATTTTTATCTGATATAAATTCTTTTAACTGAATTTTTTCTAAATGTTCTATTTCTGCAACATAGCCTTGATGAAGTATGCCTTCATTTTTGGAATATTTGTCTAATTCTTTCTTGGTTTTGAAATATATTTTTACATCCTTTAATAAGTTTTTCTTTGGACTTAATCTGTGAATATTTTTTTTACTCTCTTCAGTTAAAAATACTTTTAAAATCTTCCTTTTTTCATTTTTTAAAGCCTCAAAAACAGCGTGTTTACCAACAATAAAAAAAGATGATTTGTTCATGATAATTATTGATTTTTATAAGCTTTTTTAACTATTTTACCAATATTTCACCTATTGCTTTTGTACAATAAAAATATATAAAACGCGTGTTGTTTAAAGCTTATTGAACAAGGGGACGCTTCCCCAACGATTTAGGAGGGGTACCAAAGCGGTCAAATGGGGCGGGCTGTAAACCCGTTGACTTCGGTCTTCGAAGGTTCGAATCCTTCCCCCTCCACCATTCAATATAAATTTAAATAACTAGGAGTGTACTTGGGTGATGCGGGTGTAGTTCAATGGTAGAACGCTAGCCTTCCAAGCTGGATGTAAGGGTTCGATTCCCTTTACCCGCTCCAAAAATTTAAAAATAAAATGTAAAGGAAAAAGAGGTAAACAAGTAATGTCAAAAGAAAAGTTCGTAAGAAATAAACCGCACTGTAACATCGGTACAATCGGTCATGTCGATCACGGTAAAACTACGTTAACAGCTGCGATCACAAAAGTTTTAGCTGAATCAGGCGGTGCGCAATTTACCGCTTATGATCAAATTGATAAAGCTCCTGAAGAAAAAGAGAGAGGAATATGAAACTGCAAACAGACACTATGCGCACGTAGATTGCCCAGGTCACGCTGACTATGTAAAAAATATGATTACAGGTGCAGCTCAAATGGATGGAGCAATTTTAGTTGTTAATGCTGCTGATGGTCCAATGCCTCAAACAAGAGAGCACATTCTTTTAGCAAGGCAGGTAGGTGTACCTGCTATAGTTGTTTACTTAAACAAAGTTGATCAAGTTGATGATAAAGAAATGATAGACCTTGTTGAGGAAGAAATTAAAGATTTATTAACATCATATAAATTCCCAGGTGACAAGACACCAATCGTTAAAGGTTCTGCACTTGCAGCTGTTGAGGGAAGAGATGATGAAATTGGAAAAAATTCTATTATGGATTTAATGAAAGCTGTAGATGAATTTATTCCACAACCAGATAGACCAAAGGATAAAGACTTCTTGATGCCTGTTGAGGATGTTTTCTCAATTTCAGGAAGAGGTACAGTAGTAACTGGTAGAGTAGAGTCAGGTATTATTAAAACTGGAGACGAAATTGAGATAGTAGGAATTAGAGAAACAAAGAAAACTGTTTGTACAGGAGTTGAAATGTTTAGAAAGCTTTTAGACTCTGGAGAAGCCGGAGATAACATTGGAGCTCTTTTAAGGGGTGTTGAAAGAACAGATGTTGAAAGAGGACAAGTTCTTTGTAAACCTGCATCAATTACTCCACATACAAAATTTGAGGCTCAGGCATATGTGTTGAAAAAAGAGGAGGGTGGAAGACACACTCCTTTCTTTACAAAATACAGACCTCAGTTTTATTTTAGAACAACTGATGTAACTGGTGAGGTTGAGTTACCAGCAGGAACAGAAATGGTTATGCCTGGTGATGATGCTAAATTTACAGTAAAACTTATTACACCAATTGCAATGAATGAGAAATTAAACTTTGCAATAAGAGAAGGTGGTAGAACAGTAGGAGCTGGAGTAGTAACTAAAATTATAGAGTAAACTCCATAGGAGTGTAGCTCAATTGGTAGAGCGCCGGTCTCCAAAACCGGAGGTTGGGGGTTCGATTCCCTCCGCTCCTGCCAAGAAGGTTACAATATTATGAAAAACCCTTTAAAATTTATTCAAGATGTAAAGCAAGAAGCTTTTAAAGTTACTTGGCCAACAGGAAAAGAAACATTGCAAGGAGCTCTTATGGTTGTTGCAATGGCTATAATTGCATCTTTATTCTTTTTATTATTGGATCAGGTTTTGAAGTTTTTTTTAGAATTAATTCTTAAGGTAAGTTTCTAATGAAAAATTGGTATATAGTTCAATCTCATTCAAGTTTTGAAAATAAGGTTGCAGCTTTAATCAAAGAAGAGGCTGAAAAAGCAAAAGTTTCCGATAAAATAGAGGAAATAATTGTACCTACCCATGACATTACTGAGGTTAAAAGAGGAAAAAGAGTACAAAGAAAAAAGAAGTATTTTCCTGGCTATGTATTAATTAAAAGTGAAATGGATAATGAACTTTACCACATGATCAAAAAAATTAAGAGAGTAAGCGGGTTTTTAGGTTCAAAAGGTATGCCAATTCCAGTTTCAGATAAAGAAATTGAGAAAATTCTAGGTCAAATAAAAGATGGTGTAGCACAACCAAAATCTGCTATAGAGTACAGCGTTGGTGAAAAAGTTCAGGTGATCGATGGACCTTTTGCATCCTTTAGTGGTCTTGTAGAAGATATTGATGAAGAGAAGCTAAGACTTAAAGTTTCAGTTTCAATTTTTGGTCGTCCAACACCTGTTGATTTAGAATTTAACCAAGTAGAGAAAGCAAGTTAATGGCGAAAAAAGAAATTAGTGGATACATAAAGTTACAGATTAATGGCGGACAAGCAAATCCTGCACCACCGGTTGGTCCTGCGTTGGGTCAAAGAGGAATTAATATCATGGAATTCTGTAAGGCATTTAATGAAAAAACAAAATCTTTTGCAGGAAAACCTGTGCCAGTAATTATCACAGTATATAAAGACAAAAAATTTGATTTTGTTTTAAAGTCACCTCCAGCATCTCATTTTATCAAAGAAGCAGTCAAACTTAAAAGTGGCTCAAAAGAACCTGGTAGAAATATAGTTGCTTCAATATCTAAAAAACAACTAGAGGAAATTGCTAAAAAGAAAATGGAAGACTTGAACGCACATGACTTAGAGGAAGCATCAAAAATTATTGCAGGATCTGCAAGATCAATGGGAATAGAGGTAAAAGAATAATGCCATCAAAAAGATTTAAAAAATTACCTGAGAATACTAACACTCTACCTTCTGAGAGTTTTGAGAAATTAGTACCATTAGTTAAACAGAATTGTACAACTAAATTTGACGAGTCTATTGATCTAAGTTTTCAAATTAACAACAAACAAAAAAAAAGTGAAATTAATATAAGAACTGCTGTTAATCTACCTGGTGGAACTGGAAAAACTGTAAAAGTTGCAGTAGTTTGTGAGGATAATAAATCTCAAGAAGCAAAAGATGCTGGTGCAGATATTGTTGGAGGAGATGAATTTGTTGAAAAAATTAAGGGTGGTGAATTAAACTTTGAAAAATTAATCTGTACACCTGGCATGATGGTAAAACTTTCAAAATTAGGTAAAGTTTTAGGTCCAAAAGGATTAATGCCAAATCCTAAACTGGGTTCAGTAACGAATGATTTAACAAAAGCAGTGTCTGATGCAAAGTCTGGACAAGTGGAAATTAGAAATGACAAAGATGGAAATATTGGTGTAAGTATTGGAAAGAAATCTTTTGATGATGAAAAATTAGTTAAAAATTACAATGCAATCATTGATGCATTAGAAAAAGAAAAAGCAAACAATACCCTTAAAGGTGATTTAGTTAAACAAGCCTTTATAACATCATCTATGGGAGTTTCTTATAAAGTAAAATTAGGTAAGAGTATTTAATTATGATGAATAAAGAACAAAAGAAACAGTACATAAGTGATATGTCAACTCAGTTTGATAAATCAGAGGCTGTAATAGTTACTCATTATCAAGGCTTGACAGTTTCTCAGTTAGATGAATTGAGAAAACAAATGAGAGAACAGGGTATTAAATTCAAGATAACGAATAATAGAATTACAAAATTAGCCTTAGAAAAAACCAGATGTAAAGATTTATCGGATTTATTCAGTGGCCCAACAGCTGTAGCAATGTCTGAGGACGCGATTATATCTGCAAAAATATTAACGAAATTTTCGAAAGAGAATCAGAATTTAAAAATTTTAGGTGGTATAATGGGTTCTGACGTTTTAGATGTTGCAGGAGTGCAAAATGTTGCGACATTACCATCTTTAGATGAAGCAAGAGCAAAAATAGTGGGTATTTTGAGGTCTCCAGCACAAAAAATTGCGAGTATTTTACTTGCGCCGGCGTCAAAAATCGCTATTTTAGCGCTCGAAAAATCAAAAAAATAACCAGGGACATTAGACTAATATGGCTGACTTAAATAAAATTATAGAAGATTTATCGAGTTTGACTGTTGTAGAAGCAGCTGAACTTTCAAAACAACTTGAGGAAAAATGGGGTGTAACAGCAGCAGCAGCAGTTGCAGCAGCACCAGCAGCAGCAGCAGGAGCTGCTCCAGCAGAGGAAAAAGATGATTTTACAATTATGCTTACAGCAGCAGGTGATAAAAAAATAAATGTAATTAAAGAAGTTAGAGCTATCACTGCTCTTGGATTAAAAGAAGCAAAAGACTTAGTCGAAGGAGCACCTAAAGAAATTAAATCGGGTGTTAATAAAAAAGAAGCTGAAGAAATCAAGCAAAAACTTGAAGCTGCAGGCGCAAAAGTAGAACTTAAGTAATTTTAAACAGGATTTTTGCTGATTTAAAGATTTTTTTTAAATCAGTAAGTGTGATGCAATTATCTTTTACAAAAAAGAAAAATATCAGAAAAAGTTTTGGTAAACTAAAAGAAAGTTTATCTATCCCGAATCTAATTGAGGTTCAAAAAAATTCTTATAAAGAATTAACAGAATTCAAACATGACATTGAACAACATTTAATTAAAGGTTTTGACAGGGTATTTAAAAGCATCTTTCCTATTGAAGATTTAAACGACAAAGCAACATTAGAATATGTCTCATATAAATTAGAAAAACCAAAATTTGATGTTGAGGAATGCATCACAAGAGGTTTGACTTATTCTGCAGCTCTTAAATGCACTTTAAGATTAGTTGTTTATGAAATAGATCAGGAAAATAACACAAAAGATATTTTATCAGCAAAAGAACAAGAAGTTTATATGGGTGAAGTTCCAATGATGACTAATAGTGGAACTTTCATAACTAATGGTGTTCAAAGAGTTGTTGTCAATCAAATGCACAGAAGCCCTGGTGTGTTTTTTGATCATGACAAAGGTAAATCTCATGCAAGTGGAAAACTGTTATTTAATTGCAGGGTAATACCTAATAGAGGCTCTTGGTTAGATTTTGAATATGATGTTAAAGATTTCCTTTACTTTAGAATTGATAGAAAGAAGAAAATATTAGTATCAACTCTACTCCAAGCACTTGGATTTTCAAAAAACGATATAGTTAAAGAATTTTATGAAAAAGACATTTATAATCTTGATGAAAAAATAAACAAATGGAAAACTAAATTTGATCCTGAAAATTATAAATCTAAAAATTTTTCAGAGGAAGTAATAGATGCCAAAAGTAATAAAGTTATTGTTAAGCAAGGTGAAAAAATTAACTTTTTAACCGCAAAAAAACTTTCAAATGATGGACTTAAAGAAATATTTGTACCTAGCGAGTCTTTGTTTGGAAAGTTTCTTTATAAAGATATAAAAATTGGTGAGGAAGTATTTAAAATAGGTACAGAATTAAATGAAACTATTGTTCAAAAAATAATTGAAGCAAACATTAAATCTATTGAAATTTCTAAAACAAATTCTATTACAAAAGGACCATACTTATTATTAACGTTATTAAATGATAAGAATGAAACTAAAAACGATGCTATTACTGAAATTTATAAGGTTTTAAGACCAGGAGAGCCACCAACTATTGAGATCGCATCTCAAATATTCAATAATCTATTTTTCAGCTCTGACAGGTATGACTTATCAGATGTTGGTAGGGTAAAAATGAATTCAAGATTAAATCTTAATTGTTCAGATAAAATAACAATCCTCAGAAATGACGATATACTAGCAATTGTTCAAAAAATGTTAGATCTAAGAGATGGAAAGGATGAAATTGACGATATTGATCATCTAGGTAACAGAAGAGTAAGGTCAGTTGGAGAATTAGTTGAAAATCAAGCTCGTATAGGTGTTTACAGAATGGAAAGAGCGATTAAAGAAAAAATGACAACATTAGATGTCGAGTCTGCGATGCCACAGGATCTTATAAATGCAAAACCTTTGACAATTTCTTTAAAAGATTTTTTTGCAACATCTCAACTTTCTCAATTTATGGACCAAACAAATCCATTATCAGAAATCACTCATAAAAGAAGAGTATCTGCGTTAGGACCTGGTGGTCTTACAAGAGAAAGAGCAGGATTTGAAGTTCGTGATGTTCATCCTACGCATTACGGAAGAATCTGTCCAATTGAAACTCCAGAAGGTCCAAACATTGGTTTAATTAATAGTCTATCAACATATTCAAAAATTAATAAATATGGCTTCATAGAAAGTCCATACAAGAAAGTAGAAAATGGAATTGTTCAAGATAAAATAGAATATCTTTCAGCAATGGAGGAAACAAAATTTACTATCGCTCAAGCTAATTCAGTTATTGATAAAAACGGTAAATTCAAAGAAGATCTTGTATCTTGTAGAGAAAATTTAAACTTTATTTTATCGAAACCAGAAAATATTGATTACATCGACGTATCACCAAAACAATTAGTCTCAGTTGCTGCATCTTTAATTCCATTTTTAGAAAATGATGATGCCAATAGAGCATTAATGGGATCAAACATGATGAGACAGGCAGTACCTTTATTAAAACCTGAAGCACCACTAGTTGGGACTGGTATCGAAAGTGATGTAGCCTTAGATTCAGGTGTTACAATTGTTGCAAGAAGGGATGGTGTTGTTGATAAAATTGATGGAAAAAGAATTGTAATTAAAGCATCAAATGAAAAAGATTATTCTCAATCAGGTGTTGATATTTATAACTTACAAAAATTTAAAAGATCTAATCAAAATACTTGTATTAATCAAAAGCCATTAGTTAGAGTTGGTGATAAAGTTAAATCAGGAGACATTATTGCAGACGGCCCATCCACCAAAATTGGTGAACTTGCTCTAGGTAAAAACGTTACTGTAGCGTTTATGCCATGGCAAGGTTATAATTTCGAAGATTCAATTCTTATATCTGAGAGATGTGTAACTGATGATGTATTTACCTCAATACATATAGAAGAGTATGAAGTTATGGCTCGTGATACAAAACTAGGTGAGGAGGACATCACAAGAGATATACCGAATGTAAATGAAGAAGCTTTGAAAAATTTAGATGAGTCAGGAATTGTTTATATAGGAGCAGAAGTAAAACCAGGAGATATATTGGTTGGAAAGGTAACTCCGAAAGGTGACTCAGCTTCAGGACCTGAAGAAAAGTTGTTAAGATCAATATTTGGGGAAAAAGCAATAGATGTTACTGATACATCCTTAAAAATGCCAAGTGGAAGTGGAGGTATTGTGGTAGATGTAAGAGTTTTTAACAGACATGGTATAGAAAAAGACGAAAGATCTATTACAATAGAGAGAGCAGAGATAGAAAGCGTTCAAGAAGATAAAAAAGTTGAGGAAGAGATTTTAGAGAGAAGTATTAAACAAAGAGCAGCAACATTCTTAGCTGGCTCATCATTAGATAAAAAAATAAAAGATTTAGATGCTGGAACTAAATTAGATGATGATAAAATTAACAGTTTATTAATTTCTGATTTATTTAAAGTAACTACAAATGATGCAAAAAATTCAGAATCACTATCACAGCTAAAAGAGCAATATAATAGTGCCAAAAAAGATATTCAGGATCGTTTTGAAGATAAAGTATTAAAAATCAGACAAGGCGATGATTTATTACCAAGCGTCATGAAAATGGTAAAAGTCTTTGTAGCTATTAAAAGAAGACTAAGACCAGGTGATAAAATGTCAGGAAGACACGGTAATAAAGGAGTAGTTAGTAAAATTGTTCCAGTTGAAGATATGCCATATAGGGAAAACGGAAAACCAGTTGATATAGTTTTAAATCCACTAGGAGTACCAAGTAGAATGAATGTAGGCCAAATTTTAGAAACACATTTAGGATGGTCTTGCACTGAGCTTGGTGAAAAATTAAAAAATTTAGTTAATGAAAATCAGAAAAAAATTGAAAAATCAGAAAAAATGATAACATTTTTGAAATCTGTGTATGGAGATGATGTTTATGAGGAAAACATCGATAAATTAACAAATACAGAATTTAAAGATTTATGTGATAACATTCAAAATGGTGTTCCTATAGCGACACCCGTTTTTGATGGGGCTAAAGAGCAGGATGTAACTAACATGCTAGATCTAGCTGAACTTCCAAACTCTGGACAAACACACTTATGGGATGGAAGAACAGGTGAAAAATTTGACAGGCCAGTTACTGTTGGAACAATTTATATGCTTAAATTACATCATCTTGTTGAAGATAAAATACATGCAAGATCAACAGGGCCCTACAGTTTGGTTACCCAACAGCCACTTGGCGGAAAAGCACAATTAGGTGGACAAAGATTTGGTGAAATGGAAGTCTGGGCATTAGAAGCATATGGTGCATCATATACTTTACAAGAAATACTGACAGTTAAATCAGATGATGTAGCTGGAAGAGTAAAAGTTTATGAAACGATAGTTAAAGGTGAAGAGAACTTCGAATCTGGAATACCAGAGTCATTTAACGTTTTAGTAAAAGAAATAAAGTCATTAGCACTAAATGTGGAGTTAAATTAATATGAGTAAAGAATTAACAAATTTATTTAAAGGTGCCGAAATTTCAGAAGCACAAAATTTTAATAGTATTAAAATTACATTAGCTAGCCCTGAGAAAATTAAATCTTGGACATATGGTGAGATTAAAAAACCTGAAACGATAAATTATAGAACTTTTAGACCAGAAAAAGATGGTCTATTCTGTGCTAGAATTTTTGGTCCAATAAAAGATTACGAGTGTTTGTGTGGAAAATACAAACGAATGAAATTTAGAGGAATTATATGTGAGAAATGTGGTGTTGAAGTAACAAAATCAAATGTAAGAAGAGAAAGAATGGGCCACATAAACCTTGCAACCCCTGTTGCTCATATATGGTTTTTAAAGTCACTTCCTAGCAGAATTTCATTGGCGATTGATATGAAACTTAAAGAGGTTGAACGAGTTCTTTATTTTGAAAATTTTATAGTTATTGAACCTGGATTAACTGGATTGAAAAAAAACCAGTTACTTGGTGAAGAAGAATTAATTAAATATCAAGATGAATACGGAGAAGAGTCTTTTACTGCAGGAATTGGTGCAGAGGCGATACTTGAAATTTTAAAATCAATTAATCTTGAGGAAGAAAAAAATAGTTTGATCAAAACGATAAAAGAGACTAAATCAAAAGTATCGGAGGAAAGATCAATAAAAAGATTAAAGCTCATTGAGTCTTTTATAGAAACTGGAAATAAGCCAGAATGGATGATCTTAACAACAATTCCTGTTATTCCTCCAGAATTAAGACCTTTAGTACCATTAGATGGCGGCAGATTTGCAACTTCAGATTTGAACGACCTGTATAGAAGAGTTATTAATCGAAATAACAGACTAAAGAGATTAATGGATCTTAAAGCTCCTGATATTATTGTAAGAAATGAAAAAAGAATGCTTCAAGAGTCTGTTGATGCATTATTTGACAATGGAAGAAGAGGGAGAGTTATTACTGGAACAGGCAAAAGACCATTAAAGTCTTTAGCTGAAATGTTAAAAGGTAAACAAGGAAGATTTAGACAAAATTTATTAGGTAAAAGAGTAGATTATTCAGGAAGATCAGTAATTGTCGTTGGGCCAGATCTAAAACTGCATGAATGTGGCCTTCCAAAAAAGATGGCTCTTGAATTATTTAAGCCATTTCTGTACGCAAGATTAAATAAATTGGGCTTTGCATCCACAATTAAGCAAGCAAAAAAATTAGTTGAAAGAGAGAGAAATGAAGTTTGGGATGCTTTGGAGCTAATAGTTAGAGAACATCCAGTCATTTTAAATAGAGCTCCAACACTTCATAGATTGGGAGTACAAGCTTTTGAACCAAAACTTATTGAAGGAAATGCAATAGAACTTCATCCGTTAACTTGTGCTGCATTTAATGCTGACTTTGATGGTGATCAAATGGCAGTACACGTTCCACTAAGTTTAGAAGCACAATTAGAAGCGCGAGTATTAATGATGTCTACAAATAATATTTTAAGTCCATCTAATGGCAAACCTATAATTGTTCCTAGTCAGGATATGATTTTAGGAATTTATTACTTGTCTCAGCCACCATATCAAAAAGATAGAGTAGAGGGTTATTTTGTTAACACCTCAGAAATAGAGCATGCACTTGAAATTGGTCAAATCAAAGTCCACTCAAGAATAGTTTCAAGATATGAAACTGTTGATGAGAAAGGAAATACTAAGTTTGAAAAACATATTAGTACAGCAGGAAGATTTTTATTATCAAATTTAATACCAAAAAATGTTAATAACAAATTTTCATTAGTAGATAGACTATTACCTAAAAAAGTTGTTTCAGAAGTTATTGACCATGTGTTCAGGTTCTCAGGACAAAAAAGTACAGTCATATTCTGTGATAAGTTAAAAGATTTAGGTTTTAAACACGCGTTTAAAGCAGGAATTTCTTTTGGTAAAGATGATCTAGTTATACCAGATAATAAACAACAATTAATTGATGAGACAAAAAAATTAATTTCAGATTATGAAAACCAATATTCTGAAGGATTGATTACTAGAGGGGAAAAATACAACAAAGTGATTGATGCATGGTCAAAATGTACTGACAGAGTTGCATCGGAGATGATGAAGAGAATTTCTGCTACAGAGGTTACAGAGGATGGTCTTAAAATCAATTCAGTATTCATGATGGCTGACAGCGGTGCGAGAGGATCTGCCGCTCAAATGAAGCAATTGGCTGGAATGAGAGGTTTGATTGCGAAACCATCAGGTGAAATTATCGAGTCACCAATTACTTCAAATTTCAAAGAAGGTTTAACTGCTCTAGAATACTTTAATTCAACACACGGCGCTAGAAAAGGTTTAGCTGATACAGCTTTGAAAACTGCAAGTTCAGGATATTTGACACGAAGGTTATGTGATGTTGCTCAAGATTTAACTATTACCAAACCCAAGTGTGATATGAAATGTGGATCTATTAAGCTTACCGAAGTCTTAGAAGGCGGAAACATAATGGTAAGTTTATCTGAGAGAGCCCTTGGCAGAGTTGCAGCAAAAGATGTAAAAAATCCTCTGACTGGTGACATTTTAATAAAGAAAAATGAGATGATAGATGAAGCAGGATGTGAAAAAATCGATGCGGCTGGTGTAAAAGGTATAAATGTATACTCTGTAATGACATGCAAAGCAAAAGAGGGTGTATGTGCAACCTCATATGGAAGAGACTTATCTAGAGGTAAAATGGTCCACGTTGGTGAGGCTATTGGGATGATTTCTGCTCAATCAATCGGTGAACCGGGCACACAATTAACAATGAGAACGTTTCACGTTGGTGGAACTGCCTCTGTAAAACAAGATTCACAAATTGTATCGAGTTCAGATGGTATATTAAAAATTGTGAATACTAATTTATTGGAAGATTCAAAGAAAAATCAGATAGTTATGGGAAGAAATACTGAGCTTTCAATAGAAGATGGAAACGGATTACAGGTTGCTTCTTACAAAGTTCCTTACGGTTCAAAACTATTTTTTCAAAACGATGATAAAATTAAAAAAGGTGCAAAGATATGTGAATGGGACCCTTACACAACACCTGTAATTGCAGAAAAAGATGGAATTGCAAATTACGTTGATTTAATTGATGGGGTTTCGCTAGCTGAAACTGCTGATGATGCTACAGGAATTTCAACAAAAGCAGTCGTTGATTGGAAAACACAATCTAAAAATACAGATCTAAAACCAAGAATTACACTTAGAGATGCAAAAGGTAACGTAATTAAAAAAGCAGATGATAATGAAGCCAGATATTATTTAGTTCCAGACTCAATTTTATCTGTGAAAGATGGGCAGAAAATTTCAGCTGGTGATGTAATTGCCAGATTACCGAAAGAAACAACAAAAACAAAAGACATTACTGGAGGTTTACCAAGAGTAGCAGAATTATTTGAAGCAAGAAAAGCAAAAGACAGCGCCATAATTGCTGAAAATGATGGAAAAGTAATTTTTGGAAAAGAGGTAAGAGGTAAACAAAGAGTAACAATTGAATCTGAGAATGGTGAGACTTCAAGTTATTTAATTCCCAAAGGAAAACATATTAATTTTAACCAAGGTGAAAAAATTAAAAAAGGAGAATATCTATTAGACGGTCAACCTTTGCCTCATGATATTTTAAGAATTTTAGGAATTGAGGAATTAACTGAATACTTTGTTAACCAGGTTCAAGATGTTTATAGACTTCAAGGAGTTATAATTAACGATAAACATATTGAAGTAATTTTAAGACAAATGCTTAAAAAAATTGAGGTTAAAGATCCAGGAGAAAGTAGCCTTTTACCTGGAGAAGTAATAGATAGAATAAAATTTGATCAACTTAATGAAAATTTAAAAGCTGATGGCAAAAAACCAGCAGTTGGTGAGAGAGTTTTAATGGGAATTACTAAAGCATCACTACAAACAGAGTCATTTATATCTGCTGCATCTTTCCAAGAGACAACAAGAGTATTAACTGATGCTGCAATTAAAGGTAAAGTCGATAAATTAGTCGGATTGAAAGAAAATGTTATAGTTGGTCGACTAGTTCCTGCTGGCACAGGTTCAATTAAGAATAATTGGAACAGAAAAGCGATAGAAGATGATAAAAAATTCCTAACAGAACAAGAGACATCAGAAACATCAGAAGCTCAAATTAATCAATAAAATTAAGCAAAATTTAACAGCTTTTAGTTTGACAAATACAATTTCTTATGTATTTTGGCCATGTTTTTGGTTGGAATGTAGTGACTTGATCGCTAAACGCTGCCACAAATAACCTGTCAGTTATTTCATCAAAAATAAATAAAATATAAATTTATGCCAACAATAAACCAGTTGTTAAGAAAAAGTAGAACACGACCACTAGCAAGGAACAAAGTTCCAGCTTTACAAAAACAACCTTTAAAAAGAGGTGTGTGTGTTAAAGTTTATACAACAACTCCAAAAAAACCAAATTCAGCATTAAGAAAAGTTGCAAGAGTTAGGCTTTCAAATGGTTTTGAAGTTACAGCATATATCCCAGGCGAAGGACATAATCTTCAAGAACACTCAGTTGTTCTAATCAGAGGTGGAAGAGTAAAAGATTTACCAGGTGTACGATATCATATTTTAAGAGGTAATCTTGATACGCAAGGTGTGGCAAACAGAAAACAAAGAAGATCACTTTACGGAACTAAAAAGGGTAAATAACATATGTCTAGAAAGAGAAAAGCTCCTAAAAAAATTCCTGTTTTAGATCCTAAATATAAATCAGTAATTATTCCAAAATTAATAAATTCAATCATGTATGATGGAAAAAAAACTGTAGCAGAAAAAATTGTTTATGATGCAATTGATAAAATTAAATCAAAATCTAAAGATGAACCAATCACAGTTTTTAACGATGCTATAAATAATGTTAGACCAACTGTAGAAGTTAGATCAAGAAGAGTAGGTGGTGCCACATATCAAGTTCCTGTTGAAGTAAAAGCAAAAAGATCTCAAGCTTTAGCTTTAAGATGGATTATTGATGCATCAAGAAAAAGAAAAGATAAAAATATGTCTGATAAATTGTTCAATGAGATTTTTGATGCATATCAAAATAGAGGATCAGCAATAAAAAAGAAAGAGGACACTCACAAAATGGCTGAGTCAAACAAAGCTTTCGCACATTTTAGGTGGTAATCAATGGCAAGAACTCACACACTAGACAAATATAGAAACATAGGCATCATGGCTCACATAGATGCAGGTAAAACCACAACAACTGAAAGAATTTTATATTACACAGGAAAAAGTCACAAAATAGGCGAGGTTCATGACGGAGCTGCAACAATGGACTGGATGGAACAAGAGCAAGAAAGAGGCATAACAATAACGTCTGCTGCAACTACTTGTTTTTGGAGAGAACACAGAATTAATATTATCGACACACCTGGTCACGTAGATTTTACAATTGAAGTAGAAAGATCATTAAAAGTTTTAGATGGTGCTGTTGCAGTCTTTGATGGTGTAGCTGGAGTAGAGCCTCAATCCGAAACAGTATGGAGACAAGCTGATAAATACAAAGTACCAAGAATCTGTTTTGTTAATAAATTAGATAGAACTGGTGCAGATTTTTTTAGATGCGTTGGAATGATTAAAGATAGATTGGGTGCTAAGCCGCTTGTAATGCAGGTTCCAATTGGTGTCGAAGCATCTTTAAAAGGTGTTGTTGATCTGATTAAAATGAAAGCTATCGTTTGGAAAAATGAAGATTTAGGTGCTGAATGGGAAGAGCAAGATATACCAGAAGATTTAAAAGAAATTTGCGACAAGTATAGACAAGAACTTGTTGAAACAGCTGTAGAGCAGGATGAAAAACTAATGGAAGCCTATCTAAGCGGGGAGGAAATTAGCCAAGAGGATCTAATTAAATGTGTTAGAAAAGGATGTTTAAATTTTGATTTTGTTCCAGTTCTAACTGGTTCTGCATTTAAAAATAAAGGTGTTCAACCACTTTTAGATGCTGTTGTTGATTACTTACCAAGCCCTAAAGATATAGGTTCTATAACTGGGACAAAACAAGGGTCAGATGACGGAATGGAAATGAAATTTGAGGATAATGCGCCTTTTTCAGCGTTAGCGTTTAAAGTTGCAAATGACCCATTTGTAGGAAGTTTAACATTTATTAGAATTTATTCTGGGACAGTTAATTCTGGAACAGGGATCTATAATACATCTAAAGATAAAGAGGAAAGAGTTGGCAGAATGTTGCTTATGCACGCTAATTCTAGAGAAGATATTAAAGAGGCAAATGCTGGTGATATAGTTGCATTAGCTGGATTAAAAAATACTATCACTGGTCATACATTAGCAAACAAAGACACGCCTGTATTGTTAGAACCAATGGAATTTCCAGATCCTGTAATTGAAATAGCAGTTGAGCCAAAAACTAAGGCTGACCAAGAAAAAATGGGAGAAGCGTTGGGCAGACTAGCTAAAGAAGATCCATCATTTAGAGTTACATCTGATGAGGAGTCAGGGCAGACCATTATTAAAGGTATGGGAGAGTTACACCTAGATATAATTGTGGATAGAATGAAAAGAGAATTTAAAGTGGAAGCGAACGTTGGAGCTCCACAAGTTGCATACAGAGAAACAATATTAAGTGCAGCGGAATTTGATTATACACACAAAAAACAAAGTGGTGGAGCAGGTCAATTCGCTAGAGTTAAATTATCTGTAGAGCCCCTTGAACCAGGTAAGGGAAGAGAAGTAGAAAGTAAAATTAAAGGTGGAGCAATTCCAAAAGAATTTATTCCTGGCGTAGAGAAAGGTGTTGAAACTGTTGCAGATGGTGGAATATTAGCTGGATTTCCACTGA
The DNA here is from genome assembly GCA_902601315.1 of uncultured Pelagibacteraceae bacterium. Classification (GTDB taxonomy): domain Bacteria; phylum Pseudomonadota; class Alphaproteobacteria; order Pelagibacterales; family Pelagibacteraceae; genus Pelagibacter. Next base: position 115,115 of record CACKMS010000002.1, read on the forward strand.
TAGATTATAAAGTTACAATTTTAGATGGACTACATCATGATGTTGACTCAAGTGTTCTTGCATTCGAATTAGCTTCTAGACAGTGTTTTAAAGAAGCTTGCACAAGAGGTACTTTAAAATTACTTGAACCTATAATGAGAGTTGAGGTTGTTACTCCTGAAGACTACATGGGTGATGTAATTGGTGATTTAAACAGTAGAAGAGGACAAATAAATACTCAGGAACAAAGAGGTAATGCAACTGTAATTACTGCAATGGTACCATTAGCTAACATGTTTGGTTATATAAATAATTTAAGATCAATGTCTCAAGGTAGAGCTCAATACACAATGTTTTTTGATCATTATGACAAGGTCCCACAAAATGTTCAAGACGAGGTAACAAAGAAAACAGGTTAAAATGGAAAAACAAAATATTAGAATTAAACTCAGAGCTTACGATAATAAAGTTTTAGATCAATCGACTGAAGAAATTGTAAATACTGTAAAAAGAACAGGTGCAAATATAAAAGGACCTATACCTCTTCCAACAAAAATTGAACGTTACACTGTTTTGAGATCCCCACATATTGATAAAAAAAGTAGAGAACAATTTGAGACTAGAACTCACAAAAGATTAATTGATATTATAGAACCAACACCCGCGACCGTAGAGGCTTTAATGAAGTTAGACTTAGCTTCAGGTGTAGATGTGGAGATAAAAATTTAATGTCTGAGATAGCACTAATTGGAAAAAAAATTGGTATGACAAGAGAGTTTTATAAAACTGGTCAATCAGTTCCTGTAACTGTTCTTAAAATGGAAACTGGAAGAGTGATACAGGTTATTGAGGAAGATAAGAGAGGATATAAAGCAGTACAAATTGGTTTTGGTAAAATTAAAAATAATAAATTGTCTAAGGCTATGAAAGGGTATTTTGCAAAAAAAAATACTGAACCAAAAAAATTACTAAAAGAGTTTAAAGTAAATACAACAGAGAATTATAAAGAGGGTAACGAATTTGGTCTTGAAATATTTAACGACATTAAATTTGTTGATGTAAAATCAAAAACAATAGGAAAAGGCTTTGCTGGAGCTATGAAAAGGCACAATTTTGGAGGCTTAAGAGCATCACATGGTGTATCAATTTCTCACCGCTCACACGGATCGACAGGCCAAAGACAAGATCCTGGAAAAGTTTTTAAAGGAAAAAAAATGGCTGGTCACATGGGTGATAAAATCAGAACAATGCAAAATATTGAAATAATTAAATCAGATAAAGACAATAACTTATTGTATTTGAAAGGTTCTATACCTGGTGCAAAAAATACTGAGGTAGTCATTAAAAAGGCTGTCAAAAATTTAAGAAAACTAACAATGTCAGAAAAAATAGAACAGATTGAAAAAATGAAAAAATCCACAGACAAAAAGAAGAAATAAATGAAAATAGATAAATTAAAGTTAGATGGAAAGAAAGATTCGATAGAGGTTTTGGATAAAATATTTTCCGCTAAAATTAATAAGCAACTTGTAAGCAATGTATTGTATAAAACCAATGCGAATTACAAAGGGAGAAAAGCTAAAACAAAACAAAAGAATGAAATTATTGGATCTACAGCAAAGATATATTCTCAAAAAGGCACAGGAAATGCGCGACATGCTAGTAAAAAAGCACCTATATTTGTTGGAGGTGGTGTTGCACATGGTCCAAAAGGAGAAAGTAATTATAAGATTAGAAAATTAAATAAAAGTGAAAAAAAATTAAGTATTGCCTCAATAATTACCGAAAAAAATAAAAGTAATGATCTTTTAGTATTTAATGATTTTAATGAAAAAATTCAAAAAACAAAAGATGTAAATAAAATTTTACTGAAGTTTGATGCAAAAAATTCAATCTTAATTGTAGATAAAAAATCAAAAGAGAATATTGAAAAGGCTACAAGAAATATTCCAAATGTAAAGATTACAGATATTGGACATTTTAGTGCATTTGATCTTGTTAAATATAAAAAAATAATTTTTACAGAAAGCTCAGTTAAAGAATTAGAAAAAAGGTATCAATAATGAATAAAGTTCATCTTTACGATAAAATTTTGGCTCCAATTGTTACTGAAAAATCAACAAATCTTTCAGAACAAAATAAAATAATTTTCAAAGTTTCAACTAAGGCAAACAAAAAGAACCTTAAATCAAATATTGAAAAAATTTTTAAAGTAAATGTAACAAAAATTAATATAGTAAATAAAAAAACTAGAACTAAAGTTACTAGAGGTAAAAAAGTAAAAGTAAGAGGATTTAAAAAAGCAATCATAACACTTAAAAAGGGTCAAAATATTGATCTTACAACAGGAATTTAAAATATGGCCTTAAAAACATTTAAACCATACACAAAATCAACAAGAGGAACTGTATTAGTAAGCAGGGATAGATTATGGAAAGGTAAACCTTATAAACCACTTACTACTGCAAATAATGCTTCAAAAGGAAGAAATAACTATGGAAGAATTACCTCTAGAAACCATGGAGGTGGTCACAAACATAAATACAGAAAGATTGACTTTTATAGGAAAAAATTCGATATGCTAGCTGAGATAGAGAGAATAGAATACGATCCAAATAGATCATGTCATATCATGTTGGTAAAATACGAAGATGGTGAAAGATCATATTATTTAGCGCCACAAGATGTTAAGATTGGAGATAAAATACAAAATGGTCCAAATTCTGAAATAAAAGTTGGAAACTGTTTATCTCTTAAGGATATTCCAGTAGGAATAAATATACATAATGTAGAATTACAGCCTGGAGGAGGTGGTAAAATTGCAAGGGCTGCCGGTTCATCCGTTACTATTTCAGGAATTGATGGAAATTATACAATAATAAAAATGAGTTCTGGTGAAGTCAGAAGAATAGACTCGAGATCATTAGCAACAATCGGTGTTTTATCAAATCCAGATCAGAAAAATATTAAAATAGGAAAAGCAGGTAGATCTAGATGGTTAGGAAGAAGACCTCATACTAGAGGTGTTGTCAAAAATCCTGTTGATCACCCTCATGGTGGTGGTGAAGGAAAAACCGCTGGTGGTAGACATCCAGTTTCACCTACAGGACAATCTGCTAAAGGTCTTAAAACAAGAGATAATAAGAGAACAGATAAATTTATAATTAGAAGAAGAAAGAAGAAGAGAGCATAATTTATGGCAAGATCAGTTTGGAAAGGACCATTTGTAGAAGAAAGTTTGATTAAAAAAGTTGAAAAAGTTAAAAACGATCCAAACAGAAAACCAATAAAAACATGGTCAAGAAAATCAACAATTATTCCAGATTTTGTCGGTTTTAGTTTTTTAATTTATAATGGAAAGAAATTCATCCCAATTACAGTTTCAGAGGATATGGTTGGTCACAAATTTGGTGAGTTCGCACCGACAAGACAATTTTTTGGACATACACCGGCTGATAAAAAAGCAAAAGTTGAGGGTGGCGCAAAGGGTACTGGTAAGTAAATAATATGAGTAAAAAAGATAAAAAAATTGATATCAAAACAGTAAAATCTGTAAATAAAAACGTCAGATCAAGTGTAAGAAAACTCAAACCAATATTGAAATCTATAGTTGGAAAAAAAGTAGACGTGGCTATGAGAGATCTTACTTTTTCTGAAAAAAGAATTTCTAAAGATGTCAAAAAAACCATTTCATCTGCTGTTGCAAATGCGGAAAACAATTATCAATACGATATTGATAATTTAATCGTAAAGGAAGCGTATTGTGGAAAACAAATAATAATGAAACGATTTAGAGCAAGAGCAAAAGGAAGAGCTGCTGAAATTATGAAACCTTATTCAAATGTGACGATTATTTTAATAGAACAAACAAAACAAACGGAGAGAGATGGGGCAAAAGGTTAATCCAATTGGCTTAAGACTAGGTATAAATAGGGGATGGGACTCTGTTTGGTATGCTAAGAAAAAAGATTTTGGTAACTATTTAATTGAAGACTTTAAAATCAGAGAATACATAAAAAAAAATGTAATTAACTCTGGTGTCTCCAAAGTAATGATTGAGAGAACTTCAAAGAAATGTTTTGTGACAATATATACTTCAAGACCTGGATTTGTGATTGGTAAAAAAGGAAGTGATATAGAAAAAATTAAAGGAAAACTTTCAAATCTTACAACAAATGAAGTTGTCCTAAACATCAAAGAGGTAAAAAAACCTGAGACAAATGGTTATTTAGTTGCAGAAAATATTGCTCAACAATTAGTAAAAAGAGTTTCATATCGTAGAGCAATGAAAAGAGCTATGCAATCAGCTTTAAGATTGGGTGCTAAAGGTATTAAGGTTTCTGTTAGTGGAAGACTTGGTGGTAATGAGATTGCAAGAACAGAGTGGCTAAGGGATGGTAGCATTCCATCGCATACTTTAAGAGCTGATATTGATTACGCTGAAGCAGAGGCATTGACTACATATGGAATAATTGGAATTAAGGTATGGATTTATAAAGGCGAAATATTCACAAAAGAATTTAGTCAGGAGAGGAATAAAGCTTAATTATGTTGCAACCAACTAGAACAAAATTTAGAAAAGCTCATAAAGGAAGAATACATGGAAATGCGTCCAGATGTAATGTAATGAATTATGGATCATTCGGACTTAAAGCTATACAGCCTGAAAGAGTGATTTCAAAGCAAATAGAAGCAGCCAGAGTTGCTTTAACAAGACATATGAAAAGACAAGGAAGAGTTTGGACTAGAATGTTTCCTAACATACCTGTCTCAAAAAAACCTACCGAGGTAAGAATGGGAAAAGGTAAAGGTTCTCCAGAGTTTTGGGCGTGTAGAGTTAAACCAGGAAGAATTTTGTTTGAAGTTGATGGTGTATCTGAGCAAATAGCAAAAGAGGCATTATACAAAGCTTCTGCAAAACTTCCTATTAAATGTAAATTTATTAAAAGAGTATAAGATGAAGCAAAAGGACATAAAAAAATTAACTAAAGAACAAGCACTCAAAGACTTGGAGAAATTAAAAAAAGACTTATTTAACTTTAGATTTCAAAAAGTAAACGGACAAGTTAAAAGCCCAGCTAAAATTAATGAAACGAAAAAAACCATAGCACGTTTAAAAACATTATTAGAGATAAAAAATGCCTAAAAAAATACTAAACGGAATAGTTGTCAGCAACAAACCAAATAAAACGATTACTGTGATGGTTGAAAGAAAGTATCAACATCCTGTGTTAAAAAAAGTAATTAAGGCAAGAAAAAAATATAGTGTCCACGACGAAGAAAACAAATTTAAAAATGGTGATAAAGTATCAATACGAGAGTGTAAACCATATTCAAAGTCAAAAAAATTTGAAGTTATAGGAGATGTTAAATGATACAAGTTCAAACTGAATTATTTGTAGCTGATAATACAGGTGCAAAAAAAATCGAATGTATTAAAGTTTTAGGCGGCTCAAAAAGAAGATATGCAAGTATTGGCGATACCATTGTAGTAGCTGTCAAAGAAGCAATACCTAAAGGCAAAGTAAAAAAAGGAGCTGTTCATAAAGCGGTAGTAGTAAGAGTAAAAAAAGGTATCCATAGAAATGATGGATCAAAAGTGAGATTTGATAACAATGCAGCAGTCTTAACAGATGATAAAGGTGAACCAATTGGAACTAGGATTTTTGGTCCTGTTACAAGAGAGTTAAGGAACAGAGGGCAAATGAAAATAATATCTTTAGCTCCGGAGGTAATTTAATGATCAAAAAAGGAATTAAAGTAAAAGTATTAGTGGGTAAAGATAAAAACAAAGATGGTGAAGTAATGGAAATAGACCGTTCAAATAACCGTGCAAAGGTAAAAGGGATTAATATGGTCAAGAAACATATAAAAACAACAAAAGAAAAAAAAGGTGGAATTATTTCAAAGGAAAATTTTATACATCTTTCAAACTTATCTATACTTGAAAACAAAAAATCAAAAAAAGTTGAGGCTAAGAAGTAATGCAACCTAGATTAAAAGACTTAATTGTTAAAGAAATACAACCAAACTTAAAAGAAAAATTTGGTTACAAAAATTTATATATGGGACCCCAAATTTCAAAAGTAGTTATAAACATGGGTCTAGGTCTAGATGGTAATGATGCCAAAATTTTGAAATCTTGTGAAGAAGATTTAGCAAATATAACAGGACAAAAACCAGTAACAACCAAATTTAAAAAATCAATTGCAAATTTTAAAACTAGAAAAAATACAAATGCAGGACTAAAAGTCACCTTAAGAAAAAATAAGATGTATGAGTTTGTTGACAGACTAGTAAATATTGCATTACCTAGAATTAAAGACTTTAGAGGATTAAATCCAAACGGTTTTGATAAATTCGGTAATTATTCTTTTGGAATAAAAGAACATATTGTTTTTCCTGAGGTTAACTTTGATAAAGTTGATAAAATTAGAGGCTTAGATATTACAATAACAATAAAAAACCAAGATAAGGAACACAGTTTTGAGCTGTTAAAACAGTTAAATTTCCCATTTATTGAAAAGAGGAGTTACTAATATGGCAAAAATGAGTGCGGTAAACAAGAATAATAAACGGATTAAATTATCTGACAAATTATTTAAGAAAAGGCAAATGCTAAAAAAAATAATTATGAATAAAAAATTACCTTTAGAGGAAAGATTTAAAGCACAACAAAAATTATCAAAAATGCCAAGAAACTCTGCAAAAACGAGAGTAATGAATAGATGTCAAATTACAGGCAGACCTCATGGTGTTTATAGAAAACTAAAAATATCAAGAATAGCTCTTAGACAATTAGGTTTAGAAGGTAAAATTCCTGGTATGGTAAAGTCAAGTTGGTAGAAAGGATATTATGAGTTTAAGTGATCCAATAGGAGATATGTTAGCGAGAATTAAAAATTCTCAAATGAGAAATCATAAAAAAGTAGAACTCCCATCATCAAAATTCAAAGTGAAAATAGCAGAAGTTTTGAAATCCGAGGGTTATATCATTGATTACAAAGTTACTGAGAACGATAAAAAATCTAATTTAGAAATAAATCTAAAATATAATTCAGGAAACCCAGTTATAAGTACAATTGAAAGAGTATCGAAGCCAGGTAGAAGGATATTTTCAAGTGCTGAAAGTCTTCCAAAAATAAATAATGGTCTTGGTATAGCTATAGTCTCAACACCAAAAGGAGTTATGACTGATATAGATGCAAGAAAGCAAAAAATTGGTGGAGAAATAATCTGTAAGGTATTTTAATGTCTAAGATAGGTAAAATAAATATTCCAATTCCTGATAAAGTAAAAGTTTTACTAAGTGGAAATATTATAAATATTGAGGGTCCATTAGGTAAAAAATCACTTAATATTGATTTAGATGTTTTTGATTTAAAAATAGAAGAAGGTAAAGAATTATCTATACAACCAAAAAAAATTGATCAAAACTCAAAAAGATTATGGGGAATGAACAGGAGTTTATTAAGTAATGCTATTATTGGAGCAAGTAAGGGTTATGAAAAAATTCTTGAATTAGTTGGAGTTGGATTTAGGGCTGCATTAAAGGGAAAACAATTAAATATGCAATTAGGTTTCAGTCACGACATAAATTTTGATATTCCAGAAGGAATAAAAATCTCTGTTGAAAAACAAACAATATTAAAAATAAGTGGACCAGACAAACAATTAGTTGGAATGGTAGCGTCTCAAATCAAAAGTATCAGACCCCCAGAACCCTACAAAGGCAAAGGAATAAAAGAACAAGGTCAATATATTTTAAGAAAAGAAGGTAAAAAGAAATAATGAAAATTAGCACATTAGATAGAAAAAAATTTAGGGTAAGGAATAAATTAAAAAAAGTTTCAAGCAAGGATAGATTTAGGTTGTGTGTTTCTCGTTCAACTAAAAATATAAGTGCTCAAATTATTGATGATGTAAATAAAATAACTTTAGTTTCCGCCTCATCAGTTGAGAAAAATATAAGAGAACAAAAAAAAACTAAGTCAGAACTTTCTACTTTAGTTGCAGAAACTCTTGCTAAGAAAGCTCAAGATAGAAAAATAACAAAAGTTTTTTTTGATAGAGGTATCTATAAATATCACGGTAGAGTTAAATTATTTGCAGAAACGTTAAGAAAATATGGGATGGAATTTTAAAAAATGGAAAAAAATATAGAATTTATAGAAAAACTTGTTCATATAAATAGAATAACAAAAGTTGTTAAAGGTGGAAGAAGATTTGGATTTTCAGCATTAGTTGTTGTTGGTAATCAAAATGGTAAAATTGGTATTGCACATGCCAAGGCAAAACAAGTTCCGGATGCAATTAAAAAAGCAAACGAACTTGCAAGAAGAAATTTAGTTCATGTTCCATTAAGAGAGGGAAGAACGATACATCATGATATTTTTGGAAAAGATGGAGCGGGAAAAATAAAACTAAGAGCAGCACCTAAAGGTACTGGTATAATTGCAGGTGGACCGGTTCGTGCAGTATGTGAAGTTTTAGGTATTAAAGATATAGTTGCAAAATCTCTCGGTACTGCTAATCCTCATAATGTTATTAGAGCTTGCATTAAAGCATTGTCAAAACAAAATTCACCAAAGAATATTTCAACTTTAAGAAATAAAAAAATATCAGAAATAATTGAAAAAAGAGGATAATGACAAATTTAAATACAACAATCTCAGTAAAAATAAAAAAAATTAGAGTTGGTAGAGGAATAGGTTCAGGCAAAGGTAAAACTTCTGGAAGAGGAGTAAAAGGTCAAAAATCAAGATCTGGTGTAGCAATTAAAAGTTTTGAAGGGGGTCAAATGCCATTATATAGAAGACTACCGAAAAGAGGCTTTAACCCAATTAGAAAAGATAAAATTGCAAAAATAAATTTAGATTTATTAAATAAATTATTAGATTCTAATAAAATTAATTCTTCAGAGAAAATTAACCTAGAATATTTAAAGAAAAATAAAATTATATCTAAATCCGTTACTCAATTTAAAGTTTTAGGAAATGGTGAATTAAATTCAAAGTTAAATATAGAAGCTGATTTTTCCTCTAAATCAGCAATACAAAAAGTTGAGAAAGCAGGCGGAAGTATTTTAGTAAAATCAAATAAAGATTAATGAGCTCTTCAACTCAATCTCACGATTTAAGAAATAGAATATTATTTACTATACTTATACTTGCTATTTACAGACTAGGTACGTTTGTCCCACTTCCTGGAATTGATCCAGAACAACTTCAAATAATGATGGAAAGCAATCAAAAAGGTTTATTAGGCATGTTTAATGTTTTCGCTGGTGGAGCTGTGAGTAGAATGGCAATATTCGCACTAGGTATCATGCCTTATATATCTTCATCTATCATTGTGCAGTTATTGACAGGTGTTTCTGATTATTTCAAAAATTTAAAAGCACAAGGGGAAATAGGTAGACAAAAAATTACACAAATAACAAGATATGGAACTGTTTTATTAGCAACAATTCAAGGTTATGGTTTAGCGGTCGGATTAGAATCTTCTGCAAACCTGGTGATTAATCCTGGCATGTTTTTTAAAATATCTACGGTAACAACAATTGTTGCTGGTACAATATTTTTGATGTGGTTAGGAGAACAAATTACACAAAGAGGTATTGGAAATGGTATTTCTCTAATAATTTTCTCTGGTATTGTTGCAGAAATTCCAAGGGCATTGGTAACTACTTTTGAACTTGGTCGGACTGGTGCAATCTCTACAATTATGATTATAGGTATTTTTGTTTTATTAGTTTTAACTATACTATTTATTGTTTTTATGGAACGAGCTCTTCGTAAAATTTTAATAAATTATCCAAAAAGACAAATGGGTAATAAAATGTATGGAGGAGACTCTTCACATTTACCGCTTAAAATAAATTCTGCAGGAGTAATACCTGCTATTTTTGCATCAGCTCTATTACTTTTACCTGTAACATTTTCAAATTTTAATGTATCTCAGAACGAAACATTTTTAAATATATCCTCATATTTTTCTCAAGGTCAACCACTTTATATGATCCTATATGCTAGTGGTATAATATTTTTTACTTTTTTTTATACTTCAATTACATTTAATCCAAACGAAACAGCAGAAAATTTGAGAAAATATGGGGGATTTGTTCCAGGTATTCGTCCTGGTGAAAGCACAGCAATTTACATAGATACCATACTTACAAGGTTAACGACCATAGGTGCTTTATATCTTACATTGGTGTGTTTAATGCCTGAATTTTTAATAGCAAATTATCCAATACCTTTTTATCTAGGTGGAGCATCTGTATTAATTGTTGTTGTTGTAGCTATAGATACAGTTACTCAGATACAGACACGTTTAATGAGTTCTCAATATGAGCAGCTAATTAAAAAAACAAAATTTGGTAGATAAGTGAACGTCATATTATTTGGCCCTCCTGGAGCTGGAAAAGGTACTCAGGCCAAATATTTAGTTGAAAAATTGAAAGGTTTTCAAATTTCGACTGGCGATATTCTTAGAGATGAAATCAAAAAAGATACAGATTTAGGTAAGCGAATAATTAATGATATGAATGATGGAAAATTTGTGAGTGATGAAATTGTAAATAAAATAATCAAAAAATTTGTTTTTGATCCTCAAAAGAAAAATAAATTAATATTTGATGGATATCCTAGGTCTCTAGATCAGGCAAAAAATTTAGATAGTTTATTAAATGTCTCTGAACAAAAAATTGGTTTTGTGTTTTATTTAAACGTTAATAAAGAGACCATTGTTAAAAGACTTGAAAAAAGAAAGTTTATAGAAAAAAGAACTGATGATGATTTAGATACCATTCTTAAAAGGTATGACACATACATGGAGACCACGAAACCAGTTTTAGATTTTTACTCAAAAAAAAATAGTTTTCATGAGATTGATGGATCTGAACATATCACAGAAATAACAAGGAAAATAGAGGCTTTTCTCAATGTTTAATGCGTTGACTTTGACTAATTCTCTTATATAAAAGGCACAATTTTATCACAAAAACTATGGCTCGTATTGCAGGTGTAAACATACCACAAAATAAATTAGTTCATATTGGATTAACTTATATTTATGGGATAGGTAACAAATTTTCTGACGAAATATGCAAATCTTTAAAAATTCCTAAATCAAAAAGAGTTAATGAGTTAACAGATGATCAAATTTTGAAGATTAGAGAATACATTGATCAGAAATTTACTGTTGAAGGTGACTTAAGAAGAGAAAATTCGCTCAGCATAAAAAGACTTATAGATTTAGCTACTTACAGAGGATCAAGACACAGAAAGAAATTACCTGTAAGAGGACAAAGAACAAGATGCAATGCTAGAACTAGAAAAGGTAAAGCTATTGCTATTGCAGGTAAAAAATTAACACCACTCAAAAAGTAATAAATGACTAAAGATACAATAGAAAATAAGTCTTCAACAAAAGAGCCATCTTCAAAAAGTAAGAAAAGCTCGTATTCAAAAAAGAAAAAAGGAAAAAAGAATATTTTAAACGGAATTGCTTACGTTCAATCTACATTTAATAATACTATTGTATCTATTGCAGACACAAATGGAAATGTAATTTCATGGGCATCTGCTGGTCAAAAAGGTTTTAAAGGATCTAGAAAATCTACACCTTATGCTGCACAAGTTGCTGCTGATGCAGCCGCAGCTAAAGCATTAGAAGTAGGCATGAAAGTTTTATCTGTTGAGGTAAAAGGACCTGGATCTGGACGTGAAACAGCCCTTAGAGCATTACAAGCTAGAGGGTTTAAAATTATTTCAATTAAAGATACAACACCAATGCCTCATAATGGTACGCGACCACCCAAAAAAAGGAGAGTATAAATGGAACAAACTGAAGTAAATTCAAAAAATTGGAAATCGTTAATTAAACCTGCAAAATTAGATGTTCAGCTCAGTGATGATAAATCACATGCAAAAATAATCGCTGAACCCTTGGAGAAAGGTTATGGCTTAACTTTGGGTAATTCTCTTAGAAGAATTTTACTATCATCTATAAGAGGAACTGCAGTTACAGCAATCCAAATTGATGGTGTTCTTCATGAGTTTACATCTATAAAAGGTGTTAGAGAAGACGTAACAGATATAGTATTAAATATTAAATCTTTAGCGCTTAAAAGTAATTCAGAAACATCAAAAAAACTAATATTAGATGCTAAAGGACCAGGTGAAATCAAAGCTTCAGATATAAAACCTGTAACTGACATTGAAATTTTAAACCCAGATCTAGTTATTTGTAATTTAGATGAAAAAACTAATTTTCATATGGAAATGACCGTAGGTACTGGAAAAGGATACATATCAGCGGAAATGAACAAACCAGAGGAACCACCTTTGGGTTTAATACCTATAGACTCATTATTTAGTCCTGTTAAAAAAGTTTCATACTCTGTAAGCACTGCCAGAGAAGGTAAAGCTTTAGATTATGATAAGCTAACGATGGAAGTTGAAACCAATGGTTCTATATCTGCTGAAGATGCTGTTGCTTACTCAGCAAGAATTTTCCAAGATCAACTTGGAATGTTTGTTAATTTTGATGAACCACAAGAAGTAATAGTTAGAGAACAACCAACCGAACCAGAATTCAACAAAAACCTATTAAGAAAAGTAGATGAACTAGAATTGTCCGTAAGGTCAATGAACTGTCTTAAAAATGATAATATAATTTATATTGGTGATTTAGTTCAAAAATCTGAGGGCGAAATGTTGAGAACACCTAATTTTGGAAGAAAATCACTAAATGAGATTAAAGAGGTTTTGACTGGAATGTCACTTTATTTAGGTATGGAAATACCTAATTGGCCTCCAGATAACATTGCTGAATTATCTAAAAAACTTGAGGAAGCTATTTAATGAGACATAAGTTTGGTTATAAAAAATTAAACAGAACTTCAGAACATAGAAAAGCTCTGATTAAAAATATGTTGAATTCATTAATTAAATACGAACAAATTACCACAACATTACCAAAAGCTAAAGTATTGAAACCTCAAGCTGATAAAATAATTACACTAGGAAAAACAAATAACTTACAAAATATGAAAACTTTAATTTCAAAACTTCAAGATACAAAATCTGCAAATAAAGTAAAAAAAACACTTTCAAAACGATACGAAAATAGAAAAGGTGGCTATACTAGGATAATCAAAGCTGGCTTTAGATATGGTGATAATGCACCTATGGCTGTTATTGAGTTTGTAGACAGAGATGTGGAGGCTAAAAGAGTGGATAAAAAGAAAAAAGATGCGGTAACAGCATCACCTAAATCAGAAGATAAAAATCAAGCTACTGCTTAACAAAAATATACTAAAATATTTATTTGATTTTTAAAATCAATAATTAATACTTTTCTTATCCTGTATGAAAAAAATAATATTCGTTAATACATCTTGTAATAACATGCGTATAGATAGATTTTTAAGAAATTATTTAGGAAAAATACCACAAGGATTAATTGAAAAAAATTTAAGAAATGGAAAAATTAAGTTAAATCAAAAAAAAGTTAAAAGTTCTCAAAAAGTTAGAACAGACGATAAAATAAGTTTTTTTAACTTAAGTTTTGAAGAAAAAGTTGAACAACTCAAAACAAAATTTAAACCTAATAAAGAAATTATTAAACAGAATGAAGATTTGATTATTGAAAACAATGATAACTTTATAGTATTAAATAAAGCTTCAGGTATCTCTGTACAAGGTGGAACTAAATCAAAAAAAAATTTAGTTGATATTTTTACTAAAAGCGAAATTTTTGAAGGTTCTAAACCATACTCTGTTCATAGACTAGACAAAGACACATCTGGTGTATTTATAATTGCAAAGAATAGAGAAAGTGCTCAATTGTTAACTTCTTTATTTAGGTTACGAAAGGTTCACAAAACGTATTTGGCTATCTGTCAAGGTGAAATAACTAATAACTCAGGTACATGGGAAGATGATTTAATTAGATATGATGGTGATAAAAAAGTTATCGAAAATGCAAAAACGATTTACAAAGTATTAGATAAAAATTCCGAAGCTAGCTTATTAGAATTAAAACCTATTACAGGAAGAAAGCATCAATTACGTAAACAATTGTATGCAATAGGTAACCCTATTTTTGGAGATACAAAGTATAAATTATCAAATTCCAACAAGGGAATAAATAAAAATTTAATGTTACATTCATATCAAATAAAATTTAAAATTAATAATATTAAGCATACGTATTCAGCGTTATTACCAGATTATTTTAAGAGATTGTTAAAATCAAAACGACTTAGTTTTTCAAATTAGAAACAAAATTTTCTATTAATTTATCACTGAGTTTTGAATAATCTTGATTTATAATATTTTTTAGATTCGTAACTCCTTTATCTAAAATACCGCATGGTACAATTTTTTTATAATTGTCTAAGTCATTATTTATATTTATGGAAAAGCCATGGTATGCAATCCATTTGCTAACTCTAATCCCAATAGCTGCAATTTTATTTACTTCGTTATTTGATTTATGCCAGATTCCAATATTTTCTTTATCTGGAACAGTCTCGATGTTGTATAATTTTAAAGTTTGAGTAATAGTTTTTTCAATTACATTGATAAATTTTCTAATATCCTTTTTTTTTCTTAAATCTAAAACAAAATAACAAATCAATTGTCCTGGACCATGGTAAGTAATTTTACCACCTCGATTTGTCTCGAACACTTTTATTGATTTATCAATTATTTCATTTTTACTAAAGGAAGTTCCTGCTGTAAAAATTTCATCATGTTCTAAAGTCCAAATCAATTCTTTACCATTATTCTCATATAAATCTTTTAGTCTGTGTTCTAATAGATTAATGGCCTCAAAATATTTTACTGGTTTTGCTGACTTTTTGATCTCTAGGTTCATTTATAAATTGTATTATCTTTATTATGTATTAATAGTGCAAATCACAATTATAGGTAGATTTATGTCTTTAAACAAAAAAACTAAAGATAAAAAAGTAAATTTTGAGTTTAATAAGGAATATTTAAGAGTTGTTACAACAAAAATTGCTAACAACGATACTCAATTTATAAACAACTCATTTAATGAAATGCATCCAGCCGATGCAGCAGATATAATTGAACATTTAAGCCAAAATGATAGGGAAAGTTTAATAAAATTAAATAATTTTAATATAGATCCTGAAGTTTTTGTTGAGCTAAATGAGGCAATCCAAACTGAAATTATTACTTATTTATCCTCAGATTCTATAGTTGGTATACTTAAAGGTTTAGAATCAGATGATGCAATTTCTATTTTGGAAAATGTTCCTGAGGAGGACAAAAATTCAATTTTAAGTTCTCTACCACCTAAAGACCGATTTGCTCTTCTTGAAAGTTTAAGTTATCCAGAAGATACAGCGGCAAGGTTAATGCAACGTGAATTTACCGCTATTCCAAGCAATTGGTCAGTTGGGCAGACAATCGATTATTTAAGAGAAAATAAAGATTTACCAGAAGAATTCTTAGAAATTTTTATTGTTAATGAAGATTTTAAACCAATAGGTACAGTTCCATCATCAAGAGTTTTAACAACACCAAGAGATACAAAAATGGAAACTATTATGTCTGAGTCCCAATTATTAATTCCTGTTGAAATGGACAAAGAAGAGGTTGCAAATTTATTTGAAAATTACAATCTTAACTCTGCTGCAGTTGTAGATAAAAATAATAAATTAGTTGGAATGATAATGAATGACGATGTTCTAACAGTATTAAAAGAGGAAGCTGAAGAAGATGCGTTAAGACTTGCTGGAGTAGGAGATGAAGAAATTACAGATGGAATTGTAAAAAAAACCAAAAGAAGATTTAATTGGTTGTTATTAAATCTATTTACTGCTTTTTTAGCAACTTGGTGCATAAGTCTGTTTGGTGCTACTATTGAACAAATGGTTGTTTTAGCTTTTTTAATGCCAATAGTTGCATCTATGGGTGGTAATGCTGGTATGCAGACTTTAGCAGTTACAGTAAGAACAATTGCAACAAACGACTTAACGCAAAATAATTTTTCATCAAACGTTTTTAAAGAATTTTCAATTGGTATTCTAAATGGAGTTATATTTGCAGCTATAAGTGCATTTATTGTACAAATTTGGTTTCAAGATAGTATGCTCTCGATAATTATTTCAATTTCAATGGTACTTACAATGATTATTGCAGGTTTATTTGGTATTTTAGTTCCATTCACTCTAAAGAAAATGAACATTGATCCTGCCATTGCATCAAGTGTATTCGTAACCACAATTACTGATGTGATTGGCTTTGTTTCTTTTTTAGGTGTCGGAGCATATTTTCTGTAATCTAAAAATTATCTATTAACCTTACATTATCAATATAATAAGCGATAAATAATTTAAATTTACTTTTAAATTTTGAACTATTTAGATTGTTTATGTTTCTAAAGTCCAAATATTCTATTTTTATTAAATATTTGTTTTCAAAATATCTAATTAATTTATGTTTATTATTTTTTATTCTAAAATTATAATTTTTATATTTATTTTTAATTCGAGATAGCTCTTCAGCAATTAGTTGTGCTGTCTTCAATGATTTTTTTTTAAGATTAAGATTTCTCGAGGATAGTGCCAATTTATTATGTCTTATAGTCTTGCAAATTATGAGTTTAAACATATGCTTCTTACGTAAATATTTGTGAATTAAATATTGTTGTTGAAAATCCTTTTCTCCCAAATATAAAAATTTGGGTTTTATTAAATTTAAGAGTCGATCCATTACCTCTAAAACTCCCTCAAAATGACCCTTCCTTTTTTCAGCACACAATATCTTTTCACTTTTCTTCAGCTTAAATTTTGAATTTATTTTATTTTTATAGATATCTTTAACTGTGGGTATAAAAACAAAATTTACTCTTAACTTATTTAATATTTGGATATCCCGATTAATATTTTTTGGGTATGTCTTATAATCTTTTTTATTATTAAATTGTGTGGGATTTACAAATATACTTACAATAGTTTTGTTAGATTTTTTTTGAGAATTTCTGATTAACGAAATATGACCTTTGTGCAAAATACCCATAGTTGGAACAAAACCTAAATGTTTGCAATTTAGAATTGCCTCTTTTAGATCATCTTTTGTCTTTAAAATTTTCATTTGTAATAAAAGGAGTTATAAGTAAAACATTTACATGATTAAACAAGCAATAATACCATTGGCTGGTCAAGGTACTAGATTACTACCTCTGACAAGCGTATTTGCAAAAGAATTATTACCAATTAATGGAAGACCTGGTGTGGAGTATATTCTGGATGAATGTATTGAAGCAGGTATTAAAGAAATTATTTTTATTATTTCACAAAAAAAACTAATGATTAAAAAATATTTTTACAGCGATACTTTTTACAAAAATATTATAAAAAAGAAAAAAAATCCAAAAGTTATTGAGGAATATAAAAAAATTCTTAAATATAAAAAAATGATAAAATTTGTTTATCAAAATAAACCAAAGGGAACAGGCGACGCTGTTCTCAAAACAAAAAAATATATTAAAGACAAATATTTTTTAATGTTGTTACCTGATGACTTGATAATGAAATATAATTGCTCAAAATCAATGATTTATGCACACAAGAAACATAAATCATCTGTAATGGCAAGCATGAATGTTGAAAAAAAAACTGTGTCTAGGTGGGGTATTTATAATTTAAGTAAAAAAGTATCTAAAAATAACTTTCTTATAAAAGAGGTAGTAGAAAAACCATCGATCAAGAATGCACCATCAAACAAAGCTGTTATTGGAAGATATATTTTACCAAAGTCTATTTTTAAAAAATTATTACACCAAAAACCTGGTAAAGGTGGTGAAATTCACATAACAGACGCAATACAATCTTTAATCAATGAAAATGAAAAATTTATTGCACACAACTTTGCAGGAAAATATTTAGACTGTGGTACAATGAGTGGGTTTATAAAATCTAACATTGAAATTGGCAAATTATGAAACTTTGTATGATAGGTACTGGCTATGTTGGCCTTGTAAGCGGAGTATGCTTTTCTGATGTTGGAAATACGGTTTACTGCGTAGATAAAGATCAGAAAAAAATTGATTTATTAAATAAAGGTATTTTACCAATATTTGAACCAGGTCTTGACGAAATTTTAAAAAAAAATTTTAAACAAAAAAGATTAATTTTTACAACAAATTTAAAACAAGCAGTAACAAATTCAGATATAATTTTTATTTGTGTTGGCACACCCAGTAAAAAAAATTCAAATACAGCTAATTTGAAATATGTTCTTAGTGTAGTAAAAGATTTAAAGAAAATAATAAAAAAATATAAGATAATTATAACAAAATCTACTGTACCTTTATCTACTGGAGATAAAATTGAGAAAATTTTAATAAATTTAAAAAAAAAAAAATTAGTTGATATTGTATCAAATCCTGAATTTCTAAGAGAGGGTGAGGCAATAAGAGATTTTATTTATCCTGATAGAATTATTATTGGAACAGACAGCGAGAAAGCTAACAAAACATTAAAATCACTTTATTTACCAATTATTAAGAAAACAAGCAGATATTTTAACACTTCAAGAAGAGGAGCAGAACTAATTAAATACGCTTCGAACGCTTTCTTAGCGACAAAAATTTCATTTATCAACGAAATAGCTAATTTATGTGAAAAAGCAGATGTTGACATTAAAGATATATCTTTAGGCATGGGTTCAGATGAACGAATAGGAAGTAGGTTTTTAAGGGCAGGACCAGCTTATGGAGGATCATGTTTTCCAAAAGATACTCGTGCATTGATTGATACTGGCAATAAATTTAAAACTAATTTATCCATTGTTAAAACTGTTGTTAATTCAAATAATAAACGAAAAACCTTACTAATTAAAAGAGTTGAAAGAATTCTTAAGGGTAATTTAAGTAATAAAATTATTACTTTTTTAGGAGTAACATTTAAACCAAATACTGATGATATGCGTGAGGCATCAAGCATACCAATGATCAAATATCTAAATAAAAAAAAATAGTAAAATTAAATATTATGATCCATCAGGTGAAAAAATTGACTTTAAAGGACTTAAAAATGTTAATTATTGCAGTACGATTTCCTCTGCTTGTTTTAAGGCTGATTTGATTATTCTACACACTGAATGGAATGATTTTAAATTATTGAATTTTAGGAAATTAACAAAAAAAAAGAAATTCAAAATATACGATATGCGTAATATGTATTCATCTTCGATAATGAAAAAATTAAAAATCGATTATTTTGGAATTGGAAGATAAATTAATTTAATTCAAATATCGCATCAACCTCTACAGCCACACCTAAAGGCAAACTATTAGTACTTACGGCTGCTCTGGTATGCATTCCTTTTTCTGAAAAAATTTTCGATATTATGTCAGAGGCACCATTAATAACTTTTGGTTGGTCTGTAAAATCATCTGTTGAATTAACAAATCCAGTTAATTTTACGCATTCTTTAATTTTAGATAAATCATTTTCACAAGCTTTTTTTACTTGCGAAACAATACTTAGTGCACACCTTTCTGCAGCTTTGTATCCATCTTCTACTGTTAAATCTCTTCCAATTTTACCTTTAATAAGTTTACCATCTTTATTAATGGAAATTTGACCCGATATATAAAGTAATTTACCAACTATCTTTGCTGCAACATATGACCCAACTGGATCAGCTGCATTTGGAAGTTCAAAACCTAGCTTTTTAATTTTATTATCTATAGACATTTATTTTTTTCTCTTTTTATTTTTATCGTATTCTTTTCTTTTCTCAATTAAAATCAAAGCTTCTTCCATAGTTAATTCTGTTGGATCTTTTTCTTCAGGTATCGTTGCATTTAAGGACTTGTATTTTATATAAGGTCCATACTGGCCTTTCATTATTCTAACAGGCTTCTTGTCTTCAGGATGTTCTCCTAAATCTTTAATTAATGCAGAGGATATTCTTCCTGGCTTTGCTTCAGCTATTAATGTTATTGCTCTATTTAAACCAATTGAAAATAATTCATCTACATTTTCCAATCTAGCTGACTTATTTTCACACTTTAAGTATGGACCAAATCTTCCAACATTAAGTGTAATGTCATTATCGCTTTCAGGATTTTTCCCTAAAGAAATAGGTAATGAGCAAAGAAATTTAGCTTTATCTAAGTCTATAACTTTATAGTCAATTCCTTTTGGTATTGATACATTTTTTATATTATCATCTTTCTTTTTAAATTTTTTTCTTTTTTTAATTTTATTTTCTTCATCAATTATTTCTTTTTCAAATTGCAAATAAGGTCCAAATCTTCCATTTTTTAAAAAAATGTCTTTGCCAAAATCATTTTGGCCTATTAACTTTGGCTCAGCTAGTGTTAGTTGTTGTGCTGCTTTTGATTTAGATAATGGTCTCGTAAACTTGCATTCAGGATAATTTGAACATCCTATAAATGCTCCACCTCTAAAACTGTTTTTTAGACTTAGTTGACCTTGGTTGCAAAGTTGACATTTTCTGTCAATTTTACCTTCTTTGTCGACTTCAAAAATTAAACTCCCAAGACTTTCATTTAGAAGATCTAAAACTTCTCTTGTTCTTTTTTCCTTCACATTTGTAACATTTAAATTAAAGTCTTTCCAAAATTGTTCTAAAACTTTGATCCAATTTTCTTTACCAGAGGTTATATCATCAAGTTGATCTTCTAATTTAGCTGTAAAATCGTAATCAACATATTTTGTAAAAAGTTTCTCTAAAAAAGCTGATAATAATTTACCTCTATCAGTAGGAAAAAATCTTTTGTTTTCAATATCGGCATAGCCTCTATTAGCTATTACAGAAATTATGCTTGCATACGTAGAAGGTCTTCCTATTCCTAATTCCTCAAGTTTTTTAACCAAGCTTGCCTCAGAATATCTTGGTGGTGGTTGTGTAAAATGCTGTTCATCAATAAATTCGTTTATATTTACATTTCCTTTTTCTACATCAGGTAAAATTTTCTCATTTTCATTTTCATCTTCAACATTTATTAATTTTAAATATCCATCAAATTTTAAAACGGATCCACTTGCTTTAAAAATATTTTTTGTGTCTTTTGAAGTAATTGTAATTGTTTTTCTGTCAAATTTAGCTGACTTCATTTGAGAAGATAATGCTCTTGACCAAATCAAATTATAAAGTTTATATTGATCTGAACTTAAATACTTTTTTAAACTTTCTGGATTTCTTGATATTTCTGTTGGTCTAATTGCTTCATGAGCTTCCTGTGCGTTTTTCGCTTTTTTTCCAGAATAATTCAATGATGATTGAGGTAGATAATTCTTTCCAAAATTATCACTTATATAGTTTCTAAATGTTTCAATAGCATCTTTTGAAATATTAGTTCCATCTGTCCTCATGTAAGTAATCAAACCTACAGTATCTCCCTCAATGTCAATTCCTTGATATAATCGCTGCGCTATTTGCATAGTACGTGAAGCACCAAAACCAAGTTTACTAGATGCGGTTTGCTGTAATGTAGATGTTGTAAACGGACCAGATGGGTTTCTTGTATAAATTTTTGAACTAATATCAGAGACTTGATACTCTTTTTTTTTTATTTCATTTACTGCCTTATTAACATCGTCTTTTGATTTGAATGTAAATTTTTCTATTTTCTTACCATTCAATTCATTTAAATTTGATGTTATTTTAGATTTATTTTTGTCTTCAAAAATAATATTTAAAGTCCAAAACTCATCTGGCTTAAATATCTCAATTTCATGTTCTCTTTCAGTCAGTAATCTTAATGCTACAGATTGGACTCTACCTGCAGACTTCGAACCAGGTAATTTGGTCCATAATATTGGAGATATATTGAAACCAACAAGATAATCTAAAGCTCTTCTTGCCATGTAGGCATCTACTAGTTGCGATTCAATTTGTCTTGGATTGTCTATACCAGATGTAACAGCTTTCTTTGTAATTTCATTAAAAACAACTCTTTCCACTTTTTTATCTTTTAAAAGTTTTTTTTCTTCTAAAAATTCTCTTACATGCCAAGCTATTGCTTCACCCTCACGATCGGGATCGGTTGCAAGAATAATTTTGGAAGAATTTTTTGCTGAGTCTGTTATTTCTTTAAGATATTTTTTTGAAAAACTATCAATTTCCCAAATCATTTTAAAATCATTTTCTGGATCTACAGATCCATTTTTTGAAGGAAGGTCTCTTATATGACCATAACTAGCTAAAACAGTATAATCAGAACCTAAATATTTGTTAATAGTTTTTGCTTTTGCAGGACTTTCAACAATCACAAGATTCATTATTCCACAAACTACTCATAGTAATAGTCGTGTCAAATTAATAAATTTTTGTCTTAGTTTCTTGTTTATTTATAAGGCGTTTAATATTTTCTCTATGGGTATAAAAAATTAGAACAAACATAATTATAAAAAAAATAATATTATTTCCACTAACATAAAAAATATAAATTGGTACAGACAAGGATCCTAATATTGAAGAAAGTGAAGAATATTTAGATATAAAATATGTAATAATCCAAACTAAACCAAAAATAATTCCAAATAAAAAATTTATTGAAAAAAGTATTCCAACATATGTTGCTACTCCTTTTCCACCTTTAAATTTCAACCAAATTGGAAATAGATGTCCTAAAAATGCACATAAGGAAGCTATATATATAAAATTTGGATAATTAAATTTTACAAAAATAACTGGTAATATAGCTTTTGAGATATCTAATATAAGTGTTGCATATCCTATTACCTTATTTCCACCTCTTAATACATTTGTTGCTCCAATATTACCAGACCCTATATCTCTAATATCTTTTTTTAAAAAAATTTTAGTTAATAAAAAACCAAAGGGAATGGATCCTAATAAATATGAAAGCAATGCAACTAAATAGTAATCCATTAGTTTAATTTAAATAATTCTTCACCTTTAACAAATGTGTTTGTAACTTTCCCTTGAAGTTTTTTATTTTCAATCGATGTATTTTTCGATTTTGAGAGTAAGTTTTCCTGTTTTACTATCCATGGTTTATAAATATCAACAATACAAAAATCTGCGTCATTTCCTACGCTTAAATTTCCTTTATTGATTTTTAAAATTTTTGCAGGATTTGATGTTAGGGCCTTAATAATTGTCTCAAGTTTTAACGATCCATTATGATATAATTCTAAACTTAAAGATAAAAGTGTTTCAATACCTGATGCTCCTGTTGCTGCTTGAGCAAATGTAAGTCTTTTTTGCTCCTCATCTTCAGGTTTATGGTCTGAGACAATCACATCAATAGTTTCATCTTTCAATCCTTGTACCAAACTAATTCTATCCTCTTCCGTACGTAATGGAGGAGATAATTTTAAAAAAGTTCTAAAGTCCCCAATATCATTTTCGTTTAATGATAAATTATTAATCGATACTCCACATGTAAATTTTAAATTATTTTTTTTATTTTTTATAAGTTCTACAGATCTACCAGATGAGATTTGTGAAATATGATACCTGCAATTTATATAATTTAATAATGCAAGATCTCTATCAATTATTATAAATTCTGCCATTTCAGGAATTCCTTGAAGGCCTAATTTAGTTGCAATAATACCTTCGTTGATCATTCCATCTTTTGCTAGTTCATAGTCCTCAGCATGTTGCATAATTAAAGTATCTAAATCACTAGCAGAATTCATTATTCTATTCATTACTCTGGTATTTTGTATTGTTTTTGTACCATCCGTAAAACCAATTATTCCTTTACTTTGTAGTAATCCAAATTCTGTCATATTGGTACCTTCTGTGCCTTTCGTTAATGACGCTGTTGGATATATGTTAATTTTCGATTTGTCTCTTCCACGTCTTTTTAAAAAATCAACTATAGATACATTATCAATAATTGGATCAGTATTTGGCATTGTTACAACAGAGGTTACACCTCCTGATAATGCTGCATTACTTAAAGTTCTAAAATTCTCCTTGTATTCAAAACCAGGTTCACCAACAAAAACCCTCATATCAACTAACCCTGGAAATATATATTTTCCTTTTAGGTCAATTACTTTTTCACGGGAAGGAATATTATTTGTATTCACTTTTTTGCCTACTGCCTCTAATTGACCTTTATCACCAATAATTAATCCTCCAATTTCATTAATTGAATTGTGTGGATCTATAATATTGCCATTAATAAAGTACTGTTTTTTCATTATTCACAAAAAATTTTCAAACATGCCATTCTAATAGCTACACCTAATTCAACTTGCTCTTTTACAACACTCATATTTGTGTCATCAGCTAACTTTGTGTCAATTTCAATTCCTCTATTCATTGGTCCTGGATGCATAATGATACAATCTTCTTTAGCATATCTAAGTTTGTCAGGTGTTAAACCATAGTATTCATAATATTCTCTGTTGGAGGAAAGAAAGGAACTTGTCATTCTTTCATTTTGTAATCTCAACATCATTACAATGTCACAATCCTTTACTCCTTTTTTCATATCTGAAAATATATTTACCCCAAATTTTTCAATTTCTTTTGGCATAAGATTTGAGGGTGCAACTATGTTAACTTCGGCACCCAGCATATTTAAAAGATAAATATTTGATCTAGCTACTCTTGAGTGTTGAATGTCACCACAAATTGCAATTTTTAAACCTTGAATTTTCTTTTTTCTATTAATAATTGTTAGTGCATCTAATAATGCTTGTGTTGGATGTTCTCTTCGTCCATCTCCTGCATTTAAAACTGCACAATTTACCTTTTGAGAAAGCAGGTTACATGCACCTGAGTCTTGATGTCTTATAACTATTATATCAGGATGCATAGCATTTAAGGTCATTGCAGTATCTATTAATGTTTCACCCTTTTTAATTGCTGAATTTGTAATGTTCATTGACATTACGTCAGCACCTAATCGTTTTCCTGCTAATTCAAAAGAGCTTTGTGTTCTTGTTGATGGTTCAAAAAAAAGATTAATTTGGGTTTTACCCTTTAAAATATCTAATTTTTTATTTTTACTTTTGTTTAAATTAATGAAGCTGCTAGCTTCCTCTAATATGAGATTGATATCAGAAATAGATAAATCCTGAATTCCTAGTAAATTTTTTTGAGAAATTTTAACAGCTTTTGATTTGCTTGCCATTAAAACCAACTCTATAGCTATATATTATAAACAATGCAAGCACTAATTATTCAAAAAATCAATAGCACCCTGTAGTATAAAAGTTGCTGCATTTTGATCGATATTTTTTTCTCTTTTGCTTACATTAACATCCAATTGACTAGTAATATTAAAAGCCCCTACAGTAGATAATCTTTCATCCCATAAGCAAATATCAACATTTATAGATTTTGAAATATTTTTTGAAATATCGTTCACTGATTGAGACGCTTTTCCATAGGATCCATCCATGTTTAAAGGATTTCCAATAATAATACCTTTAATGTTGTTTTCTTTAATTATTGCTTCTAAATTTGATATCAAATAATTAATTCCCCTATTTTCTATGGTTGTAAAAGGGGTTGCTATTTTTTGATATTCATCACATATAGAAACACCTATTCTTTTTGATCCTAAATCTAAGCCAATCAATCTTGTTTTAACACTTTGTTTGTTTTTTAGTTCTTCAATAGTGATCATATTGTATAATTTTTACTTAAATGATACTTTGCAGCAAATTTTTATTACCATATGACAATAGATCTTAAAACTGTAAAACATATATCTAAGTTAGCCAGAATTTCTACAGATGAGAAAAAAGCCAATAAACTAGCTAACGATTTAAATTCTATTTTTAAATTCATTGAGGCATTAAATGAGATTGATACAGAAAAAGTTGAACCTTTGACATCGGTTGCAAACACAAAATTAAGGCTCAGAGAAGACAAGTTTGAAGCTAATAATATAAGAGATAAAATACTAAAAAACTCTCCTGATGAAAACAAAGATTATTTTGTAGTGCCAAAGGTTGTTGAATAATGTCTGATATTACAAAACTATCTTTAAATGAATTAATACAAAATATAAGAAATAAAAAATTATCCTCAAAAGAAATAACAAATTCATTTATTGAAAGATCGGAAAAATCAAAAAAATTAAATACTTATGTCACAGATAATTTTTCAAGTGCTTTAGAAGCTGCAAAAATATTTGACGAAAAACCTAATATGGATTTAAAACTTCCTGGCATACCAATAGCGGTAAAAGATTTATTTTGCACTAATGGAGTAAGAACGACGGCAGGAAGTAAGATTTTAAACAATTTTATTCCACCTTACGAATCTACAGTGACGCAAAGCATGTGGGATGAGGGCGCAATTTTGTTAGGTAAATTAAATTGTGATGAGTTTGCAATGGGTTCTTCTAACGAAACTAGTTTTTTTGGAAATGTACAAAATCCAATTGGTGAAAATCTTGTGCCAGGTGGCTCATCAGGTGGTTCATCAGCAGCTCTTGCTGCAAATCTTACCCCAGTTACAATTGGAACCGACACAGGAGGATCAATTCGACAACCTGCATCTTTTACTGGTACAGTTGGTTTAAAACCAACTTATGGAAGTTGCTCTAGATACGGTATTGTAGCATTTGCATCTTCTTTAGACCAAGCTGGTCCAATGAGTCAGAATGTTAAAGATGCTGCATTATTATTAGAAGTTATCTCAAAATTTGATAACAAAGACTCAACATCCATAGATTTTAAAAGAAATAAATATTCATCTCAGCTTTCGAATAACATTAAAGGACTAAAAATAGGTATCCCCAATGAATATAGAGTTGAAGGTATGCCTAAAGAAATCGAAGATCTTTGGAAAACAGGTATTGAAATTATAAAAGATTGTGGTGCAGAAATTGTTGATATTTCTCTACCTAATACAAAGTATGCATTGCCGACTTATTATATAGTTGCACCAGCTGAGGCTTCCTCAAATTTGGCAAGATATGATGGAGTAAAATATGGTTTTAGATCTGAAGGTGAAAACTTGATTGATATGTATGAAAAAACAAGATCCAAAGGTTTTGGAGAAGAAGTTAAAAGAAGAATTTTAATTGGTACCTATGTATTATCATCAGGTTATTACGATGCATATTACCTAAAGGCACAAAAAGTAAGACAACTTATTAAAAAAGATTTTGATAATGTTTATAATAACGTTGATGCTATATTAACACCTTCAACGCCAAGCTCTGCATTTAAAATTGGTGAAAAAACTGATGATCCAGTCTCAATGTATTTGAATGATATTTTTACTGTACCTGTAAATCTAGCTGGATTACCTGGTATTTCTATACCCGCAGGAATAGACAATAAAGGGTTCCCATTAGGACTTCAAATAATAGGCAAACCCTTTGATGAACAAACAATATTAAATATTGCCTATTCAATGGAAGAAAAGATTAATTTTAAGAATAATATAACTGATTGGTGGATGTGATGGCTAAAACTAATCAATTTTTTATTGAAAGAGAACAAAACAAATATGAAGTTGTTATTGGCCTTGAAGTTCATGCGCAGGTAACTTCAGCCTCAAAATTATTTTCATCTTCACCAACAAAATTTGGAGCTGAACCAAATACTCAAGTTAGTTTAGTAGATGCAGCTTTTCCTGGAATGCTTCCAGTGATAAATGAGTTTTGTGTCAAACAAGCAATTAAAACTGGAATTGGTTTAAAAGCAAAAATAAATAAAAATTCTATATTTGATAGAAAAAACTATTTTTATGCCGATCTTCCACAGGGTTATCAGATTTCTCAATATAAATATCCAATAATTGGTGAAGGTAAAGTTATTTTAGATATGGTAGATGGCCAAAAAGAAATTGGCATCGAAAGACTTCATTTAGAGCAAGATGCTGGCAAAAGTATTCATGATATAGATCCAACAAATACATTTGTAGATTTGAATAGATCTGGTGTAGCTTTAATGGAAATAGTTAGCAAACCTGATTTAAGATCACCAGATGAAGTTAATGTATATATAAAAAAATTAAGATCTATTATGAGATATCTCGGAACTTGTGATGGTAATATGCAAGAAGGATCTCTTAGAGCAGATGTAAATGTTTCAGTAAGAAGACAAGGTGATGATAATTTTGGCACACGATGTGAGATTAAAAATGTGAATTCAATAAAATTTATGCAGATGGCTATAATTTATGAAGCTAACAGACAAGTTGATCTTATAGAAGAAGGGAAGAGCATTGATCAAGAAACAAGATTATTTGATACAAAAAAAAATGAAACAAGATCTATGAGATCTAAAGAAGACGCCCATGACTATAGATATTTCCCAGATCCAGATTTATTGCCATTAGAAATAAGTGATGAGTTTATAAGTCAAATTAAAGATGAAATACCTGAATTACCAGATGAGAAGAAAAAAAGGTTTATAGATAAATTTAATTTATCATCATATGAAGCTAATATTTTGGTATCAGATATTGATACATCTAAATATTTTGAAGAAGTAATTAAAAATTCAGATGTTAAACTTGCAACTAATTGGATTACTGGTGAACTTTTTGCTGTATTAAATGAGAAAAATTTAGAAATTTCAGAAAGTCCAGTGAGTTCTAACAATTTATCAAAACTGATAAATTTAATTAAAGACGGTACAATATCAGGAAAAATAGCAAAAACTATTTTTGAAGAAATGATTGATGGAGATAAAGATCCGCAGATAATTGTTGATCAAAAAGGATTAAAACAAGAAAGTGATCCCAAAGCACTTGAGGAGCTTATTAATAAAGTAATTAAAAATAATACTTCTAAAGTTGAAGAATATAAGTCAGGTAAAGAAAAATTGTTTGGTTTTTTTGTTGGTCAAGTTATGAAAGAAAGCAAAGGTAAAGGAAATCCTCAATTAATTAACAAAATTTTAAAAGAAAAATTAAATGGATAAATATATGGATATCGATCAAAAAATGATCGACTATATATTTTCACACACCTCTAAACTTCATCCAGTACAAAAGAAAGTTATCAAATTTAATGAAAAACTTGGTTACATAAAAAAATTACAAATTTCAGTATTACAAGCTAACTTTATTGAATTTTTAATAAAATTTAAAAAGTTTAAATCTTGTTTAGAGATCGGTACATTTACTGGTTACAGTGCTTTATCAATAGCCTTATCTTTACCAAAGAATGGAAGGTTATATTGCATAGATAAAAATGAAGAAAAACTCAACATTGCTAAAAAATTTTTTAAGCAAGCAAATGTAAATAAAAAAATATTTACCGATATATCAAATGCTAAAGAAAGTTTGTTAAAATTAAAAAAAAATGCAAAAAAGTTTGATTTTATACTAATTGATGCAGATAAAGAAAATTACATAAAATACTTCGATTTATCATTATCTTTATTAAACAAAGGTGGGGTAATATTAGTTGATAATATTTTATGGAAAGGTGAAGTAGTTAATCCATTAGCCAATGACAAGCTTACTAAATTAATTAAAAATTTTAACAATTACATTAAGAAATTAAAAATTAATAAATATATTGTTCCAATTGGTGATGGGTTTTTAATTTGTTGGAAAAAATAATGAAAATATTTTCTTTTTACAAAATAGAACGAATCAAAAATCTTAAATCTTTAAAAATAAAAATAATTAAAGAAATACAAAAAAATAATATTAAAGGATTAATAATTTTGTCCAAAGAAGGTATTAATGCCACGATAGCTGGAAACAGTAAAGATATTTCAAATATTGTTAAATATATTAAATTAATTCTGAATATTAAAAAATTTAACGTTGAAAATATTACATACTCTTCATTCATTCCATTTCTTAAAACTAAAGTAAAAATTAAAAATGAGGTTGTGCCAATGGATTATAACTTCTCATTTAAAAATAAAATTACAAAAAATTATCTATCTCCAAAGAAATGGGATAATTTAATATCTCAAAAAAATGTAAAAATTGTAGATGCTAGAAAACCATTTGAATATGAGGTTGGTACCTTTAAGGGAGCCATAAATCCAAATACATATAATTTTAGAGAGTTTAAAACATATTTATCTAATTTAGATAAAAAACAAAAAATTGGCATGTTTTGTACAGGTGGTATTAGATGTGAAAAAGCATCAAATTATTTACATAATAATGGTTTTAAAAATGTTTATATGCTCAAAGGTGGAATTATAAATTATTTTAATAAAACTGATCCAAAAAAAAGTAATTGGAAAGGAGAATGTTTCGTATTTGACAATAGAGTTACAATTAAAAAAAATACTAAAGTTGGAAATTATGGTATTTGTAACGCTTGCAGATTGCCTATTAGTAAAAAAGATAAAAAGTCTAAATATTACAAAATTGGTTTATCTTGTCCTAAGTGTTATGACAAGTTGACATCAAGCCAAATAACTAGATTTACTGTAAGACATAAACAATTATTAAATAAAAAAATTCCTCTCATTTATAAAAGAAAATAAATTCGTATGAATATTTTGTCTGATGATGTTAAAATATTAATTAGGAAGCTTGCAATACCTGCAAGTGTAGGAACCTTATTCCAGACTTTATATAATATAGTTGATACTTTTTTTGCAGGTAAAATCTCACCTGAAGCATTAGCTGCACTTACCAAATCATTTCCTATATATTTTATATTAATCGCATCATCTATTGGTGTGACAGTTGCTGGTACTTCATTAATTGGAAATAGCATAGGTGAAAAAAAATTTAATAAAGCTTCAACTTATTTTTGCCAGTTAATTTTTTTTTCAATTATTTTAATATTTTTTATAACACTAATAGGTCTTAATTTGTCTGATGATGTTTTTAAGGTTATGGGTTCAACAGATGAAGTTATGAATTTAGGTTTAGATTATACTAATATAATTTTCTATGGATCTTTCCTTTTTATAATAGTCGTCGCTATGAATTCTTTGTTACATGCAGAGGGAGATACCAAAACATACAGAAATGCCCTAATTATATCTTTTATTTTAAATATATTTTTAAATCCAATTTTAATATTTGGTTTTTTATTTATTCCAGCTTTTGGCATGAAGGGTATTGGTATTGCTACAATAATTGCACAATCAATTTCGTTTATAATAATTTTCAATAAAGTAATTAAAAGCGAATTTACAAAAAAAATAATTATTGAAAATTTTTTTCCCAAAATTTATTTTTTAAAAAATATTTTTTTTCAATCTATGCCAATCATTATCTCTATATGTGGTTACTCTGTTGCATCTGCTATTGTTTTTAAATATGCTGGCTTTTCAGGAGAGTATGCAGCAGCTGGATACGGCGCAGGTACGAGAATTGAACAAGTTGTACTTTTGCCTATACTTGGCATTAACACTGCAATTATAACAATTATAGCACAAAATTTTGGCGCTAAAAATTTATCGAGAATTAAACAAACATATTTAACCGCAATAAAATATGCTTTTGTAATAATGATTTTATCTTCTTTATTTGTGTATTTCTTGGCTGAATTGTTAACAGGTATTTTTTCCAAAGATTTAAACGTTATTGAATTTGGAAAATTGTATTTACAAATATCAGCATTTGTATTGCCAGCATATCCAGTTTTTTTCTTATCAAATGGTTTTTTTATGGCACTAAAAAAATCTGAAAAAGCTCTAATTGCAAATGTTTTTAGAAATGTAATATTTCCATTTCTGGTTTTTTACACAGCTGTATTTTATAAC
>CACKMS010000003.1 GCA_902601315.1 uncultured Pelagibacteraceae bacterium
TTTTTTGCACACAACTACACTTAAGACAAATATTAAAAGATGTCTTATAAATTACTTTTTTAATATCTGATGAAACAAATTTAAATTTAGGTATGATGGTTTTTTTTTTATTATGACCACAAACTCTACAAACAAACATACTATTGTTTGTTAAGAAATTCTTTTGCTAATTTTTCTATTGGAGACTCACTATATAAAACATATGCACCATTATGACTCTTCTCATCGAACTTAACAGGATAAAATTTGCTGCTAACTCTAAGATCAAAAGAAAATCTTGTATTATTTTCATCTTTGTTTAAAACCTGGCCATGAACTAACGCAGGTGTAAAAAAAACAAATTCTCCATATTTGATGGGAACTGGCTTTTCTTTATATATATTTTCCTCAATCTCTTTATTATTATACGGTTTACCTAATTTGTGTTGTTTCGAACCTTTCGAAATTAAATTTTTTTGGTTTTTAAATTTTATTTTTTTTTCTTTCAAAAGATAACTTTTTCCTGCAAACATTAAACAACTTTTCTTACCTAAATTAGTTAGTGGTATATGTATCGACATCTCATAAGGGCTTTGACCATAAATTGTGTCCTTGTGAAGTCCAATATTGTCATTTAACTTGAATGGCCTTGATATCCTTAGAAAAGGTTTTCTTTGAACTAGAATATCTTGGCCAAAATTTCTAAATAAGAAATTTTCAATACCTTTAAGACATTCCATATGTAACATTTTGTCTCTAAAATATTTTGCTAAATCCCATTGAATTTTTTCATGTTTTTTTTCATTATGAATAAATTTGTGATAGTTGTTAAAATTGACAGTTTTTGTTCCAACTAATTTTTGAAGTTTTGTAAGAAGTTTTCTTTTTACACTATCAAGATATTTTATTTCCTCAAATCTAAATTTTTTGTATCCTAAATTCATTTTATTCTTGTCGAAAAAGTTAAATTATAATAATAGTTTTCTCAATAAATAACTATTAGGTAGTTTAATTTAAAAATTCAACAAATAATTTATATGAACAACTTAGAATTAATAAGTTTATACAAATCTTTATATTTAATAAGGCATGTCGAGGAAATGATATCTAAAAATTATTCTAAGGGTCAAATGCGATGTCCTGTCCATCTTTCAATTGGTCAAGAGGCATGTGCCACTGGATTAATTTCTAATTTAAAATTAACAGATAAAGTATTTTCAAATCATAGATGCCACGCTCATTATCTGGCTAAAGGTGGAAGTCTAAAAAAAATGTTATGTGAAATCTATGGAAAAAAAAATGGTTGTGTAGGTGGAGTAGGTGGATCTATGCATTTACAGGATTTAGATAAAGGTTTAGTTGCAAGTATACCAATTGTTTCCAGCTCTATAGGAATGGCAACAGGAAATGCGCTTTATCAAAAAAGAAGAAAATCTAATGAAGTAACTGTGATTTATCTTGGAGATGCAGCACTAGAAGAAGGAATATTTTTTGAGTGTGCTAATTTTGCTGCACTTCATTCTCTACCAATTATATTTGCTTGTGAAAATAATATGTTCTCAGTTTATACCAATCTTAAAGATAGACAATTAGATAGCAATTTTAAAAAGTATGCTGATGCTTATAATATTTCTTATAAAAGATTAGATGGAAGCAAAATTGATGAAGTATACAAAAAAACAAAAAGTATAATTAATTTTGTAAGAAAGAATAAGGTACCTTACTTTATTCAAATGGATACCTATAGATTTAAAGAACATTGTGGTCCAGCAGTAGATGATCATTTGGAATATAGAGACCAAAAAGAAGTAAATTATTGGAAAAAAAAATGTCCTATAGAATATGCAAAAAAATTAATGAAAAGAAAAAAAATTAATGAAAAGAAAGTTGAAACAATTCAAAAAAATATTGAAAAATTTGTAATTAAAGAATTCAAATTTGCTGAAAAAGACAAATTACCAAGTTACAAAGACGCAGAGAGGTTTGTATATGTCTAAAACAGAAATATTATTTACAGATGCAATAAAAGATGCGGTGTATCAATCGATTAAAAAGGATAAAAAATTTTTTCTTATGGGCGAAGGAGTTTCTGATCCATCGTCTATGTGGGGAACAATTAAAGGTGTTTCAAAAAAATTTGGAAAATCAAAAACTGTGGAAATGCCTGTCGCAGAAAATGGTTTAATAGGTGTGGCAATCGGCTCTGCTTTAAATGGATCTAAAGTATTGATAAATCTTCAAAGGGTAGAATTTGCCTTATATGCTTTTGAGCAAATAATTAATAACGCAGCTAAAGCATCATATATTTCTAGAGGAAAACATAATGTTCCAATTGTAATAAGATTGGTGATAGGTAGAGGTTGGGGTCAAGGGCCGGAACATGGACAAAGTCTAGAAAATATTTTTAGTGCCATTCCAGGATTAAAGGTTGTAATACCTGCATTTCCTGAGGATGCTAAAGAAATGTTAATTTCATCTATATTTGATCCAAATCCAGTTATATTTTTGGAACATAGATGGCTTCATTATTCAAAGGGCAAAGTTGAAAATAAGTTTAAAATTAAAAAATTATCTTCATTCAAAAAAATTACAAATGGATCAGATTTAACTTTAGTCGCAAATTCAATCAATCTTTTAGAAGCTTTCAGAATAGCAAAATTATTGAGGAAATATAGAATAAGACTAGACTTGCTAAATTTTTGTATGCCCAACCCATTTGATAATAATTTATTGCTAAAGTCTGTAAGAAAGACGAGAAGAATAGTAAGTATTGATTTAAGCCATAAAACACTTGGATTATCTTCAGAAATAATATCGACAATCAGTGATAATAAAATTAAATTAAAAACATTTCCCATAAGATTAGGTCTTCCCTTTCATCCAGTACCAAGCTCAAGAGGGTTGGTAAAAAATTTTTACCCTTCTGGAAAAAATATTCTAATCGCAATAAGAGATGCTCTTAATATAAGTGACAAATTGTTTAGAAAAATACTAAATGAGTATAATAAAAGCACAAAAAAAATTCCTATAGATGTACCAGATCCATATTTTAAAGGACCTTTTTGAAGATATTTAGGAAAATTATTAAAAAATACGTTGAAGAAATAAAATCTGAAGTAATAAAATCCGATGATCTTAATTCATCAACTGAAGATAAGTTTTACTCAAATTATGGATATACTTTAAGTACTAAAGAACTCACAGATACTGAGAAACAGAAAATTTTTCTTCACTTCCAATACAAAGAAAAAGCGAAAATTGCCCTATCCGTCGCATCTAGTTACTCCGGAGGAGATTATTTAGAATTTGGATCTCACGATTTATATACATTAAGAAATTTTTTATCTGCATTTGATGTTGGTAATTTAGATATAAGATTTCCAACAACTAAATTTTATGCTTTTGATATTTTTGGTACAATAGAGGATAATGAAAAAAATTATTTCGATAAAAATGGTTACTTTGAGAATGATGAGGATTATTTCAAAAATTTTATTAAAGACGGAGATGTTGAAAAAAAATATGATAAATATTTAAAAGAATACGGTTTATTTTACGATAGAATAATTTTAGTCAAAGGTTTTTTTGAAAAAACATTGCCAAACTTTAAGTATGATGGAAAAATTGGATTTGTATGTTTGGATTGTAATATAATTAAATCATATCAAACTGTATTGAATTGGCTTGAGGATAAGTTAAATGATGGAATGTATATCTATATTGATGAATATTTTGATGGAGTTGCAATAAAAAAAAAAAAAGATTATCAAAGCGGTATTTATTATCTTTTTGAAAATTTCAGAAAAAAAGCAAAATCCAACGGTTACGATGTAGCATTTGTAAGATCAGCTGCGTCAGTTGGTGCATTATTTAAATGCTTTAAAAAATATTAAATTAAATAAGATGAATAATATAAATTTAATAGATTTGAAAGATAGATATAAAGAAGAAAAAGATGAATTGCTATCAATTTTCACAAAAGTAATTGAATCAGGCAACCTTATATTATCTGATGAAAATTCAAATCTAGAGATGGAAATTTGTAGATTTATTAATTCTAAATTCTGCCTTACTTTAAATTCTGGAACAGACGCTCTAATGATGGCTCTTTGGTCTTTAGGAATTAAAAAAGGGGATGAGGTAATTACAAGCAGTGTATCTTTCATAGCAACTGCGGCTGCAATTGATCATATAGGAGCAAAGCCAGTATTTGTGGATGTAAAAAATGATCTAAATATTGATGAAAATCTAATAGAGGAAAAAATTACAGATAAAACAAAATGCATTATACCAGTCCATTGGACAGGAAGAATGTGTAATATGAAGTCTATTTATGAAATTGGAAAAAAGCATAATTTATCAATTATAGAAGACGCTGCTCAAGCAATAGGGAGTAGTTTAAATGACGTAAGACCTGGAAAATATTCAGATGTTGCAACTTTTTCAACACATCCTCTTAAAATTTTAAATGCTTTAGGTGATGGTGGTTTTTTAACAACTAACAATGAGAGGGTCTACGAAATGATCAAAAAATATAGAAACCACGGTATGGTGGCTAGAGATGATTATGAGTTTTTTGGAGTAAATTCAAGATTAGACTCTTTGAATGCCGCAGTTTTACGATTTAGGCTTAAAAAGGTTTATGATGTAATTTCTAGAAGAGATAAAAATATAAATTTTTATAGAGATCATATTAAAACTGAAAAATTTAAAATTATAAAATGTAGAGAAAATGAAAGAAATTCATTTACAATGTTTGTTTCACTAGCTGAAGATAGAGATAATCTTCATAAATATCTCAATGAAAATAATATACAAAGTTTAATTTATTACGGAAAGCCGTTGCATTTACAAAATTCTTCAAAAAAACTTGGATATAAAGTGGGAGATTTCCCAAACGCTGAAAGATTATGTGATAGTGTTATATCCATACCGTTTCATCAACATTTATCTAAAGATAAACTTGAATACATATCTGACAA
Organism: uncultured Pelagibacteraceae bacterium; assembly: GCA_902601315.1. Taxonomy (GTDB): domain Bacteria; phylum Pseudomonadota; class Alphaproteobacteria; order Pelagibacterales; family Pelagibacteraceae; genus Pelagibacter. The sequence continues at coordinate 4,962 of CACKMS010000003.1, forward strand.
AATCAACTCGTTTTATAAAAATTAAAAGAACTTTAAGAAATTAAGTGCTTTGATTTTAATTAAAAAAATTTCGATATTTCGAGAGTTTTCTAATTTTTTGATGTTTTGCTCATTTTCTACAATAAGATAGCTAAATTTTTTTATGAGAAATCTTTGATATTTTGTTGTACATGTTTTAATCCATTTTAAGGTATCGAAATAATTTTTGGTATTTAAATAAGACTCCAAATTTTTTACAGATTTTTTTTTTTCAAAAGAGCACCAACATCCTTTAGTGCTGTTGTCATAAACATATATTTTTTTTGTTAAAAAATTATTTGTAAGATAATCATCTATTCCTAAATCTGAATATAACTTATTATTTAAAAGTTTTTTTTTAAACATTAAAGGAGTCAAATGATGTGATTTAATTTTTATACCATATTTATTTTTATCTATAATCCATGCTGGGGCATTATTAAAATATTTATTATTAATTGTCATCAAATCCATTTTTGGATGGAGGTTATTAATAATAATTTTCGATAAAACTTCTGATTTTAGAAAAATTTTTTTTTTTTTAAATAAATAATCGAGTTCCTTTTTTTTTTCAATTATTCTTGGACCCGGACAAAATATAATTTTAAAATTGGTTTTTTTAATCAAATCTATAAATAAATCACTAGAAAAAACTGTATCAGGATAACCAAGAAATATGAAATCTTCGTTATAAAATTTGATTTTTGACTTATTATTGATTATTAAATTTAATATATCTTTATGAGCAATATATTTATTTCCTCTAAAGTAAGTATCTGGTAATGATATATTTTCTATACATCCATGGTAATGCTTAACTTTTTCTTTAATAAAATTTTCCTCACTTAATTTGTTAATTAAATAAAACTTAATTCTAGTTTTAATTTTATTAAAATAAATACTGTTTGCTTCATGAAATTTAAAATAATTATCTAGGTATTTCTTTCCCCAAGCTATAGTAACGGATTTTATCATTCTATATTTAAATTAAAAAATAATCTTATAACAAACTATTAAAATTGTTTAAAAGTCTTCAGTTTTATATAGGTCAGAAGTATAATATTTTATTGCATTTTCAACGTTATGATAAACTTTTAATTTACCTTTTTTCATAATAAATACTTTGTTGCAATTATCTTTTATAAACCTTAATTGATGTGATGCATAAATTTTTATTTTTGCACTATCATTGTATTCATTTAAAATATCTTTAGTTTTTTTTCTAAATTCTTCATCTCCCGTTGCAAGTCCTTCATCTGTAAGTTGAATTTCTGGCTTCACAAAGGTAGTTAAGGAAAAAATTAAACGTGTTTGCATTCCAGATGAATATTTTTTTATTGGAACATGTAAAAAATCTCCCAATTCCGAAAAAGTTTCAACATTTTTTACTAATTCATCTAATGGTAATGATTTATTAAAGTATAGCCAAAAGAGCCTAATATTTTCATATCCAGTAAAATCTGCCTCTAACATTGGGCCGACATTTATAAGTGATGTCATTTTACCATCAACTTTCAAGTAACCTTTTGAAGGTTCATATATACCTGAAATTAACCTGATTAAAGTTGTTTTACCGGAACCATTATGCCCCAATATCCCTATCTTATCTCCATCATGACAATCAAAAGTCACATCATCAATTATTTTTGAATATAATTTATTATTTTTTTTTACTTTTTGTGAACCCAAAATTTTACTCTCTGTTATATTTTTACTTAAATTTTTATCAAAAAATCTAGAATGACCAATAAATGGAATTTCTAAACTTACATTCTTAAGAATTATCTTTGCCATTATATCCAGAAAATTACTTTATTTTTAAATTTTTTGTAAACCAATAAACTTATTATAAAAATGAAAAGTGTAAAAGTACAAACATAGATAATCGAGTAACTGCCAGGAATGTTACCTAATAATGGATCTCTTACCATTTGAATTATTTGATAAAGGATATTTACATCTGCTAATAACATTCTATTACCTTTAAGTACCTCAGGCATCCAGAATATTGGAGTCATGAGAAATAATAGATAAAGAATATTTTTAATAATTAAATAAAAATCTCTAAATCTGCAACATAAGAAACCAAACAATATACCAAAAGAAAAAGCATTTAAAAAAATTATAATAAAAGAAAAAATTAAAAAAAAATAAGCAAAATTAACTTTTAAATCTGTAAAAATTATTATTGGTATCAAGACAATAGAATTATGAAAAAAAATTATCGAATTTTTAAAAATATTTATAAATATCATTTTAATTGGTGACATTTTAATATTTAAATGTTTATCTGAAATAAAAACTTGACAAGAGTCATCTAAATATGTGTTTATAAAATTCCATACAATGATACCAATAGCTATCCAAGGTAAAGTTTTCTCTATGGGTATTCCAAAAAGTGATACAAAAACAAATGATAAACCTGATATTAATATAATCATACTTAGAGTAATCCAAAACGGCCCAAGTAGTGATCTAGCATATTTTGATTTTACTTCTAACCAGGCTATCTCAAGGCTCGAGCTTAATCTGTTTAATAAATTCATTTTTGATTTTAAATAAAATTACAAATATCTTTTTTTTATGCTATTACAATAAACTTAATTTAATATTTGTTAAATTATAAAAAAAATTTATTCATATTAAATTAATTATCATATAAAGTTACAAAGCATGAAAAAATTAAACCTTTTGTCAACTTTTCCAAAGTCTAAAAGAAGTCTAAAAAATAGAAAAATATCAAAAAAAAACATTAAATTAGCTTTAAAATATTCAAAAGAGTATTTCGATGGAACAAGGGCCCAAGGTTATGGCGGTTATTACTACGATGGAAGATGGGTTGCTGTAGCAAGAAAATTAATAAATTTATTTAATTTAAAAAGCAAAAATAGATTTCTCGATATAGGTTGTGCAAAAGGATTTCTAATGCATGATTTGTATACAATAAATCCCAAAATAAAGGTTTATGGAGTAGAAGTTTCAAGTTATGCAATAAAAAATGCCTTACCCTCTGTTAGAAATAAAATAAAAAAAATTAATTGTAAAAAAATTCCCTACAATAAAAATTTTTTTGACTGTGTTGTCGCAATTAACGTCGTTCACAACCTTGAGTTAAGAGAATGCAAAAATGCAATAAAAGAAATTCAAAGAGTATCAAGAGGTAGAGCATTTATACAAGTGGATGCATACAGAAATATACAAGAATTAAAAGTATTAAAAAAATGGATATTAACCGCCAAAACTTACTTAAAACCAAATGAGTGGATAAAAGTTTTTAAAGAATGTGGATATACAGGCTACTATGACTTTACCATATTAAAAATAGATAAATGGCTTAAATTAAAATAGGCAAAATATTTGATTAAAAAAAAAAATAAAAAAAAAGCAATATTTTTAGACAGAGATGGGACATTAATTTATTCGAAAAGAAAAAGTAAATTTAAAATTAGACCTCCATATGAAAAAAAAGAATTAAAATTCTATAAAGATATCAAATATATTAATAAGTTTAAAAAAAAATATATCTTCATAATTGTAACAAATCAACCTGATGTAAAGAGAGGTTTTCTTAAAGAGGAATTTAACAACTATATAAATACCGAGCTAAAAAAAAAAATTTCGTACAAAGAAATGTATATGTGTTTTAAAAAAAATTCAAATTGCTATAAACCCAAAACATTAATGGTTAATAAAGCAATTAAAAAATTTAATATAAATACAAACGAGTCGTTTATTATAGGAGATACTTGGAGAGATATAGAATTGGGAAATAGATCAAACATTACAACAATTTTAGTGGATAGAAAATATCCAAAAAATCTGACAAAAATTAAAAAAACTAAACCAGAGTTTATAATTCAAAGTTTTAAAGAACTTGATAAAATTATTAACTAAATATTATGCTTCTTCAAAAAAACCCGAAAAATGCATCAGCAATTATTATTTTTTATGAAAAAAAAGTTTTAATGGCACTAAGATCAAAAAAAAAAAACATTTTCTATCCAAATCACTTTGGTTTATTTGGAGGAGCTATTGAGAAATATGAAACATTTCATGATGCTGCTAAAAGAGAACTTTTTGAGGAAACGAACATTGATTCATTAAAAAAAAATATTAGATATTTTGTTGATATTAATTTTTCATTTCCAAAAACAGGAATTATTAAAAGAAAAATATTTACATATAAAATTAAGAATTTAGTTGAGTTTAAAAATAAATTTAGCTTAGGTGAGGGTCAAAAGTCAGTATTTTTTACTTATAAACAAATAAAAAAACAAGCAAATGTAGTTCCATACGATAGATTAGCTTTGGATCTTTTTTTTTCCAGAAATAAAAAATTTGTGGTATAGAAAATTAATGCTTGTAAATTACAATTACCTCCATCAAGAATTTTCTAACCCAGGTGAAATTTTTAAAGAATGGAGAAAGCTAATTAAATCAACAGATTTTACTCTAGGCAAATATGTTGAAAAATTCGAGGAAAAATTTTCTAGATATATTGGATCAAAATATTGCATATCAACAAATAATGGTACAGATGCTTTAATTCTTTGTTTAAAAGCACTTAACATAGGTCCAGGAGATGAAGTAATAACTGTTGTAAATACCTTTTATGCAACAGTTGGAGCTATCGAAGCGGTTGGAGCAACAACAGTATTCTGTGATTGTGATGATAGATACCAAATAGATATCAATGATATTGAAAAAAAAATTACAAAAAAAACAAAAGCGATTTTACCAGTTCATTGGGGCGGAGCATCTCCAAATATGTTTGAAATAATGAAGATAGCAAAAAAATATAATTTAAAAGTAATAGAAGATGCATGCATGGGTATTGGAGCAAAGATAAATGGAAAATCTCCGGGAACATTTGGAAACATATCAGCATTCAGTCTTCACCCACTAAAATCTCTTAATGCCATGGGAGATGGAGGTGCGGTTGTAACAGATGATAAGAAACTTTATTCATGGCTTTTAAAATATAGAAATCATGGGATGATAAATAGAGATACAATTTCTATTTGGGGTGAGAACAAAAGAATGCAGCCTTTACAATGTATTGTTGCATTATGGGGCTTAAAAAAACTTAATAGAGTAATTAAATTAAGAAACGCAAATGCAAAATATTATGACCAAAAATTAAGTGAATTAACTGATTTTATAAAAATCCCAAAAAGAATAAATAATTTTAGAGAGACTTTTGCACTTTATATGATTCTTTGTAAAAGAAGAGATCAGCTGAAAAAATTTTTAGAAAAAAATAATATTGAGGTCAAAATTCATTATCCAAAAGCCCTTAACAATCAACCAGCATTTAGGAAAAAAAATTATAAAAGAAATAGATTTAATTTTAAAATTTCTGATAAACAATCTAAAATGTTACTAACATTACCTGTTCACCAGTTTATATCTAGAAAACAACAGGATTTTTTAATTAAAAAAATAAAACAATTTTATGAACATTAAAAAAGCTGTTATTTTAGCTGGTGGTTTGGGCTCAAGGTTGTCAGAGGAAACAGTGTCTAAACCAAAACCAATGGTAGAGCTAAATTTTAAACCTATCCTCTGGCATATCATGAAGATTTTTTCAAACCAGGGAATAAATAATTTTATTATATGTTCAGGATATAAATCATATGTAATCAAAGAATATTTTAATAATTATTTCTTGAATAATACCAATGTTAAAATTGATTTGAAAAAAAATAAAATTGAGTTTTTAAATAAACCTAAAGAAAATTGGGAAATTACGATAGTCAATACAGGTATAAATTCTAATACAGGAGGACGTTTAAAAAGAATAAAAAAATTTATATTAAAAAACGAAAATTTTTATATGACTTATGGTGACGGTTTAGCTAATGTTAATTTGAAGAAATTGTATTTAAATCATATTAAATCAAAAAAAATAGCTACAGTAACCGCTGTAAAATCAAAAGCTAGATTTGGTAATATAGTTTTAAAAAAAAATTTAGCTTTAAAATTTGAAGAAAAAAACGATTCAAAAGATAATTGGATTAATGGTGGTTTTTTTGTTTTAAATAATAAAATCTTTGATTATATAAAAAACGATCAAACAATATTTGAAAAAGATTCATTAAAAAAGATTACTTTAAAAAAACAATTGAATGTTTTTAAGCATACTGGTTTTTGGCAACCTATGGATACACTAAAAGAAAAAAATTATTTAGAAAAATTGATCACAAAAAATAATATTCCTCCTTGGTTGAGAATTTAGTTCTAAAAAATTTAATTATAAATATTTAAAAAATTTTCTATTGAATGGTGGATATGTTTCATCATTTTATTATTTAATCCCTGATGACAAGCAATTAAAATACCGTTTTTCATTACATAATCTGCTTCTGGATATCCATAAATATTTGTTTTCATTTTTACATTGGCAAAACCAGGTTGTTTTATAATATTCCCAGTGAAAACAACTCTTGTTTGAATATTTTTTTTTTCTAAAAATATTTGTAGCTCTGTTCTATTAAAAGGTGCAGTTTCTTTTACAGTAAAAGGGAAAGCTAACCAGCCAGTTTTTGAATTTTTGAGTTGTTCAGGCAGATCAAAAAAATCTGTATATTTTTTAAAGAAGTCTAAATGTTTGGAAAAATTTTTTTGTCTAATTTTCAAATTTGTTTTGAGTTTTTTTAGTTGTTCTAATCCAAAGGCAGCACCAATTTCCGATGGTTCTAAGTTATGACCAATTTTTTCAAAAACAAATTTTTTATCATATCTAATTCCTTTTAATTTAATATTAAACCGGTTTTCAATTTTTTCAGAATTTTCATCAAAGAGAGAAGAACTTCTACCCCAAGATCTTAAAAGTTTAGCTTCGATATATTGTTTCCTATTGTTAAAGCAGACTATTCCACCATTGCCAGCACAATTTATTATGTGAGACCCATAAAAACTGGTAATGCTAATATCAGAATATTTCCCAATTTTTTCTCCATTTAATGTTGCTCCTAATGTGTCTGATGAATCTTCAATAATTATAATATTTTTTTTTTTTAGAAATTTATAAATTTTTTTTAAATTTACGAGATTTCCAATTAGATGCGGTATTACAACTGCTTTTGTTTTTTTCGTTATAGCCTTACCAATTTTATCTATATCTAAACAATAAGTATTTTTTTTTACATCTAAGAAAACCGGAATTAATTTATTTCTAATTATATAAGACACTGTTGTGGAAAAAGTTAACGCTGGTGTAATAATTTCAGATCCTTTTGGAAATTTTAGAACTTCCATTGCTAACATTAAAGCTGAAGATCCAGAATTCACCATTAACCCATATTTTTTGTTAAAAAGTAATGCAATCTTATTTTCAAAAGTCCTTACATTTTTACCCATTTGGGTACTTGTTTTTAAAGTTTTGACAACAGCTTTTATTTCATCCGAATTATGTACAGACTTGCCATATGGTACTCTGATGTTTTTTGTCATTATTATTTTTTAATTTATCTTTATTATATGCTTGGTTATTTTAATACAATTATTTAACATAATATTTTAAATATGAAAAAAATAAATTATGATTTTTGGAAAAATAAAAAGGTACTTGTTACTGGACATACAGGGTTCAAAGGTGGCTGGGCGTCATTAGTTTTAACATATTTGGGATCGAAGGTTGTTGGTTATTCGTTAAAACCAAATAGAAATTCCCTTTACACTAAATTGAAATTAAAAAACAAGATCTATAAATCTTTTTATTTTGATATAAACGATAAAAAAAATCTAAAGAAAATTTTATTAAATGAAAAACCTGACTTAATTCTTCACTTTGCCGCTCAGCCTCTAGTTTTAGAATCGTATAAAAATCCAATTAAAACAATAAAATCAAATATTTTTGGAACTTTTAATATATTACAAACTATAACTGAATTAAAAAAAAAACCTAGATCAGTAATTATTGTCACTTCTGATAAATGCTACGAAAATAAAAACTTAAATAGAAAGTTTAATGAAAATGATAAGCTTGGAGGAAATGATCTATACAGTGCATCTAAAGCATGTTGTGAGATTTTATCAAGTGCTTACAATAATTCTTTTTTTAAAAGTAGATTAATAGCAACAGTTAGAGCTGGAAATGTTATAGGTGGTGGAGATTTTGCAGAAAATAGAATTGTACCTGATTATTATAATTCTTATAAAAATAACAAATCATTAAAAATTAGAAATCCAAAACATATCAGACCTTGGCAATATGTTTTAGACGTTGTTAATGGATATTTAATTTTAGCAGAAAAGCTTTTTGATAATAAAAAATATGCGCAAAGCTGGAATTTTGGACCTGAAAATTCCAACTTGATAGATGTACAGAAATTAATTAAAAAATTTAATATTATAAATCAAAAAAAAGTAAATATTGTTATACCCACAAAGAAATCCTATAAAAAAAAAGAGGAAAAAAAAATTTTACTCTCAAATACCAAGTCCAAAAAACTTTTAAAGTGGAGGATAAAAAAGAATTTAGATGAAATGATTAATGATACAAATCAGTGGTATATGAATTATATAAATAATGAAAATATATATAATTTTTCAGTCAAACAAATTAAAAATTATTTCAATGGCAATTAAAGTATCGATTGTTGTCCCGGTTTTTAATGAAGAAAAAAATATTCATAATTTTATAAGTAAAATTTTAGAGGTAATTGAAAAGGAAAAAGCAAAATATGATTTTGAAATAATTTTTACTGATAATTGTTCCAAGGATAAAACTATTGAAGAAATAAAAAAATTTACAAATAAAAAATTTGTAAAATTAATCGCGCTGTCAAAAAATTTTGGAAGAAATAATTCTCAATTTGCTGGTTTGAAAAATGCCCAAGGAGATTTGATATTTATGATTGATGTTGACTGCCAAGATCCTCCAGAACTTTTATCAAAATTTTTAAGAGAGTATGAAAATGGTTTCGATATAATTTATGGAAAAAGAAACAGGATAAAAGAATCTGTCATGGTGTATGTACTAGCTAAAATTTTTTATAGGTTTACAAATTTGTTAGCTGACAGAGATTTTACAAAAGATATGGGAGAATTTGTTTTATTTACAAAAGCAGTTAGAGACGCCGTTGTAAAAATTAAGTCTGACAAACCATTTATTAGGGCTGAAATATCTGCAGCAGGGTTTAAAAAAAAGGGGGTAGATTATTTAAGAGAGAAAAGAAATTTTGGTAAGTCAAAGTATAATTTTTTATCATTAATTACTTACGGAATCTCTGGATTTTTATCTACCTCAACATTTTTTTTGAGATTTGGAAGTTTCTTAGGAGCTTTGTTATTGCTATTTAACATTATTTATATTTTTGATTTTATTGAAATTAATCAAAATAAATTATTGAGCATAAACTTTTCTTACATAATGTTTATATCTATATCGTTGGCAATTTATGTAGCGAGAACACATAATAATACTCTGAATAGGCCAAATTATATAGTTAATATTAAAAGATCTATTAATGTGGATAAAATAATTGATTAAACAAAAAATCATTTTAACAGGATGCACTGGTTTTATTGGAGAAAATTTTATTAAAGAAAATTATAAAGATTATGATTTTTATTGCGTATTTAATAGGAGACGATTAAACAAAAAATATTTCAAAGGATCGATAAAATATGATGGAAACTTTGTTAAATTAAAAAATTTTTTTAAGAAAATTAATCCAGACATAGTTGTTCATCTAGCTACTAAATTTCTCAAAGAACATAAAGAAAACGATATCTACAAATTGAATTACTCAAATATTTTCTTTGGTAATCAAATTTTAGAAGCAATGATAAAAACAAATTGTAGAAAATTAATTAATTTTTCCTCTGTATGGCAAAATTCAGAAAATAATAAACAATACAATCCAAACAATTTGTATTCAGCTACTAAAGAAGCCTTTGAAAAAATTTTGTTTTTTTATATCAGAAGACACAGAGTAAATTGTATTACACTAAAGATTTATGATACTTATGGATACGGAGATAAAAGAAAAAAAATAATTAATTTTATATTAGAGAAAATTAAAAAAAAAAATAGAAAACTAATCTTATATAATAAAAATCAAGAGTTAAATTTAACTCATTATTCGGATATTAATTCTGCAATCAATAGTACTATTAAAATATTAAATAAAAAAAATAATAAAAGAATATTCAAAACTTTTGCAGTAAGATCAAAAAATACTCTTAAAATACATCAGATTGTAAAAACAATCGAACAAGTATTTAAGGTAAAGCTTATTATCAATTGGAAAAAGGGCAATAATGTCATCAAGAAAATAAATAAAACGTTTACAATACTACCAAAATGGAAAACAAAAAAAAATTTTATTACTGGATTGAAAGAATATTTATAAAATGAATAAGCATGTAAAGTTGATTAATTTAAAAAAAATAAAAGATAAAAGGGGTTATTTTATAAAATTATTCAGCAATAAAATTATAAGAAAATATCAAGTAGAAGAATTATTCATTACCGAATCGAAAAAAAATGTTTTCAGAGGATTTCACTTTCAAGAAAAAAAATTTGACGTAGAAAAATTAATATATTGTTTAGAGGGCAAGGTATTAGATATACTCATAGATTTAGATACTAAAAAAAAAACCTTTGGTAAAGTTTCAAAAATCAATTTAAGTGATAAAAAAAATCAATTATTATTTGTTCCTAAAAAAACTGCACATGGTTTCATTTGTCTGTCTAGGAAGTGTAAACTAGTTTATTTTTACAATAAAAAATATAATAAAAAATTTGATAAAGGAATTTCATACGACTCTATAAAAGTTTTAAAAAATTATAAGAGACTTATTATATCTAAAAGAGATAAATCTTTCCCAACTTTGAATGATTATTACCTTAAATATAAATAAAATTTCTTAACTAGATAGTAAGTTTCAATAAATATATTAAGGCTTAAATAAATTAGTATTAAAAATGTATATGCCTCATATTTTGTATTAACGTGTCCTCCAAATAAAGTTATGAACGTAATGATAATTAAATATGAAGAAAGAATAGAAAAATTCATGATTTTTCTATTACTTAAGAAAGATAAAAATATGAACCAAGAAACAAAAAATCCAAAATAATCTCTCATAAAATATCGGACTGGTAATGATAAATTAGTTATATTAAATTCACTATTGTTATTTAATATTGAATAATAGCTCTCTTTATACTTTTGAAAATGACTTTTAGACAAAACATTTTCTGGACATCTTCCACCATTAAATGAGGTTTTCATCCATGGCAGAATGCCAAGATTATATTTTATTTTAGTTGCTCTATTATCAGAATGCTCCAATTTTTTGTTCTCAAAATAATTTGAAAATGGTTTATTAAATCGTCCTAAAGAATAATTTAATTCTAAAAAAATTAAGTCTCTTAAATTTTTATTTGAGTAAAATATCTCAAAAGCAACTTTTGATAGAATTTTATTCGTATAATATTTACCAAAATTCAATTCCATAAAAGAGGGTAAATGCAATATATAATGATGATTACGATTATTTTCTTTGAAAATATTTTCGATTAAACCTTTGCTATTATCTTTATCTAAAAAATTACCGTAATATTCATTATATAACTCAGAACCTTTTTTATTTTTTTCCATTGGGGTGATTGGCGATATTGAATTTTTAATTAATTTGAGATGATTTATAGTTTTGTCGCTTTGATTTTCGAAAATAAGTAATAAATCATTGTAAAGTTTTTTTGTATTTTCACCATTCTCAACCAACAAATAATTTTTTATATTTGAGATATTACTTTTTTTACCAGTTATTCTGGCCAAGTTATTTTCAGTACTTAATGCGAATTTCCATAATAGTTGTGCACCACTTTTGTGATTTATTGAACTGTATGAAAGTAAAAATTCTTTATATTGTTTTTGCTTAATTAAGTGTTTGTTATTTATTGATATATATATAAATAAAGGTGAAATTAAAATTATCACTGAAATAAAAAATCTTTTGTAAAAAAGTTGAATAGAATCTCTATCTAAAAATAGTTTTAAATTTAATGTTGTAAAAAAAATTATTTGTAAAAATATAAATTCCCATCTTGTAAAGGTTAATAGCACAAGAAAAAATGAAGCTAAATAATATGAAATTATATTTTTGTTGAAAAAAAAATTATAAATAAAATAGAAAATTATAGAGAGCAAAAATACAGCAAGATTTATAGATAAAATAAGTTTTATATAAACTAGATGTACTAATGAAATTATTATAATTAAAGCTGAAAGAATACCGAAAAATCTATTATAATTTTTAAAAGTAAGATATGTAAAAATAGGAGTTAATAGAGATATTAATATATGAAATATTAAAATACCATTAAAACTATTGAATAAATATGTTCCACTTAAAATTAATATTATTGGATAAAGTGGTCCTCTATAAGATCCATATCCAAGAGACGATCCATTTACAAAAAAATTATATATTGATTTACCGTACATGAAGTTTGTGGCAGCATCGCACTCAAAACCAATAGTTAGATCAGTGTAAAAGAAATATAAAATAATTAAATTTATCAAAGAGATAAAAATAATATCTAAATAAGCATTTGTTTTATTTTTTTTAAATAAACTCATGTATATTTACTAAATAATTTTATTTTGCAATTTTTGTTCTCTATAGCTAAAATATGAAAAGAATGTTATTATATAGATATAAATTGAAAAATTTGTAAATTTTAAAAGATAAATAACTAACCCAAATATTATAAATAAAATATGTATTAAAGTTATCTTTATCAAACTTCTTACTTGATTCTTGTCGATAATATAATGAATATGGTCCCTACCGGGTTTAAAAATGTTTCTTCGTCTAATAATTCTTGAGAGATTAGTTGATAAAAATTCAAAAACAGGAAATGCAACGACCCAAATAAAAAATTCTGCTGTTATTAAGTTTAATATATAAACATAATAAATTCCAAACGAACCAATGATAAATCCCAATAAATAACTTCCACTATTTCCAAGAAAAGTTTTTGAAATTTTGTTATTTGATAAATTAAAAAATAAAAATATTAACAAAATAATAACTAAATTATTTAAAATAATTTCGGTGGTGCCAGAAGTATAGTAAATAAATAAGTTTAGCGTCAATATTGATATTAATGAAATTGCTCCCAAGGAACCATCAATTCCATCTAAATAATTAAAACTGTTAATAATAAAAATTAAACATAAACTGGTAAAGATTATTGAAAAACTCCCAAGAGTTAAAATTCCAATAGGATAAATTTCTCCTAAATTATAAACAATAAAACCATTATAAACCAAGTAAAAAACGCATGAAATTTGAACAAGTAATCTTGTAGTTAGACTAATATAATATTTATCGTCTAATACACCAATCAAAGCGATTCCAAAAGACGCTATAATAACAGAGGTTAAATATCTATCAAAATCGTAAATTTTTAAAAGAATAAGTAAAACAATATAAATTCCTAAACCACCGATGTTAGGTGTATTAAATTTATGTTTTTTTCTTGAAGAAGGTTTATCTAATAATCCCAATGGATTTGCCAGTTTAATTAATATAAAAAAAATAGCTGATGTTGTCAAAATTATTAAAATATAATTATTCATTTAAATTAAGTGAAATAAATACTTATAGTGTTTTTTATTTTTTATCTATTTTTTTTCCTTTAATTTTTATTATAGGGCCACTTCTTTTGGAATTAATTTGCCTTTTTTTTATTTTTTTTTGTATAAATTATTATAAAGACATAAAGAAATATATTTTAGTAAATAAAAAAATAGAAATACTTATATTTTCTTATTTCATTTATTTAATTTTACTTTCTCTAATCTCAATTGATCCAAAACTGTCATTAGAATCTTCACTTTTTTTATTTAGGTATTTCTTTTTCATAATTTTTTTTTCTTTTCTATTGTTAAATAATAGTATTTTAAAAAATTTTATTTATATAATTTTCTTTTTATCAATAATTTTATCAATTGATGGTTTATATGAATATTTTTTTTCCAAAAATATATTAGGTTTTAATCAACAATACCCTGAGAGACTATCTAGTTTTTTTAAGGATGAATTAATTTTAGGAAGTTTTTTATCAAGGATTTTTTGTATATCGGTTTTAATATTTCTTCTTAATGAAAGAAAAATATTTAAAAAAAACTATATTTTTATATCTTATGTATCTTTAATTGGATTAGTGGTTTTTTTAAGTGGAGAAAGAACTTCATTTATTATTTTAATTTTAAATATAAGCATACTAGTTCTAATTGATAATTTTAGAAAACAAATATTTTTTATATTTTTAATAATGTTTCTCTCTGTTATTACAATTAATTTAATCAATCCAAATTCAATGAACAGAATGATTGAACATACAAAAAAACAAATTTTATTAAATGAATTTAAATTATATCCAAAAGAATACCTTGCTCATTTTGAAATTTCTATCAAGATGTTCAAAGAAAAACCCGTTTTTGGACATGGAACTAAAATTTTTAGAGAAGAATGTAAAAATTTGAAATATAAAAATATTAATGGTTGTTCGACGCATACTCATAATTTTTTTCTACAAAGTCTCTCAGAAACAGGAATATTAGGAACCTCGTTTTTGGTATATTTTTTTTTCTTAATTTTCAAAAGAACAATTCTAATAAAAAAATTCAACTACAATAGAAATAATTATGTGAAAGCAAAAACAATTCTAGGAATATCTTTTTTAATTAATTTTTTACCTTTTTTAACTACAGGTAATTTATTTAACAATTGGTTGTTATATTTATTGTCAATGCCATTAATTTTTTTTATTTCTTTAGATAACAATAAATTAATTAAAAACTTTAAATAAAAAATTCAACAGTTTAGGATTGATTAAAAATCTTATTTTCTTCCATACTAAAAATTTTATTGATCTAAAAAACCATTTAAAAGATATAATTTCCTTAAAACCTAGAAAAATTAACTTTGGTATTGAAAAAACTGATAAGTCATAATGTAAATTACAGTTTATAAAAAAATTATAAAATGATTTTTTATTTTTTTTTAAATTTTTCATCTCATTTATTAAGTATGCATCAGATCTAACTTTACCCCATTGATTTTTTCTAACAATAAATTCAGATAAATTTTTATTTAAATATGTAAAACCATACTTACTTGCCAAGTATTGCAAATTTAGCATATCACATCTATAGCCATACTTTCTTTTAAAAATATTATCTTTTAAAAATATTTTAGAATTTATTACAACAGTATTATGATAAATTTTAAACTGATGTTCTCTAAAAACATTTTCTACATAATTTTTATTATAGTAACCATTTCTTAAAAAAGAAAATTTGATTAAGTATTTATGTTTATTGATTAAATTTTTAATAATAATATTAGAAAATACAAATGGCGAATGAATATTTTTAACCAATATTTTTATGTTTTCCTTAAAAAAATTTTTATAAATTCTGTCATCAGTTGCTTTAATATAAAAAAATTTAGAATTTATTTTTTTAAATGCAATTTCTAAAGATTTCTCAGGCCCTAAATTCACATTATTAGAGACAAAATCTAAAATTATTTTTTTATTGAGTTTGTTTCTTATATTGGCTCTAAGTTTTGGGTCTTGATTGCCGTCGTCAATAAAAATTATTTTGAACGGTAAAAATGTTTGCGCATTTATATCATTAATTGACTT
Organism: uncultured Pelagibacteraceae bacterium; assembly: GCA_902601315.1. Classification (GTDB taxonomy): domain Bacteria; phylum Pseudomonadota; class Alphaproteobacteria; order Pelagibacterales; family Pelagibacteraceae; genus Pelagibacter. The sequence continues at coordinate 20,659 of CACKMS010000003.1, forward strand.
ATTAAGAAATTCGTAGTCTTTATAGAATGGCCAAATTATTTCGTATCTATTTTTTTTCATATATATACAAAAACGTACTTAAATATTCACTTAATGTATATTATTATAAGTAATTTAATCTCTTAAAATGTTTAAAAATAAAATTTTTATTATTTTATCAATACTTTTGACTATTTCTTTATTTTTATTTGTACAAGAAATAATTAATGCGGATAAGTTTTTTTTTAGTCAGAGTCAAATAAATAATAGCATAGATTTATACAAAAATTTTTTCTTATTAAACAAATTTTTATTTTTTTTTCTTTCTTCTTTATGGATTTTTTTTTTAGGATTCGGCACACCTATTTTGGTTTTAGCTGTTTTAATATATGATATTTTTTTTGCAATATTTATAGTCTTTTCATCTTTTGTATTAGGTGCATCATCTTTGTTTTTTTTTTCGAAAAAACTCTTCAAAAAATATCTAAAAAAAAAGTTAAAAATAAAAAATTTAAAAAATTATTTTTCGATTTTAAAAAAAAGTCAGAATTTTAATTATTTAATAATTCGACTAATTCCTGGAATTCCTTTTCCATTAAAAAATATTTTACCAGCATTTACGAAAATGAAATATTTTAATTTTATATTTATTTTTACTTTGGTTGAATTACCAACAATAACTATTAATGTGTTTCTGTATTCAGGTATTAAAAATGCGATAATAAATTACGAAAATGTATCTAATAGTATACTAAATAATTTCTACTTAATAATTCCTTTATTAATAATAATAATTGTGAGTTATTTTAAAATCCAAATTAAAAAAATGTACCTATTTAAAAAAAAGTAAATATTACTTATTGATATTGATATTTTTATAAAATTTGTCTATTAGATAAGTGCATGAATTTCCCAAAAAAATTTTTCGATAATTTTAAAAAATCCTTGGATGGCATAGATTTATTAAAGTTAGAAAAATGTGCTAAATTACTTCAAAATGTAAGAAAAAATAAAGGTAGATTGTTTATACTTGGCGTAGGAGGTAGTGCAGGAAATACTTCTCATGCAGTAAATGACTTTAGAAAGCTTTGTAGTATTGAAGCTTATAGTCCAACCGATAATGTTTCAGAAATAACAGCACGAACAAATGATGAGGGGTTTGATACGATTTTTAGCGAGTATTTGAAAATTTCAAATTTAAACAAAAGAGATCTTTTGTTAATTTTTTCAGTTGGAGGAGGAAATGAGAAAAGAAAGGTTTCTATGGGATTGATAGAAGCAATAAAACTATCAAAAAAGAAAAAGTCAAAAGTAATTAGTTTTGTTGGAAAAGATGATGGATATGCTTACTATAATTCTGATATTTCTATATTGATGAGTTCACCAGATAAAAAATTTGTTACACCTGTTAGTGAACCTATGCAAGCAGTATTATGGCATGCACTAGTATCGCATCCAATATTGCAAACAAAGAAAACTAAGTGGTAATATTATAATTTATCCATTTAATAAAATTGAAAAAAAATATCTTAATTGTTACTGGTGGAGCTGGATTTGTTGGTTCAAACTTAATTGAAAAACTTCTAATCAAATATCCTAAGTTTAATATAATTAGTATAGATAACTATTCGTCAGGAAAAAAAAAAAATCATATTAACTCCAAAAATGTAAAATACTTAAAATGTAACACTAAAGAAATAAATCAAAAATTAATTAATTTAAAAAAAAAAATACATACAATTTTTCATTTCGGAGAATTTTCGAGAATATATAAAAGTTTTAAATATTTTAATCAATGCATCGATTCTAATTTAATAGGGAGTAAAGAAGTATTTATGTTTTGCCTTAGAAATAAAATAAATTTAATATATTCAGCAACTTCCGCATCCCTTGGTAATAATGGAGATGATCAAAATCTTTCACCATATTCGTTTTCAAAAAGTAAAAATTTAGAATTATTGGAAAATTTAAAAAAATGGTTTAATTTTAAATTTAGTATTATCTATTTTTACAACGTTTATGGTGAAAGACAAATATCTGTTGGAGAAATGTCTACAGTAATAGGTATATTTGAAGAACAATTTAAAAATAAGAAACCATTAACTGTAGTATTGCCAGGAACTCAAACAAGGAGATTCACTTATATTCAAGATACAGTAGATTTCTGTTTAAATGTTTGGAAAAATAAAAAAAATGGTCATTTTGCAATAACAAGTAAAAAATCATATTCAATTTTTGAGGTTGCAAAAATGTTCTCAAAAAAAATTAAATTTTTAAAAGCTAGAAAGGGAGAGAGGTTTGCATCTGCTCTCACAGATATGAATTTAAATAACAAAATAACCAAAGTATATTCAAAAACAAATTTAAAGAGTTATATTAATAATAGAACAAATAAACTTAATTAAATTAAGGTAAATCTGACAAAAATTATTGTAAATATTAGAAAATAAAAAGATTTACAAATAAATATTTATTATTATAAGTTTTCTGCCTGGTAATTTTTGCGAAGGTGTAACACCCGATACCATTCCGAACTCGGAAGTTAAGCCCTTCAGCGCCGATGGTACTTTGTCTTAAGGCATGGAAGAGTAGGACATTGCCAGGCTAAAACTATTATGAAAATAGCAAGCTCACTTAAATCTTTAAAAAAAAGAGATCTAAACTCTAAACTTGTTAGAAGAAGGGGTAGAGTTTACATAATTAATAAAAAAAATCCAAAATTTAAAGCGAGACAAAAATAGTTTTATGGATAATGAAAACCATAAAAATACTTGGAATAATTTTACAAAATTTGTTCTATGGGGAACTATTTCCGTAGTTTGTATTTTAGTATTAATGGCAATTTTTCTTTTATAAATGAAAATAGGTTCAATAAAAGAAAACTTAAAAATAGAACAGCGTATCGCCGTTACCCCAGAAATAATTAAAAAATATAAATCATTAAATCTAAATATAATTCTACCGAAAGGATATGGTGAACACTTAGGTATTTCTGACGATGAATTTATTAGTGAAGGAGCAGAAATAGTAAATGATAAAGAAAAAGTATTATCAGAGGCTGATGTAGTTTTACAAATGAATTTAATAGGCGAAGAGAATTTTGAAAAATTAAAAAATGAACAAATTTTAATTGGCGTTTTAAATCCTTATTCTAATAAAGAAAAAATAAAAAAACTTTTAGATAAAAAAATAAATTGTTTTTCTCTTGAGCTTTTACCAAGAATTACAAGAGCACAATCTATGGATATACTTTCATCTCAAGCAAATTTAGCAGGTTACAAAGCGGTAATAGATTCATTTGCATATTATCAAAAAGCCATTCCTATGATGATGACTGCAGCAGGAACAATACCTGCGGCCAAAGTATTAGTTGTAGGAGCAGGGGTTGCGGGATTACAAGCAATTGCAACTGCAAAAAGAATGGGCGCTATAGTTTATGCAACAGATGTAAGATTAGCATCAAAAGAGCAAGTTGAAAGTTTAGGTGGAAAATTCCTAACTGTTGAAGGTGCAGAAAATTTAGAGACTAAAGGTGGATATGCAAAAGAAGCATCTGAAGATTTTAAACAGAAACAAGAGGATTTATTAAAAGAAACATTAAAAAAAATTGATATAATCATCTGTACTGCCTTAATTCCAGGAAAAAAAGCGCCTTTAATTATAAAAAAAGACATGATTGACGTGATGCAAAGTGGATCTGTAATTTATGATCTTGCAGCATCTCAGGGAGGAAATTCTGAACTTACAAAAGTAAATGAAATTATAGATCATAATGGAGTAAAAATAATGGGAGATAGCAATATTTTGAATAAACTACCAAATTCAGCCTCAAACTTGTATGCAAAAAATATGTTCAATTTTGTAAGTAATTTATATGATAAAGAAAACAAAAAAATAAATATAAATTTAGAAGATGAAATTATAGAGAAAACTCAAATTAAATAATTATGGAAATAGATCCTTTTATATTCAGATTTAGTATATTTATACTGTCAATCTTTGTTGGTTATTATGTGGTTTGGAGTGTAACACCATCTCTCCATACACCTTTAATGTCTGTTACAAACGCAATTTCTTCCGTAATTATTGTAGGTGCGATTATTGCAGCTTTAGCAAGTAATTCAGATAAAATTTTTGATAATTCAAGCATATTTGGATTTCTTGCTATTATTTTAGCAGCAGTTAATATTTTTGGCGGTTTTTTGGTGACCCAACGAATGCTTCAAATGTATAAGAAAAAGAAAAATAAATAAATCTTATGTCAGCAAATCTTTCCGCAACCTTTTACTTAATTTCTGGGATTTTATTTATTTTAGCACTGAGGGGTTTATCTTCACCGGAAACTTCAAGACAAGGGAATTATTTTGGAATTGCAGGTATGGCGATTGCAATTATTGTAACTTTCTTGTCAGTTGGAAATTTTGGCTCTGGCTTTATTTATGTTTTGATTTTTTTAGCAATTGGAGGATCTATAGGTGCATTTATAGCATTTAAAATTCCGATGACTGCAATGCCTGAGCTTGTTGCAGGATTTCACAGCTTAGTTGGTCTAGCCGCTGTTTTTGTTGCAATATCAGCATTTTTAAATCCAGAAGCTTTCAATCTTGGCAGCATAGGAAACATAAAACTTGCAAGTTTAATTGAAATGTCCTTAGGAGCTGCTATTGGAGCAATTACATTTTCTGGTTCAATTATAGCATTTTTAAAGCTTAGAGGAATAATGTCTGGAGCGCCTATAACTTTTAAGGGTCAGCATTTTATTAATCTATTTATAGGATTAACAATCATCTTTTTAATTTACTATTTATGTAGAACTCAATCATCAAATATTTTTTGGACAATTGTAGCTATTTCTTTTTTAGTCGGAGTTTTGCTTATTATTCCAATCGGAGGAGCAGATATGCCAGTAGTAATTTCTATGCTAAATTCCTATTCAGGTTGGGCTGCAGCTGGTATTGGATTTACATTAGAAAATACAGCTTTAATTATTACAGGTGCTTTAGTTGGATCTTCTGGGGCTATACTTTCATATATAATGTGCAAAGGAATGAATAGATCATTCTTTAATGTAATTCTAGGCGGGTGGGGTGCAACAGATCAAGCATCATCTGCTCAAAGTAAAGAGCAAAAACCAACAAAAAGCGGTAATGCTGATGATGCAGCTTTTTTGATGAAGAATGCATCTTCTGTAATTATTGTGCCTGGTTATGGTATGGCTGTGGCTCAAGCACAACATGCATTAAGAGAAATGGTTGACGCATTGAAAAAAAATGGCGTAAAAGTTTCTTATGCAATTCATCCAGTAGCTGGAAGAATGCCTGGACATATGAATGTATTATTAGCAGAGGCAAATGTTCCTTATGACGAGGTATTTGAATTAGAGGAAATAAATAATGATTTTGCAAACTGTGATGTAGCTTACGTAATTGGAGCAAATGATGTAACTAACCCAGTAGCGAAATCAGATCCACAAAGTCCTATATATGGTATGCCAGTTTTAGATGTGGAAAAAAGTAAGTCAGTTTTATTTGTAAAAAGAAGTTTATCACCAGGATATGCTGGTATTGATAACGATCTTTTTTATAGAGATAATACTCTAATGTTATTTGCGGATGCAAAAAAAATGACTGAAGAAATTGTTAAAAATCTTTAAAATTTAGTTAGTCAATGGAAATAAAATATTTATTAATATTTAAACCATTCATCCCTATAACTCAAATTTTTAATAAGTTCTTTATTAAATACCGATCCAAAGAATAAGTATTTTTTTTTCTCTTTATTAAATTTAGAATTTTCATAATCTACACCATGAAAACTTTTATGCGTATTAACCCAAGCAACAATAGAATTCGGCAAATATTCAATTTTATTGTAATCATCAAAATCAGATCTTTTAAAACTTAAATAATTCTTAAGATCTGATTTTTTAACATTTATATGATTTTTTGGTTTGAACAAAGAAGTTCCATTAAATGAATATTTTTTATTTTCTGGTAGATAGAACAAGACATCAATGACTTCGTGAGACGTATGCAAATGAGGATCAAGTGCAAAATCCAAACGCTCTCTTTTTAAATAATGGCAAAAATATTTGTATGATTGGTTATCAATTAATTTATAGTTTGCAAAATAGTTAATATTTCTTTTACTAATTTCCTCATCAAAAATAAACATCAGTTTTTTTAGTATATAATTTGTCAGATAATAGAGTTCAAAAATAAATGCTCCTAACTCCATTAATATTATCATTTCATTTTTATCATTTTTGTTTAAATTCGTTATTATTTCATCAATTTTCAAATAAACGTCATTAGTATTATCATCAGGCTTTAAAACAGAATTTCTATTAAAAAATTCATCAACTTAATTTAGATACTGTAATAATGATTTGTAATCTTCTTCTGGAATAACTTTATTGATATAGATATAGTTTATATAGCTATTTGTTACATTAATATTTTTAAAAGTTTCATCTATATGGTCGTAACACTTTTTTGAAAAAAAACTTGTTTGTAATTTTTTTTTTTTAAAAAACCTTATCACTAGAAAGAAATTTAAACTATATTTACCATTTATAAAATATAAATATTGAATTGGTTGCGGGGGACGGATTTGAACCGCCGACCTCAAGGTTATGAGCCTTGCGAGCTACCAGGCTGCTCCACCCCGCGATAATTAAATCCTATTTTTGAGTTTGTTAAGTTTTTTAACTCTCTTAATGTTTTCTTGGAGAATTCTTTTTTTCTTTTCTGATGGTTTTTCATAAGTATTTTTGAGTTTAATAACTTTAAAAAAACCATCACGCTGAAGCTTTCTTTTCAAAACTCTCAGTGCTTGTTCAACATTATTATCCTTAACTTCTATCTTAATAACAACCTCCAAAAAGTGGCATTAGTTATCACTTTATAATTTATATGTCTATTATTCATTTTATTTTATGTTTTGTGCTTTTTCTTTCTCTTTTCTCTCTCTCTTAATTCGTCTTTCTGCCTTTTCTATCGCTTCCACAAGTTCTTTTTGAGAAAATAATCCCATAGCAACAGGATCTTTTGCATTGAGATTACTAAAGTTCCAATAACTTTTATTTCTAATAGCTGTGACCGAGTTTTTTGTAACCCCAACTAACTTTGCAATTTGAGAATCTTTTAAAATACTATGTTGTTTAATCAACCAAAGAGCCGAATCTGGCTTATCTTGACGTTTTGATAATGGTACATATTTTTTAATTTTCTTCTCTGTATTCTCAATTTCAACATCAATTGTTTTTAAATTTAATGGTCTGTTGTTATCCTCAGATGATAAATTAATATCTTCTCTAGTAAGTTGACCAGACATAATTGGGTTATATCCAACTATACCTTTTGCAACTTCCCCATCAGCTATTCCTTGAACTTCTACCTCGTGAAGTTTGCAAAATTCTGCAATTTGTTTAAATGTAAGTGTAGTGTTTTCAACCAACCAAACAGCAGTTGCCATTGGCATTAAAGGTGCATTAGACATTAATTACTTTTCTCGGATCTAAAATTTTGGAACTTTTTATTGAATTTACTTATTCTACCTTTATCTAATATCTTCTGCTTTCCACCTGTCCAAGCAGCATGCGATTTAGGATCAATTTCTAACTTAAGAACTTCCCCTTCAGATCCCCATGTAGATTTAGTTTCAAATTGAGATCCATCGGTCATTTCAACTTTAATTGTGTGGTAGTTAGGATGCAAATTTTTTTTCATAGAAATCGGTTTATAGCAAAAGTAATCTTTAAAACAATTAAAAGTTTTTTATTTTTTCAAGCATTTTTTGGTAAATATTACTGTTTGAAGCCCTTATATCTATAGCTTCATCTCCGAAATTGCTAATGTCACTAACTTTGCCCCCCGCCTCATCAATAATTAAAACACCAGCTGCAATATCCCATATATTAATTTTGTTATAAAAAAAACCATCCAATCTTCCAGATCCTACATATGCCAAATCAAGAGCTGCACATCCAGTATTTCTCATATTTAAATTGGGTGTTGCAAATTTTACCCCATAATTATTAGAGGAAAATAAGCATTCTTCCAAATCACTTTTACTAGAAACCCTTACTCTATGATTGTTAAAATATGCTCCACTGTTTTTCTCTGCATAGAACATTTCATTTTTAATTGGATCAAAAATTAAGCCAGATTTCAATTCACCATTAATCCTGAGAGCTATTGATATGGCAAAATGAGGAATTCCATGCATAAAATTAATTGTTCCGTCTATTGGATCAATTATCCAACAAGAATCTTCATTTGAATTTTTAATTTTCCCTGTTTCCTCCGTAATAAAAGAGTAATTTTTTTTTCCTTTTGAGAGTTCTTCAATTAAAATTTTTTCTACTTTTTTATCTGTCTTAGTTACATAGTCTCTTGGACCTTTTTTAGATACTTGTAAATTTTCTACTTCACCAAAATCCCTTATAATTACTTTAGAAGCCTTTTCACAAGCTTTAATCATAATATTTAAATTTGGAGAAATTGAATTCATCAATTAAACCTTTTTTACATATTCAATTGTTCTTGTATCAACAATTATTTCATCTTCGCTTTCTATAAATGGAGGAACTTGAATAATCAAACCATTATCGAGAGTTGCTGGCTTATAAGAAGATGAAACTGTTTGACCTTTTATTGCCGCATCAGTCGTTTCAATTCTACTTTTTATTTGATTGGGCAGATTAACACTTAAAGGCGTGTCATCATGGAAATTTATTGTTACCTCTAAATTTTCTGTTAACATTTTTCCTTTATCTCCAACAATTTCTTTTTTAATATTAATCTGCTCAAAACTTTCTGGATTCATAAAAAAATAATCTTTTTCATCATCATAAAGATAATTAAATTTTATCTCCTCCAATAATGCTTTTTCTACAGTTTCGTTAGATCTAAATCTTTCATTAAGTTTTGTATTCTTATTTAAACTTTTCATTTCTACTTGTGCAAATGCCCCACCTTTGCCAGGTTTTACATGTTGTGTTTTTAAGACTTCCCATAAATCATCTTTATATTCTAATATCATACCAACTCTTATTTCAGTTGCGTTTATTTTCATTTTAATCTTTCTATTGCTTCGTATGGTTTGTATTTATTATTATTCCAAATGTAGCCTGAGATAGCTAAAAAGTTCGCTTTGTTCAACAAAAGTTTTCTATAGTTTTTTTCGTTGATACCGCCAATTGCTACAATAGGATTGTCACTAAATTTTTTTATTTTTTTTAAAGTACTTAGTTTTGCTCTAAATTTTACTTTTTTTGTTTTTGTTTTAAAAAAAGCACCAATAGCAATATAATTTGCTCCATTTATCAAAGCTTTTTTTGCTAATCTAATTGAATTATGGCAAGTAATTCCGATTATTTTATTCTTTAAAATTTTTTTTGCTTCAATGATGCTCATATCTTTTTGACCCAAATGGCAACCATCTGCATTGACCTTTAAAGCAAGAATTGGATCATCATTCACTAAAAATTTAACACCATATTTTCTGCAGATCTTGATTATTTTTTTTGAAATTAAAATTTTTTTAGAAAGATTTTCATTTTTTAATCTTAATTGAAAAAAACTTACCTTTTTTGATTTAAAAACGAGTTCTAGAGAGTTATAAAATATATTATTGGGTATTTTTGCGGGAGAGATTAAATAAACAAATTTTTTATTTTTAATTTTCAAGACTTTCTGACCACTTCCCTTGTGCTGCCAAAGTACACATTTTAGCTCTATGATCAAACACTTCTTGAGTTCCTTTGATATTGTTTATGTCTTTAGACCAAAACTTTAAAGCACTTTGTTGAAGAGCTCTTCCATATGAGTAGGTCATAATAAAACTTGAATCATTTTTAACATTTATTTGATTAAGATTATTTGTCGCCTCGACCTCCGTCTGTCCACCAGATAAAAATGCAACACCAGGAACTTCAGAGGGTACATTATTTTTTAAACATTCTAATGTCATTTCAGCTACTTCGTTATTAGAAATTGTCTCATTCGAATTTGTTCCTGGAAGAATCATATTAGGTTTTAAAATTGTGCCTTTCAAATCAACTTTATTTATATCCAATTCTTCATAGCACCTTTTAATAACTTCAGATGTTTTATTAAAACAATCTTTTGCTGAGTGTTTTCCGTCCATTAAAACTTCAGGTTCTACAATTGGCACCATACCAGCTTCTTGCGCTAGCGCAGCGTATCTGGCTAGAGCATGAGCATTAGCTGTCATTGATAACTTACTTGGATATTCTTCAGAGATAACATAAACACCTCTCCATTTTGTAAATCTAGCACCAAGTTGATAATAATCTTTCAATCTTTCTCTTAAACCATCTAATCCCTCAGTAATTTTTTCTTCTTTAGATCCTGCTAAAGTTTTTGCACCTGTATCTACTTTTATTCCTGGCAAAACTCCACTTTCAGAAATTAATTCTGGTATAGATTTATTTTGAGAAGTATTTTGTCTAATTGTTTCATCATACAATATCACACCACCTATACATTCTTTCATTGAAGTTGATGAAAAAAGTGTTTCTCTGAAGATTAATCTATTTTTTTCAGTAGACTCTACATTTACTGATTCTAATCTTTTTTTCATAGTCCCAGTGCTTTCATCAGCCGCAAGAATTCCTTTTCCGTTTTGAAGAATTTTTTCTGCTATTTTGTATAATTCAGACATTTAATTAAGCGCCCTTATACCAGGAAGAATTTTTCCTTCAAGATATTCTAAAAATGCTCCACCAGCAGTTGAGACAAAATTAAATTTGTTTTTAATTTTTATGGAGTTGATAACAGAAACTGTATCTCCACCACCAATAACAGAATAAATCTCTCCTTGTTTATTTCCTATATATTTTGCTATTTCTAAACTTCCTTTTGAAAAATTAGGATTTTCAAAATATCCCAATGGACCATTCCAAAATATGGTTGAGGAATTATCGATTACTCTTTTAATATTTTGTATCGTTTTTGAACCTACATCAAGTATCATATCGTCATTTTCTATTTGATTTAATGATTTTTGAATAGAATCATCTTCAAGGCTTTTTCCAACTTTAACATCCTCAGGGAAATATATTTTACAACTATTAGTTTCTATTTCAGAAAAAATTTTTTCAATTATTTTTTCTGAATTTCTTTCAAATAATGAGGCTCCTATATTGTAACCTTTGTATTTTAAAATGTTATTGGCCATAGCTCCAACAATTACAAAATTATCAAATTTAGGTATTAGGTTTTTTATAATGTCTACTTTTGTAGATATCTTTGATCCACCAATTATACAAGTAATTGGCTTTTTAATTTCTGTTGTAATTTTTTTAAGAGCTTCAACTTCTGAATTGATCTGAAGTCCACTATAAGATGGTATAAATTTTGTAATACTTGTAACTGAAGCATGCTCTCTGTGTGAACATGAAAATGCATCATTTACATAAATGTCCCCAAGTTTTGCTAATTGTTCAGAAAATTTTTCACTGTTATTCTCTTCTTCTGGGTAAAATCTAATATTTTCTAAAATTATTAATTTTTCATTAGCACCTTTAAATAATTTATTTTTTTTTAAATTAAAAATATTTGCCTTCTCTAGTTTGACATTTTCATTAAAATGTGAACTTAAATTATCTCTTATTGGTTGAAGAGATAGTCCACTCTTAAATTTTCCTTTTGGCCTTCCAACATGAGAAATTATAATTATTTTTGCATTTTTTGATAAAAGAAAATTAATTGTTGGAATAATTTTATCTATTCTATTTGTATCTATTATTTTTCCATCCAAAATTGGAACATTTAAATCTAATCTTAAAAGTACTATTCGATTATTTAAATTTTCTAAATCTCTTATGGATTTCATCAATTGATTTTGCTTAAATATCTTGCAATATCGCACATTCTATTTGAAAAACCCCATTCATTGTCATACCATGCAGAAATTTTTCCCATTTTTGAACCAACAACATTAGTTAGAGAACTATCTAATATTCCTGAAGAGCTATTATGGTTGAAATCTATTGATACTAATTTTTCTTTTGTGACATCTAAGATATTTTTTAGGTAAGAGTTTGATGCTTTTGAAAATGAATTATTTAATTTTTCTTTAGAAACAGTCTTTTTAACATTAAAAACAAACTCAACCAAAGATACATTGGGAGTTGGCACTCTCATAGCAATTCCCTCAAGCTTTCCTTTTAATGAAGGTATAATCTCTCCAATTGCATTAGAAGCACCAGTTGATGTTGGCACGATTGATTGGCTAGCAGATCTTGCTCGTCTTGGATCCTTATGCGAATTATCTAATATTCTTTGATCTGTCGTAAAAGCATGAATGGTTGTCATAAAACCATTTTGGATTATAAAATTTTTATTTATTACATCTGCAATAGGCGCAAGACAATTAGTTGTACATGATGCAGCTGAAATAATATTATCATTCTTTCCAATTTTTCTATGATTAACGCCAAAAACAACTGTTTTATCTGCATTTTTGCACGGAGCTGATACTATGACTTTTTTTGCTCCATTTTTTAAATGTGGTATTAGTTTTTCTTTGGAATTGAATTTACCTGTGCACTCAAATACATAATCAACATTGTATTTTTTCCAATTTATGTCTTGAATATTTGAAAATTGTGAATATGAAATTTTTTCTTTATTTATTTTGAAATAATTTGAATTAGATTTTATTTTAGCATTGAATTTACCATGAACTGAATCGTATTTTAGCAAGTTTGCGCAAAGCTCTGAGTCTGATCTATTATTAATATGTTTAATTTGAATTTTGCCTTTATGATTTTCATAAATTGATCGAACAACCATTCTTCCGATCCGACCCATACCATTAATCCCAATTTTAATTGGCATTTTTTTTGATGTTTAATTTTATTTTTTTACAAATTCTTTCAACATTCAGTCCAAAGTGATCGTATATTTTTTTGTAAGGAGCACTTTTTCCAAAATCATTAATTGAAAATGATAATCCTTTATTGTTAATATATTTTGACCATGATTGATCTGATCCTGCTTCTATAGAAAATATTTTGCTAGTTTCTTTTAAAATCTTGCTTTTATATTTTTGACTTTGGTTATCAAAGATTTCTTGACAAGGCATAGATATAACTTTTGAATACAATTTTTCTTTGGCTAATTTATGACTTATATCTAAAGCTAAATTTACCTCAGAGCCACTAGCTAGTATAGTTATCTTTATTTTTTTATTTGTTCTCATTACCTCATAAGCGCCATAAGAGCATTTATTCGTAGATGTGAAACGTTTTCTTATTGGATCTAAGTTTTGCCTGGTTAATGCAAGGATACTCGGAGTTTTTGAGTTTTTTAACGCCATATCCCAGCATTCAATGGTTTCTGTTTGATCAGCGGGTCTAAGTATATTTAAATTTGGTATAGATCTTAGGCCTGATAATTGTTCAATAGGTTGATGGGTTGGACCATCTTCCCCCAATCCAATAGAGTCATGTGTCATCACATAAATTACTCTTTGCTTCATTAATGCTGAAAGTCTAATTGAAGGTTTACAATAATCTGAAAATATTAAAAAAGTTCCTCCATACGGAATTAAATTACTGTGCAATGCTAGACCATTCATAATACCACACATTGCATGTTCTCTTACCCCATAATGAATATAGTCACCATCGAAATTTTTGGCATTTATAACTTTGTTAAATTTAGATTTTGTATTATTCGAACCTGCTAGATCTGCGGACCCACCTATTAAATTATTTTTTAATTTGAATAATGAGTTTAAAACAGTCTCAGAAGACTTCCTTGTTGCCAATGGTTTTAAATTTGCAATAACATCTTTTTTTTGTTTTATAATTGAATTAGAAAAATTATTTTTAAACAATTCTTTTAGGCTATTTTTTTTTCTTGAAAAATCTTTATTCCAATTTGCTTCTGTCTTAGAACCTTTAACTCCAATTTTTCTCCATTCTTTTAAAATATTTTTTGGTATTTCAAACGGTTTAAAAGGCCAGTTTAATTTTTCTCTTACCAACTCTATCTCTTTAGGCCCAAGAGGGCTCCCATGAGAAGATGCTTTGCCGCTTTTATTGGGTGAACCAAATCCAATTTTTGTTTTACAAGAAATAACTGTTGGCTTAATCGCTTTTTGTGCCTTATTAATCGCTCTAAATATTTGTCTTTCATTGTGACCGTCAATATCAATACAATTCCAGCCATAGCTTTCAAACCTTTTTTTATAGTTATCTGATACAGCAAGACTAGTTGGTCCATCAATTGAAATAGAGTTGTTATCAAATAACATAATTAAATTTTTAAGTTTTAGATGCCCCGCTAAACTCATTGCCTCGTGACTTATACCTTCCATTAAACATCCATCACCTGCCAGAACATAAGTTTTATGGTTAATTATTTTACTTCCCAATTTCTTTTTTAAAACCTCTTCGGCAATTGCAAAACCAACTGCATTTGCGATCCCTTGCCCTAGAGGTCCAGTTGTTGTTTCTATTCCAGAGTTTTTTTCATATTCAGGATGTCCAGCACAAATAGAATTCAGTTGTCTAAAGTTTTTAATATCGGAAATCTTTATGCTTTTATAACCAGTTAAATAAAGCAAAGAATATAATAACATCGATCCATGGCCAGCAGATAAAACAAACCTGTCTCTATTGATCCAACTTGGATTGGATGGATTAAATTTTAGAAAGTTTTTGAATAGGATAGTTGCAACATCTGCCATTCCCATAGGCATTCCAGGGTGACCTGAATTAGCTTTTTCAACAGCATCCATTGAAAGAACACGAATTGCATTCGATAGGTCTTTATTTTGTATTCTCAAAAAATTATCCTGTATAGACTAAGGTGACTCAATTTAATAGTATGTTTATATATAATGAATTCTATAACTGAAAAAGAAAAAAAATTAAATCAAACTCTTGAAAAACTTAACAATTTAGATTTAGCAAAAAAAGATAATTCGACAGAATTAGAAAATCTTAAAGAACGAAAAAATCAATTAGAAATTGAATATAAACGACTATTAGAAAATTATAATTATTTAGAAAAAGAAAATCTTAAATTAAAGCAGGAGTTTGAGGAGTTTAAGTCTAAGGATGAGGATGAAAAAAGAAGAGAGCATAAATTTTCAGAGAAAATAGATGAATTAAATCAAGAAACGGATAGTTTATTGGATGAAATTGAAAAATGGCAAATATAAATATAAAATTTAATGGAAAAGAATACCTGCTGTCCTGTGATGATGGGCAAGAGGAACATTTAGAGGAACTATCATCACATTTAAATCAAAAGTTCAGCGGTCTTAAAAATACACTTGGCAACATTGGTGAAAATAAACTTTTATTAATAACATCAATTACAACAATGGATGAATATTTTGATACTAAAAAAAAATTGGAAAAACAAAAGATAGAAATTCATAATTTAATTAGCAAGTTTAAGGAATTAAAATCCTTAGTTTATAATTATAAAAATGAAAAAGAGAAAGAAATTCTAAAACTATCTGATAATCAAACTAAGCTAGAGTTTGAAATCCAAAATCAAAAAAATAATTATGAAGATTTGATAGACACAGCGACTAAAGAAATTGAAAATTTTATACAAAAAAATAATCCAGATATAAATATTCAGTAAAATTGTCAAAAAAATTACTAAGAAAAAAATTAATTTTTATAAGAAAAAAAAAGTTTAAGAATTTTGAAAATATAGAAACAAAAATTTTAGATATAATAAAAGATTTAAAATTTAAAATTAAAACCATTGGTGGTTACTATCCAATAAATTATGAACTTGATTGCTTGCCTGTTTTAAAAAAACTTGTTGAAAAGAACTTCTCAATTTCACTACCTGTAATTGGTGCCTCAAATCAAATGAATTTTTTCAATTGGTCATTAGATACATATTTAAAAGTAAATAGCATGGGAATTCCTGAACCTGTATCTAAAACAATTGTATATCCCGATCTTATATTGGTCCCTTTAGTTGGTTTCGATAAAAATAAGTTTCGATTAGGATATGGGGGAGGATATTATGATAGACATTTAGAGAAAATTAGTAAATTTAAAAAATTTAAGACAATTGGATTATCATTTTCATTTCAAGAAGTTAAAAAATTGCCTGTAAACAAATTTGACAAAAAATTAGATTTCATCATAACAGAAAATAAAATTTATTCATGAAAATTCTTTTTCTAGGTGATATAGTTGGAGATGCTGGATGTATTGCAGTAAAAAAACATTTAAAAGCAATTATAGAAAAAAATAAAATTAATTTTGTTATAGTCAATGGAGAAAATGCAGCTATAGACGGAGTTGGAATAACTGAAAATAATGTAAAAGAATTAATTAGTTCAGGAGTAGATGTTATAACAACTGGCAATCACGTTTGGGATCAGAAAGAAACTTTTGAATTTATAAAAATAGAAAAAAGATTGTTAAGACCAGAAAATTTACTTAACGACGTTCCAGGAAGTGGATTTGAAATTTATACCTCAAAAAAAGGTTTAAAAGTCGGGGTTTTAAATTTGATGGGAAATATTTTTATGAAAAAATGCAAAGATGTATTCGAAGTTACAAAAAATTTTATTGATAATCATAAATTAAAAAAAAATTATGATTTTTTAGTTGTAGATTTTCATGGTGAGATTACTAGTGAAAAAATGGCAATGGGCCATTATCTTGATGGTCATGCAACCATTGTGGTTGGTACACATACACATGTACCAACAAATGATGCAAGGATCTTAGAGAATGGAACTGCCTATTTAACAGACGCCGGAATGTGTGGTGATTATGACTCTGTGATTGGAATGAATAAACAAAATTCAATAAATAGATTTTTTAAAAGAGACTCGAAAAAACATTTTCCAGCAAAAGGAGAAGCAACACTTTGCGGTATGATAGTAAATGCTGATGAGAATAATGGCTTGGCCAAAAGTGTATCCAGTTTTATATATGGTGGTAAATTAAATAATAATTCATAAATCATGGCTGGACACTCTCATTGGGCAGGAATTAAGCATAAAAAAGGAAAAGCTGACAAACAAAGATCAAAAATTTTCTCTAAACTTTCTAAAGAGATAACAGTTGCAGCAAAACTAGGAGATAAAAATCCAGATATGAATGCAAGATTGCGATCAGCAATTCAATCTGCAAGATCAGCAAATATGCCTAAAGATAATATTGAAAGAGCTATTGATAAATCCAGCATAAGCGAAGACTCAAACTTTGAAAATCTTAGATATGAAGGTTTTGGTCCAAATAAAACAGCTGTTATAGTTGAAACCTTAACGGATAATAAAAATAGAACAGCT
Source organism: uncultured Pelagibacteraceae bacterium (assembly GCA_902601315.1). GTDB lineage: Bacteria > Pseudomonadota > Alphaproteobacteria > Pelagibacterales > Pelagibacteraceae > Pelagibacter. The sequence continues at coordinate 37,954 of CACKMS010000003.1, forward strand.
TCAAATATTAGAACCATTTTTCAAAAAAGTGGTGGTGGACTTGGAACTCAAGGCTCAGCATCACATAACTTCCAACAGTTAGGAGTTATAAAAATTAATAAAGACGAAATTGATGATGAAGATATGCTTGAGCTAGCAATTGAAAGTGGTGCAAATGAATGTTTTTCCCACGAGAATTTTCATGAAGTACATACTGCTAATACTGAGATATATGAAGTCAAAAATAAGTTAGAAAAAAAAATTGAAAACTTTTTGTCTACAGAAATTGAATGGGTCCCATTAAATACAGTAAATTTATCAGGAGAAAACAAATATAATATGATCAAATTTTTAGAAACCTTAGATGATGATGAAGATGTACAAAATATTTTTACAAATGCAAAATTTGATAATTAATTTATGAATTTGGTTGGAATAGATCCTGGAATTAGTGGTGCAATATCTATACTAAGAGATGGAAACATTTCAATGGTCGTTGACATGCCAACTATGGCAGAAGGCACAAAATCAAAAAAACAAATTAATGCAGCTGAATTAACAAATATTCTTACAAAAGAAAATATCTCGCATGAGGATAAAGTAATCCTTGAGAGTGTTAGCGCAATGCCAGGCCAAGGGGTTACTGGCATGTTTAGTTTTGGACAATCATTTGGTGTTATAAAAGGTGTTTGTGCAGCATTAAAATTGCCAGTAATTTTGGTTAGACCAGTTAAATGGAAAAAACATTTTAATTTACTTAATTCTGAGAAAGATGCTAGCAGAACTAAAGTAATTGAAACTTACCCATACATATCATCTGAATTATCAAAAAAAAAAGATGCTAACAAAGCTGATGCAATATTAATTGCAAAATATTATTTTGAAACTTTAGGTAAATAATTTAATCCAGAAATATTACAAAATAAGAGCCAAATTAATGACACAATTGAGTGTGAGAAGAAACTATGGAAACAGATATAACCTCACAAGCTGTTGGACTTGCAAGTAACACAGACTTTTCTTTAGCGAGCTTATTTTTAAGAGCAGACATTATAGTAAAATCAGTGATGATTATTTTAGTGGTCTTTTCAATTTATTCTTGGGCTATCATTTTTGATAAAATTAGACTCTTTAGAAAAATTAATAAAAGTGCTGAAGAATTTGAGGAAAAATTTTGGAAGTCAAAATCTGCGGAAACCTTTTATAATAATTTACCTTCAACCACTAATGACCCAATGGCTGAAATATTTAAAAGTTCAATGCAAACGGTGATGAAATCAAGATCAAAATCAAATTTATCTGAGAGATTAGCAGGTGTTTTGGAAGCAAATATTGAAAAGCAAATGACCAACGTAGATAAAAATTACACCTTTCTTGCAACAGTTGGATCAACGGCACCATTTATAGGATTGTTTGGAACTGTATGGGGTATTATGAATTCATTTCAATCAATTGCCATTTCAAGAAATACAAGTTTAGCGATTGTTGCCCCAGGTATTGCAGAAGCATTATTTGCGACAGCCTTAGGTTTATTGGCAGCAATTCCAGCAGTTATTGCCTACAATAAATTTACCAATGATTCCAAAAAATATTCTCAAAAACTAGAAAACTTTTCGAAGAGATTTATTTCTATAATTTAGAAATGGCATTTAATTTAAAACGTTCAAAAAAAGAACCAATGAGTGAAATAAATGTAACTCCTTTTGTCGACGTTATGCTTGTGCTGCTTATAATTTTTATGGTCACTGCTCCTTTATTAACGGTTGGTGTTCAAGTTGACTTACCAGAATCGTCAGCTGATACCTTACCAGAAGATACCGAGCCGTTAACATTAACCATTAATTCTAAAGGAGAGATTTTTATTCAAGAAACAAAAGTTGAATATGAAAAAATTATTGCAAAAATTTTAGCAGTTTCAAATAACAGAACTGATACAAGAATTTTTGTAAGAGGAGACAAAACTATTAATTATGGAAGAGTGTTAGAAATAATGGGTATGCTATCTGGTTCAGGATTTACCAAAGTAGCCTTAATATCTGAGCCATACAAAGAGAGGTAAACTTGTATAAAAGTTTATTTTTTTCATCAATCTTTCATACAGCTATAATTGTCTTAAGTATATTTACATTACCTTTTATAGCTAAAAAGCCATTAAATATACCTCCGCTTGTTTCAGTCGAGCTCATTCAGATTTCAGACAAAACAAACATACCTTACGCTCCAAAGGCAAAAAAAATTATAGATAAAGTAAAAAAAGATAAAGAAAAATTGGTTTCTGAACAAGCTCCACCAAAAAAAATAAAGGAAGATGAAAAAAAAGACATTAGTCCCGAAAAAAATAAGGAAAAAATTACAGAGTTGACTTCAAAAAAAACACCTACACTAGAGACAAAAAAAGAGATTGTTAAAAAAGAGAAATTAGATGCAATTCCACTACCTGATAAAAATAATGAGAAACTCTCAGTTGAAGAAGAAAAAAAACAAAAACCTTCTAAAGATTTAACAGAAGATGAAAATTTAAAAGAGATAATTAAACCAAAAAAACCAAAAATAGATGATACGAAAGTGAAACAAGCATCTGAGTTTGAAAAAAAAGAATTATTTGATCCAAATAATATTGCAGCTTTAATAGATAAATCTAAAGAGGATATTGGTGAAACAAATAAAATAGTGGATAAAATTTCGCAATCTCAAGATGACACTATGGACATATCTTCATTAACTTTGAGCGAGGAAGATGCCTTAAAAGCACAAATATTTGGTTGTTGGAGTATTCCCTTAGGTTTACCATACAATGAAAATTTGTTAGTTAGAATAAAATTAAAACTAAAACCAGACGGAACACTTATTAAGTCTGAAATTTTGGATCATGCAAGAATGAATATGCCAGGACAAGGTTTCTATAAAGTACTAGCTGAAAGTGCTCTTAGAGCAATTCAATTATGTCAACCTTTAAAAGTACCTACTAGCGGTTATGAGAGGTGGAAAAATCTTCAACTAAACTTTGATGCTAGAGAAATGCTAGGGGGTTAATGAAAAAATTTAAATTAATTTTAAATACAATCTTAATATTATTCATAAGTATCACTAAGTCTTTCTCGCTTGTTGAAGTTGATATAACTCGTGGAAATTTAAATCCACTTCCTATTGCTGTCTCACCATTGTTTCAAGACAATAAATCTAATAAGTTTTTTGAAAAGGAGCTGGAAATAGAAGATATAGGATCAGAAATTTCAAAAGTAATTGAAAATAATTTAAAACAATCAGGATTGTTTAATCCTTTAAGTAAGGATGCGTTTCTTCAAAAACCTGACATTGCTCATCTCAAACCTAGATTTGAAGATTGGATATTAATTAAATCTCAAGCTTTGATCACTGGAAAAGTATCAGCCGTCAATGAGAAACTCAAAGTTGAGTTTAGATTATGGGATGTGTTAGCAGGAAGAGAAATGCTTGCACTTGCATTTACAACAGTGCCAAGTAATTGGAGAAGAGTTGGACATATAATTACAGATAAAGTTTATGAAAGACTTACTGGGGAAAAAGGATATTTTGATACAAGAATAATTTATGTTTCAGAAGAAGGTCCAAAAACTCAACGGATAAAAAAACTTGCTATAATGGATCAAGATGGATTTAACACCAAATATTTAACTCTTGGTAATGAGCTAGTCTTGACACCGAGATTTAATCCAACTAATCAGATGGTAACTTACTTATCGTACTTTAGAAATTTACCTAGAGTTTATTTATTAGATATTGAGACAGGGATCCAAGAAGTTGTTGGAGATTTTCCAGGAATGACATTTGCTCCAAGATTTTCGCCTGATGGAAAAAAAATAATAATGAGTTTTGCTAAAGATGGCAATTCAGATATTTATACTATGGATATTGAAAATAGAATTGTTGAAAAAATTACTAATCACCCATCAATAGATACATCCCCTTCTTACTCACCGGATGGTAAATTTATTACATTTAATTCTGATAGAAGTGGATACCAACAGATTTATGTTATGAAAAGTGACGGCTCAAACGTAAAAAGAATTTCATTTGGGAAAGGATTGTATGGTACACCCGTATGGTCTCCCAGAGGAGATCTGATTGCTTTTACTAAACTTCACAAGGGTAAGTTTTATATTGGAGTTATGCGTGTAGACGGTAAAGGCGAAAGGCTACTAACAGAAAATTACTATCAAGAAGCACCTTCCTGGGCTCCAAACGGAAGAGTTCTTATTTTCTATAGAGAAACAAAATCAAATGATAAAGGCGAGGGTTTTTCTGCAAAGCTATGGTCGATAGATTTAACAGGATACAATGAACGAATGGTGGTTACTGAGACGGATGCCTCAGACCCATCTTGGTCATCTTTATTAAGTAATTAGTCTAAATTTTTAAAAAAAACACAAATAATGTTGATTTTTAGACTTGAAAGATCTAATTAGTTGTGAAAAAGTTCTAAAAAATATTAAGGAGCATTAATGAATTTAAGCAAAATCCTAAAAAATACTTTTCTAATAATATTATTAAGTATGGTTGTTTCTGCTTGTGCAACTAAAAAAACAGCAACAATAGATTCTCAAATTCAAGGGGATGTTTATACAGGGACAGATACAGTTGAGTATTTAGCTAAAGGTGTTCCAGATAGAGTATTCTTTGCAACAAACGAGTCTATACTCACTACAATGTCTAGAGACACATTAAGAAAACAAGCAGCATGGTTGAGAGATAATCCAAGCGTAAATGTTGTTTTAGAGGGACATGCGGATGAGAGAGGAACAAGAGAATACAATTTAGCATTGGGTGAAAGAAGAGCTAACGCTGCAAAAGACTACTTAATGACTTACGGAGTTGCGGCAGACAGAATATCAGTGATCAGTTACGGTAAAGAAAGGCCAGTTGACTCAGGTTCAAACCCTCTTTCTTGGTCTAAAAATAGAAGATCAGTTACTGTAAAAGCTAATTAATTAATAAAAAAGTTTTAAAGAAAGACCCCTTTAATATGGGGTCTTTTTTTTGCCATTTTTATACCTAAAAGATTATTGAATGCCAAATATCAAAAAAAACTTTAGTTTTTTGTTTATTTTTTTTTATTTATTTTTTCCAATAAGTTTGACTGCAGACACCTCAGAAGTAAAAGAAATTTTGCAGTTAATACAAAAAGACTTAAGGACATTAGAGAGAGCAGTTTATTCAGAGTCTTTTTCTCCATCTTCAAATTCAAATTCTAATAATATAGAAAGCGAAAATGAAGATGCACTTACAAGGCATTTGTTAAAATTATCTGAAATAGAAAAACAGTTTCAACAATTAACAAATAAATACGAAGAGATTAATTTTAAAATTGATAAATTAAATTCCAGATTATCAAAAGTTCAAGCAGATAATCAACTAAGGTTTCAGCGGCTAGAAACTAATAATAATGTAGGAGTTGATAATAATTCTTTAACAAAGCTTCCTACAGAAACATCAGCCGATAAAGAAAAAGTTCTACCAGGTTCTACCCAACCTCAAGATTTAGGAACAGTTTCTTATAAAGATATGACAAATGAAAGTGAAAGCCAATCTATTCAATCGATAGATGCGACCAAAACCGTTGTGACTGAAACATTTCGATCAGAGGAAAAAATCTTACCAGATGGTACACCAGAAAATCAATATGAATTTGCAACAAGCTTTCTAAAAGTTGGAGATTACAATATGGCAGAAAGAGCATTTAGAGAATTTGTTGATACTAATCCAGAACATAAATTATCTGGAAATGCCCAGTACTGGTATGCTGAAACTTTTAGAATCAGACAACTTTATACGGATGCAGCATCTGCATATTTAGAAGGTTATCAAAAATATCCCAAAAGTGAAAAAGCACCTATCAATCTATTAAAACTCGGAGTATCATTAGTACAAATTGGAGAAAAAGATCAAGGTTGTCTTATGATTTCTGGTGTAAAGAAACAATATCCAGAAGCAACTAAATCTGTACTTCAAAAAGCTAAGTATGAAGAAAAGAAATTCGAGTGCAAACAGAACAATTCATAGTTTTTATTTATCTAAACTTAAAAACCCAAAAATTAAAAAACTTTATTCAAGGTTTAAAAGAATAATTTCAAAAGATACTGATAAAAATTATTGTGTTGCGATCTCTGGCGGTCCAGACAGTATGGCGTTGGCATTTTTAACAAAATGTATGTCAATAGAGAAGTGTACAAGTAATGTTTATTTTCACATCGATCATAAATTAAGAAAAGAGTCTAAAAAAGAGGCGTTATTTATTAAAAAAATTCTAAAAAAATTTGATGTTAATTTAAACATTTTAAACTGGGAAAAAAATTACAAACCTAAAAATATTCAAGAGCAAGCTCGATTAAAGAGATACGAGTTATTATTTAAAAAATGTAAGAATTATAAATTAAATAAAATTTTAACAGCTCATCATAAAGAAGATTTGTATGAAAATTTTTTTATAAGATTGCTTAGAGGATCAGGTTTAAATGGGCTTATATCCTTCAAAAAAAAATACTCTAAATTAAAAATAAATGAAAAAATTTTGATTTTTAGACCACTTTTGAATTTTTCTAAAAATGAGTTGAGATATATATCTGAAAATACATTTGGTAATTATATCGAGGATCCATCAAACTTAGATAATAAGTATTTAAGAACTTACGTTAGAAATATTTTAAATAATTTTAAATTTAATAAAAAAAACAAAAATTTTGACACATCTCTATCAAATCTTCACAAGAGTAATAAGGCTCTTGAGCATTATATAAAAAAAAATATTGATCAAAATGTCATAAAAAACAAAGAAAAAGTAATTGTTAATAAAAATTTTTTTTCAGAGCCTGATGAAGTAGTATTCAGATCACTAAATATTGTTTTAAATTCTTTTTCTGACAAAGCAAAACTACCTAGAGGTAGCAAAATAATAAATCTCATAAAAAATTTCAAAAATTCAAATGATACTTATAAAACAACACTATCAGGGTGTATTTTTAAAAAAGTCAGCAATACAATGATTATTTCAAGAGAAATTTAGTTATTTTACTTAATATATGTACAAATTGACACTTGTTTATTCCTCAATAATTCTTACTTTACTATCATGAATTTCAAAAATCTTGCAATGTGGGGAATTATAGTTCTCCTAACCATTGGTCTTTACAACATGTTTAAAAATCCACAGGGAGCTATGACTCAAAAAAATAATATTATTTTCTCTGAATTTTTGACAGAAGTGGATAATGGAAGAGTAGTTCAAGTTGAGATTTCAGGAAAAAATATAAAAGGTGTTTTGTCAAATGGTCAACAGTTTAATACTTATGCACCAGACGATCCAAACTTAATTCAAAAATTAAGTGACAAAGGTGTTAGTATATCTGCAAGTCCATTAGAGGAGAAAATGCCATCACTCCTTGGTATATTGTTGTCTTGGTTTCCCATGTTACTTTTAATAGCTGTCTGGATATTTTTTATGAGACAAATGCAAGGCGGCAAAGGTGGAGCGATGGGTTTTGGAAGATCTAAAGCTAAAATGATGAATGAGGTCAAGGGTAAGGTTACATTCAATGATGTTGCTGGCGTTGAGGAAGCAAAAGAGGAAGTAGAAGAGGTTGTAGAATTTTTAAAAGATCCAAGAAAATTTAGTAGATTGGGTGGAAAAATTCCAAGAGGTTGTTTATTAGTAGGGCCTCCTGGAACTGGAAAAACATTGTTGGCAAGAGCTATCGCAGGTGAAGCTGGAGTTCCTTTTTTCACAATATCTGGATCAGATTTTGTAGAAATGTTTGTTGGTGTTGGAGCGTCTAGAGTAAGGGACATGTTTGAACAAGGAAAAAAACATTCGCCTTGTATAATTTTTATAGACGAAATAGATGCTGTTGGAAGAAGTAGAGGTGCAGGTCTTGGTGGTGGAAATGATGAAAGAGAGCAAACTCTTAACCAATTATTAGTTGAAATGGACGGTTTTGATACAAATGAAGGTGTAATAATTATAGCTGCAACTAATAGACCGGATGTTCTTGATCCCGCCCTTTTAAGACCAGGAAGATTTGATAGACAAGTTGTAGTTTCAAATCCAGATATTATAGGAAGAGAAAAGATCCTAAAAGTACACGCAAAAAAAATATCGATGGCTCCAGATGTAAATTTAAGAACTATTGCTCGAGGAACACCGGGATTTTCAGGAGCGGATTTAGCAAACCTGGTAAATGAAGCTGCATTGCTAGCTGCTCGAAAAAACAAAAGAATTGTAACTTATCAGGAGTTTGAAGAAGCAAAAGATAAAGTAATGATGGGAGCTGAAAGACGTTCAATGGTAATGTCTGAGGAAGAGAAAAGACTTACCGCTTATCATGAGGCAGGTCATGCCATAGTTACAATTAATGAAAAAGCAGCTTATCCAATTCACAAAGCTACGATAATTCCTAGAGGAAGAGCTTTAGGTATGGTTATGCAACTTCCAGAAAGAGATGAAGTTTCTCAAACTAGAGAGCAGTTACATGCTCAACTGGCTATAGCTATGGGAGGAAGAGTAGCTGAAGAAATAATATTTGGCGAGGATAAAGTTACTACAGGAGCTGCGAGTGACATTGAGCAGGCAACAAAAAGAGCGAGAGCCATGGTTATGAGAGCTGGTCTCAGTAAAGAGCTAGGTCCAGTAGCGTATGGAGAAAATGAGGAGGAAGTATTTTTAGGAAGATCTGTTGCGAGACAACAAAATATGTCAGAGGAAACAGCACGAAAAGTAGATAATGAAATAAGAAAAATAGTTGATAAAGGTTATAACAGAGCTAAAAAAGTTCTTACAGATAAAATAGACGACCTTCATAAACTTGCAAAAGCATTACTTACTTATGAAACACTAACTGGAGAAGAAATTTTAGACATAGTCGACAAGAATGTTTACCCCAAAAATAAAGAGGATTTAAAAGTTGAGGAAGACGATCAAGGTTCAGCACTTGGATCAATTGGTTTAAAACCTAAAATAGTCCATTAAACTTAATGGAAAAATATTACACAAGAGCGTGTAATCTTTTTTATACTTCAAAATCCGGTAAAATAAATAAAAATCATTTACCTTTAAATGGAAACTCTAGTATAAGATTTAGATCTATTGAGCTTTTAACAAGAAAATCAGAAAAAATAATTAATTTAGAGGAGGTAAAAAAACTCCCATTAAGATTACGCAATAAAATAAAAAAAGATTTAAAAAATATATCCAAAAAAAAAAAATTTAAGGGTTTAAAATTTAATAACACCCCAATATTGATGGGTATTTTAAATTTAACACCTGATAGCTTTTCTGATGGTGGAAAATTCATAAAATTTAAATCTGCAGAAAGACAAATAAATAATTTAATAAACTCTGGAGCAAATATAATTGATATTGGTGGTGAATCTACCCGCCCAGGTGCTAAAGAAATCTCAGTATCTGATGAGTGGAAAAGAATATCCAAAAAACTAAGACTGATTAGAAAAAAAAAGGTGATCTTCTCACTAGACACAAGAAAAAGCCATGTGATGGAAAAAAGTTTAAAATATGGAATAAAAATTATAAATGATGTTTCAGGTTTTGAGTATGACAAAAAAACAATTAATTTTTTAAAAAAAACTAAAGTGCCGTTTGTAATACATCATATGAAAGGCTCACCTAAAACAATGCAAAATAGTCCAAAATATAAAAATGTTTTGCTAGATATATATGATTATTTCGAGGGAAAAATTAAATATTTAAGATCAATTGGTATTAAACATAACAATATCATATTAGATCCAGGAATAGGCTTTGGTAAAAATTTGAAACATAATATTACATTAATTAATAAGATTTCTATTTTTCATACATTGGGTTTTCCAATATTACTTGGTTTATCTAGGAAAAGATTTATTAAAGATATATCTAATGAAAATGATAGCAAATATAGGATAGGTGGAACCGTATCATCTTGTATATTCTCTATGTTACAAGGTGTTCAGATTTTAAGAGTGCATGATGTTAATGAAGTTAATCAATCAATTAAGGTTTATAAAAAATTAAACTTCTAATGAATAAAAAATATTTTGGAACCGATGGGATAAGAGGAAAAGTTAATAATTCTAGAATTAATGGCGAAATGTTTTTTAAGTTCGGATTAGCAGCAGGTACTTATTTTAAAAATTTAAAAAAAAAAAAACAAATAGCAATTATTGCAAAGGATACCAGATTATCTGGTTATACCTTAGAACCAGCATTAGTTTCTGGACTTGCCTCAGCAGGAATGCATGTCTTTACACTTGGACCGTTACCAACAAATGGATTAGCCATGCTTACAAAAAAAATGAGAGCCAATCTCGGTATAATGATAACTGCCTCACATAATCAGTTTACTGACAACGGAATGAAATTATTTGGGCCTGATGGCATGAAATTATCTGACAAAATTGAAAAAAAAATCGAGAAAATAATTGACTCAAATATTTCATCTAAACTGACAAAGCCTCTAAATCTTGGAAGAGTAAAAAGATTAGAGGATGCAAATAAAAATTACATAAATATTTTAAAAAGTAATTTTCCAAATAATTTTTCGCTTAAAGGTCTAAAAATTGCAATTGATTGTGCTAATGGAGCCGCATACAAAAGTGCTCCAGAATTACTAAGATCTTTAGGTGCCAAAGTTTTTGAAGCTGGAACCAAACCAAATGGAATAAATATTAACTTTAAATGTGGCTCAACATATCCAGAAAAAATTAAATCATTAACGAAAAAATTTAAAACTGATTTAGGAATTTCTTTAGATGGAGATGCAGACAGAATAATTTTGACTGACGAAAAGGCAAATATTGTAGATGGAGATAAAATTATAGCCGTTTTAGCCGAGAGATGGAAAAGAAAAAAAATACTAAGAGGGGGCGTAATTGGAACTTTAATGTCAAATTATGGTCTAGAAAATTTTTTTAAAGAAAAGAAAATTAAATTTTTCAGATCAAATGTTGGAGATAGATATGTAAAAGAGCTAATGCAAAGCAAGAAATTTAACTTAGGTGGAGAGCAGTCTGGGCATATTATATTAGGAAATTTTGCAACCACAGGAGATGGATTGCTTGTAGCACTTGAGATACTTTTTTCTTTGAGAAAAGGTAAAAAAGCTAGTGAATTATTTTCTATTTTTAAACCAACACCACAAATATTAGAAAATATTTTGGTTAAGGATAAATCAGTAATTAGTTCTAAAAAATGTAGATTAGCAATAAAAAAAGCAGAAAAAATTATTTTTGGAAAAGGAAGATTATTGGTAAGAAAATCTGGAACAGAACCTAAAATAAGAATAATGTGTGAATCAAAGGACGAAATTCTTTTAAAAAAGTGCACAAAAATAGTCTCTAACTCACTTAGATAAATTGAAACCGAAATCTAAAATTCTGATTATTGCTGGATCGGACTCATCTGGTGGAGCAGGAATTCAAGCTGATATAAAAACTGTTACTTCCCTAGGCGGATATGCAATGACTGCTATTACTGCTGTTACATCACAAAATACTACAGGAGTGGATTCTATTTTACCAGTTCCTTATAAAGAAATATCTAAACAAATTGAATTTACCTGTAAAGATATTCAACCAGATGCAATTAAAATTGGTATGCTTCATTCAAAAAAAGTTATTAATTCAGTTTTAAATTCGCTAAAAAAGATAAAAGTAAATAAAATAGTATTAGATCCTGTAATGGTAGCAAAGGGAGGTGCTAGGTTAATTGATAAAAATTCAATAGAAATGTTAAAAAAAAAATTATTGAATAAAGTTTCATTAATTACTCCAAATATTCCTGAGGCTGAAATAATTACCAAAACTACAATTAATTCAAAAGAGGATATGATTTTTGCAGCAAATATTTTATTAAAACTCGGAGCTAAAAATGTTTTAATAAAAGGAGGCCACCTAAAGAGACAAAAAATTGTTGATATTTTTCTAAACAAAAAAGAAATGTCAGTTTTTGAAAACAACAAAATTTATACCAAAAATACCCATGGCACAGGTTGCACATTGTCTAGTGCTATCACAGCTTACTTTGCATGTGGAAAAACATTAAAGAAATCTTGTGAGATGGCTATCAAATATGTTAACGAAGCAATAGCTAGCAGACCTAACTATGGAAAAGGTCATGGACCAATAAACCACTTAAATAGTATAGAGATAAAAAAAAGATTTTTATGAAAAATGTTGTTGTTGTAGGATCTCAATGGGGAGATGAAGGTAAAGGTAAAATAGTTGACTGGCTATCAAGTGAAGCTGATGTTGTAGTAAGATTTCAAGGGGGTCATAACGCTGGACACACATTAGTAATTGATGGAATTACATATAAACTAAGACTTCTTCCTTCGGGTATTGTTAGAAAAGATAAGATTTCTGTAATTGGTAATGGAGTTGTTATTGACCCATGGGCTCTTTTGGAGGAAATTGAGGAAATTAAATCTAAAGGCGTAAATATTAATGAAAAAAATTTAATTATATCTGAGTCAGCAACCCTAATACTTCCATTCCATAAAGAAATGGATGAAATAAGAGAAGATGCAGCTGGAAATTCTAAAATAGGAACAACCAGAAGAGGTATTGGTCCAGCTTACGAAGATAAAGTTGGTAGAAGATCTATTAGAGTAATGGATTTAATTTCTGAGACAAATCTAAATAGAAGATTAGATAATGTCTTATCTCATCATAATGCAATAAGGAAAGGTTTGAATAAACCACTTTTTGATAAGGAAAAATTATTAGAAGATTTGCTAAAATTAGCTCCTCATATACTTGAGTTTTCTCAACCTGTATGGAAAAAAATTGATCAATTCAAGTTATCTGGAAAAAAAATATTATTTGAAGGTGCTCAAGGAATACTCTTAGATGTTGATCACGGCACATATCCGTATGTTACCTCATCAAATACTGTTGCATCCTCAGCAGCAACAGGTTCTGGATGTGGACCTAACTCAATAAATTATGTTTTAGGAATAACTAAGGCATATACCACAAGAGTCGGTGAGGGGCCATTTCCAACAGAGCTTAATGATGAAATCGGTGAGCTCTTAGGAAGCAGAGGTAAGGAATTTGGCACTGTAACAAGTAGAAAAAGAAGATGTGGATGGTTTGACGGTGTATTAGTAAGGCAAACGATAAAAATTTCAGGAATTGATGGGGTTGCATTAACAAAGTTAGATGTGTTAGACGAACTAGATCAAATAAAAATTTGTGTTGCATATCAAATTAATGGAAAAGAAATTGATTATCTACCTGCAGCAGTAACCGATCAATTAAAAGTTAAACCTATATATAAAACTTACCAAGGGTGGAAGACTTCAACAGTGGGATGTAAAAGTTTTAATGATCTTCCTGAAAATGCAAAAATTTATATAAAAGACCTTGAAAAATTTATTGAAGCGAAAATTTCAAGCATTTCTACTAGTCCAGAGAGAAACGATACAATACTGGTTTACGATCCTTTTAATAACTAATTTACTGGCAGAAGATTTTTTGATTTAGCACTATTTAACATGTGCTTTTGCAATTTTTCAAAAGCTTTGTTTTCTATTTGTCTAATTCTTTCTCTACTAATTTTAAATTTTTTACTTAAATCTTCTAAGGTTATTGGACTATCTGTAAGTCTTCTGGAGTAAAGAATTTCTTTTTCTCGGTCATTTAAGATTTTTATAGAATCTTTTAGTAGATCTTTTCTTTGCTCCATTTCTTCGTTTTGTGCAAATTTTAATTCATGATCCATTTCATTATCTACAACCCAATCTTGCCATTCATCACCATCCTCACCAATCGGAGCATTCAAAGACTGTTCTTTTCCAGACAACCTTCTATTCATCGAAACAACTTCTTCCTCACTAACATCTAATCTGTTAGCAATATCTTTTACGTGATCATCTCTTAGATCACCCTCAGCTCTTGGTGCAATTTGGTTTTTAATTTTTTTAAGATTAAAGAATAATTTTTTTTGAGCGGTGGTTGTTCCAATTTTTACCAAGCTCCATGATCTCAAAATATATTCTTGAATTGATGCTTTGATCCACCACATAGCGTAGGTTGCAAGTCTAAAGCCTTTTTCTGGCTCAAATTTTTTTACCGCTTGCATTAATCCGACATTTCCTTCTGATATCATTTCATTTAGAGGTAAACCATAACCCTTATATCCCATTGCAATCTTTGCAACCAATCTAAGGTGACTTGTCACAAGTTTTTCTGCAGATTTTACATTTCCAGTAGTTTGCCAATTTTTTGCAAGCATATATTCTTCCTCTGCATCGAGCATAGGAAATTTTTTTATTTGTGCTAAGTAAGCTGTCAAACCACCTTCATTAGACAAAGCTGGTAAATTATAAGATGTTGTACTCATAGAAGTATTTATTTAATAAAGAAAAGAAATTTTACAATATTTATATTTTCACGAATTTCTTAGCTTTTTTAAGATATTTTCTAGTTCAGGAGGTAAATTTGATGAAAATTCTAATCTCTTTCCAGTCGAGGGATGATCAAAACCAAGAATTTTTGCATGTAAGAATTGTCTCTTAAGTTTTAACAAAAGAGCTTCTAATTCAAGATCAATATTTTTTAATTTTTTAAATTTTTTTTTATATTTCTTATCGCCTAAAATATTGTTTCCCTTAAAACTCATATGTACTCTTATTTGATGTGTTCTGCCTGTTTCAAGTTTACACTCTACTAAACTTAATGTTGGAACTTTAGAGTTTTCAAAAATCTCAAGGGTTTTATAATTCGTTATTGCTTGTTTTCCTTTTGCATAACCAACTTCCATTAATTGTCTATTCTTTGTGCTTCTGGTTATTAAAGTTTCGATTTTTCCATTTTGTGGTCTCAGTTTTCCCCAGATCAGAGCTTGATATATTCTTGTTATTGAATGTTTGGAAAACTGATTAGATAAATTTTCGTGTGATTTATTATTTTTTGCAACTACTACCAATCCTGATGTATCCTTATCAATTCTATGGACTATACCTGGTCTTAGCTCATCTCCAATATTTGATAGATTGTTATCATTTAAGTTCAGTAAAGCATTCACAATCGTATTATCATAATTTCCTGCTCCAGGGTGCATCGAAATTCCTGCTGACTTATCAATAACTAATAAATCTTCATCATTATAAATTATGTTTAATTTATATTTGAATGGTTTTAAAGATGCCTTTCTAGGCAGTGGAATTGTTAAAAAAACCTTATCATCTTTAAAAATTTTTTTAGAGGGGTCACTTACAATTTTATCATTAATGCTAAGATTTCCATCTATTATCAGGTTTTTAATTCTAGTTCTGCTTAAGGTGTCATTTTTTCTTGCTATTACCACATCTATTCTTTTTCCGTGTAATTCTTCTTCTACAACTAAATTAATGATATTTTTCATTTATTAATATAATAGTACATAATGCGCTCGTAGCTCAACTGGATAGAGCGCCAGATTTCGGCTCTGGAGGTTCAGGGTTCGACTCCTTGCGAGCGCGCCATTATTCACCAATATTTATTAGCGTACCCTTATCTCGTGCTTTATTAAATGAGTAAAAAAATAAAGTAATTGAAATAATGATGTAAATTATATTTAACATAAAAGCTTTTATTAAATTTGATATATCTACAGTATTATTTATTAATATATTTCTCGCTTCTTCAAAAATATAAACAAGTGGTAACATATAAGCTATTTTTTGAAATATCTCCGGAAGAATCTCGATAGGGTAATATATACAACCAAATGGAGCTAATAAAAACATAGTTGACCAAGCAATATTTTCAAACGATGGCCCAAATCTTAGAAGTCCTGCTGATACTAAAATTCCTAGTGTAATCCCAAATACATAAAGACTTAAAAAAAGAAAAAATAGATAAATTCCAAGTTCTAATATTGAAATTCCAAACAGTGGAGAGGTCAATAATACAGCAGGTATTAAACCAATTAATGCTCGCACCAAAGCAGTAAAAATTAGTGAAGTTAGAATTTCACTAATTTTCATTGGAGCTATAAAAAGATTTGTAAAGTTTCTGCTCCAAATTTCCTCAAGAAATAACATGTTAAAACCAATACTTGTTCTAAATAAAAAATCATAAAGGATTGCACATGTTAATATAACACCAACTGCATTGTTGTAAAAAGTAGTATGAGATGCAAAAAAATTTGAAATAAAACCCCACAATGTAATTTGAATTGAGGGCCAATAGATCAAATCCAATATTCTTGGAAATGACCTAGTAATTAAATAAAAATGCCTTAAAAATAATCCGTACATTTTAATTATACTCATTAAGACTCCTTGAAAGTTTTAAAAATACTTCCTCTAAGTTTTTTCTGCCATGTTTCTCTATAAGATTTGCAGGATTCCCACTGTCAATAATTATTCCATCTTTCATCATCAAAATTGATTTGCATAATCTAGTGACTTCATTCATGTTATGTGAAGCAAGCAAAATAGATATTTTTTTTTCTTTTATATAATCTTCTAAAAAAGATCTTATAAAATCACCAATTTCTGGATCTAGAGATGCCGTAGGTTCATCTAATAATAGCACCTTAGGATCATTTATTAATGATTTTGCTAAACTAGCTCTATTTTTTTGCCCAGATGAAAGTTCACCAGTTATCCGGTTAAGTATATCATTTAAACGAAGTTTTGACGTCAGGTAGTCAATTCTATCATTTAAATTTTTAATTTTATAAAGCTTTCCAAAGACAATTAAATTTTGTTTAACAGTTAATTTTTTTGGAAGTTCAATGTAAGGGGATATGAAGTTAATTTTTTGAAGTATTTTAATTCTATTTTTCTCTATTTTATCACCCTCAATTAAAATTTCTCCACTTGTTGGCTTTAATAAACCTAGCATCATGCCAATAGTAGTCGTTTTGCCAGACCCATTTGGTCCTAAAAGGCCTAAAATTTCATTTTCATTTATTTTAAATGAAATTGATTTTACCGCTTGCTTTTCACCGTAGTCCTTTTTTAGATCTTGTACTTCAACTAAAGTTTTCATTTTTTCGTCGCTGCTCGTAACAATCGATCATTAATTGCTTCGCCAATACCTCGATTAGGAATTCTTTCAATTGAGATTTGTTTAAAACCTTTTTTTTTAACTTTTCTTAAAGTTTTATATAAATTTTTTGCCACTTCCTTTAAATTTTCATTTTTACTTAAGTAAAAAAAATTTTTATTTGATTTAATTCTTTTTGAAATTAAGAGAAAAGCCTCAAATTTTTTTGGTCTTTTAATATTTAATCTGATAGGCAATCCTGGTGAATAGTGAATTCTCCCTTGCCCAGGCATTACTATATTTTTTTTTTTATTCATTTTTTTTTTAATCAAATATTTCTCTATTTTATTTCTGTCTATACTGCCTAATCTCAATATTTTTTGATTACCAATTAAACTGACTATTGTAGATTCTAGACCTTCTTTTGACATCCCACCATCCAAGACAAATTTTATTTTATCCCCAAACTCTTCAATTACATCAGTTTTACATACAGCACTAATACTCTTAGAAATATTAGCACTAGGTGCAGCTAAAGGAAAATTTAAATTTTTTAACAGTTTTCTAGCAACATTGTGTTTTGGGAATCGAACTGCAATAGTATTTTTATTATTAGTAACATTATTTGAAATTTTACTTTTTTCCTTTAACTCTAAAATAAAAGTAATTGGTCCAGGGCAAAACTTTGAATATAGATTTAAAAATTGATTGTCAATTTTACAATCATTTTTTAAATCTTTTAAATTATAATAATGAACAATAAGAGGATTTTTTCTAGGTCTTTTTTTTAATTTAAATATCTTATCTGTTGCTTTATCAGAGTAAGCATTTGCCGCTAAACCATAAACTGTCTCTGTAGGAATTCCAATACACTCATTTTTATTGAGATATTTTATTGCTTTTTTAATATTTGAAAGATTGTTATTCATATAATATTACCAACTATTATATGAATGAAAAAAATTTGCCAGATGATATTAATTCAAAAACTTTGAATGAGTTAACAGAAATTGCTGATAAAATTATTCAAAATTTAGAAAATCAAAAAAATTTAGAAGAGTCATTAGATGAATATCAAAAACTTATTAAATTAAACAATTTAATTGAAAAGAAATTTCAAAAATCTTCTAAAGAAATCTCAGAGTCAGCAAAATTTAAAATTAATGAAATATCGATCAAAGATGCAAAAAAGATTAAATAAAATTGCAAAAGATACAAATAATTTTCTTAAAAAATATTTAAAAAAACAAAATAAAACTGATTTAATTAAACCAATGTCTTATGGCCTATTTTCAGGTGGTAAGAAAATAAGATCAAAAATAATTTATGATATTGGAAGTATATTTAAAATAAATTATAGATCTATAATCCAAATTGGAGCTGCAGTTGAGTGCATACATGCGTATACACTTATCCATGATGATTTGCCTTGCATGGATGATGATGATTTTAGAAGAGGAAAATTAAGTACACATAAAAAATTTGGAGAATCTACAGCAGTTTTAGCTGGAAATTCTCTTTTAACATTAGCCTTTGAAATTTTGTCAGACAAAATTTTGAATATAAATGATAAACAAAAAATATTATTAATTAATTATATATCAAAATGTTCCGGTCACGAGGGTATTGCCGGTGGGCAGTTTTCAGATTTGAATTTTGAAAAAAAAAAAAAATCACTAAATAAAATTATAGATATGCAAATTAAAAAAACTGGTAAATTATTTTCCTTTTGTTGTTTAGCACCAGTTATCCTTTCAGGAAAATTTAAAGAAATTAAAAAATTTGAAAAAATAGGGGAAAAAATTGGACTTCTATTTCAAATTGCTGATGACTTAATTGATTATACTGGAAATATGCAAATTGCAGGTAAAAAAACTCAAAAAGATTTAGCGAGGGGCAAGGCAACTATTATTCGTGTTTTAGGACAACAAAATTCAATCAATTATGCTAATATCCTTAAAGAAGAAATTTTTGCTACGATAAAAAAATATGGTAAAAATTCTAATAATTTAAAAGCATCTGTAAAATATATTTTAAATAGAAATAAATAAATGAGTAAAACAATATTCTTAAATAAAATTAATTTTCCAACAGATTTGAAAAAATTAAATCATTCTGAACTTAAGATACTTAAGGATGAGTTAAGAGAGGAAATGATAAATGCGGTTTCCGAAACAGGTGGTCATTTAGGTGCGGGTCTTGGAGTTGTAGAGCTAACATTAGCTTTACATTATGTTTTCGATACACCAAAAGATAAAATTATTTGGGATGTTGGTCATCAATCTTATCCTCATAAAATATTAACTGGCAGAAAAGATAAGATTAAAAGTCTTAGACAAGGCAATGGTTTATCAGGTTTCACAAAAAGATCAGAAAGTGAGTTTGATCCATTTGGTGCAGCACACAGTTCGACATCAATATCTGCAGGATTAGGAATAGCTACTGCAAATAAACTTTCGAATAAATCAGAGGAGGTAGTTGCTGTAATAGGAGATGGAGCAATGAGTGCTGGAATGGCATATGAAGCTATGAATAATGCGGGTGCATCAAAAACAAAAATGATAGTTATTTTAAATGATAATGATATGTCAATTGCAAAACCTGTTGGTGCGATGAAGTCTTATCTAGCTAAAATTTTTTCAGGAAAAATTTATTTTAACTTCAGAGAAACGTTAAAATTAATTTTTTCATCATTTTCAAAAAGATTTAGTAAAAAAGCTGGTGCAGCAGAGGATTTTCTTAGATCAGTCGTTACCGGTGGAACTTTGTTTAACTCACTAGGATTTTATTACATTGGCCCAATAGATGGACATGATTTGGATGTGTTGCTACCTGTTTTAAAAAATGCAAAAGAGTCAAAGCATAAAGGACCAATATTAATTCATGTTAAAACACAAAAAGGAAAGGGTTACAGTTTTGCAGAAAAGTCTGAGGACAAATATCATGGGGTATCTAAGTTTAATATAAAAACAGGCATACAGCAAAAAAGTGAGTCAAAAGCACCATCTTACACAAAAGTATATGCAAATACTCTTGTTAAGCATGCTGAAAATGACAGCAAAATAATTGGTATAACTGCCGCAATGCCTTCAGGTACAGGAATGGATATTTTTGGAAATAAATTTCCTAATAGAATGTTTGATGTGGGAATAGCAGAACAACATGCAGTAACTTTTGCTGCGGGTCTAGCAACAGAAGGTTATAAACCTTATGCATCAATATATTCTACTTTTTTACAGAGAGCTTATGATCAAGTGGTGCATGATGTAGCAATTCAAAGTTTACCAGTAAGATTTGCAATAGATAGAGCAGGTCTAGTAGGAGCAGATGGCCCAACACATGCTGGATCTTTTGACATAACATATCTTGCTACTCTACCAAATTTTATTGTTATGGCAGCTAGCGATGAGGCAGAATTGGTAAAAATGATAAACACATCTGTTGAAATTAATGATAAGCCATGTGCATTTAGATATCCCAGAGGAAATGGCACTGGAGTTCAGTTACCTGGTATAAGTGATAAAATCCAAATTGGAAAGGCAAAAGTTGTTAGAGAGGGAAAGAAAATTGCTATTTTAAATTTTGGAGCAAGATTGAATGAATGTTTAATTGCTGAAGAAAATTTGAGAAAAAAGGGAGTTAATGCAAGTATCGTAGACGCGCGTTTTGCTAAACCTCTTGATGAAAATTTAATTTGGCAATTAGCAACAAATCATGAGGTGATAATTACAATTGAAGAAGGATCTATAGGTGGCTTTGGGGCACACGTAAGTAATTTTTTAAATGATAAAAATCTTTTAGACTCAAATCTTAAATTTAGATCAATGATACTCCCAGATAAGTTTATAGATCAAGATAAGCCTGAAAATATGTATAAATTTGCTGGACTGGATGCTTTATCTATTGAAAATAAAGTACTAGAAGTTTTAAATTCAAAAGTGGTAGTAAAAAAGATTAATTAGTTCCCACATTGAGCTTTATTTAACATGTAGTGATCAAGTATTACACAATGCATCATGGCCTCTCCTATAGGAACAGCTCTTATCCCTACGCAAGGATCATGTCGGCCTCTAACAGATATAGTTGTATTTTTCCCAAACTTATCAATTGTTTTTCTACTTGATAATATTGATGAAGTCGGTTTGACCGCAAATGATACAATGATATCTTGACCACTTGATATACCACCCAAAATACCTCCAGCATTGTTCGAATTAAATTTTGTAGATCTCCCTCTTTGATTAATTTCATCTGAATTTTCTTCACCTGTTAATTGAGCAGAATTCATTCCAGATCCTATGTTTACTCCCTTTACTGCATTGATGCTCATCATAGCTGATGCGATATCCATATCTAATTTTGAATAAATTGGTGCCCCTAATCCTACAGGCACTCCTTTAGCTCTAATTTCAATAATTGCACCACAAGATGATCCTGCTTTTCTTATACTAAGTAAATATTTTTCCCAAAGCTTTAGCACAGATTTATCTGGACAAAATAATTGATTTGTTTTGATAAATTTTTCGTTCCAATTTTTTGGATTAGATCCTAAGATTCCTAATTGAGTTACTCCTCCAACAACATCATATTTTTTTCCTAGAATAAATTTTAATATTTGTTTTGCTATACCTCCTGCTGCAACTCTAGAAGCTGTCTCTCTTGCAGATTGTCTTCCTCCTCCTCTATGATCTCTAATTCCATATTTTTTAAAATAGGTAAAATCTGCATGTCCTGGCCTGAATTTATTTTTAATATTTCCATAGTCTTTAGATCTCATATCTTTATTATAAATTATCATTGAAATTGGAGTTCCAGTTGTTTTACCTTCAAAAATACCTGATAAAATTTCAACTCTATCATCTTCTTTTCTTTGAGTCGTAAATTTTGATTGACCAGGTTTTCTTTTATTTAAATCTTTCTGAATTTCGTCAATATTTATTTTGATATTAGGTGGGCAACCATCGACTACACATCCAATTGCTGGTCCATGAGACTCACCCCAGGTAGTGAATCTAAATATTTTTCCAAAGGTGTTAAATGACATATATTTATTATATAAGTTATTTTGTTAAAATTATGAACGAAAAAAACTCTTTTGGTCTAGATATATGTTTTGGTGAAAAAAATAATCCATTTGAATTATTTAAGGAATGGTTTGATGAAGCAAAAAAAACAGAGTTAAATGACCCAAATGCAGTAGCACTAGGCACATCAGATGAACGTGGATACACCTCGGTCAGAATGGTTTTATTAAAAGATTTTAATGAGACAGGGTTTGTTTTTTACACAAATTTTAACAGCGCTAAAGGATCAGCTATAAAAAAAAATCCAAATATATCGATGTGTTTTCATTGGAAAAGTTTACTTAGGCAAATAAGGATCGAAGGTTCAGCTGAACAAGTTTCTGATGCTGAGGCAGACGAGTATTATTCCTCTAGAAAATACGAAAGCAGAATTGGTGCTTGGGCATCAAATCAAAGTTCAGAAATTTCAAATAGAAAAGAGCTTACAGACTCGATTATAAACTTTAAATCCAAATATCCTGAGCAAAATAATGTTCCAAGACCAAAACATTGGTCAGGATGGCGGTTGAAGCCAAGGTCAATAGAATTCTGGCTAGATGGTGAATTTAGAATTCACGAGAGACTGAAATATATTAAAGAAAAAAACGATTGGAAAAAGATTTTATTATCTCCTTAAAAATTTCTTTCTAAACTGAATGATGTCAAATTTTTAAGAATATTTTTATCTTGGTTCTCCTCAAAGATTGACAATGAGTTAGATGCTAAGTTTATAAAATATTCAGCTTTTTTATAACACTCATTTATAATTTTATATTTTTTTATTTTTTCAAGAGTATTTTTTAATTCATTTTCATCTCTATTTTGTTTCTCAAACAAATTTTTCAGATATTTTTTTTCTTCAATTGAACACCTGTGATATAACAAAATTATTGGTAAAGTAATTTTTCCTTCATAAAAATCATTACCTATTTTTTTTCCGAATAATTTAAGCTCTGAATTATAATCTAAAGCATCATCTGCAATTTGAAATGTAAGACCTAAATTTTTTCCATAAAATTCTAGAGCTTCTTTATATCTATTATCTCTATTCGCCAATATTGCCCCAACTTTAGTAGATGCTGAAAAAAGTGCTGCAGTTTTCAAAGAGATAATTTTTAGGTATGTTTCTTCTAGCATATCTATCTCACCTTGATGCTGGAGTTGTAACACCTCTCCTTGTGCAATTTCTGAGGAGGTAGAGGAAAGAAGTTTTAAAATTTCTAGGCTACCATCATCTACCATCATTTCGAAACATCTGCTAAGCAGATAATCTCCAACTAAAATAGAGGATTTGTTTCCCCAGATAGTGTTGAGTGTCTCTTTGTTTCTTCTAACAAGCGCGTTATCAATAACATCATCATGCATTAAGGTTGCTGCGTGAATTAATTCTACACATGCTGCTAGGTTAATATCTCTACCACCTTTTGAGTATCCACAAAGTTTTGAGCTAGATAAAGTTAAAAGAGCTCTTAATTTCTTACCACCTGTATCCAAATGATAGTCTGTCATATTTTGGATCAAATCAACTTTACTTGTTAATTTTGATGATATCTTTTCATTGACCAATATAAGCTTATCCTCAACAGATTTAAGTAAATCTGAATATGAGTTATTAATCGTATTTTTTAATTGAACTACAGATCCCATAGATCGAAAATATTACATTAAGTTTATTATAATACTTATCAATTGACGCACCTATTTCTTCAACTATAAGTATGCTTTATTAATATCAAAATTTTTAATAAGCATATTTATGTTTTCCTTTTTCAAAAAAAAAAAAATTGTTAGCCATATCAGGCTATCCGGTGTTATTGGAAATGTTGGAAAATTTAAACAGGGCATTGATTATTCTAGCCAAGAGGAAATTATAAAAAAAGCTTTTTTATTGAAAAAAGCTAAAGCAGTAGCAATAACAATTAATTCTCCAGGTGGATCACCAGTCCAGTCACACTTAATTTATAAACTAATTAGAAATCAAGCAGACAAATATAAAAAAAAAGTGATTGTATTTGCAGAGGATGTTGCGGCTTCTGGTGGCTATTTAATTGCTTGCTCTGGAGATGAAATATATGCAAATCCTAGTTCAATAATAGGATCTATTGGAGTTATTTATTCCTCATTCGGATTTAAAGATCTTATTCAAAAAATTGGTGTCCAAAGGAGAGTTTACACAGCTGGAAAAAATAAAAGTACACTCGATCCTTTTCTCGATGAAAAAGAGGAAGATATAAAAAGGTTAAAGAATATACAATTAGAACTTCATCAAGAATTTATTAATGTAGTTGAGGAAAGTAGAAAGACAAAGTTGAAAAAAGATATTGGGGTTGAATTATTTTCAGGAGAATTTTGGTCAGGAAAAAAATCTAAGGATCTTGGTTTAGTTGATGGTTTAGGCAATTCAGAACAAATTCTAAGAGAAAAATTTGGTGAAGACGTTGAAGTGAAAATTTTTGAGAAAAGTAAAGGATGGCTTGCAAAAAAATTATCTTCTTCAGAAAATCAAGCAGATAAACTTTTGAATTTGATCGAAGAAAGATCTATTTGGCAAAAATATGGTTTCTAAAAGACCTAAATTGAAAAAAGAAAAAATTTTATCATTTCAAGATACAATATTTAGTTTACAAAAATTTTGGTCAAAACAAGGATGTATCATTTTACAACCCTATGATGTTGAGGTTGGAGCTGGAACATTTCATCCAGCAACAACATTAAGATCTTTGGGAAAGAAGCCATGGAAAACAGCGTATGTTCAACCATCTAGAAGACCTACAGATGGAAGATATGGAAAAAATCCGAACAGACTCCAGCACTATTATCAATTTCAAGTTTTAATAAAACCTTCTCCAAAAAATATAAAAAAACTTTATCTTAATAGTATTGCATCAATTGGAATAAAACACGAAGAGCACGATATAAGATTTGTAGAGGATGACTGGGAAAGCCCTACTTTAGGAGCGGCTGGGCTTGGATGGGAAGTTTGGTGTGATGGAATGGAAGTAACACAGTTTACTTACTTTCAACAAATGGCAGGAGTTGAATGCGATCCTATTTCTGTTGAAATCACATACGGATTAGAAAGATTATGTATGTTTATACAAAACAAACAAAATGTTTTTGATCTTGATTGGAATAATGATGGAATTTTTTACAAAGATGTCTTCCATCAGGCTGAAAAGGAATTTTCAGCATACAATTTTGAATACGCAAATACTGAAAAACTTTTTAAAATGTTTGATATGTTAGAAAATGAGGCAAGATCTATGATTGAAAACAAAATTTCTCTCCCTGCTTATGATCAATGTTTAAAATCGAGTCATGTATTTAATATATTAGATGCCAGAGGTGTTATAAGTGTTGCGCAACGAGCAGAATATATTTCAAGAATTCGAGATTTAACCAAAGAGATTGGAAAAATTTGGATAGAAAGTCAGAGTTAAAGTGTCTGGATTATTTATTGAACTGTTTAGCGAAGAAGTTCCAGCAAAATTACAAATCAAAGCAAGAGAACAATTAAAGGAAATTTTTTTAAATTTTTTTGAACAGCATGGTGTAAAATATAAAGGTGAAATTAGAATTTTTTCAACACCGAACAGGATTGCTATTAATATTGAAGGTCTTCCAAAAGAAGTTTTATTTAAATCTAAAGAAGTAAAAGGTCCAGGTATAAATGCACCAGATAAAGCATTAGAGGGCTTTTTAAATTCTAATCAAATAAAAAAAAATAAGATATATAAAAAAAAAACTGAAAAGGGGGAATTTTATTTTTATAGTAGGCCACAGAAGAAGATAAGTCTTTATAACATGTTGAGAGAAAATCTTCCTGACATTCTGTTTAAAATTACATGGGAAAAATCAATGAAATGGGGAGAATATACCCTTATTTGGGGTAGGCCACTGAAATCTATTTTATCAATATTTGATGGTAAAAAACTTGAATTTGATTTTAAGCACCTGAAAAGTTCTAACCTTACTTTTATAGAAAAAGATTTAGAAGATAAAACTAAGTCATTTAATAACTTCGATCAATATTTAAAATTTTTTAAAACTAAAGGAGTGATTATCGACCACAAAAAAAGAAAGGATTTTATAAATTCTGAATTATTAAAGTTATCAAATAACAAAAATATTTTAATTAATACAAGTGAAAATTTATTAAATGAAATCACAAATATAGTTGAAAAACCGAAAGTATTAATTTGTGAGTTTGATAAAAAATTTCTTAACATACCTAAAGAGATATTAATTATTACAATGCAATCACACCAAAAATATATACCGACTTTTGACAAAAAAGAAAACTTAACTAACTTATTTTTTGTAATCTCAGATGCGAACGATAAAAAAGGACTTATCAAGTCAGGAAATGAAAGAGTTATTGACGCAAGATTGAGTGATGCAGAATTTTTTTGGAATAAAAACAAATCTCAAAATTTAGTTAAGCAGGTGACAAAATTAAAAAACGTCAATTATTTCAAAGGTCTAGGAACCTATTTTGATAAGGTTCAAAGACTGCGAAAACTCAGTGGATTAATATCTGATGAATTTATGATTAGTAAAGAAAAAATGGAAATCGCGTCAACAATTTGTAAAGTTGATTTAATGTCTGACTTAGTGGGTGAATTTCCTGAGCTTCAAGGTGTAATGGGAGGTTATTTTGCAGAAACACAAGGCTTTGAAAAAGATGTTAGTCTAGCTGTAGCAGAGCATTATTATCCTATTGGTATGGATAGTAAGTTACCAAAGAAAATTTATAGTATTGCTTTATCACTCAGTGATAAAATTGACTCTTTAGTTGGTTTTTTTGGAATTAATCTAAAGCCATCCAGCTCAAAAGATCCTTATGCCATAAGAAGAACAGCAATCAGCGTGGTAAGATTAATAATTGAAAATAATCTTAAAGTAAAACTTAGAGATTTAATTAATAATACTTGCATGTTTTACAAAGAGCAAGGCTTTGAATTTAATTTAAAGAAATTGAACTCAGAACTCGGGGATTTTCTATATGAAAGGGTAAAGAACTATCTTAAAGACAAACAAATTAGAAGTGATATTATAGAAAGTGCAAGCTATAATTTTTCAATTGATGAATTATTAAAAGTTTATAAAAAATCATACGTTTTAAATAAAAGCATAAATAAAGATTTAGGGAAAGATGTTGTTGCTATTTACAAAAGATCCACAAGTATTCTATTAAGTGAAACTAAAAATTTATCTAATTTTAGTGACAATGTTGATCCAGGTTTATTTAAAAATGATTATGAAAAAAATCTTTATAAAAAAATACACGAAATCAAAAAATACTATTCAAGCGTAGGTAGAGATGAAAATTTTAAGGAAAGTTTAAAAAAACTTTCATTTTGTAAATCAGAAGTTTACGACTTTTTTGAAAACGTTATAGTAAACGATAATGACGAAACAATTAAAAATAACAGACTAAAACTTTTATCAATGTTATGTAAAAGTTTTGATAACTATTTTAATTTTTCAAAAATAGAAGGTTAATGAAAAAGTATATATTTAATTTTAAATCTAAAGTTTCCAATAAAATAAACTTCTCAAAAAATATTCTGGGCGGAAAAGGTGCAAATTTATCTGAAATGGGCAGAATGGGCTTGCCGGTACCACCAGGTTTTACAATCTCCACAGAAGCTTGCGAGTTATTTTATAAAAATAAAAAGAGAATAAATCGTAAAATTTTAGGTGAGATTGATAAAGAGTTAAAAAACGTTGAGAAAGACACTGGAAAAAAGTTTGGAGATTTGAATAACCCATTATTAGTTTCAGTAAGGTCTGGAGCGAGAGTGTCAATGCCAGGTATGATGGATACTATTTTAAATCTAGGACTTAATGATAAAACAGTCCACGCTCTTGCAAATAGAACTTCAAATATTCGTTTCGCAAAAGATAGCTACAGACGTTTTATTCAAATGTATTCAAATGTTGTTTTGGGAGTTGAGAGTTATAATTTTGAGGAATTAATCGAAAACTATAAATTAACAAAAGGCGTCTTGTTAGATACAGAATTAGATGAGAATGATTGGGATGGATTAATAAAAGATTTTAAAAATATTGTTAAGAAAAAAACAAATAAAGAATTTCCTCAAAATGTGAGAGAGCAATTGTTTGGGGCAATTAGTGCAGTTTTTTTGTCTTGGGAAAGTCATAGAGCTAAAGTTTACAGAAAATTAAACCAAATTCCATTAGATTGGGGCACTGCAGTCAATGTTCAGTCTATGGTTTTTGGAAACATGGGCAACGATTGCGCAACAGGAGTGGTGTTTACAAGGAATCCATCAAATGGAAATCATCAGATATATGGGGAATATTTAATTAATGCACAGGGAGAAGATGTTGTTGCTGGAACAAGAACACCACAGCACATAACTAAAAAAGCAAGAATAGCCTCAAAAGAAAGCCTACCGTCAATGGAAGAGTCTATGCCTATCGTTTATAAAGAATTAAAAAAAATATTACATAAATTAGAAAAACATTACAAAGATATGCAGGATGTTGAATTTACAGTTGAAAATAAAAAACTTTGGATGCTTCAAACTAGATCAGGAAAAAGAACAGCTAAGTCAGCTGTGAAAATTGCTGTTGACATGGTTAAAGAAAAATTAATTTCAAAAAAAGAGGCAGTATTGAGAGTTGAACCAAATTCTTTAGATACTTTGCTTCATCCAACTTTAGACGAAAAATCAAAGATAGAAATAATTGCAAAGGGATTACCAGCATCACCAGGTGCAGCGAGTGGCAAAGTAGTATTTACATCAGATGATGCTGAAAGGCTAAATGCAACAATGCAAAATACTATATTAGTTCGAGTTGAAACTTCACCTGAAGATATTCATGGGATGCATGCAGCTAAGGGTGTATTAACTGCAAGAGGAGGTATGACAAGTCATGCTGCTGTAGTTGCTAGAGGAATGGGAAGACCTTGTGTATCAGGCTCAAGTGAAATTGAAATTGATTATGAGAAAAAGTTATTTAAAGTTCAAAACAAAGAAATAAAAGAAGGAGATTTAATCACTATTGATGGATCTACCGGTAGAATAATTTTAGGTGAAGTTAAAACTGTTAAACCGGAAATTTCAGGAGAATTCTCTAAGTTATTGAGTTGGGCTGACAGTTTTAGAAAACTAAAGATACGAACAAATTCAGAGACACCTTTTGAAAGCAAAACAGCAAGAGATTTTGGAGCAGAAGGAATTGGGTTATGTAGAACTGAGCATATGTTTTTCGACGAAGAGAGAATATTATCAGTTAGAGAAATGATACTATCAAGAACTAAAGATGATAGACTATTAGCACTTTCAAAATTATTACCACATCAGAAAAAAGATTTTATTGATATTTTCAAAATTATGAATGGTTTGCCAGTAACAGTTAGATTATTAGACCCCCCATTACATGAATTTTTGCCAAGATCAGATAAGGAAATAGCTGAAGTTGCAAGCTCATTAAATATTTCAATTAAGGAATTAGAGGGAAGAATATCTGAACTTCATGAACAAAATCCAATGCTCGGGCACAGAGGTTGCAGGCTTGGAATATCTTTTCCTGAAATTTATGAAATGCAATGTAGAGCAATTTTTGAAGCTTTAGTTCAATGCAAAAAACAAAATGTTAAATCAATAATACCAGAAATAATGATACCTTTAGTTTCAACAGAAGCTGAAATAAAAATTATGAAAGATTTAGTGATAAGAATTGCGAAACAAGTTGAAAGTGAAAAAAAAATAAATTTAGATTTTTTGGTAGGTACAATGATTGAATTGCCTAGGGCCGCTATAAAAGCAAATGATATTGCTAAACATGCAGAATTTTTCAGTTTCGGCACTAATGACTTAACGCAAACTACATTTGGCATTAGCAGAGACGATAGTAGTAAATTTCTAAATGATTACATTGAAAATAAAATATTTGATATAGATCCTTTTGTATCAATTGACGATGGAGTAGGAGACTTAATTGAAATCGCTTCTAGAAAAGGGCGAGTGCAAAATAAAAAAATAAAGTTAGGTATATGTGGAGAGCATGGAGGAGACCCAAAAAGTATTGAACTATGTGCTAAAATAGGACTAAACTATGTTTCTTGTTCTCCTTACAGGGTTCCAGTAGCAAGATTAGCTGCAGCTCAAGCGCAATTAAAAAATAAATAATTTATATTTCTAATTTTATATCAATTGCAGAAACGCTTTGAGTTAACATTCCAATCGAAACTCTATCAACCCCAGTTGATACAATTTTTTTAATATTTTTCAAATTAATTCCACCTGAAGCTTCCGTTGTATACTTTTTTTTAACTAATCTAACAGCCTTTTTTAGGTTTTTAAAACTCATATTGTCTAGCAAAACTGTATCAAATTTCAGTCCGTATATTTTGTGTAATTGTTTTAAGTTATCAACTTCTACAGTAATTTTTCTTCTTTTTTTATTTTTAATCGCCCTTTTAATAATATTTTCAAAATTCTTTTCAGAACTTAGGTGGTTATCTTTTATTAAAAACTCATCACTTAAATTAAATCGATGATTTATCCCTCCACCTAATTTGACTGCATATTTTTGAAGTACTCTTAAATTTGGGATAGTTTTCCTAGTACAACATACCTTAGTTTTTTTTCCGACCAGTCTTACAAATTTGTTTGTATTTGATGCAATACCCGAGATATGGGAAACAAAGTTTAAAGCAACTCTTTCTCCTATTAGTATATTCTTTAGATTACCTTCAATTATTGCCACAACATAACCTTTTCGTATATATGAGCCTTCTTTTTTTTTTATTATAAATTTTATTTTTTTGTCAATTAATTTAAATGTTTCTTTTGCAAAAGCTAAACCACCAATAATTCCACTTTGATTACTTATCATTTTAACTTTTTTATTGATGTTATTATTTATAAGATCTGAAGTTATATCACCTGAAGGATAAAGATCTTCATTCAAAGCTAGTTTACATGTAGATTTTATAAATTGATTGCTTAGTAAAATATTTGACACAGATTTTATCTGCCTATTTCTGCCATTCTTTCTACAGACTTTCTTGCTTTTGCAATAGTTTGATCATCCATTACAAGTTCATTTGATTCATTTTCCAAACAATTTAATATTTTAGGCAAAGTAATTCTTTTCATATGAGGACATAGATTGCATGGTCTAATAAATTCAACATTTGGATTATCTATTTGAACATTGTCACTCATTGAACATTCAGTAACCATCATAACCTTTTCTGGTTGATTATCTCTAACATACTTTATCATGCCGCTAGTTGACCCTGCAAAATCAGATGCTTGAATAACATCAGGAGGACACTCAGGATGTGCAATTATTTTAATCCCAGGATTAGCTTTTCTGATTTCATTTATTTCCTCATCTTTAAATTGTTCATGAACTTCACAAGTTCCTTTCCATGATATAATTTCAGTACTTGTTTGTGAAGCAACATATTTAGCCAGAAAGTCATCAGGTAAAAATATAACTTTTTTAACATTAAGAGATTCTACAATCTTAACTGCATTTGCTGAAGTACAACATACGTCTGTTTCAGCTTTTACTTCAGCAGAAGTATTTACATAGGAAACTACTGGAACACCCGGATATTGTTTTTTTAATTTTCTCACATCGTCTCCTGTAATAGAAGAAGATAAAGAACATCCCGCTTGCATATCAGGTAATAATACTTTTTTTTCAGGGCTCATTAATTTTGCCGTTTCAGCCATAAAATGAACACCGCACATAACAATTATATCTGCTTTTGTTTTTGCAGCTTCAACAGCTAAAGCCAGAGAGTCCGCAGAAAAATCTGAAATACCATGGTAAATTTCTGGTGTTTGATAATTATGCGCTAAAATTACAGCATTTTTTTCTTTTTTAAGCTTATTGATTTTATAAATATATGGTGCGTGTGTAGCCCATTCAATTTCTGGAATTTTTTTTTGTACTTTTTGGTAAATTGAATTGGTTGCTTTTTTTATTTCAGCGGTAAATTCCATATTAAAAACTTATCAACTTGAATTAGAATTGTCATTCAATTAATCTGAGACATAATTTGCGGCCATGCTGAAATTGGTAGACAGGCACGGTTGAGGGCCGTGTGGGCCTAGCCTATGAGAGTTCGAGTCTCTCTGGCCGCACCATAGATTAGAAAATGAAATTTTAAAATAGGGGCGTTCTGTTGCCAGGTGCCCCGAACTATGTAGCGTTATTCCTTAATAATTAGAGCATAAGTTGTTAGTTTAAGCTTTCAACTGCGCCCAGATTGCGGCCAAAATTTTAGTGCGGCCAGGTATTTTGAGAGAAGCTCTACACCCTATATAATTAAAATAACTAGGTCCCAAAGTTCGTTTCAATTTTTTTTAACAAATCATTTGCTAATGGAATGCTCTCTAGTCCACAATTTTGTTTACCAATTAAATTAACAGCACACCATTGATATGTTGATCTAACTGTTGTTTTGTCTCGTATTTCGTTTGTTCTAAACGATATTGTTAAAAATGGACCGTCCCAACCCGAATTTCCAACTGCCAATAAAATTCCAGCACATTTAATGAAACCTACTGTTTTTACATCAGCACATTCAGCCTCAAATGATATTGATCTGTCATTTGCAGTTATAAGCTTAAATTTATCTGAATATTTTCCAATAATTTCAGATTTATTTAATTCTATAAAATTTTGCACTTCAATCGCAGTACCATTAAGTTCAATCATATTAGCTGTCGGTGCTGCTGTTTTTGTTGTCTCGCAAGCTGAAAAAAAAATGAATGTTAATAACAACAAGATTTTTTTCATTTTTTTAATATATCACATACATGAAAAAAGTCAGCGATGAACTTTCCCACCTGCGGTCGAAGTGCGGTCAAACCACAACTAACTTTCTAATATCGTTGCTATGCTTAATGATTCGGGAAATGAGTAGGGGCGTTCTGTTGCCAGGTGCCCCAAACCCCGTAACTTAATTAATAAATTAATTAAGCTGCAAGTGCGTAACTTTCGTTAGCATTTATAAATTAGCCCATTACGGCGGAACAATACCGAACGAAAGAATAACTTTTAGACACCCGTCGATCCTAATTCACCCCCATAAGTTGAAAATGGTGGAGGTGGTGGGTACTGCCCCCACGTCCGTAATGGTTATTACGAAATTCGTTTATCGTCATAGTTGGAAAACCAACCTGATTAATATAAAACCTAATTAAAGAGATTCAATAATTTATTCATGAAATTAACCAGTGAACAGGCACAAGAAATAAAAGATCAACAATCACAGGAATATAAGACTAAAAGAGTAACAGCACCAGAATTAGAGAAAATTCTTTATGAAGCTATTCCAATATTAGATCACGGATTTATTAGGGTAGTTGACTATATGGGTGAAGATACTTCAATAGTTCAATCAGCTAGAGTTTCATATGGTAAAGGGACAAAGAAAGTCTCAACAGATGAAGGATTAATTAAGTATTTAATGAGACACTGGCATAGCACTCCATTTGAAATGTGTGAAATTAAATATCACGTTAAACTTCCAATATTCATTGCAAGACAATGGATCAGGCATAGAACTGCAAATGTAAATGAATACTCTGCAAGATATTCTATCCTTGATAAAGAGTTTTATTTACCTGCACCTGAGCATCTAGCAGCACAGTCGCAAAGTAACAGACAAGGAAGAGGTGATGTTCTTGAAGGTGAAAAAGCTAAAGAAGTTTTAGAACTTTTAAAAGGGGATGCTGAGCAGACATATAATAATTATCAAACAATGCTCAATGAAAGATATGATGGATCTGTAATTGATGAAAATGTAGTGGGACTTGCAAGAGAACTTGCACGGATGAATTTAACTTTAAATACCTATACGCAATGGTACTGGAAAACAGATTTATTAAACCTAATGAATTTTTTAAGACTAAGAGCAGATCACCACGCACAATATGAAATACGAGCTTATGCTGACGTAATGTTGGATACAGTTAAAAAATGGGTACCTATAACTTATGAGGCATTTATGGATTACAGAGTGGGGGGAACAGAAGTTTCTGCAAAAGGAAAAGAAGTACTTAAAAAATTAATCAAAGGTGATAAAGTTGACATGGATCAATCAGGACTTTCAAAAAGAGAATGGAATGAACTTATGGAAGCTTTTGATCTTAAAGATAAATTGATTTAATCTTATTAGCAAATTCTAAATAAATTTTAGAAATATCATGATCAGGTTTGCTTTCAACTATTGGAGATCCTAAATCACCTTGCTTTCCAACTTCTGAATTAATTGGTATTTCGCCTAAAAATTCTTTTTGAAATTCTTCTGCAGTCCTCTTAACACCACCTTCTCCAAAGATTGCATATTTTTTTCCATCGTCACCAATAAAATGGCTCATGTTATCTATTAACCCAATTATTTTGACTTTTAATTTATCAAACATTCTAATTCCCCGTTTAACATCTTGAAGGGCAATTTCTTGAGGAGTGGAAACAATAATTGCTCCATCCATATTTATTTCTTGAGCAAATGTTAATTGTGTATCTCCAGTTCCTGGAGGCATATCAACAATGATAAAATCTAAATCTTTCCAAGCAACTTTTTGAGTAAATGTTTTGATTGCACTTGTTACCATTGGTCCACGCCAAATCATTGGTGTCTGTTCATCAGTTAAAAAACCAATAGACATGCACTGAATATCATACTTAATAATTGGTTTTAAAGTTTGACCATCGCTTTCTGGCTTTTCATTAATTGAAAATAATTTTGGAAGAGATGGGCCGTAAATATCAGCATCTAACAACCCAACTTTGCACCCAACTTTTTTAAGAGCTAAAGCAAGATTCGTTGCAAAAGTAGATTTACCAACTCCGCCTTTTGCACTTGAGATTGCAATTGTAAATTTGGTGCCTGGTATAGGGTTTTTTTGAAAGCTTTTTGGCTCAGTTTTAGCCTTCATTGTGTCACTAAGGCCTACTTTTTTGTCATTCATTAAAATACCATTACCTTGTTTTTAGCAATAAAGACACTATATAGAGTGTCTTATGAATGATTTCAGAAATCAAAGCCCATGGGGCAGCTCTCCAGGAGGTGGTGGAGGAAATGGTGGATTTAGAAGAGGTCCAACTCCACCTAATATTGATGAAGTCATTAAAAAAATTCAAAGTTTATTAAATAGATTTTTAGGCGGCGGCAAAGGTGGAGCTAAACCAATAATTGTTGGTTTACTTATTATAATCACTCTTTGGGGACTTAGTGGACTTTACAGAGTACTTCCAGATGAACAAGGTGTTGTTTTAAGATTTGGAAAATTTGTAAATACTACACAGCCTGGTCTTAATTATCATTTTCCATATCCAATTGAGAGTGTGATTACTCCAAAGGTTACAAAAGTAAACAGAATGGATATTGGTTTTAGATCTGAAAGAGATAGTGGGTTTTCATCTGGGGGTGTTGCTGATGTACCAGAAGAAAGCCTAATGTTAACTGGTGATGAAAATATTGTTAACATCGACTTTTCGGTATTTTGGGTGATAAAAGATGCAGGAAATTTCTTATTTAAAATACAGGATCCTGAGGGCACTGTAAAAGCTGCAGCAGAAACTGCTATGAGAGAAGTGATCGCAAGATCAAATATTCAACCAATATTAACAGAGGGTAGATCAGTAATTGAAACAGAAACTCAAGAAATTATTCAAAAAATTTTAGATGAATATACATCTGGTATTCAAATTACTCAAGTTCAAACACAAAAAGCAGACCCACCAGATCAAGTAATAGACGCATTTAGAGATGTTCAGGCAGCAAGAGCTGATATGGAAAGATCTAAAAACGAGGCTGAAGCATATGCAAATGATGTGATCCCAAGAGCACGGGGAGAAGCGCAAAAAATTCTACAAGCTGCGGAAGCTTATAAAAAAGAAGTTGTTGCAAAAGCAGAGGGTGAAGCAAGTAGGTTTTTAGCAATTTATAATGAGTATGCAAAAGCTAAACAAGTTACACAAGAAAGAATGTTTTTAGAGACTATGGAAACAGTTTTAGGAGACATTAATAAAATCATAATTGATAAAAATTCTGGTTCAGGAGTGGTTCCTTATTTACCACTTCCTGAACTAAAAAAAGCGGAGAATAATTAAATGAAAGCTGGAAAAATTTTAATCCCAATTATAATAGTAATTGCTGCAACAATATTCTTTTCTATTTTTATAGTAAAAGAGGTTAATCAAGCAATCGTTCTTCAATTCGGTGATCCTAAAAGAATTTTATTAAAGCCAGGTTTAAACTTTAAAATACCGTTTATTCAAAATGTAGTATTTTTAGATAAAAGAATATTAAATTTAGATACTCCACCAGAAGAAGTAATTGCATCAGACCAAAAACGATTAATTGTTGATGCATTTGCAAGATTTCAAATTATAGACCCATTAAAATTTTATATTTCAGTTGGAAATGAGAGAGTTGCAAGATCAAGACTTTCAACAATTATAAATTCAAGAATAAGAAACGTTCTTGGTCAACAACAACTTCAAACCTTGTTATCTCAAGATAGAACAAAACAAATGGCCTTAATCCAAGAGGGTGTAAATAATGAAGCTGAAAATTTTGGTATTAAAATTGTTGATGTAAGAATTAAAAGAGCTGATCTTCCACAAGCAAATAGTGATGCAATCTTTAGAAGAATGCAGACTGAGAGGGAGAGAGAAGCGAAAGAATTTAGAGCAAAAGGTGCAGAGATGGCTGTAACTATTACTTCAACTGCGGATAAGGAAGTAACAGTAATTTTAGCTGAAGCACAAAAACAATCAGAGATCATGAAAGGTGAAGGGGATGGGCAGAGAAATAATATTTTCGCAGATGCCTTTGGTCAAGATCCAGAGTTCTTTGCATTTTATAGATCTATGCAAGCATACGGAAAAGCATTTAATGCAGGAGAAACATCTATGATCTTATCTCCTGATAGTGAATTTTTTAAATTTTTTGGAAATATAAAACCTAAAT
Source organism: uncultured Pelagibacteraceae bacterium (assembly GCA_902601315.1). Lineage (GTDB taxonomy): Bacteria > Pseudomonadota > Alphaproteobacteria > Pelagibacterales > Pelagibacteraceae > Pelagibacter. Next base: position 74,983 of record CACKMS010000003.1, read on the forward strand.
CAGAATAACTTAATCCTATGAAGGAATTGATCATTGCATTTGGTCTGTTCTTGTTCATTGAGGGAATTTTATATGCCTTATTTCCATCAAAAATGAAAAATATGCTATCAAAATTAAATGAGCTAAATGACAGTCAGCTTCGGAAAGGTGGATTGGTATTTGCAGTTATAGGGTTTTTAATAATTTGGTACTTAAAGTCATGAAAAAATATTTAAAGTCATTAATTATTCTCATTTTTTCTTTAAATTTTTCAATTGTATCGAATGCAAAGGATATCCCTGCCTCATTTGCTGATTTAGCTGAAAGATTAATGCCATCGGTTGTAAATATCTCAACAACAACAACAATTACAACAAGATCAAACCCTTTCCCGTTCCAATTTCCCCCTGGATCGCCATTTGAGGATATGTTCAAAGATTTTGGTACTCCTCAAGAGAGAAAAACAAGTGCATTAGGTTCAGGATTTATAATTAGTGATGATGGAATAGTGATCACCAATAACCACGTTATTCAAGGCGCAGAGGATGTTTTTGTAAGAGTAAAAGGAGACCAAGAGTTTAAAGCAAAAATTTTAGGTGCTGATCCTGGGATGGACATAGCAGTTTTAAAAATAGAAAGTGATGAAAAATTTTTACCAGTTAAATTTGGGGATTCTGACAAATCAAGAATTGGAGATTGGGTAATTGCAATTGGAAATCCATTTGGATTAGGAGGGACTGTTACAGCAGGAATTATTTCAGCAAGAAATAGATCAATTGGATTATCAAGATACGAAGATTTTATTCAAACAGATGCATCTATTAATCAGGGAAATTCTGGAGGACCCTTATTTAATATGTACGGAGATGTAATTGGGATTAATACTGCAATCTTAGGTCAATCTGGATCAATTGGAATTGGATTTGCAATTCCCTCAAATAGTGCAGATAGAGTAATTAAACAGTTAATAGAATTTGGCGAAACAAAAAGAGGTTGGTTAGGTGTTAGAATTCAAACTGTTACAAAAGAAATTGCTGACGTTGAAAAATTAGATAAACCAAGAGGTGCTTTGGTTGCAAGTGTTGCAGATGGAAGCCCATCTGACAAAGGTGGTATTAAAGCCGGAGATATTATTTTAGAGTTTGATGGCAAACCCATCAAAGAAATGGTTGAACTTCCAAAAATAGTTGCTCAAACAGATGTTGGAAAAAAAGTAGTTGTTAAAGTTTGGAGAAATAAAAGAGAAATCACTAAAAATATAATTTTAGGTAGACTTGAGACATCGGAAGATTTTAAAGAAAAAACTATAATTACTGAAAAACCAAAGGAAGTTGAAATTGATGGACTAAAAATTACTGTAAGATTACTAGATAGAAAAGACATTGAAGATAGAAAATTATCAAAAGATGTTAAAGGAGTTGTTATAACTAAAATTGCTCAAGACAGCCCTATAAACTATCTTGAAACTGGCAACATCATTGTCGAAGCTCAAAAGAAAAAAATAAATACAATAGGTGACTTAGAAAATATTGTAAAAATGGCTACAAGAAGTTCAGAAAAAACTTTGTTAATTGCAATTTATAACAACCAAAATCAAAGAAGATATATTGGTGTTAAACTAGATTAATGGACCTTAAGTCCAAAATTATTTTAATCTCAGGACCCACTGCATCAGGCAAATCAAATTTTGCTATAAGACTTGCTAAGAAAATTAATGGAGAAATTATTAATGCTGATAGTATGCAGATATATAAAGAATTTCGAATTTTAACTGCAAGACCTAAACAAAAAGATTATCAAAAAATTAGACATCACTTATATGGTTTTTTAAATGTTACAAAAAAATTTTCAACAGGTGAGTGGCTAAATCATTGTCACAAAAAAATAAAAGAAATTCAATCAAGAAATAAAATTCCAATACTTGTTGGTGGAACAGGACTTTATTTTAAAGCACTTACTGATGGATTGGTCAAAATTCCAATTATTCCTCTTAAAATTAGAAATAAGATAAGAAACTTACAAAAAAAAATTGGGCAAAAAAAATTTTATTCAAAACTTTTAAAACTAGATCCTAATATTAAAGATAAAATTATTGAAACTGATGTTCAAAGATCAATGAGAGCATACGAAGTAAAGTATCATACAAAAAAATCTTTATATGATTGGTTTAAAAATACAAAATCAAAGTTTCAAGATCAGGTATTTTTTAAAATTTATATCGATTATCCAAGAAATGAATTGATTAAGAGAATAGCTTCTAGATCAGAACGAATGTTAAAAGATGGAGCAATTAATGAGGTTAAAAGATTTTTAAAACTTAAAATTAAGAAAGATAATAGCTCTAATAAGGTAATTGGTATTGCTGAGATTAAAGAATATTTAGAAAAAAAATTAGATCTCAAAGATGTTATTGAGAAAATTACTATAAAAACTAGACAATACGCTAAAAGACAAAGCACATGGGCCAGAGGTCAGATGTCGAACTGGAATAAAATTAGTTCCAAGGACTTAAAAAAATTTATGAAAAAAATCTAATTTTAACACTGTTAAACTTGACCTTTAAGCACAACTTCAGCTAGATTGGCTGAATGCCAAAATTATTTTCTGGAGCTGAGATTGTATTTAAATGCCTTGAAGACCAAGATGTATCTCATATCTTTGGTTATCCAGGTGGTGCGGTACTTCCGATATATGATGAATTAAAAAATCATAATTCAGTAAAACATATTTTAGTAAGACACGAACAAGGAGCAGGTCATGCTGCAGAGGGTTATGCAAGATCTACCGGAAAACCAGGTGTCGTTCTTGTAACATCAGGACCAGGTGCAACAAATGTAGTTACAGCATTAACAGATGCATATATGGATAGTGTACCTTTAGTTTGCATCTCAGGACAAGTTCCAACACACTTAATTGGAACAGATGCATTTCAAGAATGTGATACTACAGGTATTACAAGACCATGCACAAAACATAATTGGCTAGTAAAAGATATAAACGATTTAGCAGAAGTTATGCATAAAGCTTTTGAAGTTGCTACAACAGGAAGACCAGGTCCAGTGCTGGTTGATATTCCAAAAGATATTCAATTTCAAAAAACACTTTACAAAAAATTTAAAAGAAAAAGTAAATCAAATGGCGCAAGTCATAATAATTTTAGTCAAGATAATATTGATGAATTAGTTCATCTAATGAGCAAGGCTACAAAACCTATTTTCTATACAGGTGGTGGTGTTATTAATTCAGGTCCCAAGGCTAGTGAATTACTTAGAGAATTAGTTTATACAACTGGTTTTCCAATAACTACAACACTACAAGGATTAGGATCTTTTCCAGGTGATGATAATCAATTCTTAGGAATGCTAGGAATGCATGGAACGTATGAAGCCAATAATGCAATGTATGAATGTGATTTGATGATCAATATTGGTGCAAGATTTGATGATAGGATTACAGGGAAAATAGATGAGTTTTCTCCTAAATCTAAAAAAGTTCATATCGACATAGATCCATCATCGATTAATAAAAATGTTAAAGTAGATCTTGCCATTGTTGGAGATGTTAAATCAGTAATTACATCTACTTTGAAAACTTTAAAGAAATCAAAAGCAAATTTTATAAAATCTAATAAACAAAAAACATCTAAGTGGTGGGAAAAAATTCAAAAATGGAGATCAAAAAGATCTTTAGATTATATTGGTAGCGAGGAAACAATTAAACCTCAGTATGCAATTGAAAGATTGTATGAACTTACAAAAGATAAAGATACTTTTATAACTACTGAAGTTGGACAACATCAAATGTGGGCTGCGCAACACTATAAATTTAATAAACCAAATAGATGGATGACATCTGGAGGATTGGGTACAATGGGATATGGTCTTCCCGCAGCTGTTGGAGTTCAAATTGCACATCCACAAAAGCTAGTGATTGATATTGCAGGAGAAGCATCTGTATTAATGACGATGCAGGAAATGTCTACTGCTGTACAATATAGTTTGCCAATAAAAATATTTATTTTAAATAATGAATACATGGGAATGGTTCGACAATGGCAAGAATTGCTTCATGACAAAAATTATTCTGAAAGTTATACAGCTGCGCTTCCAGACTTTGTTCAAATGGCAGAGGCATATGGATGTGTTGGTATTAGAGCTAAAACACCTGAAGAATTAGACGATAAGATCATAGAAATGCTAAATACAGACAGGCCTGTTATTTTTGATTGTTTAGTTGATAAACAGGAAAATTGCTTTCCAATGATACCTTCTGGCAAACCTCATAATCAAATGATTTTGGGTCCAAAAGATAAGAAAGAGAATAAAATTACAGGCAAAGGAAGAACGCTCGTTTAATGCCAAAACCAAAATCTGCATACAGCGTTGCTGGAAGAAAAGAAAAATTAGATACTCATATTATTGTGGTATGGGTTGATAATGAGGCTGGTGTTTTAGCAAGAGTTGTAGGTTTATTTTCTGGAAGAGGTTATAATATTGAATCTTTGGCAGTTGCTGAAATTGATCAAAAATTAAACATTTCAAGAATAACAATTGTTACAACAGGAACACCACAAGTAGTTGATCAAATTAAACTACAGCTTAAAAAGCTAGTCCCAGTCCATAAAGTAGCTGACTTTAAACGTGAAGATAAAAATGTGATATTTAAGGAAATGGCCCTTTTTAAATTTGTTGGAACTAATGGAAAAATTGATAAAGCCATTAATGCTTGTAAAAAGTATAATGCTGTAATATTGGATACCACGAATAGATCTAAAGTTGTCCAAATAACAGCGCTTAGAAGAGAAATAGATAAAATGGCAAATAACTTAAAAAAATATGGTCTAATAAGTATATCTAGAACTGGAGCGGTCGCTATGACTAGAGGTGAAAAAGTATTTAAATAATTAAGGAGAAAAACTATGAAAATGTTTTACGAAAAAGACACGGACGTAAATTTAATTAAAGACAAAAAAATTGCTATTTTTGGTTATGGAAGTCAAGGTCATGCGCATGCTTTAAATTTGAAAGATAGCGGTGTTAAGGAAGTAGTTGTAGCTTTAAGAGAAGGTTCGTCTAGTGCACCAAAAGCAGAGTCTAAAGGTTTAAAAGTTATGAACTTATCAGATGCTGCTGAGTGGGCTGACGTTGTAATGATTTTAACCCCAGACGAATTACAAGCTGAAATCTATAAAAATCATATTGAACAAAGAGTAAGAGAGGGAAAATCAATTGCGTTTGCTCATGGTTTAAACGTTCATTACGATTTAATTAAAGCTAGAAAAGATTTAGATGTTTTTATGGTTGCCCCAAAAGGACCTGGCCACCTAGTAAGGTCTGAGTTTGAAAAAGGAGGAGGTGTGCCATGTCTTTTTGCTGTTCATCAAAATGGATCAGGTAAAGCAAGAGATCTTGCAATGTCTTATGCATCAGCTGTCGGTGGTGGCAGATCAGGAATTATTGAAACAACTTTTAAAGATGAAGTTGAAACTGATTTATTTGGAGAACAAACGGTACTATGCGGTGGATTGGTAGAGTTAATTAAAAATGGATATGAAACTTTAGTCGAAGCTGGATACGAACCTGAAATGGCGTATTTTGAGACTGTACATGAGGTAAAATTAATTGTTGATTTAATTTACGAAGGTGGAATTGCTAATATGAATTATTCTATTTCGAATACAGCTGAATATGGTGAGTATCAATCAGGACCTAGAATAATTAATAAAGAAGAAACAAAGAAAAGAATGAAGGAAGTGTTAGCAGATATTCAATCTGGTAAGTTCACAAAAGAGTGGATGGACGAGTGTAAAAATGGCCAAAAAAACTTCCTTGCAACTAGAGCAAAACTTGCAGAACACCCAGTTGAAAAGGTTGGAGCAGGACTTAGAGCAATGATGCCTTGGATTGCTAAAAAGAAATTAGTAGATAGCGATAAGAAATAGATTCATTTAATTAATTTGGGTATTTAGCCCCAATTTATTTTGCAATCTGAACGAGAGCATGTATGATGCATGCCGATAATAAGTTTACATTTTATGGCTGATAAAGACAGAGTTTTTATATTCGATACTACTATGCGAGATGGTGAGCAGTCACCGGGGGCATCAATGAGTTTGGAGGAGAAAATTCAGATCGCTAGAGTATTTGATGAATTAGGAATTGATATTATTGAGGCTGGTTTTCCAATTGCATCTCCTGGAGACTTTGAAGCAGTAACAGAAGTAAGTAAAATTTTAAAAAATTCTATACCAGCTGGTTTATCTAGACACTCTAAAAAAGATATAGATCGTTGTTATGAAGCATTAAAACATGCACCAAGATTTAGAATTCACACATTTATTTCAACAAGTCCATTACATATGAAACATAAACTTAATAAATCTCCAGAGGAGGTTTATGACTCGATTAAAGAACACGTCACTTATGCAAGAAAATTTACCGATGATGTGGAGTGGTCGTGTGAAGATGGAACAAGAACTGATATGGATTATATGTGTAAAACTGTTGAACTTGCAATCCAATGTGGTGCAAAAACTATAAATATTCCAGATACTGTCGGTTATACAATACCATCTGAATTTACAAATATAATTCAAACATTGTTAAATAAAGTTCCAAATATTGATAAAGCAATTTTATCAACTCATTGTCACAACGACTTAGGATTAGCAGTGGCAAACTCACTTGCTGGTGTTCAAGCGGGAGCAAGACAAATTGAATGTACAATTAATGGATTAGGAGAAAGAGCTGGCAATGCTGCTTTGGAAGAAGTGGTAATGGCAATCAAGACAAGACCAGATTTGATGCCTTTTGATACTGGAATAAATACAACTCTTTTAAGCAAAGCATCAAAAATTGTTTCTAATGCAACAGGTTTTCCTGTTCAATACAATAAAGCAATTGTTGGTAAAAATGCATTCGCTCATGAGGCAGGAATTCATCAAGATGGGATGTTAAAGAACAGACAAACGTACGAAATTATGACGCCAGAAAGCGTTGGTGTTAAACAAACATCTTTGGTGATGGGTAAACATTCTGGCCGTCATGCATTTAAAGATAAATTAAATTCATTAGGGTATCCGGATTTAACAGATGATGTAGTAAGTAATGCGTTCGCAAAATTTAAAGTATTAGCCGATAAGAAAAAACATGTTTATGATGAAGATATAATAGCATTAATTGATGATAGTTTAATTATTGATAACAAAGTTAATGCTATAAATTTAAAATCTTTAAAAGTATTTGCTGGCACAGGGGAACCACAAAAAGCAGAAATGACATTGGATGTTTTCGGTGATGTAAAAAAGACATCAGAGACAGGAGATGGACCAGTGGATGCAATATTTAAATGTATTAAAAAACTTTACCCTCATGATGTTAATTTACAGCTTTACCAAGTTCATGCTGTAACAGAGGGAACTGATGCGCAAGCAACAGTAAGTGTTAAAATTGAGGAAAATGGCAAAACAACTGTTGGTCAAGCAGCAGACACTGATACATTAGTTGCCTCAGCAAATGCATATATAAATTCTTTAAATAAAATGATTATTAAAAGAGAGAAAACAGCTCCTGAAGAGCAATTTGAGAATAAACAAATGAAAGGAATATAAGGGAATGCAAATATTAGGATCGATTAAAAAATTTTGGAGCCAAGACATGGCAATTGACCTTGGAACAGCTAATACTCTTGTTGTTTTAAAGGGAAAAGGAGTTGTTCTAAACGAACCATCTGTTGTTGCAGTTGTTGATAATAAAGGAAAAAAGTCAGTTTTAGCAGTAGGCGATGAAGCAAAGACGATGTTGGGAAGAACACCTGGAAATATTCAAGCAATCAGACCATTAAGAGATGGAGTGATTGCAGATTTTATTGTTACAGAGGAAATGATTAAACACTTTATCAAAAAAGTTCATAAAAAAACTTTAGCAAATCCAAGAATTTTAATTTGTGTTCCAACTGGTTCAACTCCTGTTGAGAGAAAAGCTATTCAAGACAGTGCGCTTGCTGCTGGTGCACGAAGAGTACAGTTAATCGAAGAACCTATTGCAGCTGCGATTGGTGCTGGGCTTCCAATTTCAGAGGCAACTGGCTCTATGGTAATCGATATTGGTGGAGGAACAACTGAGATAGCAGTTATGTCATTAGGTGGAGTTGTTTACTCAGAATCTTTAAGAGTTGCAGGTGATGCAATGGATAATTCCTTGAGAGATTATATGAGAGAAGAATACAATCTTATGATTGGAGATAGCACATCTGAAAAAATTAAAAAGGATATAGGAACAGCGATACCAACAAACAATAACACTTATGCTGTTAAAGGAAGAGATATTAGATCAGGCACACCTAAAGAGGTAAATATTTCAGAAGAGGATACTGCAGAGGCTTTGAACCCAATTTTAAAAGATATTGTTTCTGGAATTAAAAAAGCTTTAGAACACACCCCCCCTGAATTATCAGCAGATTTGGTTGATATGGGTCTTACAATGACAGGTGGTGGATCCTTATTAAAAAATATTGATAAAAGATTTTCTAAAGAAACAGGATTACCAGTTAATATAGCAGATGATCCATTATCATGTGTTGCAATTGGAACAGGAAAAGCACTAGATCAAGAAGAAATATTTTCTACTGTATTATCTGAGTATTAAAATACTATGGCAGCAGATTCGGGTAGAGATGATTTTATAATTGCTATTCGATCAGCCTTTTTAAAAAAAGGTACACGTCAAAACTTTTCTTTATTTACACTTTTAATAATATCAATTTTAGTTTTATCTTTAGAGTATTTTAAATCAGGTCCTATAAATAAATTTAGATCTATTACTAAAGATTTAATATTTAAAGGATCATTTTTAGTTTCAGCGCCGTTTGTGTACGTGAAAGATCAATACTATTTACTTCAAGATCATCTAAATATGTATGAGGAATTTAAAATTTTAAGAGTAAAAAATTTTGAAGTTGAAAAAATAAAAAATGAAATAGAGTTTTATAAATCTGAAAATATTAGACTAAAAAAACTTATTGATGAAAGAAATATATATTCTGAGGATTATTTGTTGGCAAAAGTTCTACTTGATCAGCAAAGCCCTTTTTTAAAATCTATGATAATTAACAAAGGTTACAAGCATGGAATTAAATTAGGTGTTGCTGTGAAAGATCAATCTTATTATGTAGGAAAAATAATAAATGTAAATTTGTTAACATCTAGAATTCTACTTGCATCAGATTTGAACAGTAAGATACCTGTGGTAATAGAACCTGGTGGAATTAATGCAATTTTATCTGGCAATGGAAATAATTCTTTCGCTGATTTGGAGTTTTTGCCAAAGATGAATGAAATTAAAGAGGGTTCAATAGTTTATACTTCAGGCGTTGATGGAATAATTTCTCCAGCAATACCAGTAGGAAAAGTCAAAATTGATAATGATAAAAGATATGTTGATTTTTTTGTGAATTATAATCAATTGAAATTTATACGAGTTAACAACTAATCATGGCATTATCTTTTCCAAAAAAAGCCTATAAAAACCTAATTCACAGTTTCCCTATTCTGCTGTTATTTTTTATAGCTTTTACTGGTTTTGATTTGTCCTTTTTTTTATTTAATACAAGTTTTTCGTTTAACTTTATTTATATTTTGATTTTCTTTTGGATTTTGAAAAAACCCGAGAGACTAGGATATGGCCTAGTGTTTTGTGCAGGTATTATAAATGATGTTGTGCAAAATTTTCCAATTGGTATCTCCTCAATAAATTATATGTTACTTTGCACTTTTGCATTGTTCATAAGAGCCAGAACTCTCCTTCCTAACTTATTATATGATTGGGGATTTTTTATTGTAGCAATTTTAATAATAAGTTCATTACACTATACTATTTTGACAATTGTTTTTGATATGCCAATTCAATATGGTACTTTAATGTTTTCTTCTATATTAACTTTTTTGGTGTATCCTTTATTCTCAAAGATTTTTAATCAAATTTATTTAATAGACCTAAGGCAAGAAAATGCAAAATAGAGCAAGTAGCATTGAAAAAAGCAGATTGATTACCAGAAGAGTTTTTATGTTAGCTGCAGCAAAATTATTGTTAATAGGAGGCATTACATCAAGATTGTACAGTCTACAAATTTCCGATAGAGAAAAATATGAACTTCTTTCAGATAAAAATAGAATTAGAGAGTGGAAAACTCCTCCACAAAGAGGATTTATAGTAGATCATTTTAACAATATTCTTGCAGATAATGATAGAGTATTTCAAGTCCATTTAGATTTAGACCAGATCAAAAATTTTAATAATGTTATTTTTAAACTCAAAAATATTTTAGAATTATCAAACAATGAATTGAAAAAAATTTACAGAGAAAAGGAAAGGCTTAAACCTTGGGATACTCTAGTAGCATCCGACAATTTAAATTGGATACAATTTTCTAAACTGAATTTATATCTTCATGAGTTAGAGGGAGTAAAACCAGTTGTTTCTTCCTCAAGATTTTATCCGTACAAAGATTCATTGGTCCATGTAGTAGGATATGTTGGAGCAGCAAGTCAAAAAGATATTGAGAGAAAAGATGTAATAAAAGAAAATTTAGTTCCAGGATTAAAAGTTGGAAAATCTGGTATTGAATATGCAAAAGAAACACAACTAATTGGAAGATATGGAATTAAAAGATATGAGGTTAATTCCTCAGGAAAAAGAATCAGTCAGATTGACTATATAAAAGAAACACAAGGTGAGAAAATTAAGCTTACTATTGATCTTGAAGTACAACAATTAGCTCAAGAACTTTTAAAAGGAAAAGCGGGATCAATTTCTGCTATGGATATATATACAGGAGAAATAATTGCAATGGCATCTTCTCCTACTTATGATCCAAACAAATTTACACATGGTATTGGTCACAAAGATTGGGGAGAGATTAGAGATGATCCTTTAAAACCGTTGGTTAACAAATCAATTGCCGGATTATATTCCCCTGGCTCGACTTTTAAACCTTTAGTTGCTCTTGCAGCATTAGAATTTGGAACCATCGATCCGGAGAGACCCATTTTATGTAAAGGCCATAAGCATCCTTACGAATTATATGGTGTTAAATATCACTGCTGGAAAAAACAGGGACACGGTTACATGAGACTAAGAAATGCAATTAAGCAATCCTGTGATATTTATTTTTATGAAATGGCTAGATTGTTGGGGGTTGATAGACTTGCAATCATTGCAAAGCGTTATGGTCTTGGGTCAAATATTTTAAAAGACCTCTATATTGATGAAAAAAAAGGGGTAGTTCCAAATACATTATGGAAGAAAAATGCAATTGGCAAATCATGGTATTTGGGTGAAACAGTTATAAATGGAATAGGTCAGGGGTATATTCAAACGACACCGTTACAATTATGCTTAATGACAGCTCAAATTGCAAATGGAGGATACAAAATAAAACCCCATATTATTCAAGATGAAAGCATTAATTATGAAAGTGCGAGATTTAAAATTGCGAAACAATTCGTAAACGAAACTGCAGATTTTTCAAATGATGAAAAATTTTTAGTTGATAGAGATTATAAATTGTATGAGCGATTATATAGAAATCCTGAAAATATAAAATTTATAAAAGATGCGATGTTTGGATCAACTAATGAGCAATATGGAACTTCTTATAAATCAAGATACGATGATTTAAAATATCAATATGCTGGAAAAACTGGAACATCGCAGGTTAAAAGAATTACTGAAGAAGAAAGAAAGCTTGATTTAGATCAATCCCAAATAGAGTATAAAAATCGAGATCATGCATTATTTATAGCGTTCGCTCCATATAAAAATCCAAGATATTCAATTAGTGTTTTAGTAGAGCATGGAGGATCTGGTAGTAGTGGAGCAGCTCCACTTGCAAGTAAATTAATTAAAAAGATTATTGATCGTCATTCTTTAAGAGAACAAATTGAAAATGGAAGTACAAGTTTAGCATAATGTTAACTGAAAGATTAAATACACGAAATTATTCATTATTTGAAAAGTTAAAATCTGTGGATTATTTTTTAATATTAATAATTATACTAATTGGTGCGATAAGTGTTTTTGCAATTTATTCGACTGAAAGAGGGGAGTTTTCTTTTTACACAAAAAATCATTTGCTTAGACTGTTGGTATTTTTTGGAATGTTTTTAGTTTTATCATTTGTTAGAATTACATTTTGGTATAAAAATGCATATTTTTTTTATGCAGTATGTGTATCTCTTTTATTTATAACTTTATTTTTTGGTCTTATGGCATCCGGTTCAAGACGATGGTTGGATCTTTATTTTTTAAATCTTCAACCTTCTGAAATAATGAAAATTGCCATAATAGTTTGTTTTGCAAGATATTATCATCGAATTCAAACTGCTGAAATTCAAAATTACAAATTTATTTTAGTACCATTAATTTTACTACTCATCCCTTGTTATTTGGTATTACAACAACCTGATCTTGGAACATCTATTTTAATAGCTGGAACTGGAGTAATAATAATTTGGTTAGCAGGATTAAATATTAAATATTTTGTCTACTCCGCGTTATTATTAATTGTTTCTCTACCCTTCGCAGTTTCTCTGTTGAAACCTTATCAAAAATCTAGAATTTTGACTTTTTTCAATCCAGACAGAGATCCCCTTGGTGCAGGATACCAAATTATACAGTCAAAAATTGCTATAGGTTCAGGCGGCTTTTTTGGTAAAGGTTTTTTAAAAGGGACGCAAAGTTATTTGGAATTTTTGCCAGAAAAACATACAGACTTTATATTTACACTTTTTTCAGAGGAGTTTGGCTTTATCGGATCTATGATGCTTCTATTATTATACATATTATTAATTTATAGAATTATAAGTATTGGTTTTTATGCAAAAAGCTTCTTTTCAAAGCTTTTCTGTTTTGGGTTTGCCTCTGCAATTTTTCTATATATTTTCGTAAATATATCAATGGTTTTAGGATTGCTGCCAATTGTTGGGGCCCCTCTACCAATCATGTCTTATGGTGGTTCTTCTATGTTATCAATAATGCTAGGCCTAAGTATTGTAATGAGCTGTAAAATTTATAGCCAGGACCAAATTTCAAATTACTAGCTTTTATAAATCATCTTCATTATAAGTTTTTGAGTTTCTATGGAATTCGTAAAATTAGCAGGACCAGCAGGCATGTTTTTTATTATGTTTTCACTAGCACTTTCAATCAAGACATCTGCATTCAAAGCAATCGCCTCAAATCCATTAAGCTTTTATTTGGGTTTGGTTACACAACTTATTGGTATGCCCTTAATTGGTTTCATCATAGCATTGACAATACCTTTTCCAGTTGAAGCTAAAGTAGGAATAGTTTTAATAACTTGTTTACCTAGTGCTGTAACTTCCAATTTTTTAACCAAAAAAATGGGTGGCAATGTAGCATTGTCTATATCTCTAACAGCAGTAACATCCTTAATTGCATTTTTAACTATACCAATTATAATTAAAATTTACTTTCTGGTAGTGATCCAGGATACAAGTATTATAATTTTCAATACAAGTCTTATAGGCGCTTCTTTAAAGTTATTTGCAATTGTAACTATTCCCGTGTTTCTTGGAATTATTTTTAATACTATATTTTATAATTTTTCAAAAAAAATTGATCCGATTTTTGACAAAATTTCAGCTATTGTATTTTTATCGATTATCGGGATAGCAGTTTATCAAGATCTATACTTAATTCCAGAGTATATAAAATATGCTGGAATTAAAACAGTATTGTTATTTTTTTTTGCATTTTATATGAGTATTTTTTTGACAAAATTGTTTAAATTAAATCACAAAGATAAAATAACAGTCGTAGTTGAAACTGTAATGCAAAATGGTGGTATTGGGATAGTTATAGGGGCCCTAATATTTGATAATACTAAATTTCTTTTCCCTGTGGCTGCATACGCACTTTTACAATACTTATTTGTGTTTATTTATTTCACATACATAAAAATTCAAAAAAAAACAACTTATGAATAATTTAAAACCAAATATTTCTAATATTATTTCAATTGAAAGTGTTAATGAGGCTTGTGATAAAAATTATGAGGATATGATGTTAAAATACTATCAATTACAATTTGGTTGGTTTCATAATGCTTACAATGCTTTTAAGGATATAGATAAATATGTAATCTTAGCACATTTGGTAAATAAAACACTTTCATTTTATAATAAGCATTTTTTTAATATAAGTTTTGATGAATTTTATTCAAACAAATCCCTTGAGATAGAGAAAATAAGTATAAGTGAAATTGTCAGAGAGCTAAAACTATCAAAAGAAACCGCAAGGAGAAAATTGAATGAACTTACAAGAGATGGAATTATTGTCAGAGATAAAAAAAAAATTACTATTCAAAGTAATGCTTTTACATATCAAAAGCCAATAGTTAGTATACAAAATTTTTCAAACCTTTTATCAACTTCATCTAAATATCTTAAAATAAACAGTAATTTTAAATCACAAAATAGTGAATATTTTGAAAAAGAAATTAAAAAAAATTATACACACTATTGGAACGATTTCTTAAATTTTCAAATAGAATTAATTCTTAGGTTTAAAGATATATTTTTAAACTATGAAAATGTAATGGTTTTTTGCATATGTTTGCTCAATCAAGCTTACAACATGAAGAATTCGGATCAAAAAATTGAGGCTGAAAACACAAATCTAATGCATGATATGTATACAAATACTATCACTAGGTATACGCTTGAAAATTCTAAAGGTTTAAATCCAACAACAATTGCAGAATTAACAGGAATACCAAGAGCAAGTGTGATTAGAAAATTGAATGAATTAATGAAGCTAAACTACATTATTTTAAATAGTGATAAATTATATACAACTTGTAGTGCAAAAAAAGGTTCAAATGGATTTAAAAAATTAACCAAGTTTTTTGTAAGCAACCAACCTTACATAAGGGGAATAATAAAAGACTTTTTTAATTACACTATTATTTAATTTTTACTATCAATAACAACAATTGTTAAATCATCTTTTTGCGTATGCCCACTGTTTAAAATTTCATCTATAATAACTTCAAGTCTCTCATTATTTGGTTTTTCCTTATATTTTTTTATATAATTTTGAAATCCTTCTGAACCAAGCATTTCACCTTTATTGTTTTTTATTTCTGTAATACCATCTGTAAAAATATACATAGAACTTTTTTTAAATGGAATTGAATGTTCGGTGTATTTTGTATTTGGCATAATCCCCAATGGAGGACCCGACTCGGTATAATTAGTAAATTTTTCATCTTGATCAAAAATTATTGGAGGTTCGTGCCCAGCACTTGACAAGAGTAATTCATTTTTATTACTATCATATATACCAATAAGCATAGTCACAAACATACCTCTGGAAATTGTTTCACAGATTTCATTATTTAATTGAGTGAGTAATTCAGCAGCAGAAAAATTTGTCTTACTTAAACAACTGTATAAACTTGATGCTTTGGACATAAGTAATGATGATTTTATTCCTTTACCTGAAACATCTGCAACCCCAAAACCATATTTTCCTTCACCTAAATCAGAAAAATTATAGAAATCTCCAGAAACTACTTTTGCTGGTATATTGATACCTGAAATTGGAAATTTGCTATTTTTATTTTTGGATAAAAGTGATTTTTGAATATCACCAACAATTTCTACTTCTTTTTGAATTTTATTTTTTTCAATCATTTCTTTTGCCATCTTTGCATTTCTGATTGCAAATGCAGCTGGAGCTGATAATGTTTCTAGTAACTGCCTATCTTCTTCCTGAAAGAGCTTATTAGTAGTTTTTTTATTGAGACAGTGAATTACACCAATACAATTATTTGCAGCAATTAAAGGAGAACATAAAACTGAAAAAGTTGTAAAATTTGTTTTATTATCAAGATCGAAATAAAATTCTGCAATTTCCCTAACATCTTTTCTTACATCTCCAACTCGAATACATTTTTTTTGATTGATAGCTTTACCCATCACACCATCTTTTAAATCCAATTGATATTCATCTAAATAATCTTGATTTAAAGAAGCTATGCACTCAAACTTATTTATTTTTTCATTAATCAAGAAAATATTTGCAGCTTGGGCGTTAATTCTCTCAATAATAACTTTTAAAGCAGTATTCAAAGTGTCATCTAAATCTAATGAAGATGCGAATTCTTGATTCATCTTCGTGATTATCTCAAGATCAATATCTGCCTTAGACTCAACCTGAGCTTTAGGCTCCATTACTTTTTTTGGTTTAAATAGAAACATTTATTTAGTTGGCATTTTAAGCTCATTTTGATAAATTTTACAACTATGGAGTTAATTATAAATAGTCCTAATCTTTACATACATCTTCACGATGCTGTTTTAATAGTTCAGTTCTTGATTGATGGCATTGTTAATGTAACTTCAAACATCAAATTTTAATTTTAAATTCA
Organism: uncultured Pelagibacteraceae bacterium; assembly: GCA_902601315.1. Taxonomy (GTDB): domain Bacteria; phylum Pseudomonadota; class Alphaproteobacteria; order Pelagibacterales; family Pelagibacteraceae; genus Pelagibacter. The sequence goes on from CACKMS010000003.1 coordinate 91,414, forward strand.
TAAGTGGATTTTATTTTCGTATTATTATTAGGGTTGCTTTGGGGTAGTTTTGCCAATGTTTGCATAGTTAGATTACCAAAAGATAAAGGAGTGATCTCAGGTCGCTCTAGTTGCCCAAAATGCAAAAAAAAAATAAGTTGGTATGACAACATACCACTCATTTCATATATTTTTTTAGGTGGCAAATGTAGAAAATGTAAAAAAAAAATATCCATTCAATATTTAATTGTTGAATTATTAACTGCCCTATTTTTTTTTATAGAATATTTTTATTATGGATTAACTTTGACAACAGTACTTTTATTTATTCTAACCTTAGGTTTAATCATAATTTTTTTTATAGATTTAAAACATTTTATAATTCCCGATGTAATTACTTTTCCTTTAATGATAATAGGATTTTTAAAATCGTTCGATCCTAATTTAAATGAAATTTTTCCTAATTATATTAATTCTTTAATTGGCGGATGCTTTGGTTATGGAATCATTTGGGGAATTATTTTCTTTTATAAAAAATTTAAAAATAAAGAAGGCATGGGTCTAGGCGATGCTAAACTACTAGCAGTAGTTGGATTTTGGTTTGGATTAGATTCCATCCCATTTGTAATATTTTTATCCTCAGTAATTGCATTACTAGTAGTTATACCTGATTTAATTCGAAAAACAAAAAAAATGTCTACACAAATTCCCTTTGGACCGTATATAATAATTGGAAATTTAATTTATTTGTTGTTTGAAGATAAACTAAAATTTTTCGTAATTTAGTCAAAATGTTTAATAATATTATTAAAAATATTTCAAAATCAATTGTAGGTAATGAGGATAGAATTAAACTCACACTTGCAGCAATTATATCTGAAGGAAGCATACTTATTGAAGATAATCCAGGTTCTGGTAAAACTACATTTGCAAAATCAATTACACTGAATTTAGGATTAAGTTTTAAAAGAGTACAGTTTACATCTGATTTACTACCAAGTGATATTTTAGGTTTTAATATTTATAAAAATGAGAAATTAGAATTTCAAAAGGGTCCAATTTTTACAAATATAGTTTTAGCAGATGAACTAAATAGAGGAAGTCCGAAATCTCAAAGTGCTTTCCTGGAGGCAATGGAGGAAAAAAGCGTATCTATAGACGGTGAGACTTATAGATTACCTGAACCTTTTTTTGTTATTGCTACTCAAAATCCAATGGACTCCTCTGGTACTAGCAGTCTACCAGATTCACAATTAGATAGATTTATGATTTCATATTCATTGTCTGATTTAAATGAAATTGAAAAAATTAACATGCTTAAAAATGGATATGATTTACTATCTATTAAATCAGAACCAATAAATTGGGAAGATTTACAAATTAAAAAAAAAAAGGTTAAAGTTAGTGACGAAATTTATAAATATGTAATTGAAATAGAGGAAACTATTAAAACTTTAGACCAGAATATTCATGTGTCCGCAAGATGTTTGAAACAGATAATTGATCTTGCAAAAGGTTGGGCTGTTGTTCATGGTAAGGATTATGTAACACACCAAGAAATTAAAGACATTATTCCATATATATTTAGACATAGAATAAAATTTCTGAACCAAGAAGATAAATTAAACTACATAAATGAGGAAATTTTATCAAAGATTAGTATTCAAAAATGATAGCAAGGACTATTCAGGGGATAGCTAAAAGCTCTATTATTCGGTCACTTAAAGATAAAAATAGAAGTAAAATTATAATTTATCCAAACTGGAACGGGGTTGGTCTTGGCTTTTTTATATTTTTCTGTTTTTTAATTTCTGTTTTTTATGAGAATAATTTTGGTTTACTCATATCCATAATTATTTTTTTTATTTTTTTTATTTCAATCTTTGTCTCAAATCAAAACTTAAATCATTTATCGATGAGTGTATTGGATTATTATTATATCGAATCAACTAAAGATGAAAGATTAGATATTCAAATAATAAATCATATTAATGAAAAGAAATTAAACATTGATTTAAATTATAAAAAACTAAATTTGAAAGGTTTAAATTTCACAAAAAAACTTAATCCAATTCGGCTAAGTGATCAATATTTTCAAAGAGGAACAATTTCAATTCCAAATATAGTTCTAACATCAACTTATCCTTTTGGGATAATTAGAACAAAAAGATACTTTCACATTAAATCTAAAATAATTGTATTTCCAAAAAAAATTCAACCAAATATTAATTTACTTAATGAGTTTAACATTAATTTAAAAGGTCAAGCTTACGATGAATTTGAGGGTATAGAAGATTATAAAAAGGGTGACAGCTATTCAAAAATTGCTTGGAAGAAATCAATCATTAAAAATAAAAAATATATTAAGAAATTTGAGGAACCAAAAAAAGAGAATAACTTAATTTTAAATTTTGATAATTACAAAGAAATACCTTTTGAAGATCTACTAGGCTATGTTTCGTATATTATCGATTATTATTATAAAAATAAACTAGAACTTATAATTAAACATAGACATAATACATTTTACCTCAATCATACACAAAATTCATTTTACCAAATTTTAAAATACCTAGCGAATGTCAAAAATTAATTTTAACGATACTAAATTTTTATCTCTCATATTATTAGGAATTTGTTTATTGTCTATTTCAGAAAATGTATCACTTGTTAATAAGATATTTTGGGGAATAACATCGATTATAAGTATTTTAATTAATAGGATAGATTTTAAGTTTAAAAGTTTTTTACTATCAATTTATGCAATTGGATTACTTTATATCCAATTTATATTTAACCAATATATATTTTCTGAGGAATTTTTCATAAATTGTATAGGAGTTTTATTAATTGTTAAATATGCAGAATTAAATAATAAAAATAATCTTTTATCTTATAATTTAATTTGCATGGTGCTTAGTGTAGTAAGTTTGATCAGCGGCCAAGACATTTTGAGTTCATTAATTTCATTATCAATTATCGTTTTATTAGTGATCAATATGTATTTAATTCAACAAAAAGAAGTAATGGATTTTAATTTTAAAAATATATTAAAATATTTAGGCTTTGGTCTAAGTATTTTTCCATTTATTATTATTTTTTATTTAATTTTTCCAAGAGCCGAAATAAATTTTAGATTGTTTGATCCATCTAAAAGTTCACTTGGAATTCCTGACTCTATTAATCTTGGATCTTTTGAAAATTTTGCAAATTCAGATGAAAAAGTTTTCACATTAGTGAACAAAAATTTTAAAAAGCAGGATCTTTATTTTAGGGTAAAAATATTTGATTATATGGAAGAGGATAAATCTTGGCGAACATCATCACCCCTGTATCTTTATAATAATTACAAAAACTCATATAAAATAACCAATGCAAAGGCCATAGATATAAAATATCAGGTAATACTAAATCCTCATAAAAAAAAATGGATACCAGCCTTAAACAATTCAAGATTAGCAAAACAAAATGTTAGGATTGGGGAGGATCCTTTTAATCAAACATATAAAAGTTTAGATCCAATTGATCGAAAGATACAAATAGAATTTCAAAAGTATGATGCTGATTATAGAATTGGTGAAGAACTTTTAGAATATTATACTTTATTGCCAAAATCGGTTTCAAAAGAATTAATAGATTGGGTGAAAAATAATAAACAATCTAAATCTAATATAGAATATCTAAATCATATTTTAAATACTTTTTCAGATGGTTCTTATTATTACAATTTAAGTCCTGTAAATAATTCACAAAATAGTTATGCAGATTTTTTCTTAAGAGGCAAAGAGGGATACTGTGAATATTTTGCTGGAACATTAGTTTTGCTTTCAAGATTAGCTAACATACCTAGTAGAATTGTATCTGGGTATTATGGTGGTGAATTAAATACAGTTGGCGATTTTTATGTTTTTAGGCAACAAGATGCTCATGCATGGGTAGAAGTTTGGATAAATGGGAAAGGGTGGACTCAAATAGACCCAACCTCAGTTATACCAGGTTCAAATATAAGAAATAGCTATAATAATTTATTTAATAATACAGAGGAGAACACAACTTCACTATTTACACTAAAAGCTTTTCAAAACTTAAAATATTTTTTCAACTATGCAGACTTTGTGTGGACCAAACATTTATTATCCTATGACAACAATAAAAGAAAATCATTTATAAAAGAAATTACGAATTTAAGATTTTCAAATATTTTTTATTTGATTTTTGCACCTTTCATAATTTATATGGTATTAAGATTATATTTCAAAATCAACAAAGCAAATATTTTAAAATGGATGTTAAATTATATTATTTTGATAAGTAAAAAACAAAAAAAAATTTTGAATTCAGACACACATCAAGAAATATATAATAAACTTAAACAAGATTATCAGGAAAAATATGAATCATTTTTTAACCTTTATGAAAGCTTTAGATATCAAAATAAAAAAATTGAATTGATAAAGATATTTAGAACTTTCATTTCAGCAAAATAATTTAAATGAAAAAACTTATTTCAGTATTAATTATTATTTTTTTAATAATTTATGTTCTAGTTGAATTTATAGGCGATAGTATAATAAAAAGTTCTTTAGAAAGTAATTTATCTAATTCTTTAAAAAGAGAGACTAAAATTGATGACCTAAGCATTGGGTATCTAAGCGGTAAAGCTGAAATTAAAAATTTAAAAATAAGTAACAAAGACCTTCCTGGTATTCTATTAGAAATAAAAAATGCATCTGCAAAATTAAGCACAACATCAATTTTTAGTAATAGAATTGAAATTGATGAAATTATTTTAGATGGAATTGATTTAAATTATTATTTCAATCTAAATAAAAACTTAAAAGTTGAAGATAATGTAAAATCAATAAAAGAAAACCTGAACAAGAGTGACAAAAAGGCTTCAAGCTCGAAGGAATTTATTGTTAAAAAATTAGACTTAAAAAATTTTAAAATTTCAGCAAACTCTGAGAATTTAAATTTTAACCAGCAAATAAGTCTTAAAGATATGAGCTTTAATAATGTAGGAAACACTGAAGACAGTAAAAATTACAAGACTGTTTTAAAAGACCTCTTTGATAAGGCTTTAAAATCAGTCAAAAATAAAGCGTTATCCAGCGATGTTAGCAATTCTTTAGATAAAATAAAGAATATTGATGAACAAAAAATTAAAGAAAAAATAAAAAAGGAGATAGATGCTAATAAAGATAAAGTAAAAAATAAGCTAAAAAAGTTATTTAATAATGATTAAAAGTTTACATCTCTCCAAGAATTTCTAAAGCTATCTATATCAGATTCTCCTGTATCTATAACTACAAGATCCGTTTTTTCTTGTTCAGATTTACCAGCTATATTTGCAAACAATTTATTTGCAAATACCACGAGTCTTGAAAGCACACCTTTACCTACTGCTTTACAGGTTTTTCCAGTGAAGACCTCTCCATCAACTGTTTGGCTTTTAAGAGATTTATTTTCATTTAATTGTTTTGAAACGTTAGTTCCACACTCATCATCAACTGCACATATCAGTGCAAGACCCAAACTACATCTATTTTTCGATACAGATGGTTCAAAAATAGGGAAGTATACCAATCCGTTTGACAATGTTGGCTCAGCAGTTATTTTTTGACTAGAAGGTAATTTTATAAACCAGCCATGGTCTTTCGTTGCTCTTGCTTTCCTGCTTACCGCTTTAGTTGTAAGTGGACATTTAACACCGGTGGTATCATCTGTAGTATCCATGCATTTTTCAAGTCCATGAAGTATAGTTGTGGATCTTTGAGGTGAATGAAATTTTGGATAAAACTTATCTCTAAACCCAAACATAATATTATCAAGTTTTGTATCTTTAAACGTTAATCTTTCATAATCGCCAGTACCCGAAAAAAGCCACAAATTTTTAGATGTTTTTCCAATTCCTGCATCCATAGAGTGATATTGGTACCGTCCATTTTCTTTGCTAGCCTCTATCGACAGAATAGTTGATTGATCATAAAGTTTAATGGCACTCCCTGCTGCATCCACTTTCATATTAGTCAAATTAAATTTGGTAATCTTTCCTTCAAAATCATTTGTGTAGACAAGTGCTCCTGTAAACTTTATTCCTCTTGCAGTATCTGAAGTAATGACAACAGGACTTCCAGGTATCGAATTTACAATATCAATATTTTTATCATCTAACACTTCAATTACCTTCTCTACTTTGCCTGGAGTTATTGTATCTTCTAGATTAATAACAAATAAAGCTGATCCTACTCCATCATTTCTACCACCATACCCACCTCCCATAACGGCGACATAAATATCATCAAGAATATTTGTGTCTCCTGCACCTGTATTGGGTAATCTAAATATTCTAGGAGCTGACCAAGTTTCTCCCAATTCTCTATAATTATACTCTGCTGGAAGATTTTGACTTAAGCTTTGAGTTGCAGCTCTTGTCAATTTAATAATAAGAGTATCTTGAGATTGAGCTTTATCACCATTTGCTTGAAAAAATAATTGGTCTGGTAAAGTTATTTCAGTTTTACCTGAAGATGCGATATTAACAGTAAAGTTTTTTTCAATTTTATTATTTATCGAAATAATTAAATCAGATTTTTGAACACCTACAACTGGAAAAGTCCACGTTTTACTTTCATAACATGATGTGGTTGTATCTGCCTTACACTCATCATCAATACTGTTGTTATTATTATAATTATCTTGAACTGTAATACTTTCTTCCATATCAATTATTGAATAAGTATCATCAATGTACTCGTATTCTGAATGAGTGCCTAAATGGTTCATTACATGAACTGTATTTTTAATATGGTCATTATAAACACTGTATAAATGAAGCGGTTTATCAGGTTTTGTTATATCAAGAACAGAAAAACCATTTCCACCTCTGCCATAAGGCACCATTAATATAGTGTGCCATTGTTTTCCAGATCCAAGAGGACTTTTAAAAAACATGTCGTGTACTACTGGAGATCCGTCCACTCCATAAATTGCATTAGTTCCCCCTTTTTGTTTTGCAAGTTCATTGTTCAAATTTTCGTTCACCATAAGGGGTATTTTTGGCATTATAAATGGAGGTATGAATGCCCATTTTTCAATACCTGTTTTACTATCAATTGAATGTAACATGCCATCATTACCTCCAACATAAATTCTCTCTTCTCTTGTTCTTAAAGATTTGGCCCAAGCATCATAATTATTAATAGATCTCCAATAAGCTTCTTGGTTACTCGATGAAAACGATGTTTCAGCAGAAGGTGCTCCTACGATTACCATTTCAGAATGAAATATATCTCCTAAATAACGTTTTCTTCCTTTTGTAATTATTTTTCCATTTTTATCGACAGTTGGTGGTCCTGTTCTTATTTCGTTTAATAAACAATCTCCGTCGTAATCAAAATAATCTTGTCCTCTAGAAAAACTTATTAAACCTTTAACATCATCATCATTTCCATCTGCAATAGTTGCAACACTATCTCCTTTTGCGCTACAACGTGTATTACCTGTTACACCTGCAACTCTTGGTGTATCCCTATGATAATCACCAACTTCATTACCAAATAATCCAAGTTGAGATTGAATTAATAATGAATTAGCTTCAGTATAATTGTTATAATCAGTTTTGTAATCAGTACCTGGAATTTCACCCCATATTTTTCTTGAACCAGGAGATGGTATCACATCTGAAGCATTCCAGTTAGATGGATCTTTTTCATCAACAACACCTTCTTTAGATATTGCAGTTCTTGTTAGTGAACCTTGCCATTCCTCATTTTGCTTATATTTAAATTGTGCTTGGAATAATGATCCACCTTCTTCAATTGTTGCGGTAATTGCTGGAGCAGTAAAGGCTAATTTGTCAGCAATTACAGATCTAATTGCAGCACCCAATTGTGCTTTTAATTGATCTGTTGTGTCTGCTTTTATTACTCTGTCTGTTCCACCTGCTTTTGCAATTGCATTAAATGCTCTTATTCCACCTGGGCTAATTCCACCTCCATAAGCTACAGTAAAAGTTTTGATTTTCTTTTTTAGAAGATTTTTTGTTTTTGTTATTGCAGCTGCTTGATTGTACCAGTCTCCATCACCAATTACGATTACATAAGATCCTTGACACGGGCTGTTTTTATCTATGGGGCTTTCTGATTTATGATTGTAGTATTGTTCTGCAATTGTTGCCCAGGTATTTGCATCAGTACCACCACCTGGTCTGACACTTTTAATATAATTGTTAATTTTATTAGCACCGTTTCTATCCACTTTAACTTTTAAACAATTTTGACCGTCACAAGGATCTGCTTGATCTTTCGCTGTATCCCATTTTGTATAACCTAAGCCACCCGTAGAAGGTTTCCAGCACCAATAATTATATCTTGCTAACCAGTGACTTGCTGTCAACCAACTTGGGTTTCCAATATAAGATCTGCATCTTTTATAATTATTATTACGTTTATAGTAACTGTACCATATTGTGTTACTTGCATCATGAGACCAGTATCCAAATCCAAAATTAACTGAAGAGACTAAACTACTGTCTGTTACTAAAGATTGAATGGCTTGATGAGCACCTGACATTCTTGATTGTGCTGCTCTATACCCTGAACGCCCATGATAATTCAAATTAAGGTCAAATGTTTGTATTGAGAAATTATTAGTTTCTGCAACAAATATTCTGTTTAAAGAAGGATCAATTGTAATATCTCTTGGGAAGTTGAAGCGGATAGCTGATTTTGAAGTTGGATTATAATTGCCACCAAGTCGTCCATATCTACCCACTCTTTCCTGTGTAAAACTAACATTAGTACCACTACTTGAGTTTAAAGTAACTTTATGAAGTGCGTGGTTTGAGTATGAAGTGAAATAAATTATATTTTCGTTTGTAGGATGGCTTGCTATTGCAGTCGAAGTTCTTATATCATAGAAATATGCACTTTGAAAAAATTTGCTATTATTTGGACAATTCATTCCACTTCTAGAGAATTTCTTTACATAATAAGATCTTGCAAAAACTAAATTACCAGATGCATCAACCGTAAATCTTACACCGTTACCATATCCAGAGTTATGAATATCATTTCGTAGTTCACCGCTAGTTGAACATTCTTTTTTAGCACCAGTAGCAGAGTCGTATAAAAAAATTTCTCTTGAATACTTGTCAATAACAATTATCACATCGTTGTGTTTTTTTATTGTTAATCTAGAGTTTCTATGAAAACCACCTTTAATTTGAGTAAGTACACCTGATGAAGTATTTACTCTACAAAGAGTACCATTACTTCTATAAGTTCGTTTTCCTGAAAAATATATATGACCGTCATGATGAAGGATACTGGTATTTCCATAATTTGTAGAACAATTATTATTTCTTACACTATAAGTTACTCTTTTTTGAACGATGGCAGTTCTAGCGTTACTTCCGTGATCAACTCCCACTAATTGATTATTATTATTTGAAATATAGTTTCCAGTATTTTCGATCAACGCAATTGACTGAGGTCTTCCTATATTTGCACCGCTATAAGATGAAACACTCATACTACCAGACTTGTCTAATAAAATTAAAACATTAGCAGGAACATCTGCTACTCCTGAACCAGGTGGTAAAGCTTTTGAATAAGAATTAGAAATTACAAAAGGAAAAATTAAAAAAATAGAGACTAATAATATTGAAATTTTTTTCATCTAACTTTCATCTGGGTCTTCGCCCATCTCCATCAAACTTTTATGTCGACTAAGCTGATCCCAGTACTTATCATTTGAAATATAGATTTCCTCTTCCCAAACATCTTTGTTAAGAGCTCTTTGGTATACAATATATTTATTTGCTCTTTCCCATATAATAAAATTATTAAAATTTTGGGGATTGCTACCAGTATCAAAATCACCATAAATTCTTTTTGCATAATTCATTAATTTTAAACTATCAGTTGCTGAATTATCTATTGTGTTATCGACATAAAATCTGATTGCCATCAATTTTTTTTCTAAAAAAATATGCTTAATTATGAATTGATCGTTAAAGTTATCACTTGAACATATATCTGGTGCAAAAATATCAACTTCAGCATATCCTGTTTCATTTTCTGGAAATTCACCAAATTCTTTTTCGTCAGATTTTTTATATTCTTCACCAAGATCCATAATAAATTTACACTTGGCTTCTACGTAAGAAAAATTTAATAAGATTAACAGTATTGGTAAAATGAACTTTAAGAGTAATTTATTCATTATAATTATTTTAAATCAATCATATTAAATTAAAAAGCGTCATTATAGTCTGGAGGTCACCATTTTGACCCAATTTAACATATTTCGCAAAATACTAATTATTTAGGTAGAACAATCGTACTTTCTAAAGCAACTATTATCTTACCACTATCGAAGTTACCACAACCATAAACTCTATAAGCCATCCCATCTGAACTTGCATCTGTTGCATCTTTTTTGATACTTGTCCCTGAGCCTTTAAATGGAGCCGATCCAACTCTGGTCATAAAATATTCATATTTGAATTTTTGCATCCTTTTCTTTTCACGATTACTATCACCACTTTGAACAATTCCTGAGGTAAGAAAATCATAATAACTTTTACTTTCGTGTACATCAACATTTGCAGTGCTAGTTGGAGTATCTGGATCTGGACCCCTTAAAACTTTAAAAGTTGATCTGTCAATATCTACATAACTATTAAAACATGATCTGATTGCACTCGGGGCTACTGGTGGAGTTCCTGTTGCAAATAAACTTGTTGAATTTCCTACCAATTGTCTTTTAGAGGTATCTCTATCACCGTTTGCTTTGTAGGGTCCCAGGTATTGATTAATAATATATTTTTCTCCCTCCAACAAAGCGGTTTCTGCAACATAAAAAGTCTGCTGATACTCATCACTTAAATTATTACTTTGGTGGTCACTTGCAGAAATTACAATTAAAGCTCCACCCATTAAAGACATTGCCATTAATAAAACCAATGAAAGAACTAACGCAAAACCTTTTTCTTTTTTATTTGTCATTGTTCAATTCCAACATTTCTTGCGTTAGCGGTTACTGTAATTATGTCTCTTAAATATCTATCCTCTTCTGATATGTCTCGCCCAGATGTTAAGGAGATAATCTTTCGAATAGCTCCTGACCTTTTATCATCTCTATAAAAAGGTCTAGTTGATCTAACAATTAATCCAATATCAACTGTTCTAACATCGTATTCCTTACCAGAACTTGGTACAACTTGTGCATTTGTATACTTACCACTGCTATCTGCATCAATTCTTTTTCCATTTTCATCTAAAGGAACAAAAACCATATCTTGGACAAAATCTAAAACTTCCTCTCTGTCAAAAAGAGTGTCATCTGTTGAAAGTGCACTAAATTTGGAACCATCCCATTTTTCTCTAGCTTTCAAAACTTTAAAACCTTTTATTTCTTTATCTGTAAATGGATCAATTTTTGCAGATGCCTCACACCAATATTTAATTTTATATCTTGTATAAGTATATCTTTTGTCCTCATCAGCAGTACTTTTATAATCAACACTTCCGTAAACAATTTCTAAAGTATCACATCCGACCTCTTCAAATTCTTTTGGAACTTTTGTTCCCGCATCACCAAAACCCTTTCGTTTAGTAATCTTAATTGGTATATGAGAATCGTGAGCAGCAATATTGTCATTGAAATACTTATACCCAGCCATTCTTACTTCTCTTAAAATTTGACCAACAAGATCTCGACCTGCTTGTGAAATTTTTGCTCTATCAGTTACTTGTCTATAAGTACTATTCACAACTGAATAAGATGTAAACATAGCAGCCATCATCAAGCTAGATATTACAATTGCAATTAAAATTTCTATTAAAGTAAGACCAGAAATTTTACTAAATTTCTTTTTCATTATTTTACTTGGAAATATAAATATTTTGTCTTATTGCCACTATTCATATTAATTTCCATTCTTCCCACATAAACTTTGTCGTATGCTGTAGAATTACTTACTGGGCAACCCGTTTTGCACATTAGATGCATGGTTAAAACTTTTTTATCTTTTGTTCCGTCAACGCATTTCAAAACGCCTTTTGATACTTTTGCATTCCATTTATTCCTTATATTATCTTCTGCAATGTTTGCAGATGGATTTGAATTAGATCCATCTGTACAAGTTTCAACTTTCCATTGATTGTCTTTTAATGCGTCCATGAAGGTTTTTGAGGCCTTTTCCTGTTTTTTATAAGCAAAAATATCCTCAGCAATTGTTCCTACAATATAGTTTGCCTTTGTTCTTTCACCAGAAACATCAATAGATCTTACTGAGTACTGTACCATTTGAAATACAGCCACAAAACCAATACCAATTATCGCTGTTGCAACAATAGCCTCCAACAAAGTTATACCCTTTTCTGAGTCTCTGTTTCTGTATTTATTGGTTAATATAGTCATTTTTTTCGTAAGAATATTTGTATTTATTTATTATACCAAATCTTGAATATTTTACTAAATATACAGGATAGTCTCCATCCTTACCTTTGATGGCTCTTGGTAAGAATTTTTTCGATACAGGATTACATGTTGTTACTCTTTTATAGCAAATTACAATTAAATTATTTGTTAATGATACTTTGTCTAAAGTACTATTATATTGACTCTCTGCGCTTCCAAATTGTTTAAAGTACTTACCACCTTTTGAAAAACAAATCGCTGCATTTTTTACTAAATGATAGACATACACATCTTCATCCAATGATAATGATGTTATGGTATCAGAGCCATCCATGTCTGTACTGACACAAGTTGGTTTTTTGTTAGCATTGAGTTTATTAGAAAGAGTAGTAGCGTCGATACCTTTCACGGTGATCAACTTATCTGTTTCAAACTCTACTCTAACATATGGATATGATCCTCTTTCAACTTGAGTACTTGCTACACTTAAGATTGAGGCAACTTTTTCTGCTTGAGTTCTAACTAGTCTTTCTATACTCCATTTTTCAAATTGTGGTAAACCCATTCCTGCAACTACTCCTATAATTGCAATTATCACTAATAATTCTAAGAGAGTAAAACCTTTAATGTTCTGCTTTTGCTGCACTAGTGTCAATTTTTCCTGATGTTACAAGATCCTGAATAGATTTCTCCATGGTAATCATTCCATCTCTAACCGCTGTTTGCATCACACTTGGAATTTGATGTATCTTTGCCTCACGAATTAAATTTTGAACTGGAGGAGTGCACTTCATAATTTCAAAAGCGCCACATCTACCTTGTCCATCTTTTGTTTTAAATAATCTTTGTGTAACTACCATTTTAAGTGAAGTAGAAATTTGGGCTCTAATTTGTGCTTGCTGTTCAGGAGGAAATACGTCGATAATTCTATTTATGGTGCTTGGTGCTCCACTTGTATGTAAAGTTCCAAATACTAAGTGACCCGTTTCAGCTGCGGTTAATGCTAGACTTACAGTCTCGAGATCTCTCATCTCTCCCACTAAAATTACATCAGGGTCTTCTCTAAGAGCTGCTTTTAAAGCTGCAGCAAACGATTGAGTTTGTTTTCCAACCTCTCTATGTGAAACAATACTTTTTTGGTCTTTATGAATAAATTCAACCGGATCTTCAACTGTAATTATATTCGCTGTCCTTTGTTTATTTATCTCATTTACTATAGCAGCTAGAGTTGTTGACTTACCAGATCCAGTCGGGCCAGTTACCAAAACTAATCCTTTGTGATAGTCAATAACATCATAAAGTGCTGGTGGTAAACTGAATTGATCCATGTCTGGAATTTTACTCTCAACTCTCCTACAAACACATGCAGGACCATTAATCGTTTTATAAAAGTTTGCCCTAAACCTTAAACCACCTAATGTGATAGCAGTATCAAGCTCATGCGTTGTTTCAAATTTTTCTAATTCGCCTTCATTACAATTCATTGATAATAGATCTTTTAGATCTTGAGGAGTAACTGGCGTTTCTTGCACCATAATAATTTCACCAGTTTGTCTGTAAGCTAAAGGTGATCCTGCTCTGATATGAAAATCTGATATTTTTTTATTATTTTTGGCAAGGTCTTCTAATTTATCAAACATAGATAATTGATACTATAAAATCTATCAATCTTACATAAAATTTACAAATTTGACCCAATTTAGTCATTTATTTTTCCTTAAACAGCTCAACTTTTAATTTAATAGTTACTTAAACTGTAGGTTTATATATAAGTAATCTTATTTGATTTATTAAATAATGAAAAACCCATTTGCAAATTTATTTAAAAAAAAAGATGCAGCTCCCACAGTTAAGCCAGAAGCATCATCTCCAAAAAAAGAAAATTTTTTTAGTAAATTAATAAAAAATAAAATTGGCAAGAGTTCCGTTAAAGGGGAGGAAATTGTTGGTGTAGATTTATCTACAAATGAAATTAGATTAGCTCAAATTTCAACTAATAAATCTAATCAGTGGATTTTAGAAAAATTTTACTCACATAAAATTGAAGGTTTGCCAGAAAACTCGTCAGTTTTAGAACACCCAGATAAGGTTGCCGAAGAGTTAAAAATTGCAATTCAAAAGTCAAAAATTTCAACATCTAATGCTGCAATAGCGATACCAGTAACCAGTGCAATTATAAGAGTTGTTACAAGCCCATTGATGACAGATGAAGAGCTTCATAACGCTGTAAAAACAGATTCACTATGGGAGAATTTAGTTCAGCTTACTGATAACCTGGATGATTATTCTATTTTTCACCAGGTGATAAATAGAGATCAAACTGGCAATACAATGGATATATTATTTGTTGCATCAAAGTTAGCAGACATAAATAGTTATACTGAAATAATTAAGAAAGGAGGAATGAACGCTGTTATTATTGATGTAAAATGTTTTGCATTAAAATCTGCTGTAGACCAAATAAATCAAATTTCAGGGACTATTGAAGATTCCAATTTGACTGCTGTTTTAGAATTTGGATTAGATGAAAATTATGTAATGATTTTATACGAAAACAATCCCATTATTACTGATATATTTATAAGAGGCCAAGATAGAACCACTCTAATTGAAAGTAACAATCAAGAGGAGATGGAGGCGTTAGTAAGAAGATACATTACTCAAGTAAAACAAGCAGTACAGGATTTTGAAACAAAATATGAAAAAAGAATTAGAAATTTAAAAGTTACTTCTAATTTAGCCAATGTTGAAACTTATCTTGCAAGTTTTAGAAAAAATTTAGTTAATACAGGTTTTAATTTATTTGATCCACTCGATGGAATAAAAATTCCTGCTCAAATTGAAGAAAGTGTTAAATTAGAAAATCGATCTTATCTATCTACAGTGATGGGTCTTGCATTTAGAAAGCTTGATGTATTTGGATATTTCAAATTTGTAACAGCTGTTAAAAATATAAATCTACTTCCAAACAGAGACGCAATGATAAAACAAAAAAAGGCAAAAGCATTTTCAAATTTTGCATTTAAAGGAATATTAGGGACAGTGTCAGTAGTTTATATTATTCTTTTTGCTTTATCATTCTGGCAAATAAATTCATTAAATAGTAAAATTACCAATTACTCTCAGATAGTTCAAACTCATCAAGAAAGAAGTGATCAGTTAGCGAAGATAAGTAAAGAACTCAGTAAATTAAATAAATCATTGGAGTTAAGTAAATCCATTAAGTCAAACAAAAAAATAAGTTTTAGAGTATTGGCTCAGGTTGCATCAGCAGTTCCAAAAAGAGTAAGATTTACAAAAATTGATTTTAATGGAACTAACCAAATTCTTATTCAAGGGCTTGCTGCGAGTGACCAGGATATTTTAAAATTAATTAGTAATTTAAATAATAAAAAATTAATTTCACAGGCATCTCTTGCAAGCATGGATTTATCAACAGCCTCTGGTAACACAAATAATGCAATGAAAGGCTTTTTAATTAATTGTATATTGGAGAAAGTCTAATGGATTTGAAAAATATAACTGTTGAAGATTTAAAAGAAAAGTTTGCAGCTTTTGATAAGAAAACTTTAATTAAATTTGGAATTGGAATTGGAGCTATCATTCTTTTCCTAATAATTTATTTTGCAATTTTAAGGCCAATGGTAAATGAAAAAAAAGCAACTTTGGATGATCAAATAAATAAGCAAATGGAAATTCAGCAATTTGAAAATGACATTATAACAATAAAAAATAGAATAAAAAAAATGGAACCTATTGTTGAAAAAAATTCAACACTATTTCACTCTAAAGCTGAAGTGGAGGGTTTATACGACAGTTTAAGTAGGTACGCTGGAGCTTATGGATTAGTAATTTCAAAAATACAAAAGCAAAAACCACAACCAGTATTAAAATCAGGGGTAGCTGCCCAGGCTCAGGAACTACTTGATCAAAGCATGGTGTCTTATTACAAAATACCTGTAGATTATGAGATTAAGGGTAACTTTTTAAACTATATTAAATTTAAAAGAGCAGTATCTAGGTCAAAAAAAATGCTAAACTTTGACAAAGAGCTCATAAATGTTGTACAAAACGATCCTAACGGAGCAGTCGTTGCAAGTGGAGAACTAACAATTGTAGGTTTGCCAAATGAATTTTTTTAAACTTTTTCTGATTTTATTATTTTTTATTTTTTCATCAAATAGTTTTGCAGATAACCACGGCCAAAATGAAATTGCGCAAGAAATATCTGAAGATGAGGAAGTTCCTTTGAATGATCCTTTTGCGGGTAACGAAGGTACTGGTGGTGCTTTAAATTCTCAAATGCCATCTGAAGAAGAAGAGGACGAAATGAGTTTGTATAATTTTAAACTTGTTGGACTGATATCAGGTAAGGATAATAGTTACATTTCATTAGCAAATTCTGGTGGTGAAGTAATGACAATTACCCTTGGACAATTTTTAGGAAAAATAAAACTTATAGATCTTAGATTAAACGAAGCAATATTTGAAAAAGAAGACAAGAAATTTGTGATCATTGATTTTAACAATGTTATTAGGGAGGCAGATGAATATTAGGAAATTTAATAGACTAATATTATTATTTCTCTTTTCAGTTGTATTAGTAGGCTGTCAACAAATGAAAAGTGCAAATAAGCCCTTCAAACATAACACTCCATTAATTAAAGAGAATATAAAAAAAGATGGTGCAGCGGAAATACAAAAAACTTTAGAGCTTGGACCAAAACCATCATCAGGAGATAAAGTTTACGGCAAAAGAAAAAAAATTTCATCTGAGGCTCAAAGAAACTATCTTTTGATACCAGATACATATCCACTTCTTAAACAAAGAATTACTTTTAAATTTAAAAATCTTGATTTTAAAGAAACCATGTATTTGATGGGTAAAATTGGAGAAATTAATGTACTAGTTGGAGATGAAGTTGCTGGTGCAATCTCAGCAGAATTAATTGATGTTCCTTGGGACAAAGCTTTTCAAGCATTATTAGACATGAAAAATTATGCATCAGACATTGATGTAAGTTCAAACTTAATAAGAATTCATTCACCTGAGGTGTTAACATCACAAGAAAATTATAAATCTGACAGAGCGTCTGCAGTAAAAAGAAAAGTTGAGTTGGAGGATAGTGTCGAGCCAATTATATCTGAAATATTTAGACTTTATTATATTACACCAGACCAAGCTAAAGCTACATTGGAGGAGTTATTTACACAACGTTCAGGAGAGTCTGCATTTGTACCAATTCAAGTTACTGAGGAAGTCACAACAAGATCAATAATTGTAAGAGGTAAAGAGAAGGATCTTGATGTGGTGGACAAACTAATTAAAGAAATCGATGTTAGAACTAAACAAGTTTTAATTGAAGCCTTTATTGTTGAAGCTAACTCAGATTTTGAAAGGGCTTTAGGGACAAGATTAGGTGGTTACTATTTAAGAGGAGGAAAAAATGTTGGAGGTATAGCTGGTCCGAGTTCAGGAAGTGCTGATGGGACTGATTTAAGTGCAGATGGAGTTGCAGAACTAGGCTCAGCGACAGATAGTATAACAAACTTTGCAGCCACTGGCGCATCAAGCGGTATAGGAATTTTAAGAAGAACAGGAACAGGAGTTCTAAAAGCAGAAATAACTGCACTTGAAAGTTTAGGATTAGGAAAGACAATATCAAATCCAAAAGTTTTCACATTGGATAATCAGTCAGCAACTGTAACTCAAGGTGAAGAAATTCCATACCAGACAACAGCTGATGGCACTACAACTACATCATTTAAAGAAGCAGCATTAAAACTTGAGGTTACTCCAAGCATAATTGGAGACGGAAATGTACTACTGAATATAAAAGTCAACAATGATACCCCGAATAGATCTGCAGAGTCTGATGAACCACCAATCAATAAAATGGAGATAGTAACCAAATTATTAGTCGCAGATGGTGATATAGTAGTTATTGGAGGAATTAAAAAGAACGTAATTGTTAATCAAAAAAGTCAAACCCCAGGTCTTGGGAATGTTCCTGTGATAGGTAATCTCTTTAAAGGTAAATCAAATTCTGATAACTTAGATGAATTATTAGTGTTTATTGCACCAAGAGTATTATGATTGATATAAGTAGAGAGTCCGAAATTAATTTAATCAATATTTTAATTGATCAAGATATTATTTCCGGCAAAGATTTAATTGATATTAAAAAAGCTTCTTCCGAAGGTGAAAAATCTCAACTAGATGCTGTATTTGAGTTGAAATTAACAGATGAAGATAAAATATTAGATTTATTAGTTAAAGAGCAGTCCCTACAAGTTGTAGATCTAACAACAATGCCTATTGCTGATGATATTAAATCAGTACTACCATCAAATTATGTGAGAATGAATTTTATTGCTCCTTTTAAAATCGAAGGAAAAACTCTTCATATTGCAATTTCTGATAGTTCAAAATTAAGTTTAATGAGAAATTTAAAAACAATAACAAAAAAAGATATTGAACTACATGCAGCTAAAGTAACTCAAATTTCAGATTATATTCAAAAACTTCTTAAAGAGGGAGAGACAACAATTGAGTCTATTCAAAAAGCTAACAAAGAAAAAATACAAACATTTGACTATGATGTAGATGAAAATGCAGAAGTATTAGACGAAAAACCTGAAGAAGATATTGAGGCTTTAGAAAACGAGTCTGAAGTAATAAAATTTTCAACAGCAGTTGTTGCAGAGGCAATTAAATCTGGTGTATCGGATATACACATTGAACCTTATCGTTTCAGTGCAAGAGTAAGATACAGACTAGATGGTATGCTTCAAGAACAAGAGCATTTTTCAAAATTCTTGCACTCAAATTACGGAGCTGTTGTAACCAGATTTAAGATAATGGGTAAATTAGATATTGCAGAAAGAAGATTGCCACAAGATGGGGCCATTCCATTTAAGATAGATGGAAAAGTAGTAGACCTTCGTCTATCAATATTGCCGACGGCAACAAATGAGAGAATTGTAATGAGGATTCTAAACAAAGATGCTGGTGACATAAGTTTAGAACAATTAAATTTTGAAGAAAACGATTTAAAAAATTTAAGAAAAGCAATTCATGGTACTCAAGGATTAATTTTAGTTACTGGTCCAACAGGTTCAGGAAAAACTACAACTCTTTATAGTATTTTAAAAGAGGTATCCAAACCTCACTTAAATATTTTAACAGCAGAAGATCCAGTTGAATATGAATTAGATGGTGTGGGACAAGTTCAAATTAAAGATGACATTGGTTATGACTTTAATAGAGCGCTTAGATCTTTTTTAAGACAAGACCCAGAGATAATTCTAGTTGGAGAGATGCGGGATAAAGAAACAGTAGATATTGGATTGAAAGCTGCACTAACGGGTCACTTAGTATTTAGCACACTGCACACAAATGATGCACCTAGTTCTATTACCAGATTACAAAATATGGGAACGCCTGATTATTTAATTTCAGCTGCTTGTTCATTAGTTCTTGCACAAAGATTGGCTCGAAAAACTTGTACTGAGTGTAGAGAACCAGATCCAGATGTAACACCGAAAGTTTTAGAGGAAATAGGATTTACAGCAGAGCAAGCATCGAGAGCAAAAGCATTTAGAGGAAAAGGATGTCCTAAATGTAAAGATACTGGTTACAAAGGTAGAATGGGTATTTACGAAGTATTGAATGTTACAAAACCAGTTAAAGAAGCAATATTAAGAAAAGCAACTACTCCAGAGTTAAAAGAAATTGCCAAAAAAGAAGGATTTAGAACCATGTCTGACATGGGTAGAGAAATGATTATAAGTGGGGACCTAAACTTCAGAGAGTTTGATAGAGTTCTCAGCATGGATTAATTAAATGTCAGCTGAAACTTATACTTATAAAGGTATATCTGCTGGAAAATATGTCGAAGGTACAGTTGAGGCTTTAAGTCAAGAAGAGGCATCTTTTAAGCTAAAAGAGCAGAAAATAATAATCACAAATTTAGTAAAAACTAAAAAAAAAGCTGCAGAAAAGAAAAAAAGTAGTGGTGGTGGAATAAGTTTATTTAAAAAGAAGATTAAACCTGAAGATGTTGTAATTTTTTCAAAACAGTTTGCCACAATGGTTAAAGCCGGTCTTCCTATTCTGAACGTTTTAACAATGTTAAGGGATCAATTAGAGCACCCCGAATTAAAAATAATTATCGAAGATATCAGAAAAAATCTTGAAGGAGGTCTTACTCTATCCAAATGTTTTGAAAAATATCCAAAAATTTTCGACAACATTTATATAAACTTAATTAAGGCTGGCGAAGCTAGTGGTAAACTAGATGTTTTTTTATTAAAGCTTGTCGATAGTTTAGAAAAAAGAGAAAAAGTTAAGAAAAAAATTAAGAGTGCATTAACTTACCCTGTTGTTATGTTTGTAGTAGCAATCACAGTAATGGTTTTTATGTTAATAAAAGTTGTTCCAATATTTGCAGAAATGTATGAAGGTATGGGAGTTGCATTACCAACCCCAACTGCAGTTATAATGAATGCAAGCAATTTCATGAGGGGATCTGGTGGCTTAACATTAGCAATAGTATTAATTATTGCTTTTATTGCCTTTAAATATTTAACCACAAAAATTCCTGCAATTAGATACAAGTGGCATCAACGTGTTTTAAAAATGCCAGTATTTGGGGACATGATCTTAAAATCTTTAATTGCTAGAATTTCATTAATAATGGGTAATTTAAGTGCTGCAGGAGTTAATTTACTTGAGAGCATAGAAATTGCTAAACAAGTAAGTAACAATGATGTTGTAACGTTGGCTCTCGAAAATGTTAAAAAGGGAGTTTTCTCAGGTGATACACTAACTAAATTATTTTTAAAAGAACCAACATTTCCACCAACATTTAGTCAGCTAATTTCGGTTGGTGAACAAACTGGAAATTTAGATGAAATGTTTACTTCAGTCTCTAATTATTATGAAGAAGAATTTGATACGGCAGTAGATAACATGTCAAGTTTAATTGAACCAATCATGATCGTTTTTATGGGAACAATGATTGGTGGATTAATGATTGCGATGTACTCACCAATATTTAATGTTGGTTCAATTATCGGTCAGTAATAAATTAATAATTTTTTGTTAGAATTAAGTGATTAACCCAATCATTTCTTGACGTTTTAAAAATTACTTCATCCATAATTTGACCAATAAAAAAAGTTCCAAGTCCACCTGGTTTAATATCGTCTATTTTTCTAGGTTTGATATTTTCAGGTATCACAGGTTTTCCTTTATCATAAATTTCAATTATTAATTGGTTATCTTTAAAACTTATTTCTACACGCATAGTATCTCCTGTTGGCTTACCATTATATGCATGCTTAACGACATTTTGTGCAGCCTCTGCTAATGCTAATACAACATCGTCTTTTGTTGCATCGAACATATTATCTTTCGCTAAAACTTCTCTTGCAAAATTTCTTATTTGTTTAAGACTGGATGACTCAACTGGAAATTCTTTATGTTCTTCAAATGTCATTACTCAATAATTAATATTTGCTCTAATTTTGCCATCATGATTACTTTAAGAACTGACTTACTAATTTCTTTAAGTATAACCTTATTTCCAAGTTCAGCGGCTTTCTGATGACTTTCAATGAGAACAGATATCCCAGAAGAGTCCATGTATTGAACATCTTTAAGATTTAAGTGAACCTCTTTGCCAGCTTCTATTAACGGCATTATTTGCTCTTTGGCTTTTTCGGTTACATCCATGTCAATTTCACCGTCTAGGTGAACTGTAGCTACATTTCCTTCTTCTGTTATTTTATAAGACATGAAAAGCTTATATCACGAATATTTATTAATTTTATGTTAAAATCAACCATTTCCTCACAAAATTGACCCATAATTAACACTTGAAAGTTTGAGAGAAATCTAAAATTATGCACTAATAAAAATTATTAATTAATAAAAAAAGGGAATCCTAAAATGAAGAAAAAACAAAAAGGTTTCACACTTATTGAGCTATTAGTCGTTGTAGCTATTATCGGTATTCTTGCCGCTGTAGGTGTAGTTGCTTATTCTGGATATACATCTGGTGCAAAAAAGTCTGCTGCTAAATCTAATCATGCTGCAGCCTTGAAATTTGCCGCCGCAGAGATGAAAAAGTGTAACATCAATGGTGGTGAAGGAAGTGCAATGAAAAATTCTGCTGGTTCAGAACAATTAAGTTGCGGTGATGTTGGCACAGCCAATGAAGTTGCTAAGGCTTTAGTTAAGGCGTTAGATGATTTTAAAAATCCGTACGGAAAAGTTCCAAATACTGACGCGGGAGATACTAAGGCTATTCAAATAGGTGCATCAAAAGCAGCTACAGCATGTAGTAAAGATACAAAAGGCCATACTTATGTTTTTGACGATGCAACCACTTTGTATGTTCAAACTTGTTTTTCAGACGCTACTGCTGACACCATGAGCAGCCAAACAATGGTTGAGTAAAAAAAAATTTATGACTACTAGGAGTAGAGGATTTTCTCTAATCGAGCTCCTAGTAGTTGTAGCTATACTCGGTATTGTATCAGCCATAGGAATAATTGGATACTCTGGCTACGTAAGTTCTTCAAAAAAAAAAGCAGTTGAAAATGGACTAATGCAATTATCACTTGGTCAAACGGAATACTATTCAGACAATTCAGCTTATTACGGATCCGCAGCAGGAACAACTTGCACTCCTTCATCTGCAACAACTACAACTGTGCAAACCAAACTTGTTGGAGGTACAGAACTATTTTCGTCTGATCTTGGATACTCTGTCTGTGCAGTAACAAATGCTGGAGCATTTTATTTTTTAGTGGCAAAGGAAAATGGCGGAAACTGTGAAATAAAATTAACTGGTAATACTCAAAGTATAACAAGAACTAACTGTTAATTTACTTTTAAATGTATCAAGATATTAAAAGCTTCATCATAAAAATATTTAGTGGGAGCTTAACTCAAAATCAAAAAATTTTTACAACTTTAAGTTTAGCTTGGATAATCTTAATTGGATATCTAACGTGGTGGAATGGTCTAAAAGGCTTTGCAGTTGATAAAAGCTTTAAGTGGGATGAGTGGTTTTGGTTTGGAATTGTTCCTGCAGTTGTTCCTTATTTTTTTTTCTATATTTGGAAAAAAAGAGATTAAACTACATTAATGGAAATAAATGTGGGTGATGTAAAATCCTTCGTTGATACTCTTTGGGTAATTAATAGCGCAATTCTCGTTTTCATTATGCAAGCAGGCTTTATGTGTGTTGAAAGCGGTTTATCAAGACACAAGAATAGCATCAACGTTGCCTTAAAAAATGCTGCAGATTTTGGAGTGTCAGTTGTAGTTTTTTGGCTATTTGGCTTTGGTTTAATGTTCGGCAAAAGCTTTAACGGTTTCTTCGGAACTGATTTATTCTTTTTTGCAACTGACATTGCAGAGTTCCAAACTTATTTTGTATTCCAAGCAATGTTTGTTGCAACAGCTGCAACTATAATTTCAGGAGCTGTAGCAGAAAGACTTAAATTCGTTGGATATTTGGTAATGACTGTTTTTGCTACAGGAATAATTTATCCAATCGTTGGTCATTGGGCCTGGTCTTCAAGTTTTTTAGGAGAGTTAACGAATGAAGGATGGCTTGCAGCATTGGGATTTGTAGATTTTGCGGGTAGCACAATTGTCCATTCAGTAGGGGGTTGGATTGCTTTATCAGGTATTTTAATTTTAGGGCCAAGAATTGGGAAATATTCTGAAGCAAACAAAGGAAAGTTTACGGGCTCAAGTTTTCCACTCGCTGTCCTTGGGACATTAATATTATGGTTTGGTTGGTTTGGATTTAATGGAGGAAGCAATGGCGCAATGGATGAGGCGGTTCCACTTATATTGATTAATACATTTCTTGCAGCATCATTTGGCTTAATAACAAGTCTGATAGTTTCATTTGCAATTTTTAAAAAGCCAGATCCTTTCTATGTCATACTTGGGCCTCTAGCAGGATTAGTATCAATCACTGCAGCTTGTAATTCTGTCAATTCACTTGTTGCAATTTTAATAGGTGTAATTGGAACAATAATTGCAATCATTGTTCATGAATTATTAAATAAAAAAGAAATAGATGATGTTGTTGGAGCTGTACCAGTTCATCTTGCGGCTGGTGTTTGGGGAACATTAGCAGTTGGAATATTTTCAAACCCTGAAATTTTAGGGACAGGCTTATCAAGAATTGATCAAATTAAAGCGCAGTTAATAGGAATAAGCACAATAGGTTTTTTTTCATTTGTTTCATCATTTATATTTTTTAAGATTGTAAATTACTTTTATCCTTTAAGAGTAAGCCCGTTACATGAAGAGTTAGGATTAAATATTGCAGAGCATGGCGCTGTGTCCGTCGAACATGACTTAATTGCAATTTTAGACAAACAATCAAAATCTGGAGATTTAAAAATAAGAGGTCCTCAAGATCCATTTACTGCAGGCGGTGTGATTGGATTATATTACAATAAACTTATGAGCAAGTTAGAGTCTAGCGAAACTGAAAAAAATAAATGGCGAGAGAGAATTTCCAAAGAAGTAAATCTAGCAGTCAAAGTTCAAGAAAACTTTTTACCAAAAAGAAATTTAAGTAACTTTCCTGTGAGTGGAATAAATATTCCTGCGCGAGAAGTTTCAGGAGATTTCTTTAGTTTTTACCCCCATAACGAAAGTATTTATTTTATTATTGCAGATGTCGCTGGAAAAGGAATACACGCAGGTATGGTAATGGCCAAAGCTTCAACATTATTTGAAATAATGTCTAAGGATAAAGTCGATCCAGATGAAATGATGTTTCATATGAATAATGATTTATACCAGACTAAAACGGCTGGAATGTTTGTGACTTGCATTTTAGGTGAATATGATTTGGTAAGTGAAGAAATAAGATGGGTGAATGCAGGACACCAACCAGCATTAATTAGAACACAAGATGGAAAATATTCTGAGTATATTTCAAGTTCAACGCCTTTGGGAGTAATAAAACATAAGGATAAAAGTGTTTATAAATTAGAAAAAAATAAATTAAGCTCTTCGAGATTTTATGTATTTACAGATGGATTATCAGAAAGTTTGGATAAAAATGGTGATGAAATAGGTGTCGAGGGCTCCATTAAAATTATAGAGAATAATTTTAATACTGATTTAAAAAAACAACTCAAGGATGTAACGTCTGAGGTAGTTAAAGTCGCGGGTGACAAAAACCTTAGTGATGACTTAACTTTAGTAGGGTTAGGAAATTAAAAAATTAATCAAGATATATAAATTTATTTTGATTTAAAATTTAATAAATATAGATTTCAGCAGTTTTAAAATAAGGAGAATATGAAAAAAATAATCTTAAGCCTATTTTTAACATTAATAAGCACAAATTTATTTGCAGCACAAACTCAAATTGCCCAAGTAAATGGTATGATCTGTATTAAATGTCAAAAAATGGTAACCGAAGCATTACAAAAAGCAAGTCCAGATGCAGATATTAAAGTATCTTGGCCTGAAGGTGTTGCTGTATCTGCTTTTCAGGATAAATCAAACTTATCTGATGAGCAATACAAAGAAGCAATAGCAGGAACTGGTTTTGAAGTAATTAAAGTTGTCAGCGTTGACAAAATAGTTACTGATGCAAGTGAAGCTGTTAAAATATTAGACTAATAAATTTTTATGACTGTAGCTGAATTACAGGCCCTGGTCTTTAAGTTACAGTCTCAATTAAATCAATTAGAATTAACTAACAAAGGTGCAAACAAAGCGCTAGAGTTCAGACTTGAGGCAGTTCTTCAAGCTAACCTAGATACATTTTGGCTTCTCATTTGTGCTATTTTAGTTTTTTTGATGCAGGCTGGCTTTATGTGTTTAGAGTCAGGTTTATCAAGGGCTAAAAGCAGTATTAACGTTGCGCTTAAAAATGTTACAGATTTTGGAATATCAGTAGCAACTTTTTGGGCATTTGGTTTTGCTTTGATGTATGGAACTAGTGTGTCGGGTTTATTTGGCTCAAAGTTTTTCTTCTTTACTACAAAAGTTGCAGGATATCAGTCATTCTTTGTATTTCAGGCTATGTTTGTTGCAACTGCTGCAACAATCGTTTCTGGTGCAGTCGCTGAAAGATTAAAATTTTTTTCATACGTAATTATTACATTTGTCACCTCAGGTATTATTTACCCAATTGTTGGGCACTGGGTTTGGTCATTAAACTTTTCAAATCCAGACGTTAAAACAGGTTGGTTAGGAAAATTAGGTTTTATTGATTTTGCAGGGTCGAGTGTAGTGCATTCTGTTGGAGGATGGGTTGCACTTGCGGTGCTATTGATTATCGGTAATAGAACTGGAAGATTTCAAGACGGTAGGAAAAGAACATTTCAAGGAAGTAACACACCTCTAGCTGCACTTGGAGCTTTAATTTTATGGTTTGGTTGGTTTGGATTTAATGGCGGAGCCAATGGTGCAATGGATCTTAGAATTCCACTTATATTAATTAATACATTTCTTGCTGCCTCTGCAGGTTTAATTTTGTCTAGTGTTATGGGTATTTATGTAATGAAAAAACCTGAGCCGATGTTCATGATTACAGGCCCAATTGCTGGTTTAGTTTCAATCACAGCATCTTGTGCTTATGTTGATCCAACTGAAGCAATTATAATTGGCGCAATAGGTGGAATAGTATCTGGATCTGGAATTTTATTGTTAGAAAAAATAAAAGTTGATGATGTAGTTAGCGCTGTTCCCGTTCATTTATTTGCAGGAACTTGGGCAACAATAGCTGTTGCACTATTTGGTGATTTTGAGGCAATGGGAATAGAAAGATCTGTGATCGATCAATTGTATATTCAGCTTATTGGTATTGTAAGCGTTGGGGGTTTTTGTTTTATCTCAGCATTTACAATTTTTTTTATGATCAATTTATTGTTTAGGTTAAGAGTAAATAAAATTGAGGAAGATATGGGACTTAATATCTCTGAACACAACGCATCCACTGCTACTCATGACTTATTAAAAGTGTTAAACAAACAACAAGAAACTGATGATTTTAGCTTAAGAGCACCGCAAGATCCTTTTACGGAGGCAGGGGTAGTTGCAAGTCAATACAATAATATAATGGACAAACTTGAGCAATCTGAAAGACAAAAAAATATTTGGAAAAGCAGAGTTTCTAAAGAAATTAAATTAGCAATTGACGTTCAAAAAAGATTAATGCCAAGAAGAACTATAAATCATTTTCCAATTGAGGGAATTAATATCCCAGCAAGAGAAATATCAGGTGATTTTTATGATTTTTATCCACATAATGATTTAATTTATTTCACGTTGTGTGATGTTTCTGGAAAAGGTGTAAATGCTGGAATGGTGATGGCAAGAGCTATAACTTTATTTAAAATTTATTCTAAAAATAAGTTTAAACCCAATGAAATACTTTATGAAATGAATAATGATCTTCAACAAACCAATCCAAAAGGTGTTTATGTTACAAGTATTGTAGGATCTTATAATTCCAAAACAGATATTATTGAATTATCAAACGCAGGACACCTACCAGCATTATTTAAAAAAGGCAGAGAATTTATAGAGTACGATTCCTCATCGATGCCTCTAGGTGTAAAAAAAGCAGATAACAATAAAGAGTATAAACTTGAAACTATCAAACTAGAAGATGGAAGGTTGTATTGTTTTACAGACGGTTTTTCAGAGTGTAGAAATAAAAATGGAGATGAGATTGGAATTGATGGAGTTAAAAACCTAATTATTAATTATCAAAACACTTCTTTAAAAAAAGAACTTTCAAAAATAATTAAAGATGTAGAATCTAAAAGCACTAAAGATAAAAATTTTGATAATGTTAATACTGATAATATTTTAGAGGACGATCTAACTATTATTGGTCTTGGCAAATAGACACATAGTATTTTTTTACTGAATTTAAGTAAATTCCTAGGTTGTATTTACTCAATTTGAACACTATGTCCGGTACAATTTTAATTAAAATTTCGTAATTTTCCATTTGTGAAAAAATTGTATTTAGCTTTTATTTGTCTTTTTATACTTCAAGGATGTGGACCAACAGCTTCAATAGTTGGTTCAACTATTACATTAGCACAAACTGGAAGTACATCTAGAGCAATCGTTACTTCTGGCTCTAGCTTATTTATTAAAGAGCAGACTGGAAAACAACCTTTAGAGCACGTTGCAGATAATACAATAAATGCAGAGGTAAGAAAATGTGAAGTTTCTCATTCTGCAGAAATAAATCAAATATTCTTTACCACTTTAGATGAATTTGATTGTGAAAAGAACTATTTAAATCAAGACAACCTCTATTATCTTAGATGATTACTGAAATAATATTTTTTGAATTTCTTTTGATCTGGTCCTATTTTTTTGTTGTTATTAAAAAAATATTTTCTTTTAACAAAAATCTTTTATTTAGTATTTTTGTCTCAAACATATCTCTACTTACATTTATAGGAACAATTATTATGGGTTTGTTTAAGTTTGATATTATATTTGTAATTTTTTCAGTATCTTTTGTAATGATTGGCATACACTTTTTGTATGACACGATAAGAAGAAGATACGATATTATAAGTAAAAAAAATGAAAACTTTAATAAAATTAAACCTGTATTAGACTATTCAGTGATGGCTTTAATTTTATATAAGATTATTAATTAGATACATTAATAACCCGCGTCAAATAATTACTATAATAATAACGTAGTAGTTTTATATTTTTATTGTGTCAGAAAAAACTTTAAAAATAGGTATTGTAGGGGCAGGCATTCAAGGTATATGTAATGCACTATTTTTACAAAAAAAAGGTTTTCAAGTTACACTTTTTGATAGAGATGAACCAGGTAACGCAGCCTCATATGGAAATGCGGGACATTTTTCACCTTATGCATCTGTATCATTAAATAGATCCGACATATTAGCAGATGTACCTCAAATGCTTATAAGCTCAAGAGGACCCTTAGCTTTGAAATGGAACTATGTTCCAAAAATGATGCCTTGGTTTTTAAGATTTTTAATTAATTGTAGACAAGAAAAAATGATGCATACAGCAAAATTTATGCATCAAATATTAGACCTATCTTTGCCAGCATATGATGAATTATTTGATGAAATTAATTTAGAGGGTTTAGTTGAAAGCAAAGGTATTTTGTATGTTTGGACTAATAAAAGTTTGAAAAGTAGAGAACTTGAAATTCAAATAAGAGATGAGTTAGGAGTAAAACAACAATTAGTTAATCCTAAAGAAATTCATGACTTAGAGCCAAATTTAAAACCATTTTATGATGGTGGTGTTTTCTATGATTATGCAAGACATGCAAGAAATCCTAGAAAAATTTTACTTAAACTGTTTGAAAATTTTATTGAAAAAGGTGGAAAGTTTTTAAAATTAAATATTCAAAATATAGATTTTGATGATGAACAACCAGTCATCAGAACTGAAGCACAAAGATTTATTTTTGATAAATTAGTGATAGCTTGTGGTGCTTTTTCAAAAAGACTTACTGATAAGCTGCATGAAAATATTCCTTTAGATACTGAGCGTGGTTATCATGTACATTTTAAAGGTTGCGATCATTTAATTTCAAGACCTATTGTTTATGCAGATAGAGGTTTTGGTATGACACCAATGGAGCAAGGTTTAAGAGTTGTTGGAACGGTAGAATTTGGTGGATTAAAAAATCCACCTTCGAAATCTAGAATTAAAAATCTCATTTTAAATGCAAAGGACATGATTGATGGATTACCCGAACATAAAGACGAATGGCTAGGATTTAGACCTTCATTGCCTGACTTTTTACCAGTTTTAGGGCCTTCCAAGAACTATAAAAATGTATTCTATTCTTTTGGACACCATCATCTTGGTTGGACGCTTGGAGCTATATCTGGCAAAATTATTTCTAAAATGATTGCAAACGAAAACACTAATCTAGATTTAAATCCCTATAAGTCAGTAAGATTTTCATAAAAAAAATAATCATTTTGAGTTTTTTTCTATGAAATCTATTTAATGTAATGAATATTTGATATATTTTTACTGTAAATGTTTAAAGTAATTTATTTTATAGTCCTCTCAATTTTTTTTACAAATTCAACATTTGCGAAACCTTTACCTCCAGGGACTGGAAGCACACTTCCTGCAAATATTTTATTTATGGTTGATGGATCTCAAAGTATGAGTAATGCAGCAAATGGAAACAAAACGACTGAAATGAGACCACCAACTGAAGTGGTACATATTTTCCCATCAAAAAAGATAACAAATATAACCAAGTCAAATCCTGCTGTAGTTACGGCATCATCACATGGTTATTCAAATGGTGATGAAGTATGGATTAGTCATGTTGTTGGAAATACAGATCCTCCTAATAATAATTTAATTTCTTTAGAAACTCTTGTAAATAATAAAAAATTTACAATAGCAAACGTAACTACAAATACTTTTGAATTACAAAGCGTAGATAGTAGTGCATATGCTGAATACGATTCTGGTGGTGCTGTAGCAACGGCAAGTGTCGGAAATCATATAGTTTCTTCAATTGATGTTGGTGGATATTATCATTGGGATGCTGATAACAGCACCAGGATTTCTATCCCAACTGTATTTGCAGGGCAATCGGGGAGAATTCATGCGAGGAAAGAATTGGCTTACCCAGTAAACATGGAATATCATGCAGCCTCTAAAAGAATTTATACATTATCAGACCACAGAGGTCGCAAAAATTTTGGTAAACAGAGCGGTATAGATTGTAGGGCAGGAGGTTTTACTATTGCCGCTATAGATACTACCATAAATGATGGTGAGCACAAGAATGATAGAGGACAAAGTAACAAAAAAAACCATAAATCTTTTACTTATCTTAATGTATTTCATGCAGGAGGAGGTGGAAAAGTTAAAGGATTTTTTGATTGCGCGTCAGGATGGCAAGATTATTGGAAACCAGGAACTGGAAATAATGCACCAGGAAATGAAGGAATGGTTATGCTAGGTTCAACAGCCATATCCATTCATAATAACAAACTATATATAATTACTGGAGAAATACCTGGTTTAAATCAAGACATAGGTGGCATGTATGTTGTTGATTTAGCAAATGCTGATCAATATGGATTTAGTTCAGAACAACGAGTTTGCACTAATAGTTTACCTCATTACAAATATTATAATGAGGCTATTGATGTAGTTACAGAAAATATAGGAGGTACTAATAAAACATTTATTTATAGTAAAGATAATACAAAGCATTTAACAACTAATGATGCAGGTTTACCAAAAATTTGGAAAGCTGAAATTGGTAGTAACGGATGTATTGTTGATGGCACATCAAAAAAAATAGTTACCACTGACCGATGCGGTCTTGGCCAAGGAAATAGCATAGTTGCAAAAGATAAAAAAATATACACAACTGGATTTTATAATCATCAAGTTTGTATGTATCAGTCTAATTATAGCTCTACAGGAGCTACCACAGCAGCTACCCATCTAAAAACTGTAGGCGAAAATGATGCTCTTACAGCCAATAGTTCATCAGATCCAAATCTTTATTTACATCATCCAATGGGAATAGATTTTGGTGCTCCAGGCACAGCTGATAAAGATACTTTGTTTGTAGTAAGCAAAAGTAGATTAGAAATTGCAATGCTCAATGATGATCTTTCCTATAAAAGTCATTTTGGTGACTCTGGAGTTTCTTTATTAACAGGCGCGCAAGAGGCTATTAAAAATGTATTAAGCGATTCTGCTACCTTGCAACAAGCTAATTTCGGAGTAATGTTTTGGAATACTAATGACGGAAATTACAATGGTTTTGCAAGAGGATCAGATGGAAATTTTGATCATTCAAAATCGTATGTTTCTGGAACTAAACTTTGTGCTGACCATCAAGTTTGCATGAATGTAGGTATTAACCCTAAAGGAGCAGAGCAGATAAAGAACTATTTTAATGAAGATAGATTAGAATTACAATTTCAAACAAAAACTACAGGTTTAAGAAAAGTATTAAGTAGATACTTTAATACAAGCTTAACCGTCGGTCAGATACCACAAAGCGCATATAATGAAACATTTAAAAATTGTCAAACTACTGCATTAATTTTAATAGGTGATGGAGAATTTAAAGATAACCCTGGTCAATTTAGGGATACAAAAGCTTTAATTAAACAATTGTATGATGATAAGGGCATTATTACATATAGTGTTGGTTATGGAGCTGAAATTGCGGGTAAACCACAAACTCATGAACATGTTAAACAATTTATTGAATTTGCTGAAGCTGGCGGAACACATGATGATGCAGCAGGTAAAGTTGGATATTATGCAGCTTTAAGACCTGCGGATTTAAAAACTGTTACAGATCAAATTGTTCAAAGTATAATTTCAAAAAAAGTAGTATTTTCTGCTCCAAATATTTCAAGTGAGATAGAAGAGGCTGGTGAACTTTATCAAGCAAAATTTCAAAACCGTACTGGTCAAGAGTGGTTTGGCACAATAATAAAAACTAAGTTAGTCAATGGTGAAGCGAGCACTACCAATCAAGTATGGGATGCAAATGAAGAAATGAAAAATCCTAACAGAAGAAATATATGGACAGCTTTACCAGTAGCAGGACAACAAGATATAAATAATTTTCGGGCAGATGATGCAACCAACTTAAATTTAATAAAAAATCTTTTTAACACTGGAAGCTATCCAATTGTTGATTATCATCGTCAAACACAAAGTACATCCTCTTTCCCTGGTAGTACAAGATGCAGTATTACTGAACATGGAAGTGATAAGGGCACATTAGATGGATATGTTGGAGATGAGGATAAAGGTTTAATTAATTTTATTAGAGGTGAAGATTATTTTGATTACGATGGCGATTGTAATTTAACTGAAAATAGACAACGACCTGTGTACAAAGAGGATGGAACAATTGATCAGTCAGCAGGTCAAATTGATTCTTATTTAGCAGATATATATAATTCCGCACTTGTAGTTGTTGGTCCACCGAACGCATCTATATCAACGCAAAGCAAATTGACCGAATCATACTTCAGAGCTCGAAATAATTATGAGCAATTTACAAATACAAATAAAAATAGGACAGAAGTTGTTTATGGTGCTGCAAACAATGGAATACTGCATGCATTTAAAAGTAGTGATGGTTCAGAATTGTGGGGCTTTATACCTCCACCAATTGTATCAAAACTTCCCTCGATAATAGATCCAAGTTTAAACATAGCAGGTCAAGGGGGTACCATTCCAAGGTTTTTGTTAGATGGTTCTCCTGTTGTTCATGACACTTATTTCAATCATCCAACAAAATCTACTGGGTGGTATACTTTATTAATGATACCTTATGGTAGAGGGGGTGCTGGATTTTCTATGATTGATATAACAAATGTAAATCAACCTAATCATATATATTCAATTTTAAATGATCATGATGGTCAGCAAATTCTTAGAGTTGATCACACTGGAACAGTATTCAAATATTCTTATCGATCATCAAGATTTAATCAAAGAGATTTTGTAGAGGCTCAAGCTGCTGACCAAACTTTAAATATAATAACAAACAAAGTTTGGAATATATCAGGGCGTGTTATCAATTCGGCAGATGTAATTGTTACAATAAATGGACGAGATAAAACAACTTCAACTAGCTTTGCAGATAATGGTTCTGGAGGAACAAGAGTTACATTTGCTAATAATATTACTTATAACCCAACTACAGCTGGCGCTAGCTCAGATATAGTTTCAATAGTAGAAATAGATGCTCTTACAACCGGTCTAGAGTATGATTATAGATTTCTAGGAGAGACATGGGCATCTCCTAGAGTTTTTAGGATGCCATCTGGACCTGGTGATAACAATGTTATAGATGATACATATGCAGCTGTTTTACCAGGCGGTTATGGTAACCAAGAAGCAGGTATAGGATCCAATGTATACATTATAGAATGGACAACTGGAAAAATTTTAAAGGAAATAAAAATTGCTGATAAAGATAATAATATCGTAAACTCTATACCAGCCACTCCAGTTGTAATAACATCGGATGCAGTACAAGGAGACTTCAGCGGTGCATTAGTTTACGTGAATGATTTAGAGGGCAAGATTACAAAAATAAATTTAACAAACTTAAGTGGAAGTTTTGCTTTAAATACAGCTTCTGGAATAGTATCACAGGGAACTGGACAGTCTGTTGCACTTTACGATAACTTTACATTTTTTGATTTAGAAGCATCAAGTTCTAATAACAGATACATGTACCATTCGATGGATGCAGGCATAGGTCAAAATGGGAATTTTTGGCTATACGGATCAACTGGTAATTATATGAATTTGTCAGATACAGGCATTTTTGATCCTGATAACAACGTTAAAAATGTAATGTTCGGAATTAAAGATTTTTATTATCCCTTTTTTGGTTCCACAAGTTCCACAGGTGGAAATACAATGGATACATTAGCTAATTGTAAAAATATGACTGGAGATACAACATCATGTGATGCAGCTACAAAAAGAGGTTGGTATATTAACTTAGATGGAGCATCTAAAGTTACAGCTGAACCAACCTTAGCTAGAGGGGTTGCCTATTATCCCATTTTTAAACCAGTAAGAAACAATACTGAATGTGGTTCTGGAGTTGCTTATGTTTGTGGTATTGAAGCAGAATGTGGAAAAAATTTATCAAGTGAGCTAGATCCTCCAAACGCAAGTAGTTTTGGAAATAGGGATTGTTATAAAGTGGGAACAGGAGTTTTATCAAAAGTTGTTGTTTTCAATAATAATCTTTATGCCAACATTTCTGATAAATCCAATTATGCAACCAAAACTGATATTGTAATTATAGAAGCTATTCAAAGAAGTATAATAGACTTTAGAAATAGTTGGCGAGAAAACTTTTAATTTATCTTAATTTATAAATTATAATTTCAAAAAATGTATAAATCTAGCAATAATGTAAAAGCTTACTTATTTTTAACTTTAGCGGCACTATTTTGGTCTGGAAATTTTATTGTGGGTAAAGTTGCAAGTTTTTATAATATTCCACCTTTCTCCTTAAATTTTTACAGATGGTTATTTGCTTTTTTAATTTTGTTACCCTTTACCTATCAAGAGGTAATAAATAATAAAGACTATATTTTTCGAAATATAGGACTATTTATTATTCTTGGTATTACAAGTATTACGATATTTAATTCAATTGTTTATTACTCTTTATATTATACGCAAGTAATCAGCGGTATTCTGATGATATCAACTATTCCAGTTTGGATATTGTTTTTTGCTTCTATTTTAAAAATTGAGAAAACAAATATCTTTCAAATATTAGGCGTAATTTTATCTTTAACAGGTGTTTTGTTTATAATTACAAAAGCAGATATTAAACTGATTAAGGAACTAGAATTTAATAAAGGGGATCTTTCAATGGTAATTGGAATGCTGTCTTGGGCTATTTATTCTGCATTACTTAGAAAGAAAATTCATCCTATTTCTCAATTAGCTACACTTGAAATAATAATTATATGTGGTTTTATATTTCTTGCTCCTATTTACTTTATTGAGATGAGCCTTGGTAATAAAATTGTTTTAGAACTTCCATTTATTTTAACTTTGAGTTACGTAGTTTTATTTCCTGGAATATTCGCTTTTCTTTTTTGGATTAAGGGAATTGATATTATTGGAGCAAATAGGTCAGGTGTTTTTTTGCATTTAATGACAATTTTCGGAGCTTTGATGGCAATTGTAATACTTGGCGAAAAATTTATGTTTTATCATTTTCTTGGCGCAATATTCATAATTGCAGGTATAACCCTTTCAAATAAACTTAAAAAAAATGCTTAAAGTTGCAATTTTAGACGATTATCAAAATGTTGCTCAAGAATTTGTTGATCTTAAAAAATTATCAGAAAAATTTGAAATAGAAGTTTTTAATGAACCTTTTGAAAGTGAAGAAGATGCAATAGAAAAATTGAAAGATTTTGAGGCTTTATTGATAATGCGGGAGCGAACTAAGATTACTGCTAATTTAATTAATAACTTAAAAAAATTAAAATATGTTGCAACAAGCGGAATGAGAAACAAGTCAATTGATCTTGAAGCTTGTAAAAAGAAAAAAATAATTGTCACCGGCACCGACTCAAATTTAAATCCAACTCCAGAGTTAACTTGGGCTTTAATTTTAGGATTAGCAAGAAATTTAAAAACCGAAATTGACAATATGTTCCAAGGATATTGGCAGACAACAATTGGTGTAGAACTAAAAGGTAAAATATTAGGTTTAATTGGACTTGGCAGAGTAGGTTCACAAGTTGCAAAAATTGGAAAAGCATTTGGTATGGAGGTTATGGCTTGGAGTGAAAATTTAAGTTTAGATAAATGTAAAGAGTTAGGTGTCTTACCGTGTAGTAAAGAAGATTTAATTCAAAATTCAGATTTTATATCTGTTCATGTTCAAGGTGGAGAAAGATACAAAGATTGCATCAAGTTAGCAGAATTCGATAAAATGAAAAAAACTGCCTTTTTAATTAATACATCAAGAGGACCTATCGTTAATGAAGATGACCTAATCATTGCTCTTTCTACAAATCAAATTGCAGGTGCAGGAATTGATGTGTATGACAAAGAGCCTTTGCCTTCTAGCCACAAATTAAGATTTTTACCAAATGCTTTATTAGTCCCACACATTGGTTATGTTACAGCTGAGAATTATTCAATATATTATAATCAAATGATAGAAAATATTGAGGGATGTTTATCTGGAAAACCAATTAGAGTTATCGAATAATTATGGAACTTCCTGTTGTCAATCATAAAGATTATGTTGCTAAAATCGATGATGACCACAAATTCCCAATAAAAAAATTTGGTGAACTTGCTAAACATTTGATTGAAAAAAAAGTTGTCTCTAAATTTTATGAGCCAACTCCTTGTTCAATTGAAACTTTAAAAGAGGCACATTCAGAAAGATATATTTTAGATGTACAAAATAAAGAATTGAGTGAAAAAGATATAAAAAAAATTGGCTTTCCATTAAATGACAGTGTTGTAAGAAGATCTTTTGTTGCAACTGGTGGTACAGTTTTAGCAACCAAATTAGCAATAAATTACGGAATAGCATGCAATACTGCTGGAGGATCCCATCATGCAAATTTTGATGGTGGTGCAGGTTATTGTGTGTTTAATGATGTGGCTGTTGCAGCACAATATTTATTAAATAGAGGCCTTGCTAACAAAATTTTAATTGTTGATCTCGATGTTCATCAGGGAAATGGTAATTCAGACATTTTTAAAGATAACAAAAATGTTTTTACCTTTAGTATGCACTCAAAATCAAATTATCCTGCAAAAAAATCAGAAAGCGACTTAGATGTTGAGCTTAAAGATAATACAGAAGATAAAGAGTATTTAGATATATTAAAGTTTAATTTAGTAAATTTAAATGATGAAAACTTTGACTTTATTTTTTATATAGCTGGCGTAGATGTGCATCATGAGGACCGATTAGGTAAGCTAAAACTAACTGATCAAGGTATAAAATTAAGAGACAATATTGTTATAGATAACTTTTTCTCAAAAAGAATACCCATTTGTGGAGTATTAGGTGGTGGGTATAACAAAGATTTTAATAAACTAATTGAATTACACTCAAGTTTACACAAAACATGTGCTAAATATATATAACATGTCAAAAAATAATCCAAATTTATCAGCAGAACAAAAGTTAATTTTATTTGAAGAAGGCACAGAGAGACCAGGATCGAGTGAATTAAATGATGAAAAAAGAGAGGGAAGTTTTCATTGTGTAAATTGCGGGGTTAAACTCTTCGAATCAAATACAAAATATGAAAGTGGATCAGGCTGGCCTTCATTTTACGAATCTTTACCAGATGTATTTGAGACAAAAACAGATAATTACATAGGTTATGCTAGAACAGAATACCATTGTAAGAATTGTGGTGGTCATCATGGTCACATCTTCGAGGATGGTCCTGAACCAACTGGGAAAAGATACTGTAATAACGGTGTATGCTTGGTTTTTAAACCAAAATAAAGTGTTAAATCTTTATTAGGTTCTTTTAATAATTCTTATATGAATTTTATATTTTTTTTGTTAATTTAAAATAATGAAAATCTTAACAGGTATAATTATTTCTAGTTTAATTGCTTTTAACGCTAATGCAGAAAATGTTTCTCAGAAATTGTCAAATTTTCTTGATGAATTAATTCCTGGAGAAGGTGTGACTGATGTATCTATTCAAGTCCATGAAGAAGATAATCCAGATATAGAAATATTAACTAATAGAAGTTTAGATAAGAGTGATGATACTAATAGATTTATTCAATTGAGTTTACATACTCAAGAGACAAATAATAAAGATAGATTGATAACAAACCTTGGTTATGGATATAGAGAATTAAGTGATGACAATTCTTTTATGTACGGAGCCAATGCATTTATAGATATTGAGTCTGAAGGACATATGAGAGCTAGTTTAGGATTAGAGGCAAAAGGTAAAATACTGGATCTTAATGCAAATTTTTATGAAGCTTTATCAGGTAAAGAAAATATAGATGGTGTGAATGAGGAGGTACTATCTGGTTATCAATTTAATTTAACAACTCAAATGCCATATATGCCATGGTCGACCTTAAATATTCAAAATTATTATTTTGAAAATATTAAAGCTTCTAATGATACTGAGGGTAACAAAATATCTTTAGAAATGAATTTAACCCCAACTTTACAATTTGATATTTCTCAAGATTTCTCAGATACAACAGGTGTTGATGATGAGACAGATTTTAAATTATTATTAAGGTACCCACCGTCTGAAAATAAACCAAACTTACAAGATGGATTTATTTCAAATGTTGCTTTTGAAAAGGCGAATATGAAAGATAAATTGGTCCAAAAAGTGAGAAGAGACAATAATTTAACAGTTGAAATTCAAGGTGCAGTAATTCTAACAAAAAAATAATTTTATGATAAAAATTTTAAATACTTTCATTGCCTTTATATTTTTGTTTAGTGCATTTAATGCTTTTGCTGGGACTGGTCCTGCAACAGAGTATAAAGTTACTATGACAAAATTAGAATTATGTGAAACAGGAAGTACTACTGCGAATTGTCTAAATCCTTTAACAATATCTCCATCAACCACATCTGGAGAAGTTGATATTGCTGCTGTTGATGCAGGAGCTGCAGCTGGATCTTATGGCAATATAGCAAAAGCTAAAATAGGAACTTTATATACTTATCTACAAATTACTATGAGCAGACAATTTATAATTACTGGGACTGCTGGAGATAGTTGTGCAACAAAAGCTGGTGAGTCAGGAACTAAAACTACAGACGCTGCAGGGCAAACAGGAGGAACTCCTGGATCTTCTACACTTTATGTACCTGATGGTAGCAGTTATAGCGATCACATGAATGGATCAGTTGATTCTTTGGGTGCATCTGTATCAAACGATGGTGTAATAGGAACAAGTGATGAATATTTTCAATATAGAAAAATTATATCAGGAGGTGGTTTAAAAGTTAAAGCAGGTGATTTTCCAACAGTAAAAGTCGCATTTGATGTTTCAAATGCAGTTGGTAACAGTGGAGGCACTTGTACTAATGACGTTATGTATGCTGAAGAACCAGGAATGACAATAACTTTTGTTGATTAAATATTACTCTAAAGAACTTAGAAGCTGTCCAGATTTTTCCAATTCTCTTAATTCTTGATATCCGCCTACATGATGATCCTCAAAAAAAATTTGAGGAATTGTTCTTTTACCTCCAGCTTTCTTAATCATTTCGTCCATTAAATTTGGATCTGTTGATATATCTATCTCTTTATATTTTAAATTATTTCTACCCAGTAATCTTTTAGCAGCATCACAAAAAGTACAAAGAGGTCCGGAGTAAACAGTGATATTTTTCATCATCTTTTTATAATTCTATTATTTGAAATTACTAGTCTAAATATTCCTCTTTTTTTATTTTCGATCTTATAAGCTTTCTTGAAT
Organism: uncultured Pelagibacteraceae bacterium; assembly: GCA_902601315.1. Taxonomy (GTDB): domain Bacteria; phylum Pseudomonadota; class Alphaproteobacteria; order Pelagibacterales; family Pelagibacteraceae; genus Pelagibacter. The sequence goes on from CACKMS010000003.1 coordinate 131,861, forward strand.
ATTCAAATTTTTTTCTATGTTTTATACTTTGAGAGTTCACTCTTTTTCTCCACAACCTAAATGATGAGGGTTTTAAAGATCTTCTCATTATTTTAATAACTTCAGTTTCGGTTTTCCCAGTTTTTTTTTCTATGTCCTCAAATGTAATTCGGTCTGCCCAGGCAGCCCATATCACCCAGTCAGAACTGCCCATTTTGGGCTCTGGGTTTTTAACTCGAGTAAGTGGCCTGTGACTTTTTTTCATAAAATTTCAACGAATTACAAAAAAAATAATAATGCAAATCGGCTAGGCTATGATATTATCATTAATAGATAGTCCTATCTAGCCATCTTTAGCTCCCGGTTTTTTAGGACTATCCTTTATGCTTCCTCCAGATTTCATTTTTTTTCTTCAAATTATTATCTTCTTATTCATTACACCGGGAACACCACGAATAGTTATTATTTCTTACTCTATGAATTATGGAATTAAAAAATGTATTTGGTCAGCTACTGGTGATGTAATAGCGAATTTTGTTCAAGCAACTTTAGTCATATTTGTAATTGGATCTTTTTTTTTAGATAATCCCGAAGTATTAAATATCTTTAAGTTGGCAGGTATAATTTATTTGCTCTATTTGGCATATGATATTTATAAATCTAGACCTAAAGATATATCTAAAAGTGATAACTTTTCCAAAAGTAACTTATCTTTTTTTAAAGATGGTTTTTTAGTTGCAGGTACAAGTCCTAAAGCTTGGATGTTTTTTCCATTTATCTTTCCACAATTTATAGATTTTAATTCTAACTATATAATCCAATTTACATTTTTAATTTCAACATATATGATTTTAGATTTTTTATCTCTAATGGGTTACGCTTTACTGGCAAATAAATTAATTGTTTGGATAAAAGCAAACCCAAAAACTATTAACACAATTTCAGCGTGTGTTTTAATTATCATAGCATTTATAATTGCTGTTACTTAAAAATATTAACCCAAAATAGCGATTATATGTCTTTGTGATACTTCAATAACTTGAAATTCAACTATTTTTATTATTTATTTATATTTTATTAACTTAAATAGAGGGGAATAAATGAGAGTAAAAAACATTTTAATTACATTTGTTTCTGCAATAGTTATTTTATTTTCAACATCATTTGCATCTTTTGCTAAAGTTGTTGGTGATAAAATTATTTTAGGTGCTGCAATTTCTCTTACCGGCAAATATTCATCTAATGGTGTTCATACACAAAATGGCTATAACATGGCTGTTGATAGAATTAACAGTATGGGTGGTGTTAAAGTTGGTGGAAAAACTTATAAATTTGACATTATATACTATGATGATGAGTCAAATCCAAAAAGAGCAGCTCAACTTGCAGAAAGATTAATTTCACAAGATGGTGTAGAATTTATGCTTGGACCATACAGTTCAGGTCTTACAAAAGCTATTGCACCTGTGACTGAAAAATATGGAGTACCAATGGTAGAAGCGAATGGCGCATCTAGATCTTTGTTTACTAAAGGATACAAATATCTTTTTGCGGTATTAGCTCCAGCTAACTTATATCTTGATGTAGCAATTAGAACAGCAGTCGAGTTGAATGGTGGAAAAGGTGTGAGAATTGCACAAGCATTTGAACAAGATGCTTTTTCACAAGACGTTAGATTAGGTATTTTAGATGCAGCAAAAGAGACTGGATCTGAGATCATAATCGATGATAAACTACCAAAAGAGCTCAACGATATGGCTGCTACATTGGTTAAAGTAAAACAAATGAAGCCAGATGTTCTAGTTGTTTCAGGACATACAAAAGGAGCTTTAACGGCAATCAGACAAATTGCTGAAATGAAAGTAGATGTTCCAATGTTAGCAATGACACACTGCGATGCTGCGAAATTATCAAAACAACATGGTAAAAATTCACAGTATGCTCTTTGTGCATCTCAATGGCATAAAACACTAACTTATAAAGATGACTTCTTTAAAGATGGTATGACTTATGCGGCAGATTTTGAAAAAGAATTTGGCTACGATCCGCCATATCAAGCAGCTGAATCGTCAGCAGCATTGTTAGTTTTTAAAGACGCTTTTGAAAGAGCGAATACTTTCGATCAAAAGAAAGTTAGAGACGCTCTTGCAGCAACTAACATGCAAACTTTCTATGGAAATATAAAATTCGCATCGGGTGGTCAAAATGTTGACAAACCGATGGTTCTTTTCCAAGTAATGTGTGATGGTGCAGGAAATTGTGAAAATAAAGTTGTAGCTCCACTAAAGTGGGCTTCTGCTGAATTAATTCACCCAATTCCTAAGTGGTCTAAAAGATAATAACTAATCTATAAATACCCCCTATACTGTAGGGGGTATTTTTTTTTAAGAGAGCATTATGGATTTCATGGTTTTTCAATATCCAATGATAAGTGTTCAAGCTTGCTTGGATGGAATCCTTCTAGGAATTTTATTTGCACTAATTGCTTATGGCATGGCTTTGCAATGGGGCGTCATGAATATCATAAATATTGCACAAGGAGATTTAGTTATTCTTGGAGGATACATTGCATATTTTATGTATCTCTATGGGATCCACCCAGCTTGGGGTGTAATTGTTGCACCAATCATAATGTATTTTGTTGGTGTTTGTCTCTATAAATTAGTAATCAATAAAGTTGTTGATAGAGATTTATTTATCTCAATTCTTGCAACATTTGGCATAAGTATTCTTTTTATGCAGTTAATGAATTTCGCTTTTGGAGCAGATGTTGTTTTAGCTAATTCAGGTTATGGAACAACATTCTTATTTGACAGCGCAGTGGTTTTGCCAAATTCAAAAATATTTTCTGCATTTATTAGTATTTTATTTGCAATTTGCTTAGTAATTTACATGAAAAAATCTAAGCTTGGTCGTGCAATAAGAGCAACTGCACAGAATGCAAGAGCAGCAAAAATTCTAGGAGTAGATACAGAGAAAGTTTATGCAGCAACATTTGGTATCAATGCAGCTCTTTGTGGTGTAGCTGGAGCATTAATATCTATTACATTTACAATTCATCCCTACATGGGATTACCTTATACAATTCGATCATTTATGATCGTTATTGTTGCAGGGTTAGGAAACTTACCTGGTGTTGCAATGTCAGGAATGGGTTTAGGTGTATTTGAAGAATTTGCAGATTATATACTTGGTACAGAATTTAGAATTGGGTCAGTATTTTTATTGTTAGTTTTAATACTTGTTTATAGAAGATTTAAACTTTCAAGAAAAAGAGAATATTTAAAATGATAAGAAAAATTTAAATATTATGAATAAAAATAATTTAATTTTATATATTGGAATATTAATTTTTGGTTTATCCGCTCCATTCATATTTCCCGCTTTTAAAGTTCAGTTATCAATCCTGTGCATATTGATTGTTCTTGCTACTACTTGGAATATCCAAGGTGGTGAAATGGGTTATAATTCATTTGGAAATATTCTCTTTTATGGTCTTGGCATGTATTTATGTGCTTCTGTGCAAGTTGGAATGTTTTTTCCATTAGCTGAGTGGACAGAAAGTGGTGGTGAGAAAACATTTGTGCATACGCCATCTCAATTTTTTCAAGGAATGGCGGTTGGATTAGCTGTTGCAGCAATAATTCCAACAATAGTTGCAGGACTGATTGGATATGCAATTTTAGGATTAAGAGGACACTACTTTGCAATTTGTACATTAGGATTAGGAGTTGCAGCAGGTGAAATTTCTGGAGGAATTGAAATCATTGGAGCTGGACAAGGTTTCACTACTCCACCATTTCCTGACGTAGGTGGTTTAGAAGCAAGAGGAGAATTCTTTTACTTACTAAGTTTTGGAACTCTTGTATTAACATTCATCGCTGTAAGGGCAATTTACTTTACTAGATTTAAATTAATCTTAAATGCAATCAGAGACAATGAAGACAAAGCAGAGGCGATGGGAATCCAAACCATGAAATATAAAATTATTGGTTGGATGATTTCAGCTTTTTTCTGTGGTTTGGCAGGAGGTATAATGGGAGGATTAGTTGGGTATATAGATTCCACAGATGTTGCATTTGATGGAAGAGAAATGGGAGTCTTTATGGTCTTGATGGCTATCTTAGGCGGCAAAGGTACTTTATGGGGACCAGTTATTGGAGCAACAGTATTTCATATTTTCAAAGAGGGTTTCTGGACTTTTTTCTTAGGATGGCAGTATGTTGCACTTGGTTTTCTTATAGTTGTTATAGTAATTTATTTTCCAGAAGGAATAATGGGGTGGTTAAGAGAAAAATACCCTGAAAGATTTGGAGAGGTTGTGGATGAGGCTGATCGAAAAGCGCAGGTAGAGTTAAAATGAGTATTTTGGAAGTTAACAATGTAAGTAAATCATTTGGAGGTGTCAAAGCTAACGTTGATATTTCAATGAATGTTGAAAAAGGCAAAATTGTTGGCTTAATTGGACCGAATGGTTCTGGTAAAACAACTTTATTTAATTCCATTGTAGGAACATACCCAATAGATAATGGATCTATAAAATTCAACAATAAAGAGGTTTCAGAATTACCAGTTCCAGTTATAGCAAAACTTGGTTTATTGAGAACTTTTCAACAAACTAGAATATATGGAAAATTAAATTGTGTAGAAAACATGCTTATAAGTCACAAAGGTAGTGATGCAGGTATTTTTACAATATTTTCTAAAATACCAAAAGATCTCACAGAAAAAGCTGAAAACTTGTTAAATTTTGTTGGTTTATATCAAAAAAGAAAATTACGAGCAGGAGATTTATCTTTTGGTCAACAAAAATTATTAGAACTCGCCATGGCATTAATGAATGAACCTGAAATGCTATTATTAGATGAGCCAACTGCAGGTATTAATCCAACTTTAATCAATGGAATTATCGACAGATTGATTAAAGTTAACCAAGACTTTGGTATCACACTTTTAGTTATTGAGCATAATATGAAAGTAATAATGCAATTAGCAGAGGACATTTTTTGTTTAGCTCATGGGAAAATGCTTGCTAAAGGAACACCAGATGAAATCAAAAATGATAAGCGTGTGATAGATGCTTATTTAGGAGCTCAATAATGTCTAACCAATATGAAGTCCTAGGTAAAGCACCAGGAGCAGAGGATTTAAAAAATTTATCCTCCAAAGATGTTCATCTAACAATTAAAAATTTAAATGCAGGTTATGGAAAAATGGAGATTTTACACAATTTTGATTTATATGTTAGTAAAGCACAGTCTTTATGTTTAATTGGACCAAACGGTGCAGGTAAATCAACCATTCTTCACTCAATATATGGTTTTACAAATATTTTTTCTGGACAAATTGAAATTGACGGTAAAGAGATAACTAATTTAACCCCAGCTGAAAAGCTAAAGTCGGTTGGTATTGCATACATATTGCAAGATAATTCAGTATTTCCAGATATGACAGTAGAGGAAAACTTACTTATGGGGGGCTTTATTAAAGATAAAACAGAGGAGTCATTCATTGAGGCGGAAAAAGTTTTACAAAAATATGAAAGATTAAGAAATAGAAGAAACCAACCTGCAAAAGTTTTATCAGGGGGAGAAAGAAGATTGTTAGAGATATCAAGAGCATTAGTGATGAAACCCTCAGTCCTTCTAGTAGATGAACCATCCATTGGCTTAGAGCCTAGATATATTGATATGGTTTTTGAGATACTTAGAGATCTTCAAGAAAATGAAAAAAAAACAATAATACTTGTTGAACAAAACGCTAAAAAAGGTTTAGAATTTTCTGATATTGGATATGTGCTTGTATCCGGACAAACCGCAATCGCAGGAAAAGGAGATGAGCTTTTAGACAACCCCGACGTTGGCCGTTTATTTCTTGGTGGCTAATGATAAACCTAAAATTTTTTTTTAAAGGGTTTTTGTGTATTAAAAGGTTTGATAGTCCTGCAATAGCTCTCTCAGCTAGCTTCATTGCCATTGGAGCGCTATTGAAAAATTTGGGTTTTACACTTCAAGAAAGTATTTTTTCTACATTATTAACTTATGCTCAACCTGGATCCTTAGTTATGGCAGAGTCTATGTTTGTAGGAGCTTCTCTAATTAACATATTTTTAGCAGTATGGTTAGTGAATGCTCGACTATATCCTATGACAGTATCTTTGATGCCTTTAATTAAAGATAAAAGTCAGCCCAGATGGAAGTACTATTTGTCTTGTCACTTCGTTGCTGTATCCTCATGGTTAATTGTAAAAAATAATTATCACAAAATTAATAGAAAAAATCGTATTGATTTTTGGATTGGAATAGGAACCTCCACTTGGCTAGTTGCAATTATTTCAACACTGATAGGTTTTGTGTCTGCAGATTACTTAAATAAAAATATGATGATAGGCTTAGCAGTTATAAATCCTATTTACTTCATGTGCGCAATGATTAGTGCAATGAATAACAAAACTGTAACTTCAGCCATAATACTTGGAGCTGCATTAGGTCCAGCCTTACATTTAATATCATCTCAATGGAGTATTTTACTAGGGGGTATTTTAGCTGGGACTATTGCATTTTTTATTGGAGAAACAAATGACAACTAAAATTATTTTGGTAATATTAATAACATCACTAGCAACATATATATCAAGATTCTTTGGGGTTTTTACATCAGAGAAAATTAATGAAAAATCAAAGATATATAGATGGTTTAATTGTTTAGCATACTCAACTTTAGCAGCATTGATATCAAGGATGCTATTATTTCCCTCAGGAGATCTGAGTGAAACAACCTTATTATTGAGAGTAATTATAATCCTCATATCTATATCAATTTTTTATTTAACAAAAAGAAATTTAGTTTATCCAACGATTTTTTCTGCTATCATTATGGCTGTATTAAGTAACTAGTTTGTATGAAAAAGTTTTTTTTTCTAATATTAATTTGTCTATTTTCATCATATGCAAATGCTGGATGTGATGATCCATTAACAGATAGCGTTGATTATACGAATTGTAGGTTTTCTGATGGGCAAGATTTACAAGGTAGTTACCTTCCAAATTCAAAATTGTCGTTTGCAAGTTTTATTCAGGTAATTTTCGACAAAAGTATTATGATGAATTCAAATTTGTCTTTTGGCACTTTTCCAGAGTCAAGTTTTGTGAGAGCTAATTTATATGAGTCAATTTTAGTTGGTGCTAACTTTGAAAAGGCTAACTTTACAGGTGCTAATTTAACAAGAGCTGATTTTATGGGCTCAACACTTATAGAGGCAAATTTTCAAAACTCAAATTTAATGGAAGCTAATTTAACATCGTCAAATATTAAAAATGCAAATTTTGATGGAGCAAATCTAATTGGCGCTACATGGACCAACGGTGAAACTTGCGGACCAAATTCCATAGGCGTTTGTAATAAATAATTTTAAAATATTTAAAATCTTTATATAATACATTTGATTTAATGATTAAAAATTTTGAACATTTTGATGGTTTTGAAATAAACTTTCATGAAAAATCCGAAAGAATAATAAATATCCAGATTTTAGACGAAATTATTGATCGTTTAATATTTCCATTTAAAAAATTTGATATCACAACACTTGAGTATAAACCATTTACAAGATTTACAATAGCTCAAAGCTTAGATGATACTACATCAGGGAAATTAAGTAGTTTTCTAAATTTAATTTTGAGGGATAGGGACACTGGTTGTTTTATAATTGGTCCAAAAAATTACTCATCTAAAACTGATAACAATTTTTTAATTAAGTTAGCAACTGCAGTGACACACTTAATTGGCAATCCAAATCATGATGCAATGGCCGGAAAATATTATGCAAGATTTCATGTAAAACACGAAGATAATAGTGACTCTTATTTAAGGAAAGCCTACGTAAATATGGATCTTCACACTGATGGTACATATGTAAGAGAAAAAACTGATTGGTTGCTTATGCAAAAAATGGAGGAAAAAAATGTCGATGGAGGAGAAACAGCCTTGTTACATCTAGACGATTGGGAACATCTTGAGGAATTATCTAACGATCCAGTTGGAAAAGAAAGTTTTATTTGGGGTTCTCCAAAAAGTAAAAATATTAACTACAAAGTTGAACATCCTGTATTCTCACAAGATAAAAACGGAAAACCTGAAATATCATATATTGACCAATTCCCAGAGCCAAAAAATATGAAACAAGGACTATTTTTGCAAAAATTATCAGATGCACTTGAGGGGAGTAAAAAAATAATAGTTACACCTTTACAAGTCGGTTGCTCAGTAGTAGCAAATAATTATTTTTGGCTTCATGGAAGAAAACCGTTTGTTGAAAACAAAAATTTAAGTAGAGAATTACTTAGAATAAGAGGTTCTTTTTTTACTAATTAATTTAAATTAGTGATAATAATTACCATAAATTGTCATGCAAATTGGATTTATTGGGACTGGTCATATTACAAAATCAGTAATTTTTGGTATTTTAGGTTCTAAACTTAAAGTTAATAAAATTATTATTTCAAAAAGAAATCATAAAATTTCCTCAACTTTAAAAAATAAAAGTAAAAAAATTACAGTTTTGAATGATAATCAAAAAATTATCGATCAAAGTGATTGGGTTTTTCTATCAGTAACACCTGAAGTAGGCCGTAAAATTTTGCCTAATCTTAAATTCAAAAAAAATCAAACTATAATAAGCTTTATTTCTACAATTAAAATGAAAGAGCTAAAAAAATACACAAAACTGAAATCCAAAATTGTTAGGGCTATCCCATTACCTCCAATTTCAATTAGAAAAGGACCTGTGCCTATATATCCACCTAATAAAAATGTGAAAAAATTTTTTGATCATTTAGGTACTACTGTTGAAATAAAAAATGAAAATTTATCCCTTAATTTTTGGTCCACTTCATCAATGATGGCGCCTTTTTACGAATTATTACGAACATTGTCCTCATGGCTTAATCAAAAAGGAATAAATAAACTAGATGCTCAAAAATATATTATATCTTTATTTATAGCGCTTTCAGAAGATGCAAAAATTAATTCAAAAAATGATTTAAAATTATTAGTCAAAAATTCCCAAACCTCAAAAGGCTTAAATGAGCAAGCAGTAAATGAATTGATAAAATCTGGTTTCTATAAATCTTTAAATAAAACTGCAAATAGTATTCTCAAACGACTTAAGAAATAAATTTAATGTCTGAAAGTATTTTACAGGTAGAAAATCTATCAAAATATTTTGGTGGATTAGCAGCTGTATCTAATTGTTCTCTTAAAATTAAAAAAGGTTCTATAACTGGAATCATTGGTCCCAATGGCTCTGGAAAAACTACTCTTTTCAATTTAATTGCTGGAAATTTAAAATCTTCCAAGGGTAGTGTGATATTTGATGATGAAAATATAACCAATATTGCATCACATGAGTTATTTTCTAAAGGACTTTTAAGAACTTTTCAAATAGCCCATGAATTTTCAAATCTTAGTGTTCTAGAAAATTTAATGATGGTTCCACCCAACCAGTCTGGAGAAAATCTTTTAAATGCTCTTTTAAAACCTCGTCGCGTTAAAGAAGAGGAGGAAATTAATAGATCAAAAGCATATGAAGTTATTGAATTTTTAAATTTAAATCACTTAGCAAACGAGAGAGCAGGAAATCTATCTGGAGGTCAAAAAAAACTCCTCGAATTAGGTAGAACAATGATGGTAGACGCTAAGTTAGTTTTATTAGACGAAGTTGGAGCAGGGGTTAATAGATCATTACTTAAAGATTTAGGCACCGCAATTTTAAAACTGAATAAAGAAAAAAATTATACTTTTTGTATGATTGAACATGATATGGATTTTATAAGCAGAATGTGCGATCCAGTTATCGTAATGGCCGAAGGTTCAGTGCTATTTGAGGGTAAATCAGAAGAAGTAAAAAAAAATGATAAGGTAATAGAGAGTTATCTTGGAAAATCTACAATATCAAAAGGAAAATAATGGCTTTTTTTGAGGGAGTAAAAATGACAGCTGGTTATGGAGATGGACCCGATATTATTAGCTCATGCAATATAAATGCTAATAGAGGAGAGATAGTAGCCATACTTGGTCCAAACGGAGCAGGAAAATCTACAGCAATGAAAGCTATGTTAGGTCTTCTTACTTTAAAATCAGGAAGTGTTTGTTTAGATGGTGAGGATATTTCCAAAATATCTCCTCAAGATAGAGTTAAGAAAGGAATTTCTTTTGTTCCTCAAACAAGAAATGTTTTTGCAGAGCTAACAGTAAGAGAAAATTTAGAAATTGGAGGCTTTCTAAGAGAAGATGGGTTAGAAGAAATGATTAAAAATATCCATGAGCTATTTCCTGTATTAAAAGAAAAACAATCTCAAATTGTTGGTCAATTGTCCGGTGGTCAAAGACAACAGGTTGCACTTGGAAGAGCATTGATGAGCGAACCATCTGTGTTGATGTTAGATGAACCAACAGCTGGAGTTTCGCCTATAGTAATGGATGAATTATTTGAGCATATTATAAAAGTAAAAAAAACTAATGTTGCCATAATTATGGTTGAACAGAACGCAAAACAAGCACTAAATATCTCTGACAGGGGATATGTACTCGTTACTGGAAAAAATAAATTTGAAGGTTCAGGTGA
>CACKMS010000004.1 GCA_902601315.1 uncultured Pelagibacteraceae bacterium
ATTATATAAACTGAAATATGATTAAAATTATCTACAAATTTCTTAAATTTAAACTCTGTTTTGGTAGGTTCACAATTTAACTCTTTGAAATAGTACACTTTTGAAGAACTTAAGGATGGATCAATTTCTTTAAAAATTTCATTAAACATTTTTGTTTTTTTATTAATTACAAAATTGTATGTGCACACACTCGATAAAGTCCAGTACATACAATAAGATATTACTATTGCTAGCAATATGAGAGTTTTATAAGGCACTTATTTCTTTTTCCTATTTAAGAAACTATCTTTCCTAAAACTGTATAGCGCTTTTGGATCTACATCAACGTCAATAACCACTGGTTTATTTACATTTAGAGCACTTTTAACAGCATCATTAATTTCAGACAATTTTTTTACTTTATAACCTTTAGCTCCATAAAGCTCTGCTACTTTGCTAAAAGGTGGACAAGAAATATCAGCACCTAAATATCTTCCGCCAAAAAAATCTTTTTGATATGCTTTTTCAGCTCCCCAACTTTTATTATTCATTACTACTGTTATTGTATTAATTTTATGTTCTACTGCTGTGCTTAATTCAGATATTGTCATGCCAAATCCACCATCTCCCATTAAACTTACAACTGTTTTTTTTGGTTTTGCAATTTTTACACCCAATCCACAAGCAAATGAAAACCCAACTAAACCAAAATCTAAAGGGGTGAATAAACTAGGTGGATTATAATATTCTAAAGCATCTGTTGCTTGTAAACATAGTGTTCCTGCATCTAAAGTAATAGCAGAATTTTTTGGCAACACTTTTCTGAGTTCTTTGAAAAGTCCTTGGGGTTGAATTGGAAAGTTTTTAGCAAGTATGCTGTTACGTTGAAATAAATAATTTGATCTCTCTTTTTTATAGTTATCTGTCCAATTTTTTACTTCGGTTTTGATTTTTTGTTTTTTAAACTCTATAAGTAATTGATTAGCAGTAGTTGCAGCATCTGCATTTATACCAATTTTAATTGGAAAATATCTTCCCAACATTTTTTTTTCTAACTCAACTTGTATAATCTTAGCTCTCTTATTTATGTTTTCGAAAGAATAAAAAGTTGAATTAAAACCAAGTCTCGTTCCAATTGCCAAAATAACACCTGCCTCTTTAGTCAATTTAGTAGCAACTGGATTTCCTCTTGGTCCCATCTGTCCAGCATTTAATTTATGATTAAAAGGAATAGCATCACCATGACCAGCTGCTGTCACAATTGGGACATTTAAATATTCTGCAAGTTTTATTATCGGCTTAAAGCCTGCGTTATATTTAATTCCTCCACCAACTATAATAATAACTTTTGTTGAATTTTTTATTAAACTTACAGCTTTTTTTATTGAGCTAGATTTAGATTTAATATGTAAATCATTTTCAAAAGATTTATTTTTTTCATTAATTTTATAATTATTTTTTTCTGCTAATAAATTTCTTGGTAAATTAACACAAACAGGACCTCTTCTTGGCGACATTGCAGTTTTAAAACCATCGGAAATAACTTTTGGAATATTTTTACTTTTATTTAATGTAAATGTTTTTTTTGTTACTGGTTCAAATAAAGATTGCTGATCAAGTCCTTGAAATGCATCTTCCATTTTATCTTTTGTAGAATATAGTCCCGCCAAAGATATAACTGGTGAGAAAGCAGCTTTTGCTTGAGCAAGCCCTGTTACTAAATTTGTTGCACCAGGACCATTTTGCCCTGCAATAATAACGCCTGGTTGATTAGAGGCCCTTGCATACCCATCAGCCATATGAGTTCCTGTTCTTTCATCTCTTACATCAATAAATTTAATTTGTTTTTCATGATAAAGAGCATCAAACATTTCCATTGTAGCTGATCCAATTAAACCAAATACATGTTTAACTTTTTCTTTTTTTAAGGACTTTACAGCAGCTTGACCGCCTGTAAGCTTTCTTGACTTAAGCTTCACGAAACTTTTTTGACTTCAGTGTCTAGATCATCTTTAAAATGAGGCATTACTTTTTCAGTAAATAACTTTATACTTTTCATGCAATCTTTATGTTTTACACCTGGAAAATTAGACCAAACTTGCAAATTTTGTAAGTTTAACTCTGATTTTAATTCATGAATTTTATCAATCACATACTCTGGTGTACCAAAAAGCATATTTCTTTGATGAAGGAATTCGTAATTTAATAAATCTAATTTGCCTTTGGTTTCTGGAAGCTCTTCACCTGGATCCATATGATTACCAAGACCTCTCCAATGACAAACCCATTTCATGTAATTAACCATATGTTCTCCTGCCATTTCTTTTGCCTCTTCCATTGTATCAGCAACAAACATATCTCGAACAAGGGTAACTCCTTCTCCTAAAGGAACATTTTTTTTAGTAATTTCTGATCTTTTATTTTTGTATGCCTCAAATCTTATTTTCAATGCCTTTACTGTAGGAATCCACATGATCACATTAATATTATTTTCTGCCGCCCATTCTATCGACCTTATTCCATCTACAACTTGATGGATAGGCGGGTGTGGGTTCTGATAAGGCTTTGGCACAACACTTATTTTTTTCATAGTGTTATTTTCCATATTCATAAATTCCTCACTTGGTGGACTCATATCATGTTGCCATACATAGTTGGGCGATGGATAAGTATAAAATTCTCCATCATGATTAAAAAATTTTTCCGACCAAGCTTTTTTTAAAATTTCTAGTGTCTCAGCAAACAATCTAAAGTTTTTTGCTTGATCTTTTAAATCAGCTTCTTTATTTAAATTTATAGCTTCTCGACCATAAACACCTCTGGCTACACCTACTTCCACTCTTCCCTTTGAAAGCTGATCAAGCGTTGCAATATCTTCTGCCAATCTAATTGGGTTATGGAATGTGATTACATTAGCAGCTTGCCCTATTCTAATATTTTTTGTTCTTGCCGCAGCATCTGCTCCTAACATTAAAGGATTAGTGCAAGATTCCATCCCCTCATGATTAAAATGATGTTCTGTAAACCATATAGAATTCCATTTATTTTTATCACAATATTCAGTGATCTCTTTAGTTTCATCTAATAATTGGTGATAAGGTTTGTGTGTCCAATTGGTTGTATTGCAAAAATAACCAAACTTCATTAAGCCTCCTTTAAAATTTAATTTAAAGACGACCGATCCCACTTTCGCTATCCTTTGGATATGTTACGACGAGTTATGTATCGCTTTATTAATAAGTAATTATAACACTTTTTGTAACCTTAAGATATAAAAAAAATTTACCTGAAAGGGATTATAGGATTGTAACCAGGTTTTTGGACTAATTCTGGACTTAAAATCTTTAGTGGTCATTTAATGATACTATATTTTCCTATATATTAGGGTTGTGACGCTTAGAGAAATATTTACATCAACTGCAGAAGGTGCAACAACAGTCTTCAACTGGTTTCTAGATACCAATATACTTGTTTTGATTGGAATGTTTGTGGCCTTAGTGATGGGGCCTTATTATGCTTTTGCATTACTAAGATCTAATGAAAAGGGTAATAAGGTAGTAGGTGGTTTCTTTGCGTTAACATGATTACTTTTTTATTACGTATTAATTGATGCACTAATCTAAGTATGAAAAAAATTATTTTAACCTTACTAATTATATTTTGGACCAATATTTCTTTTGCAGAAGTTGTGGATTTAACCTGCAAGTTAGGTGATAAAAAATTCTATACAGGATTAGACTTTACAAATAATAAATGGGTGAATGAAGATGGACGATCAACTTATATGTCTTATACAGAAGATGTGATTACAACAGTTAAACGTACGAAGGGTGATATGAACTCAACTCATTCACTATGGTACCTTTCAAGAATAACTGGTGTTGGTGTAATTAAAGGGTATAAATTAACTGAGAAAGATTTAAAATTAGTATCAGATCAACAAGTTATTCAAATTAAAAGAAGTATGATTGGTGACTTAAATAATAAAAGTTTAGAGCCTGCTAGAAATAAATTAAGAGCACATACTTTTGTTGAATATTTATCAAAAAGACCAGGAGAGCCTATCACAGTTACATTTGAATGTGAGAAAGCAGAAACAAAATATAAGTTCTAATTAAACTTAGTGTTTTTCTTCTTTTTATTATCTTTGATATTCAACAAATTTCTTTAAGGAACTATTTAAAAACTTTTCGTAAATTTGACCCTTATTTATTGTTTTTTTGCTCACCAAATATGAAGGATGCATTTTAAAATCAAAAGATGGCTCAAAAAAAAATGGAATAGACATTCTTTTTGATCTATTCCAAAGTACACGGTGATTTGTTGCCTTAAATTTTCCTTTGGTTAAGTATTCTAAGGCTCTACCAGTGTTGACCACAAATGCTTTTTTATTAAATGGTACATTATACCATTTTTTATTCTTTCGGTTTTGAACTTGCAATCCACCTTTTTTATCTTGATAGAGAACAGTGAAAATACCACTATCTACGTGTGTTTCACATCCTAATGCAACACCATCTTGCTTTGAGATCTCCACAGGCTTTTTTTGATTTGGATAATTATTAAATCTTAATGTGCTTAAAGTTTTAAGTCTTGAAAAGGCTTTATCTGAAATTTTAGGGTTTTTTTTATAATACACAATAATACTTTTAAAAAGTATTTCGCTTAAGTTAAAAATATTATCAAAGTAATTATTCAATTCTTTAATGGACTTACTTCTAAAACATTTTTGAAGATTTAAATATTCAATATATTGGTTTTTTATATTTTTTGAGTATTTAAAAGATACTTTTAAATCTCCTAAATCTAATCCTTCTTTACCATTTACATCGTTTGGAAAATACCCTCTATAAATATTTTTATTTTTTTTATTCCACTTTTTAGGCGATAATTTCCTTTTATATTTATCTTTCATATTAAAGAATTTATTTCCAACAGCACAAATATTTTTGATTTCTTTATTTTTAAAACCATGACCAACTACTTGAAAAAAGCCAACTTCTACACATGCTTTTTTAATTAATTGAATAGTTTTTTTTGCTTCTTTAGAAGCAAATTTTCCATACATTAAAGAGGATATGTTAATTGTTGGAATATATGATTTCATAATTTATTAGGTGGTGTATCAGTTGCAATCATTTGACCTTTAACTTTTTCTCTAAAGTAAATATAAACACCAGCTACAATAATTATACTTGCTCCAAACAAAGTTCTTGGAACCGGAATCGTTTCAAATAAAATATAACCAGCTAATATCGCCCAGACTATGTAAGAATATTCAAATAATGATACAACCGAAGGCGATGCAATACTATAAGCAGTAAATACACAAAAAAATGAAATTGATGCAACTGTTCCCATTATTAAAACATAAGGCCAAGCTTCAGATGGATTTGTAAACCACTCTCTAACAATAAATTGCAATGTTGGATCAGTGAAAGTATTAAATTTTCCATCTCCACTCACAGCAAATATTAATAAACTTGCAAGTAGTGCAAAAATATAAAGCCATGTCATTTGTGTGTAAATGCTATCTTTATCAGATGTATATTTGGTTATTGTCATAGATATTGAATAACAGAGCGCACATGCAACTGGCGCTAATTTGAAAAAATTAAAATCTTCTAATGTTGGATTTAAAACAATTAATACACCAATAAAACCAACAACAATCGCACTCCATCTTCTAATACCGATTTTTTCTTTTAAAAAAAACATTGCAAACATAGACATAAAAAATGGACAGGAGAAGAATAACGCACTAGTCATAGCAAGTGTCATGAATGTTAAAGAAATATAAAAAAAACTAAATCCAAAGAAAAAACAAACAACTCTTATTAAAGTCAATATGGGGTAGTGTGTTTTTAAGGAGATAGATTTTTTTGTTATAATAATAAAGCACAACAAAAATATTGCTTGGATAAGTGTTCTTCCAAAGTAAAGTTCAAATAACGCTATATCCTCAAAAATAAATTTTATTAAACCGTCTTGAATTGAAAAAAAGGCCATACCAGTCATTATAAAAAAAATGCCTTTAGTATTTTGGTTTGTGTCCATCCGACACCTATATCAAATCGAGAATGATTATAATATTAATTATTAAGAATAGCCTCAGAACCTTTTTCAGCAATCATTAGGGTAGGGGCATTTAAATTAGCACTTGGTATTTCAGGTATAACTGATGCATCAATTACCCTTAAATTTCCAATTCCATTTACTTTTAAATCTTGATCTACAACCGCCATGTCATCCACTCCCATTTTACAAGTTCCACAAGGGTGATAAGCGGTATCAGCTTTAGATTTTATGTATTCATTCAATTCATCATCTGACTGAGCGTTGAAACCTGGTCCAACTTCATCGCCAGCATGTTCTGCAAGAGCTGGTTGAGATAGAATTTTTCTTGCAACATGAATACATTCTCTAGTTTGTTTTAGATCTTCTTCCTCTTTTAAATAATTAAATAAAATTTTAGGGTAATCGTATGGATCTGATGAATTTAGAGTTATCTCACCTCTGCTCTTTGGATGATTTGGACTCGCGTGTAATTGATAACCGTGCGAATCTGGATCTTCTAATCCATGATTTATTACAAAAGATGGAAAGAAATGAAATTGAATGTTAGCAACTTTTCTATCTGGTGAAGATTTTGCAAAACCCCCAGCCTCCAAAAACGATTTTGAACAAGGTCCTGATTTAAACATAAACCATTGTATACCTGCTAAAACTTTAGGTATCAATTTTGTGTATGTATAAAGAGTGTTGGGTGTTTTACATTTTTGTTGAATGTAAGTTTCAAGATGGTCTTGTAAATTTTTTCCAACACCTTTTGAGTTATGCACAACTTCAATGCCGTTATTTCTTAAGTGAGCTTCATCACCAACACCTGATAACATTAATAATTGAGGAGAATTTATAGATCCTCCACTCAATATTACCTCTTTATTCGCATATATTTTTTGAACTTTATTTTTAATTTTTACTTGAAGACCTACTGCCTTTTTTCCTTCAAATAATATTTTCTCAACAAATGAATTTTTTAAAATATTTAAATTTTTTCTATTTTTAACAGGATTTAAATAATATTTTGCAACACCAGCTCTTTCGCCTTCGTGCATTGTAGTATCAAACATTCCAAATCCTTCTTGTTCTTCACCGTTCATATCTATATTTGTTCTGTGACCTGCTTCAGCTGCTGCATCAATAAAGGCTTTAAATAATGGATTTGAATTTTCAGATAGATTTACTGGTAGAGGACCTAAAGAGCCTCTAAATTGATTTTCTCCACCAGACCAAGTCTCTATTTTTTTAAAATATGGTAGTACTTTATCATAAGACCAATTGCTTAAACCAAAATTTTCCCACCTTGTATAATCATCTCTATTACCTCTAACAAAAACCATTCCATTATGTGACGAACATCCGCCAATCATCTTTCCTCTTGGACAAAAGACACGTCTATTATTTAAATATGGCTCAGGTTCTGAATAATACTTCCAATTATATTTTGGATCATGCATTGTATACAAAAGCGCCAATGGCATTTTAACTTTCCAAATATCACTAGATCCACCTGCCTCAAAAATTGCAACTGTATTTTTTGTATCTTCTGACAATCTGTTTGCGACCACACATCCAGCCGAACCTGCTCCAACTATTAAATAATCAAAATTCATATTATTTTTGAAATTAGCAATTTTTTATAATCATGAATAGTTTTCATTTTGACATATGTTTTTTTTGCAGCCTCATCAAATTTTCTCAGTAAAATTGATGATTTGAAATAAGATTTCCTTTTAAAACTCTCGGTATCTTTATCATTTAATATACCACCTTGAAGTTCTAAACTTACTTTTGATGCTTTTGATAGTTTTTCAAAATATGTTTTGTTTCTTGCAAGATATCCTTTAGCCAATACATGATATCTAATTGGCTCCACTATTTGTTTTTTAAAGAACTTTTTTAAATATTCATATCCAATTAACTCATGCCCACCATCAAATTTATTTTTTACAAGTTCGTCAGTGCTATCTATTAAAAAATGTCCATAGTCATGCAACAAACATGAACATATTAAATCATCGTTACATCTAGATTTTTCAGCGAGCATTGCAGATTGGATCATATGTTCAGACATTGTAAGTTTTTCCCCAATGTATAAAGAATTATTATTAGAAAAATTTGAAATAATTTTTTCGATAATCTGCATCAAGATTATTGAGGATGATCACCCTCAATAGCTATACGGTCCATTACTCTTTCAAATCCAAGACCTCTGTTTGGAAAAAAATCTGTAAGACCTTGATGTTGCGTACTTCTATTATCCCAAATTGCAACAGCATTTTCAGTCCATTTAAATCTACATGTAAAATCTAATCTTTCTTGATGGAGGAATAATTCTTTTAAAATTTTATCACTTTCATCTTTATCCATATCAATTATCTGTTTTGTGTACATTGAGTTTACATAAAGTATTTTTTTACCTGTTTCTGGGTGAACTCTAACTATCGGATGGATATTTGAATATTCATCTAAATTTCCATTACCCTCCATCTCTTTATATTTTTTTACAAACGCTTCTGCACCAAGAGAACTATGAATAGCTTTTTTATCTTTGATTTTTTCTTTCATCTCATCTGGCAAGGTATCATAGGCGGTTTCCATATTTGAAAACATGGTATCTCCACCAACTGGTGGAATTTTTACTGATTTTAAAATAATAACTTTCGTAGGTTTTGGATTATAACTTACATCTGTATGCCACGTCTCTCCCCATTGATGTTTTTCTTCAGGTGCTTTTTTAATTCTCACTATTTCTGGAAAATTTTCTAAACCTTTTACATAGGCATGTGTCTCAAGAGGACCAAATTTTTTTGCAAGTAAAATTTGTTGTTCAGAGGTTAAAGGTTGATCTCTAAAAAATATTACTTTGTGCTCTAATAATAATTCATTAATTTTATTAAAGTTTTCATCAGAACTATCTGTTAAATCAATCCCAGAAACTTCTGCACCTAATGCGCCTGATAATAATTTTACTTCCATATCTATTTTTTCAGTTTACCAGATAATACTAAATTTTCTGAATTAAATTTTTCCTTATTTTCGTTTATAAATTTATCCATAATATCCAATTTTTCTTGCTCAAATTCTGTAACTTTTCTTTTTTCAAGGTCTATATAAAGCGACATAGACTCTAAAGAAGCTGCTAATTTTTTGGTCTCTTTTTCATACATTTCATATCTAACAACTAGTCTTTTTTTGTCATGATCGAAGAAATTACAATAAACGTCAACTTCCTCATTTTCTTTTACCTCGTTATTGTATGTAATTCTCGATTCAACGACCATTGTACTTCTATTATTTGCCTTTGCATCAATTGCACCCATTTTAAATTTATTAAGCATGCCCTCTGATGCTTCATCAAATATCAATACATAATAGGCAACATTCATATGGCCATTATAATCAATCCAATCTTTAATAATTTTTTGGCTTTTAAGAAATATACTCATATTAATTTACGTATTCTGGTTCTTCTTTATCTAAAATTAATCTAATTTGCGATAAGAATTGTTTTGCTGTATCAACAGGATAGTTTGCAGCTTCCTCACAAGTTTTTTCTGCAACCTCATGACTAACAATATTTAAATTTTTATTTGTTGATAGAGCTGTTATGTATGTTTCTGCAGCTTTTTCAAAATAGTATAAAGAATTAAAACCTTCAGCAACTGTCTCTCCAGTTGTTAAGATGCCATGATTTGCTAAAATCATATGCTGTTTATTTCCAAGAGCATTTGCCATTTTTATAGACTCTTTCTCAAATCCCAATCCTCCAAAATCATCATAAACAGCAACTCTGTTATAAAAAAACATAGTATTTTGATCTATTGGTTTAAGTGTTGGATCTTTTAAGGTCGAAAGAACAGTTGCATATTTTGAGTGAAGATGAAAAATGCATTTAGCATGTGGAGCTTTTTCATGAATAGTTCCATGTATATTTAATGCTGTTGAATCTACTACTTTAGGTTTATTTCTAAGTTCTTCAATATTTTCTTTTGTTATTAAAATTAAATCACTAGCTTTAATTTGACTGAAATGAATACCAGCTTTATTTACGTAGAAATCTGAGGATCCAGGAACACAAGCACTAAAGTGATTTGCAACTGCTTCATGCATATTTAGTCTTGCTGTCCACCTAAATGTTGCAGCTAAATCTTTTTGTAACTCAGTTATTTCCATTTTTGCTTTTTTAAACTATAAGTGAATTATAAATTATGAACAATAAAGTTTTTGTATCCTGTGCTGTGACTGGTTCTGGTGATACAGCTAGCAAACATCCAGATTTACCTAAAACTCCAGAACAAATTGCAAAATCAGCAATTGAAGCTGCAAAAGCTGGAGCTGCAATAGCACATATTCATGTAAGGGAAGAGGACGGTACCCCAAGTAGAAGATTAGAATTATATAAAGAGGTTGTTGATAGAATTAGATCAAGTGAAACAGATGTCATTTTAAATTTAACAACAGGAATGGGTGGTGATTTAGATATTGGACAAGGTGAAAATCCTTTAGACTTTGGACCCATGACAGATATGGCAAACGTTATGGAACGAATTGCAAATGCAGAACAGTTTTTACCAGAAATCTGCACACTTGATGCTGGAACATTAAATTTTGGTGATGGATCTGTAATAACAGTAAACACTCCAAATGATTTAAGAAAAGCTGCAAAAAAATTACAAGAAATAAAAGTAAAACCAGAAATAGAAGCATTTGATTTGGGAAATATGTGGTTTGGATCTCAATTATATAAAGAGGGATTATTAAGCGATCCTCCAATGTTTCAAATGTGTTTAGGAATTCCTTGGGGAGCACCTGCCACACCTTTAGCAATGCAAGCAATGAAAGACACAATGCCTAAAGAGGCAGTTTGGTCTGGTTTTGCAATCTCTAGAAATGAAATGCCTTATGTAGCTCAAACAGTTGTTATGGGTGGAAATCCAAGAGTTGGATTGGAAGATAATTTATATTTATCAAAAGGAAAATTAGCAACAAATGCTCAGTTGGTTGAAAAAGCAGTTCGTATCGTTGAAGATTTAGGTGCTTCAATAATGACACCAGCTGAAACAAGAGAAAAGTTAAAACTTGTTAAACACAAGTAATGT
The DNA here is from genome assembly GCA_902601315.1 of uncultured Pelagibacteraceae bacterium. Taxonomy (GTDB): domain Bacteria; phylum Pseudomonadota; class Alphaproteobacteria; order Pelagibacterales; family Pelagibacteraceae; genus Pelagibacter. Next base: position 11,145 of record CACKMS010000004.1, read on the forward strand.
CCTCAATTAAAAAGGTTGCAGTTATAGGAACTGGAGTAATTGGAACGGGCTGGATTATTAGATGCCTTGCTCATAACAAAATTGTTTATGCATTTGATAAAGATCTAAAACTTAAAAATAGTTTAATTAAAGAAATTAAGAGAACTTGGCCATTTGTAAAAAAACTATTTAAAAAAAATAAACTCAATTTAAAAAATTTTTATTATTTTACGTCCTTAGAGAAAACTTTAAAGAATGCTGATTTTATTCAAGAATGTGCAACAGAAAATTATGCTCTTAAAACAAAATTAATGAGCACAATTGGAAATTATGCAAAACCAAATGCGATTATATCTTCAAGTTCATCTGGACTTTTGCCTACTAGAATTTATTCAAAATGTAAAAATCCTCAAAGATCACTTATAGGACATCCTTTTAATCCTGTTTATCTTTTGCCTGCAGTTGAAATTGTACCCGGAAAAAAAACAAGTGCCAAATATCTCAATCAAGCTAAAAAATTTTATAAATCAATTTCAATGAACCCAATTATGGTAAAAAAAGAATTACCAGGTTATTTATCTGATAGATTGCAGGAAGCTTTGTGGAGAGAAGGGCTTCATATAATTAATGAAAGATATGCTACCACTGAAGATTTAGATAGAGCTATTGAAGATGGACCTGGATTAAGATGGTCATTAATGGGTACCTTTTTAACTTTTCACCTAGCAGGAGGAAAGGCTGGCATGAAACATATGCTTGAACAATTTGGTCCTGCTCTTAAACTTCCATGGACCAAACTAAAAGCTCCTAAACTTACTAAAAATTTATCTTCAAGAATAATTAGTGGAACAAAAAATCAATCAAAAGGAAAATCTGTTTCAATGATTTCAAATATTAGAGACGAATATTTAGTTGAGCTACAAATGATGAGAAAAAAATACGAAAAAAAATTAAGATAAATGAAAAAAAAAATGATCAATAAAACTGCTGGATGTTTTTGTGGTGAACACAAATTCAATGTTTTATTAGATGAAAAACCAAGAGTATTTAATTGTCATTGTATAGATTGTAGAAAAAAAATTGGAGGAATTATCTCAATTATTCAACTGAGAGAAAACGCTGTTGATATTGATAAAAGCAAACTTGGAACTTATGAACATAGTGGTGGAAGTGGTAATAAAATTAAAAAGTTTTTTTGTAAAAAATGTGCAGCACCTATTTTAACTTATGTATCTAAGTGGGATAAATTCTATTTATACGCAGGTATGTTAGATGATGTTAGTATATTAAAATCTGCATATAATATTTTTTATGAAGATTCTCACTTTCCATTTATGGAAATAAGTGAAAGAGAATTAAAAACTTAATCTAGCCTTATTGCGTTTCCATCTACTGCAATAATTTGACCAGATAACCTTGCAGCATCATCAGACATTAGAAAACTACAAGTTTTTCCAATATCTTCCTCGTAAATCCAGCAATTCATGGATGCCATAGAGATGAATTCTTTTTCGATTTTCTTTTTTGCTTTTTTTAAAAATTTAGACTTATCTCTAATAACTCTCACCATTCGATCACCCTTAATTGTGCCTGGGCAGATAGCATTTACTCTTATTTTAAACTTACCAAGTTCCATAGCTAATGTTTTAGTTATTCCCACAATAGCCCACTTACTTGCTGCATAAGGTGATCTTAGTGGAAATCCCATAATTCCAGCCCCAGAAGATAAATTTATTATGGAGCCACCTTTATTTTTCCTAAGCATTGGAATTGAAAGCTTAGTGAAATGAAAATGACTTATCACATTTACTTTTAAAGTTTTTTCCCAATCATTTGATGATAGTTTTTCAATTGTTCCTGTAGGTCCAGCAATACCTACATTATTAATTAAACAATCAATCTTTTTTGTTTTTTTATTTATTTTTAAAAATAAATCTTTTACTTCTTTTTCATTTGAGGCATCACACTCATACACAAAAAGTTTTTTATTATTTTGTTTATGTTTTTTTGCTTTAGATAAATATTTTTTATCAATGTCACAAATAAAGACTGTAGCACCTTTTTCTAAGCATACTTTTGCGGTTGCCCAACCTATACCTGAGGCACCTGCTGAAATAATTACTTTTTTATTTTTTAACGATGACATTTAAATTTTCTCAACTCTGCTAGTTATACCTTCTTCTTCAATACTGTTAAATTTTTCATCATTATTATCATATATTTCTTTTATTCTTAATCTTTGCGTTTGGGGAGTTGGTAAGTTATTTTTTTTTAATCCAAGATGTCTTGCATAAACAGCCTTCTTCTTATTTAGCTGGTGAGGCTGAAAATCATTTATATCATCAATACTCAAATCATCACCTTTTTCAATATAGCCAGCTTTAATTGCATCATTTAATAAATTTATTCCTTTTTCTGTTCTAGCAATTACAGCATTAAAGCCCTCATCTTCTCCAGCTGGTGATCCACCGCTCCATGTATCAAGAGCTGCTAAATCTGAACATTCTCCTATTGCATCTGGACAAATTTTACATCTAAAATGAACTCTCCAATTGCTTTCATCACCCCAAAAGGAATTATATTCTTTATCATGCTCTCGACCATCTTTTGTTTTAATATACATAAGTCCAGGATTTCCATATCCTCTATATCTAAATATATCTAATTCCTCTTCTTTAACGTTAAAGCTGTTTATAAAATCTTGAGATTTAGTAAATTCGGTTGATCCACCACACACGAGTGTTAACAAATACAGACATTTTTTATTTACTCTATCATCTATTTTAGAGAGTTGTCTTATAGCAGAGATATCACATGGCTTTCCAACAAATACAAATTTCTTATTTGTATCTAAAGCTTCATTAAACCTACTTAAAGGTGAAGCAGGCCCATATCTCGATCGACTTTCACAATTTAATAAATCTTTTTTGGTATAACTAAACTTAGGAAGACTTCTCATTGGGTTATTAGGATCTCCTGCGGTGTGAAGAACAAAATCAACCTTATTTGTCTCTAGTAAATATAAAGATAAACCGTTTAATAAACCTCCAGTGGAGCTTTGAAACCGGATATCTTTATCAGTAGACCAAGCGTAAAATAAAGAATTGTAATACCCCCAGATTAAATCATGCTTTGAATTATTATTTACGTCTGTTTGTGGCAACCCTTCAACAATAACTCCTGGACATGTTTTTTTTATTTTTTCAAATTCTAAATTAGATAAGGGTTTGATTGCTTCTGGCTCTAGTCTTCCTTTTTCAGACATTGAGATAGAAATTTTATCTGTTCCAACAAGGCTTTGACATATTCCACAGCCAATACACAAACCATTATTAGTAATATCCGATAGTCTATTTATTTGAGACATTAATCTGCAAGACCATCTGATCTTGCTGTATTTCTCTCATAATGTATTGGAAGTGCTTTTCCATAAATTGCTTTTGAATGTTCAGGTGTATTTACTCTGTGTGGATCCAAAACATAAGCAGGTATGCACATATATCTAGATGAATTACCCTCAATTTTGGTCACTCTGTGCAATGTAAATCTGCCTTTGAAAATTTGTAAATCACCAGGCTCAAGTTTAAGCTGTTTCACTCTTGTGCGATCACCATTTAATACTTTTTTAACTTCTTCAAAATTTTCATTTCCAGGTTCTCTTATATTTGGGCAGTATTCAAATATGCCACCTTTTTCAGATTTTTGTATCATTAAACTTAAAGTAAATTCGCAGCTATCAAAGTGCCAAGGCAAAACACCCTCTGGTTTCATTACATTGTACGCATGACATGCTAAAGGATCTGCCCATCTATATATGGGCGAAACACCTAAACAAGCAGATACAAAATTTAATAATTCTTCTGTTTCATATAAAAACTTCATCTCAGAATTTTCTGAAAAACAGTCAGAATTCAAATATCCATTATATCTATTCATAAAAGTTCTTTTTGGATGACTATTTGGTAAAGATGGATCGTCTTTTGCATAAAGATAAGCATTGATACTTTCTTTGGACATATAAACTTCATTTAACTGTTGCTCTAATTCATTATTCATTATTTTTAATGAGTTGGGCAATATAAAGTTAGGAAGAGTAGAACAACTATCTTGCTCTAAATCACTTTTACATTTTTCTATAATACTTTTAATTTTTGGAGAATTTAAATCGTGAATAGGATACTTATTCAAATCAATAATGTCTTTTAAATTTTTAGACATATGTGAATATTATGATCTAGTTAAAGATTTTTGCAATTCTTTATTTGTTATATATCCTTTAATATTTCCTTGTTTATCTACTACTTCACAATTCGCATTGGTACAAACTACTTGAGGTAAAAACTCCTCAACAAATTGATCTTCACCAACTTTAATAAGATTGTTTTTATCAATTCCATTTACTTCATTAGCATTTTTCATAATTATTTTCGCTTTAAGCACTTTAGCTCTATTTACATCTTTAACAAATGCTTCAACATAATCATCAGCTGGGTTCATTACGATCTCAACTGGAGTACCTACTTGAACAAGCTTCCCAGCATTTAGAATACCAATATGGTCTCCTAGCCGTAAAGACTCGTCTAAATCGTGAGTAATAAAAACTATTGTTTTTTTAAGTTGAGCTTGAAGGTCTAATAATTGTTTTTGCATATCACTTCTAATTAACGGATCTAATGCGGAAAATGCTTCATCCATTAACATTATATCAGTATCGGTTGCTAAAGCTCTAGCCAGACCAACCCTTTGTTGCATACCACCAGATAATTGATTTGGATATTGGTTTTCAAATCCACTCAGCCCAACAGCTTCTATTTTTTCCATTGCAACAGAATTCCTTTTTTCAGGGTCAACACCTTGCATTTCAAGTCCATAACCAACGTTTTGTAAAACAGTTTTATGTGGAAACAAACCAAATCTCTGAAACACCATGCTCATTTTGTGTCTTCTAAATTCTATTAATTTTTCTTTACTAAGTTTCATGACATTTGTGCCTTCGACTAATATTTCGCCATCTGTTGGATCGATTAGTCTATTTAAATGTCTTATAAGAGTTGATTTCCCCGAACCAGATAAACCCATGCAAACAAACGTTTCACCCTCTTCAATTTTTAATGAAACATTATCCAATCCAACTGTATGTCCTGTTTTTTCTAAAATTTCATCTTTGCCCGATCCACCTTTAACCATATCTAAGATTTGATTAGGTTTTGGACCAAAGATTTTGTAAACGTTATTGATTTCTATCTTTGACATTATTTACCAGTATTTTTAACAGTTTGAGATCTCTTTTTAAAGTTTCTTTGTAAATCACAGATACATTTATCTGTTAATAATAATTAATATTTTAGTAAAATCTAAATAATAAATTCTGAAATTAAATTTCAACTATAAATTGAATTGCAAACATAATAAGTTTAGTTAAATATTAGATTATGCAATCAATTTCCAAATTAGAAAAAAATTCGACTTATATCAAAATTATTTGGAGTGACGGAGAGGAAAGTAAATTTAATTATTTGTGGTTAAGAGACAATTGTCCTACTGCGCACGATAAAGACTCAAATCATAGAATGTTCAACATTCTTGAGGTGTCTCAAAATATTAATCCAAAAAATTATAATGTAAGCTCAGATGGAAAACTTGAAATTGAATGGAGTGAGGGTGATCATACAAGTTATTACGATCCAAAATGGCTTAGAGACAACTGTTACACAATCAAAAATAAAATAAAATATATTTCACCATATAAACTTTGGGATAGTTCACTAGAAAAAAATTTAGAAACAATCCAAATTGACCATGACGAAATAATTAATTCAGAGAGCGGATTAATTAAGTGGTTAGAACTTTTACATTATAATGGAATTGCAATAGTCAAAAATTCTCCAGTAGAAAAAAATTCAGCTTTAAAAGTTTTAAATCGAATTAGTCACACTCGTGAAACATTCTTTAAAACACCATTTGAAGTTATAAATATTCCAAAACCTAATAATTCAGCATACACTGCACACGCTCTGAGAAATCATATGGATTTACCTTGGTTTGAAAATCCTCCTGGGTACCAATTTTTACATTGTTTAGTTAATTCTGCAAAAGGTGGAGACTCATCAGCTGTAGACGCTTTTGCGGTTGCAGATTATTTAAGAAATAACGAAAAAGATATATTTGATATTTTAGTTAATACGCCATTAAAATTTAGAGACAAAGATTATACTCAAGAAGCAATTAGAAGTGTTCATGGAACTGCAATATCTCTTACTAAAGATGGAGATTATAATGATATCAGATATAGTATTGCAACGTTAGACGCTTTAGATTGTCATCCAGATCAAATGGACTCTGTCTACAAAGCGCATCATAGATTTGGTAATTTATTGCACCATCCTAAATTCCAAATAAATTTTAGATTAGAACCAGGTGATATTTTTTCGTTCAATAATAGAAGATTACTTCATGGAAGAACAGAGTTTGATCCAAACTCAGGACATCGACATCTTCAAGGTTATTATATGGATAGAGATGAAATTATTGGTCGACTAAATTACCTTAAACAAAATTAAAGATTTTCAAATATAAGATTATTTTCTTTAGAGTACTTTTTAAATTCTGAATGTTTCTTTACAGTATAAAAATATTTATTTAATTTAATTTCATTTATTTTTTTATTTTTCAAATACAATTTATCTAAAACTAAGCAATCAATTTTTTTATTCTTTGATTTTTGAATTATTGATCGAACACTAGTTGGTGGAGAAAATGACAAGCCTACTTTAGTCTTTTTATTTAATTTTAAAATATTAAAAATATTTTTATGTTTAAATGAAATAAATACACATTTTTTATATTTTTTAGTTTCATTTAATAGTTTCTTTATTTGTTTAATTGAAAAAGTTGGTTTTATCTCAATAAATAAAAAGTATTTATTTTTAGAGCTTTTTAAGAGGTCTTTAAGAGCTGGAACCGGTTTTTTTTGTTTTTCGCTGATATTTTTTATCTGCAAATAGCTTAAGTTTTTTACACTTTCTTTCCTTTTAAATATCCTTGTTAAAGTAAAATCATGAAAACAAATAAACTCATTATCTTTTGTTGCATGAATGTCTGTTTCAATTCCAAAACCCTTTTTAAAAGATTGTTCAAAAGATTTGAGAAGGTTTTCGTGATATTTTTTACTGACTATTCCTCTATGAATTAAATGCATAAATCGAACATAAAGAATTTATATTTCATGACCTCTTCTCTCAGGCTCATTATCTACCAATTCTTCAGGAAATCCCTCAGCTCTAAAGTTTATTTGATTTATATCTTCCATTCTTTTCACAATCATAGATGACCAAGCCCTAGAACCATATTTTTTTTGCCCATCTTTAAATATATCAACTATCTTTGGAGAAATTTCTAAAGAAGCATTTAGTTTTTTTGCTAACTCATCAAATAAACCTGTATCTTTTAAAACAAGATCCATTGTAAAATTTATATTATAGGAGCCATTTAAAATTACCTGGCTTTCAGTTTCATGAACAAAAGAATTGCCAGACGAAACTGCTATACCTTTGTATGCTTTTGTTAAATCTAAATTTGATTTTTTAGCAACAGTCCACGCCTCACCTAACGCAACCAAATGGACAGAAGCCAAATAATTTGTAATTACTTTTAAAATAGATGCACTGCCTAGTTTGCCGGTATGTAAAATTTTTCTACCCATTACAGTTAAGGCAGGTAATATTTTATTAAAAGCTTCTCTTTCTCCCCCAACAAATATTGCAATATTTCCAGTTGCTGCTCTATGACATCCACCACTTACAGGACCATCTAAAGGAATAGCCTTTTTCTCAATTACTTTTTGTCCTATTCTTTTTACTTCAGCCTCATCAGTAGTGCTCATTTCTAGCCAAATTTTTTTTTCCGATAGTCCATTTAAAATTCCATCACTTCCCTCCATAACTTCTGCGCATATTTCTGGTGATGGCAAACAAGTTATAATTAAATCAACTTTTTCTGCTAGTTCTTTAGCGGTATTTGCAATTTTAGCTCCTTGCTCAAAAAAAGGTTTCGTTAAATTTTCATCCAAATCTCTAACTGTTAAATCAAATTTATTTCTTAACAAACTTCCAGCAAGTTTACCCCCAACATTGCCTAAACCAATAAAACCTACCTTCATAATTAAACCTCACCTTTCTTTTTATATAAAATCATTATTACTCCAAAAATTATTACAGTTCCGCCTATAAATAGTTCTGTTGTTGGCTTTTCACCAAGCAGAAAAATTGCTGCAAGTAAACCAGTTGGTGGAATACCCATAGTCACAATTGGAAGAACTTTGTACAACGGATTATTTTTTAATACGTAATAGAAACAACCATAAGTTACTGGTTGCATGATGAAACCAATATAAAATGCAATCATCCAATGATTAAATTCAGCTGTTGTTAAATGATCGATAGTATTCCTTTCAATTATTGTTGATAAAAAAATTAAAGTTGGGCCAGAAAATAATGCAAGCCAGGCAACTAATGCTAATGGATTAATTTCTTTACTTAACGGTTTGACAATAACTTGACCCAATGCCCATATTGCTGAACCTAAAATTGTTAGTCCTATACCAAAATATTTTCCATCTAGATTTGGAGATCCTGTTAAAATGTAAACCCCAATAAACGCAATTCCAATTCCAACCAAAGCTCTAAAAGTTGGTTTTTCTTTGAGCATAAAATAAGCAAAAATAACCCCAAATGGGACTTCTGTTTGAACCAACAGTACAGCCGCAGATGCATCAATATAATTAAGACCAGTATAAGTGATGCTGTATTGCAAAGTATTAGCAATAAAAGATGCTATAAATATTTTTTTTAAATATCCTTTTGGTATTGGAAACCACCAAATTAAAATTGAAGCTGCAAATATAAATCTTATTCCCATTAATAATATTGGTGGAAAAGACTCAAATGCTGGTTTAGCAATTACAAAACCAAAGCCTAAAAAAATTGGGACTAGTGATGCAACTAGAGTATCTTTTAAATTCATAGAGTCTTTTAATATTAATGATAATTAAAGAACTTATGGTATATTCACCTTTTAAAATATGAATTCAACAAAAATAGAACCAAAGTACATTACGAAATCAAACCCAAGAGTTGGTCTAATTGCACTTGCAAGTGATTTTATGATTGAGAGAGATTTTATAAATGTAATTAAAGATCGAGAAATTGATTTCTTTGTTAATCGTATTGAATGTTACAATCCACTTACTAAAGAAAATCTAATAAAAATGTCTAATAAAGTAACCGAGGTTGCAAAAGATATTTTACCCGAGCAAGATATTGATTGTGTAGTTTATGGGTGCACTTCTGGTACTATTGCAGCAGGATATAATTCTATAGAGCAAAAGGTAAAAGCTGTAAAACCAATGGCTGAAGTTACAACACCTAGTACTGCAGCCATCAAAGCATTAAAAAAATTAAATGTTAAAAAACTTTGTATTTTTACACCCTATAGCAAAAAACTTAATAATGAAGTTTTAGAATATTTTAAATCCGAAGGATTTGAAATTACCTCAAACTCTTATTTTGATATTGAAGCAGATTACGACATAGGCAAAGTTGATCAAAATTATCTATATGATGTTTTATCTAAATTAGATCTTAATGGAGCAGATGCATTATTTGTTTCTTGCACTGCCTTACCTGTTTTACCAATAATTGATAAATTAGAAAAAAAATTACAAACTACTGTATTATCAAGCAACCAGGCTTTGATTTGGGACACCTTAGTTCAAATCAAAAAAAATAATTCAGTAGAGGGGTTTGGAAAATTATTCGAATCTAACTAGATGCTCTTTTCAAAAGAAGAATATAAACAAAGATTAGATAAAATTAAAAAGATGATGCAAGAAAAAAGTATCGATCTTTTAATTTCTCATGACACTAATAATATGAATTACATAACAGGTTATGACGCCTGGTCTTTTTACTATGCTCAATGTGCAATCGTGCACATAGATGCAGAAGAACCTCTGTGTTTTGTTAGAGCCCAGGATGCTGGAGGAGCTTACATAAAGACATATTTAAAAAATGAAAGTGTATTAGTTTATGATGAAAATTATATTCATAAATGGCCAAAACATCCTTACGATTATTTAGTTGAAATAATTAAAGAGAAAAATTGGGATAAACTTTCCATTGGAGTTGAAATGGATGCCCACTATTTCACAGCGTTCTGTTATGAAAAATTAAAACAAGGATTACCCAACGCTAAAATTAAAGACAGCGATAGATTAGTAAATTGGGCAAGATTAGTAAAATCTGATACCGAAATTAATTTTATGAAATCAGCTGCTAAAATATCGGAACTCGGTATGAAAACAGCAATGGAAGTTATAAAACCAGGAGTAAGGCAATGTGATGCTGTTGGTGAAATACAAAAAACTTTATTTTACGGAACAAAGGAGTTTGGTGGAGAATACTCAAGTATTGCAACTTTACTTCCAACTGGAAAAGGAACTTCAGCTTCACATTTGACTGCAACTCAAGATAAATTTGTAGAAGGGGAAGCAACAATCGTTGAATTATCTGGTGTTTATAAAAGATACCATGCTCCAATGGCTAGAACTGTATTACTTGGAAAACCCAATCGATTAAAAATTGATACAATGAATAAAACAATAGAGGCGTTGAATGCAGGTATTAGTGTTATCAAACCAGGAAACACCGCAGATGATGTTGCACAAGAATTTTGGAAAGTATTAGATAAATATGGAATAGAGAAAAAATCTAGAACTGGTTACTCAATTGGAATTGGTTATCCACCTGATTGGGGAGAACATACTTTAAATATATACAAAGGTGATATGACAGTTCTTGAACCTAATGTTTGTTTTCACATGATTGCTGTAATGCAGTTTGGTGATTGGGGTGTTGAAGCATCAGAGTCAATAAGAGTAACGGAGAATGGTTCTGAATTATTCTGCAATTTTCCAAAAGAGCTACATATAAAGAGTTAATTAGCTATTGAAAATCATACCTACAAGTGTTTTAAATCCTGCTCATGTCTAAAAACCAAGAATTCGTTAAGTTCGATAAAGTAGATAAAAGTTACGATGGTAAAGTTTTAGTTGTCAAAGATCTTAATTTAGATATTGCTGAAGGAGAATTTATTACGATGCTTGGACCTTCAGGTTCAGGTAAAACAACATGTCTTATGATGTTAGCAGGATTTGAAACTCCTACTAATGGTGAAATTTATTTAGATGCTAATCCAATTTCCAACATCCCTCCACATAAAAGAGGCATTGGAATGGTATTTCAAAATTATGCATTATTTCCACATATGACAGTTTACGAAAATTTAGCATTCCCTCTAAAGGTAAGAAAAATTTCTAAAGACGATATAGATAAGAAAGTTGACAAAGCTTTATCAATGGTTTCGCTATCTGGATTTGAAAACAGAATGCCAGCACAACTTTCTGGTGGTCAGCAACAAAGAGTTGCTGTTGCAAGGGCATTGGTTTTTGACCCAACGGTCGTTTTAATGGATGAGCCCTTAGGAGCATTGGATAAAAATTTAAGAGAAAGTATGCAGTATGAGATTAAACATATTCACGAAAATATAGGTGTAACTGTGGTATATGTTACGCATGATCAAAGTGAAGCTTTAACAATGTCAAATCGTATTGCAGTTTTTAATGATGGTAAAGTTCAGCAATTATCGTCTCCTGATAAATTATATGAGGAGCCGGTAAATTCATTTGTTGCAGAATTTATCGGAGAGAATAATACATTTGGAGGAGAGATTATTGATCTTTCAAATGGCACATGTAAAGTAAAGTTAAGTCATGGAGAAATATTTGCAAATCCAATTTCAGTAAAATCAAAAGGAGATAGAACAACAGTTTCTATAAGACCTGAAAGAGCTTTAATAAATCCTGAAAATAAAATGGATAATAACCATGCTGGAACAATTGAAGAAGTAATTTATCACGGTGACCACACAAGAGTGAGATTAAATTTATTGGGTAATTCTGAATTTATTTTAAAAGTTCCAAACAGTTCAAAAAATTTAGATATTAAACTTGGGAATAAAATTAATATTGGCTGGAATAGCCAAGATGCTAGAGCATTAGATCCAAAATAATTTACTCATTAACATTTATCATAAAAATGAGCTGTTGACTTCGACGGTCCTATTTGTTGTAATTTTGGTTATATAAATTAATTTATAATAACGTTTAAACGGAGGAAAAATGAAAAAACTTAGTAAATTATTACTTGCACTTTCTTTTGTTCTTTCAATAACTTCATCATCTTATGCAGTTACTATTGCATCTTGGGGTGGAGCTTATACTGAATCGCAAAAGTTAGGGTATGGTGATCCTACTGCTAAAAAGTTGGGCATTGATATAAACTGGGTAGATTACTCAGGTGGATTATCTGAAATTAAGGCTCAAAAAGAAGCAGGAGCAATTACTTGGGATATTATAGACTTATTCGCGTTCGATACTATCAACGGATGTGACGAAGGTTTATTTGTTGAATTTGATTTTGACAAAGATTTCCCAGCTGCTCCAGATGGAACGCCTGCAAGTGAAGATTTCTTCACTGGTATGCCAAGTAAATGTGCTGTAGGAAATATTTTATATTCATGGAACTATGCTTATAACACTGAAAATGTTAAAGGTACTCCAAAGACTATTAAAGATTTCTTTAACACAAAAAAATTCCCAGGCAAAAGAGCTATCTACACAAGCGCTTTGACAAATTTAGAGATCGCTTTAGCTGCTGATGGTGTAAAAATGGGTAAAGGTGGAGAACTAATCTACAAAAGACTTGAGCAAGAGGGTGGAATAGATAGAGCAATGAATAAGATCAAAAAACTTTGCACAGATCCAAACGGAGGATGTGTATTTTGGTCTGCTGGTGCTCAACCACCAGAATTATTGGTTTCAGGTGAAGTAGTAATGGCAACTGGCTGGAACGGAAGATTCTTTAATGCTGAAATAGGTGAAGGTGCACCGATCAAACAAGTATGGGATGGTCAAGGTCTTGACTATGAATATTTCGCACTTGTTAAAGGTGGTCCAGATGAAGCGAATGCTAAGAAAGCTTTAGCAATGATGACTAACACTGAAATGTTAGCTGGAAGTGCTAAGTATATTGCATATGCACCTTGGAGAAAATCTTCTCTAGATATCATCAAAGCAGGTGAGCCATGGTACAAAGATGGTAAAACAGAAATGATGCCAAATATGCCAACTGCTAAATCAAATACTAAAAATTACTTTCTAGTTGACCCATTCTATTGGGCTGATAACGGTACTGAGATTGGTGAAAAATGGGAAGCAATGAAAGCAACTTTAAATTAAAAATTTAATTTAAAGAAAAATAAGATATATATTTAAGGGCGGTCTAAAAGCCGCCCTTTTTTTATTTTATGAGCAGCGAAACACAACAGATTTTAACGACTGATGGTATACCTCTTTCGGTAAGTTTGAAAAAAGCTGAAAGAAAAAATAAAATAAAAGCTTTTTTACTAGTCGTACCATTATTACTATTTTTAATTATTACTTACATCCTTCCCATTGGTGATATGTTTATGAGAAGCATAGATGATAAGATGGTAACAAACATGTTACCTAAAACATTTACTGCGATGGAAAAATGGGATGGTAAAGAAATGCCACCAGAGGAAGTTTTTGTAGGATTTTACTCAGACTTTAAAATCTTAGTTAAAAATAAAGAACATGGAAAATTAGCCCAAAGATTGAATAAAGAAAAAAATGGATTTAACTCAATTATAAAAAAACTATTTAGACAAGTTCAAAGAAACAAAATTGACGAGGGGCAAAGTATTAAAGAACAAATAATGAAAGTTCATAAAAGATGGAGAGATGTTGAATATTGGCAGGCGATAAAAAGAACAGCACCTCCTTATACAACTGCAAAATATCTAAAAGGTGTAGATATGTATTATGGTCCTGATGGAAATATTTTGCAGGTTGACGAGGACAGAAGAATTCATAGAATTTTATGGCTTAGAACTCTAGAAATTGCTTTCTTTGTAACTTTATTCAGTTTTTTAATGGGTTATCCGATTGCACATTTGCTTGCAACATTGCCTATGAAATACAGTAACCTTTTAATGATTTGTGTATTGTTGCCGTTCTGGACTTCATTGTTGGTAAGAACTGCTAGTTGGATGATTTTATTACAGCAGCAAGGAATTGTTAATGACTTCTTTGTAATGATTGGTCTTGTCGCAGACGATAACAGGCCAGAGATGATGTATAATAAAGTGGGCACCTATGTTGCAATGACCCAGATTTTATTGCCATTTATGGTACTTCCTCTCTATAGCGTTATGAAAACAATTTCACCGAGCTTAATGAGAGCTGGTAAATCTTTAGGCGGAACCCCGTTCGTTGCTTTTTGGAAAATATACTTCCCATTAACTATTCCAGGAATTGGAGCAGGTTGCTTATTAGTATTTATTCTTGCAATTGGTTATTACATAACCCCTGCATTAGTTGGAGGAGCCTCTGGAACATTGATTAGTAACCAAATTGCCTATCACATGAAGACAACATTAGATTGGAGTTTTGCATCTGCAATGGGACTAATGTTGCTAACAGGTGTTTTAGTTGTTTACTGGATTTATAATAAATTAGTTGGAGTTGATAATATTAAATTAGGATAATTATGGCTTTACCAAAGTACACAGAAACACGTTATAGAGTTTGGCATTATTCTTATTTATTTATTTGTGCGTGTGTTTTTATATTTTTAATAGCACCATTATTTGTAATTTTTCCATTATCTTTTAATGCAGAAGAATTTTTAGTTTTCTCTGAGGGTATGAAAAATTTAGACCCAGATGCTTTTTCACTAAGATGGTATAAAGACATGATCTATGGAACTAAAAACCCATGGGGTCTAGCTGCAAAAAATAGTTTCATCATCGCAATTTTTGCAACTATAGGATCAATCATATTAGGAACTCTCGCTGCTTTAGGTTTAAGTAGTAGATACATGCCTTATAAAGGAATTATCATGGCAACTTTAATTTCACCAATGATCGTTCCATTAATTATTTCTGGTGTTGCAATATTTTTCTTTATGGCAAAAGCTGGATTAGCTGCAACCCACACAGGAATAGTGCTAGCACATATTATTTTGGGAACACCATTTGTAGTAATAACAGTTACTGCAACTCTTACAGGTTTTGATCATAGTGTAACAAGAGCTGCTTCAAGCCTTGGAAGCAATCCTGTAAATACTTTTATGAAAATTACACTTCCATTAATTTTACCAGGTGTAATTTCAGGTGGATTATTTGCATTTGTTACATCATTTGATGAAGTGGTGGTTGTATTGTTTCTTGCGGGTTTAGAAAATACCACAATTCCAATACAAATGTGGACTGGTCTAAGAGAACAATTAAGTCCAACGATTTTAGCTGTAGCAACATGTTTAATTGTTCTATCAACTTTAATTCTTGTTAGTGCTGAACTTTTAAGAAGAAGATCTGAAAGATTAAGAGGAATTAATAGATAAAATTTTAATTAGTCTTTTCCAACTAATTTTTCGTAACTTGAAGATAAATCTAAAATTAGATCACAAACTTCAAACTTATAATCTTGAATACTTGCAATGGGAGTTATTTCGGCTGCTGTACCAGTAATAAAACATCCAGTAAAATTTTGTAATTCATCTGGTGAAATTTTTCTCTCATTAACTTTTATATTTTTAGACTTTGCAATATCAATTACTGTTTTTCTTGTAATGCCATCTAAAAACGAGTCTGGTATTGGAGTATTTAATTCATTGTTTTTATCTTTAAAAAAAACATTTGCACTTGTTGCTTCTGCAATATTTCCTTCATGATCGAGCATCAAAGAGTCTGTAAAACCTTTTTTTTCAGCTTCATGTTTGGACAATGTACAAATCATGTACAAACCTGCAGCTTTACTGTTCCAAGGAGATGAATTTTGTGGAGGTCTTTGCCATCTAGAAATATTTAACTTTATGCCTTTTTTCTTTAATTCTGGATCAAAATAGGCTGGCCAATCCCATATTGCTATTGCAACGTTTATCTTTGTTTTTTGTGCAGAAACACCCATCATCTCACTCCCTCTCCAAATAAAAGGTCTAATGTATCCATTTACTATACCTTGGTTTTTTACAAGTTCCTTTGTTGCAATATTCATCTCATCTTCCGAATAGGGAACGTTCATATCCATGATATTTGCTGAGTGAAACAATCTTTTTGTGTGTTCCTCTAATTTAAATATTTTTTTATTATAAATTCGAATACCTTCAAAAACTAAACTTGCGTAATGCATTCCATGACTAATTACATGCACTTTGGTATCTTGCCATTTAACAAGTTCACCATTAAACCAAATTTTTCCTGATCGTTTATCGAATGGGATATGTTCCATTAATGTTACTGAACAGTTTCTATGATAGTAGCAATACCCATACCCAATCCTATACATTGGGTAGATAATGCGTATTTTTTATTTTCTCTGATCAATAGCTCAGATGCTTTACCTGTAATTCTTGATCCAGTTGCACCCAATGGGTGACCTAAAGCTAGAGCACCACCATCTAAGTTTACTTTTTTAAGATCAATTCCTAAATCTTTCACACATGCAATTGATTGAGATGCAAAAGCTTCATTAATCTCGACAATATCTATTTTATCAATTGTTAAGTTTGCTCTTTGTAAAGCTTTTTTAGATGCACCAATTGGTCCCAAACCCATATAATCTGGCTTACAACCTTCAACAGCAGTAGATACAATTCTACCTAAAATTTCTAAATTGTTTTCTTTTGCGTAATTTTCTTCACATATTAAAACTGCAGATGCTCCATCTGTCAGTGGTGAAGAAGTTGCAGCTGTTACTGTACCTTCTTGATCAAAAGCTAATTTTAATCCGTCTAATTTTTCTTGTGTGCTGTTCGGTCTTATATTTCCATCAACATCACAATCACCTATTGGAACAATTTCATTTTTAAACTTTCCACTTGATTGAGCTTCATGTGCTTTTGTATGACTTTGAATTGCAAACTCTTGTTGTTCTTTTCTTGAAATATTATATTTTTTTGCAACATTTTCAGCAGTTGTGCCCATTGAAAAATAAACATTAGGATTATCTTTGCCGTAATAAGGATATGGTAAAGAGTCAAATCCAGTATTTACTCTAGTCATACTTTCGACACCTCCACAAATAAAAACCTTTCCTGAACCCATTGCAATCTTTCCAGCGGCAATATGAATTGCTTCCATCGATGAGCCACACCATCTGTCAACAGTCATGCCAGATGTTTGAATTTTCATATCTGTAAGAAATGTAACTAATTTTCCAATGTTAAAACATTGTTCACCTACTTGGAATGCGCAACCAATAACAATGTCTTCAATATCTTCTTTATTAATTTTTGATTTAGCAACGAGACTTTTTACAACTTCTGCAAGCATGTTTACTGGCTTAACATCAATAAGCGCACCTTTTCTTGCCATTGTAAAAGGGGATCTTGAGTAACCTGCGATAACTGCTTTAAACATTTTTTTAAATAAATTTTTATATATTTTTATTGAGGAAATGGCAAAGTGGTAATAGTTCCACTCTTTTTTTCTCCATTTAACATTCGGACAATAATATTTTCACCAATCTCCCAATAGTCTTTTAAAATCATGGATAAACCAATATTCTTTTTTATTCTAGGAGAGTAGATACCAGAAGTTATTTGTCCAATTTTTTTATTTTCATTAGATAAAACTGGTAATGGTTGACCAATTCCAGTTAAAGGCTCTCCATCAAATAATATTCCTCTAATTTTTTGCTTAACTCCATTTTTTTGAATTTTTTGTAGTGCTTCTTTTCCAATAAAATCATGATCATCTTCAGTTTTGCAATATTTATCTAAATTACATTCAAGAGGATTGTTTTCACTGTTGAAATCATTTCCATAAGACATCAGTCCTCCTTCAATTCTATCAATCAAGTTAGGACAACCAGGTGATATATTATATTTTTGACCAGCTTGCCATAGGGTCTTCCAAAGTACCTCACCCATTTCAACATTATTAAAATGCTTATCATGAGTTTTAAAATATATTTCAAATCCATCTTGTTTACTATAACCGGATCTTGCGATGATTTGTTTTGTTCCCATAAAATCCATAACTCTGTAATTAAAAAACTTTATTTTTTTAATATCTTCTCCAAAGACTGACACCATTAGATCCTCAGATTTTGGTCCTTGAATTGCCAGTGGGTATACATCTGGTTCTTCAATATTCACATCAAGGTTTAAACCTATCGCATATCCTTTTGCCCATAACAAAATGTCTGAATCTGCAATAGAGATCCAGAACATGTCATCATCTAGTTTTAACAATACAGGATCATTAATCATCCCAGCACTTTCATTTAGTATTGGAATATAAAAACATTTTCCAGTTTCCATTTTTTGAATTGAGCGAGGCGTTAATTTTTGAACAAGTTTAGATGCATCTGGTCCACTTATTTGAACTTGTCTTTGACAAGACACATCCCATATTTGAACATCTTTACTTAAATGCCAATAATCTGTTTCAACTGTATTTTTAAATCCCTTTGGAAGTAGCATGTGATTTACTACTGTAAAATCAGAAACTCCATGCTCTTCAACCATATTTGTGTAAGGAGTTCTTCTTATTCTTCGTGACATATTTAATTTAATATTTTTTGACATAGTTTTATGTTTTTATTATTTAGACCACCAAATAGAATATCCATTTGGTGAAATAATAATTGGTATATGATATTTTTTATTAGGATCTTCCATTCTAAATTTTACTGATATTTCTGAAACTATTTTTTTCTCTGAGAAGTAATCCGCAGTTTTGCAAATCATCTCGTAATCACATTCGCAATCTTCTTTTGATAAATCAAAATCTTTCAGAATTCTTCCATCTTTACTAGTTTCAGTTTCAAAGAAATTTTTTTTATCTCCATTAGAATTTATCTGATGAATTATAACTTTAACTCCTTCTGCATGAGTGCCGTTTACTGAGTTTAAAAGATGAGAGGATAAAGTTGCCATAATTTATTCAATTGATGCTTTATCCCTTTTATCACTTACCGCTGCAACAATTGGGCTAATTACACCTTTTGCTTTTACGTTGATGCATGCAGTTTTACCACTTTCGATAGCTCTTTTTAATGCAGGTGCTAACTGTTCTCTTTTTGTTACAAGCTCCCCATGTCCTCCAAAGCCTTCAAATATTTTATGGAAAGGTATATCTCTAAAATCTGTTGCAAAATGTTTACCGCTCTCAAATAATCTTTCTTGTTGTTGAGATATACAATCGAGACCTCCATTATTATCAATTACAACAATTATTGTTTTATTTTCTTGAAAAGCAGCTTCAATTGATAATCCTCCAGATAAAAAGGCTCCATCACCACTTATTAAAATTACTTTTGAATCAGGGTTTATATTTTTTGCAGAAAGCGCAAAGGGAACTCCAACACCTAACATGCTAAATGTGCCTGGATGAAGTATTCCTCCCAATTTTTTTCCTTTTGAACCTGCAATGTTAATTGCAATTTCAGACCAGAAGTGTGTATTTCCCCCATCTATAACCAGCCAATCATTTTCACCAATAACATCTTGAACATCTAAAGCTAATTGAAGTGGATGCATTTTACCTCCATTTGCTTCTGCTTCTTTTGTCTCTTTATTTAAATCACTTAAAGTTTTATCAACCCATTCTTGCTTTTTCTCTCTGTTAAGATCAAACCAATCTTTACCCAAAGTCCATTTATTGTTTGTCTTAAGCTTATTAAGGGTATCAAAAAATACCCCAGGATCGCATAACAAATTTATATCTGCTGCTCTATTAAGTTCTATTTCCTCATGAGATCCGTTTATACAAACAAGTCTAGTTGTCTTAGGAAATAGTGGTGGATTTCCAAAATTCATCTGATTATCTAATCTTGCTCCAACCATTAGAACTAAATCAGACTCATTTAATGTAAATTTGGAAGGTGGATATTGATGAATATCAGCAAGACCCATATATGCATTAGCTTCTTCACCAAGTAATTTCTGGTGGTAAGGAATATTAAATATTGGAATATTTAAATTACTTCCTGCCTTTTCTAGTTTTTTTTCAGATCCAGACCACCAAACTCCATGCCCACCAATTAAAACAGGTTTTTTTGAGTTACAAGCAAGCTCTAGCACTTCTGCCATATGAGTTGGATCAGGCCATGCTTTTGCAATTGGTTTAGTTTGATGAGAAAAAGGTCTCTCTTCAAGTCCTGCGTCTTCTGGAAAAGATGAGAACATAATATCAACCGGCATACTTAAGTGAACAGCACCTGGATATCCATTTGTTGCAATTCTATATGCTTTGTCGACAAACTCTCTTATTCTTGTCCCATCAGTTATACTTGCGCTATATTTTGTTAATGGAGCCGCAATAGCAACGTCATCAATTTCTTTAAATCCACCCGACCCTTGTCTTTTCAAACTACTTGATCCAGTTATAAAAATTACAGGTGATCTCTCTCCCCATGCTTCCATCATAGATGGAACAGCATTAGCAAATCCTTCTGGACCAACAAGACAAACTGCAGGCTTTCTAGTTATTCTTGTATGTCCATCAGCAATGTGACCAGCTATTTGTTCATGAGGACAATTAATTACTTCCATCTGGCATTCCATAAATCCTTCAAGTGCAGGGTTACAAAATCCACCTGACAAAGTAAAAACATGTTGAACACCTTTATCTTTTAAAGCTCGTGCAATTAATGATCCACCTCTAATTTTTTTTTCTGACATTTAATATTTAAAATCCCTTATAAACCTTTCTGCAATTATATCTGAAGAAATATCTTTTATATCAGTTAAACCTACCAATCCCAAGGCAGTACTTAATTCGTCTTTAATAATATCAACAACTCTCTTTAAACCTTTTGCTCCATCAGCTCCAATACCATACATAAGAGGTCTTCCTACCATTGTAAAATCTGCACCTAGCGCTAAAGCTCTTACAATATCGCTTCCACCTCTTATACCGCTATCGAATATGATAGGATAATCTTTACCTAAGGCATTTCGTATTATTGGAAGTGCTTCTATTGAAGAAGTGGCGCTATCTAATTGTCTTCCACCATGATTAGATACCTGAATAGCATCAGCTCCTTCAGACTTTATTTTTAAAGCATCTTCTGGAGACATCACTCCTTTAATAATTAGTTTACCTTTCCACTTTTCTCTAATTCTTTTTAAAGTAACCCAATCAGTAGCTCCTCTACTTTCACTTCTAACAAACTTGTTACCTCTTTTTGAAGTTTCATAATTCATTGGTTTTGGGATCCCACCTAACAAGGTAGATATTGACCAGTTTGGATGAGTTGCAAAATCTATAAATTGTTTAACTCCAAGATTAAAAGGAACGGCAAATCCATTTCTATTATCTTTAGCTCTCCTAAATTGAATGGGCACATCAACAGTGAGAATTGCAACTTTGTATCCTGTTCTTTCAGCTCTTTCTAATAATTCCATCACAAATTCTTCATCCTGGAAATTATAAAGTTGTAACCAAACATGACCTTTTGAATATTCATACATTTGTTCTAATGAAGTTGATGATGCCATTGAAACACACATAGGTATATTGTTGGACAAACTTTCTTCAGCTAACATTTTATCTGCACCAGGCCAGGTTAAATTACACATACCCATTGGAGCAAATCCAAAAGGCTGATCGTATTCAAAACCTAGAATATCTTTTTTAATAATTCTTTTTTCAACATTCCTTAATACTTTAGGTTGAAGCCTTATTTGATCTAAAGCTTTGCTGTTATTCTCACATAATTTTTCATCACCAGATGCGCCATCAACGAAATCAAACATTAATTTAGGTACACGTTTTTTTGCAACTATTCTTGCTTCTTCGACACTATGAATTTTTTTACTTGGAGTGATGTTGGTCATAATTTATTTATATACTCATTAAGACTAATTTTGCTGTTTTTATCAATGAAATAAGCATCACAACCATTTCTAGCAGAACAAACTTCTTTTGCAGAACCATCAACAAACAATACTGCTACACCATCATCAATTGCTATGCCGGGTGGTAACTTACTATTTTTAATATCCAATTGGTATTGGGTCATACGTTCTGGAACTGATGAGTGGGGTGTGCAACTGCCAGATAAAATATTTATACCTCTCAGTGGATTGTAACCTGGTCCCGCAGAATCTGATAAGACCCAATCAAACCAACAAACAGCACCAGCACTTATTCCAGACAAAATAATTCCAGAGTTATAAGCATCTTTAAATAATTTTATGAGATTGTTATCCTCCCAAACTTTAATCATAAACTTTGTGTTACCACCTCCAATATAAATTATATCTTGTGCAATTAACCATTCTTCAAATCCATTACTTGAGGAACATAATTCAAAGTGTGAAAGTTGAATATTATATTTATCTAATTCACTATAAAATAAATTTATTTTATCCTTATTATCTTCGCTAGCAGTTGGCAGAAAACCAAAATTAATTTGTTTTTTTTTACACTGATCAATTACAAATTTATCCAAAACTTCATCACTTCTATGAGTAAAACCACCACCACCTATGGCAATAATTTTTTTTTGATTTTGACCCATTAATTATTAGAAAGGCCTTCCCATGGTTTTGGCTGTGATGGAATATCTTTGTTAACTCCCCTAACTATTTCTCCTTTAGCATCATACATAGGCAGTTTACAAAGCTCACCTTTTCTAATATTGCCATCTGTACATTTCACATCTAGAATTGCACCAGGTCCTAAATCGTAATTATTCATATGAACTATTCCAACCCCACAAACCTGGTAAGGTGACCATGTACTTGATGTAACTTTTCCAACTAATTTATCTTTTAAATTTAGACAATTTCCCTTAAGTGCTATTCCATCTTTAATTCTTATTCCCCAGGTTTTACAATTTTTATCAGCAGCAACTAAAGCTTCTTTCCCAATAAAATTTTCCTTATCTAGATCAACAAATTTTCCAAGACCAACAGAAAACGGATTTGTATTTTTATCAAAATCTTGCCCAGCTGATAAAAGTCCAGCCTCAATACGCCTTCCTCTAAATGAGGGAGTAGCAGTTAAGATCATCCCCATTTTCTTTCCCTCTTCTAAAATTAAATCTCCAATTAATTCAGCGTTGTTTTCAGGTCTTAAATAAAGCTCCCAACCAAGTTCATTAGTGAAACCGGTTCTACTAATAATTAGTTTTTCTCCTTTAATTGTAACTGTTGTCCAATCAAAGTACTTCCAAGTTTTAGCTATATCTTCATCAATTAAATGATCTAGTAATTCCATTGATTTAGGACCTTGTACTTGGCTGACCCATACATCTGGATCAGTAATATTTACTTTTAATCCATGTGCATTTGCTTTGTACCATGAAAATAAATCACCATCAGCTTGAGCAAACCAAAATTTATTTTCTTCAATTCTTAATAACAAACCATCTGTAATCATTCCGCCATCATGATAGCATGCAAATTGATAAGAGCATCTTCCAACATTTACTTTTGAAATATCTCTTGGAAATATTTTTTGTAAAAGTTTTAGAGCATCTGGACCAGAAACTTCATAAGGATATTCACCAGTGTGTCTTAAAATTAATTCTTGTCTTGTTTTCCAATACATTTCATCTGGTGTTGCATTAGATAATTTTTCAGTTGTTAGTCTTCCTGCGTACTGTGAATATTCTGGGTCAAATGGTAGCTCTTGATACGTTAAAGGATGAACAGGCAAAGTTCTTGCTAATTCAAGAGATCTACCTTTTTCAATCATAGATGGTTTTATTGAAAAACGTACTTTTTTTAAGGAGTCGTGCATGTAAGTTTCTATTATTACGATAGTTTATACTACGAATTGATAAACAGGAAACCCCAAATAACTCAATAGGTTTTCTGTGTTGATATCAAAGTTCGTACTTGTTAACTTTCTATTTTAACAAAGGGAAATAATTATGAGAACAATTTGTAAATTGATATCAGTTTCACTGGTATCGTTGTTATTCTCTTTTTCATTAGCTAATGCATCAAGTGGAGTATTTAAACTTTCACATGATTTAGGTTTTGGAAAAGACACAAATCTTGATGCAATTTCAAAAGGAAGATTGTTTCAGGTTGTTATAATGACACAAAACCGTTTAGTAAGAAAAGACCTTAAAGGAGTAACATCCGCTGAGCTTGCAACTGATTGGTCAGCCAATGCTGATGCAACAGAGTGGACTTTCAATCTTCGTAAAGGTGTAAAATTTCATGACGGATCTGATTTTGATGCAGAAGATGTAAAATATTCTTTAATGAGAGTTAAAGATCCAGATATTGGATCTCCTGCAAAGAAAAGTATGAGTTCAGTAACAGACATCGAAGTTGTTGACTCACATACAGTAAAAATGAAGTTAAATACTTCCTTTGCTGACTTTCCATTATTACTAACTGACTATAGATTAAGAATGATCCCATCAGGATCTGGAGATACTATTGGTAAAACTGGAGTTGGTACTGGCCCATTTATCGTAGAAAAATTTGATCCAGAAGGAACAACTGTTTTAAAAGCAAACTCTGATTACTGGGAAGGTGCACCAGGATTAGCTGAAGTACATGTAATCGCAATACCAGATGGTGAAGCTAGAGTTCAAGCTCTTCTTACTGGTCAAATTCATATGAACAGATACGTACCATTTAGCCAAAAGAAAATTTTTGATGGAAATTCAAAATTTAATGTTTCAGTTGTTCCAACTGGAAACTGGAGAGGAATGGTTATGAGAACAGACACAGCTCCTTTTGATAATCCAAAAGTGAGAAAAGCTATTCGTTTAGCTGTAGATAGACAAGAGCTTGTGGATTTAGTTATGGGTGGAGCAGCAACTGTTGCGTGCGATACTCCTGTGGCTCCTTCAGATCAATATCGTTTGAAAATGAAGTGTCCTCAAAACATTAAAAAAGCTAAAAGTCTTTTAAAAGAAGCTGGATATCCGAACGGAATTGAAATGGTAATTCACGTTTCTACAAAAGAACCAACTTGGCCAACTATTGCTGAAGTTCTTCAACAACAATTAGCAAAAGCAAACATCAAAGCTGAAGTGAAAATGACTCCATCAAAGAGTTATTGGAAAGAAACTTGGATGAAAAAACCTGTTGCTATGACACGTTGGAATGAAAGACCAGCAGACAGTGCGTTGCATGAAATTTATCACAGTGGCGCAAAATGGAACGAGTCATTCTTTAAAAATCCTGCTTTTGATGATAATTTAGCAAAAGCAAGAGGTGAGCTTAACTTTAATAAAAGAAAGAAAGCTTATCAAAATGCTCAAAAGACTTTATGGGAAGAATCTGGCACTATGATTCCTTACCACGTATCTAAGTTAGTTGTGACTTCTTCAAATGTTAAAAATTTAGATGAAGTTGAAGTTTTCTCAGTACGTTGGCATAAAGTAAAAATGAAATAATACTTAATTTATTTACAGGCCTAATTATTTAGGCCTGTAAATTTTCTTCTACCTTTAAAATATTTTTAATTAGTTTAAATTTAAACAATGTTATTATTAGTATTAAAGAGAATACTTCTAGGTTTTATCACTCTTTTTATTGTCTCTTTAATTACATTTTCTGGTGTTGAGGTTTTGCCTGGTGATGCTTGTACAACTTATCTTGAAAGAGAAGCATACGGTGCAGCTTTAGAGGCATGTTATGAAAGATTAGGTTTAAACACACCAGCGCATGAAAGATATATTTCATGGGCAGCTGGAGTTCTTCAAGGTGATTTTGGTTATTCTTTAAGTGGTGAAATGAGAATAAACGACGTCTTAGGACCAAGGGTTAAAAACTCCATGGTTCTTGCATCTGCCTCTATACTTATAGGAATTCCTATTGCTTTATTACTTGGAATTATAACTGCTCTTTGGAGAGATAAACTTCCAGATATTATAATTTCAACAATTACAATTTTTTCTATGACAATTCCTGAATTTATTAGTGCAACATTATTAATTTTAATTGTTGCTATTTGGTTAGAGTGGCTTCCTGGAATTGTAATTGTGCCAACGGGTGTATCAATTTCAGAATTGTTGCCAAATATCATTTTACCTGTAATTGCAATTTCAATGATTATGACTGCGCACATGGCAAGAATGGTCAGATCAAGTGTTATACAAGTTATGGCAAGTGACTATGTTCAAATGGCAATTTTAAAAGGAGTTCCATATTGGAAAATGGTATTTAAGCATGTGCTTCCTAATGCTTTACTCCCAGCAATAAATGTAGTGGCTCTTACAATTGCATGGTTGTTAGGGGGAGTTGTTGTAACGGAAGTTGTTTTTAACTATCCAGGTCTTGGTAGATTAGTAATAGAATCTATCTCGAATAGGGATTTGCCCGTTGTTCAAGCTCTAGCAATTATTTTAGCATCAATTTATGTGAGCATTAATTTAATTGCAGATCTTATGACGTTAATGCTCAACCCAAGACTTAAATCTTTACAGATTAAAAAATAAATGACATTAGAAAAAGAACAAAAGAAAAATAATCTACAAAAAGTATATGAGGTAATAAAAACTATGGCTTCAAAACCTTCAGGTTTTATTGGTTTAAGTATTTTGTTGTTCCATGTGATACTTGCAATAACAAGCCCTTTGTATGTACCTTATGATTATAAAGCGATTGATCCTTCGTTAATGCTTCAAGCACCATCTTCTGAATACTGGTTTGGTACTGATAGTTTAGGAAGAGATGTTTTTACTAGAACAATCTTAGGAGGCAGAACTGCTTTAACAGTGACATTTTTTGGTTCTTTAATTGCATTACTTTGGGGTGGTGCATTGGGAATATTTTGTGGACTGGTTGGTGGAAAAATAGATGACGTTGTTATGAGAATTATAGATGCGTTTTTGTCTATTCCATGGATCTTAGCAATGCTTTTAATAGTTTCTTTATTAGGAACTACTACACTTGTTTTAATTCCAGCACTCGGTTTCTTTTACGGTAAAGGAATTGTTAGAGTAGCAAGAGCAGCAACACACGATGTAATTGCTAAGGATTTTATAGTTTCAGCAAGAGCAAGAGGTCATAGCAACTTATCAATAATCTGGAATGAAATTTTACCAAATGTAAGAGATGCAATTATGGTCGAAGGAGCTATGAGATGGTCATGGATGTTACTTGGATTTAGTTCATTATCTTTTTTAGGATTTGGAGTAAGTCCTCCAACACCAGATTGGGGTTTAATGATTTCAAATGCGAGAGGATTAATGTCTTTTGCGTACTGGGCAGTGTTAGCTCCAATATTTGGATTAAGTTCATTAATCATTGGAATTAATTTGACAGCCGATGCATTTGCAAAAGCACTTGGAATAGACAGATCAACAAAGGCACCTGTTTAAAATGGATAGTGCGGTTCAAACAATAAATAATCTTACAATTGGATTTACAAGTCAAAAAGGGAAACAGATTTCCATTCTAAAAAATATTTCAACCACTATTAAAAAAGGTGAGACAGTTGGGATTGTTGGAGAGTCTGGCTCAGGAAAAAGTACTCTAGCTTTAGCTATGATGGGCTATGTAAAACACGGCCTTTATACCATTTCTGGAGAGTGCTTATTTCATTCAAACAATCTTTTAGAAATGAAAAATAAAGATCTAGAAAATATAAGGGGTAGAAAAATAGCAATGATCCCACAAAATGCGGGTCAATCACTTACTCCTAATCTTAAAATTGGATATCAAATTGATGAGGCTTTAAAATTACATACAGATTTAAAAAAAGAGGAAAGAGATAAAAAAATATCCGAATTACTGAATAAAGTTAGATTGCCTTCGCCCGAGATAATGGCACAAAGATATCCACATGAATTATCAGGGGGACAGCAACAAAGGGTAGCTGTTGCAATGGCTTTAGCAGGTAATCCTGAACTTTTGTTATTAGATGAACCAACAACGGGATTAGATGTAACAACACAGGCACACGTATTAGAATTATTAAATTTTATTGCAAAAGATACAGGAACCTCGATGGTTTATGTAAGTCATGATCTTGGAGCAATAGCACAAGTTAGCGATAGAGTAATTGTTATGTATTCTGGTGAAATTGTTTTAGATGGTCCAGTAAGAAGTATATTAAAAAACCCAATTCATCCTTATACATTTGGATTATTAAAGTCTATTCCAAAACTAACCTCTCCAGGTTTACCAGACTCTATGTCAGGTAGCCAACCTCAGCCAGGGACAATTAAAACAGGGTGTAGTTTTTATGAGAGATGTAATCTCGCAGAAGATAACTGTAAAAATAATTCACCAACTTTAGAATACATTGATGATTTAAATACCAGCGTTAGATGTTTTAAATATAAAGAATTAATCAACGTAAAAGAGACAAATCTAGACACTGTAAAATCAATAAACAACGATGTTTTACAAAACGAAATTTTAGATATTTCAAAAGTTTCAATTAGCTATGCTAAACAAAAGTTTATCGATCAGTTGTTAAACAAAATTGACGATAGCAATCCAACAGTTAAAGATATTAATATTAATATCAATAAAGGAGAAACTCTTGCGCTAGTAGGGGAGTCTGGCAGTGGGAAATCAACAATATTAAAATCAATTGCAGGATTACTAAAAACAAAAGATGGAATGATAATGTTTGATAAAGATAAAGTTTTATCAAATGATTTAAAAATGAGAGATCCAGGTTTTTTAAGAGCAATTCAATTGATATTTCAAAATCCAGATGAATCTTTAAATCCAAATCATACTGTTGAAGAAATAGTATCACAGCCTTTAAGATTATATTTTGGATTAAAGGGAGATGAACTGAAACAAAAAATTATAGAAGTGCTTGAAAAAGTTAGACTTGGAGAATTTTATTTAACACGATACCCAAGACAATTATCAGGAGGTGAAAAACAAAGAGTTGCTGTTGCAAGAGCGTTTGCTGCAAAACCAGATATTATTCTTTGTGATGAAGTAACCTCTGCACTTGATGTATCAGTTCAAGCAGCTGTATTAAACTTACTTCAAGAATTAAAAGAGGATTTTGGTACAACTTATATATTTGTATCTCACGATCTAGCAGTTGTAAGAGCTATTAGTGACAGAGTTGCAGTTCTATATCAAGGAAGATTATGTGAAATTGGTCCTTCAAAAAATGTTTATCAACTACCATCACATCCGTATACTGAAGTTCTGCTAGGTGCAGTTTTAGAGCCTGACCCGGATGTAAAACCCAAATTAGTTGCCGAAGATATAGTTGAAGAAAAGCCACCTGAAAAAGGCTGTTCTTTTCAAGGCAGATGTCCTAGAATTCTTGGTGATATTTGTAAAAACGAGGTTCCACCATGGCAAATTGGTGAAAATGGAAACTCAATACGTTGCCATATAAAAGTAGAGGATTTAAAAAAACAACAAAATATCAATTAGGACAATTTTTTTTGTTACACACAAAATTAAATCTTATATAAATTTTTTTTATGAAAATTAATAATGTAGTTGTCATTGGCTCAGGAACGATGGGCAGCGGAATAGCAGCGCAACTATGTAATGCAAATATTCCAGTAACTTTATTAGATTTAAAAACAGAGATCAGTCAAAAAGCCAAAGAGAGAATAGAAAAATCAAGACCCCCACTATTAATTGATAAATCAAAAATAGATGGGATTAAAGTTGGAAATATTAATGATGATTTTAATATTGTATCAGAGGCTGATTGGATTGTTGAGGCAGTTGTAGAACGTATTGATATTAAACATGATATCTATGACAAAATCTTTAAGCAAAGAAAGAAAGGCTCTATAGTTTCATCAAATACTTCGTCAATTCCGATAAGCGTTTTATCTGAAAAATTGACAGAGGATGATAAAAAAGATTTTTGTATCACTCACTTCTTCAATCCTGTTCGATATATGGATTTACTCGAAATTGTAAAAAATGAGAATACCGATTTAGATAAAATTCAAAAACTCAAACTATTTTGCGAAGAAGATTTAGGAAAAGGAGCCATTGTTTGTAATGATACTCCAGGTTTTTTAGGGAATAGAATTGGCGTTTATGCAATGCAAATTGCAATGACAGAAGCATTTAAAATGAAGCTTACTATAGAAGAAGCAGATGCAGTTTTTGGTAGACCTATGGGAATACCAAAGACAGGAGTTTTTGGTCTTTATGATTTAATTGGTATTGATCTAATGGCAGACGTATTAA
Organism: uncultured Pelagibacteraceae bacterium; assembly: GCA_902601315.1. Classification (GTDB taxonomy): domain Bacteria; phylum Pseudomonadota; class Alphaproteobacteria; order Pelagibacterales; family Pelagibacteraceae; genus Pelagibacter. The sequence continues at coordinate 41,387 of CACKMS010000004.1, forward strand.
AAAGTTTCATCAAAGAGCTTCCAGAAAATGATAACTTTCAAGAAGTAGCTAAAGAAATTCCTTTAATAAGAAAACTAATTGATACTGGATATACAGGTCGAAAAGGCAAAGGTGGTTTCTATAGAATGAACAAAGTTGATAATGCAAAAATTCTAGAGGCTATAAATTTAGAAACAGGAGAATATTCACCATCACAAAAAATAGATATTAAATCAGAAAAAGTTGATTTATTAAAATTAATTAATAGAGGTGATAAATACGGAGATTATGCATGGTCGGTAATTTCGAAGATTATTAAATATGCATCTTCTTTAGTTCCAGGAATTACAGATAAGTTTAACGATATAGACGAAGCTATGCGTTTAGGATTCAATTGGTCAAGAGGTCCTTTTGAAATGTTAAAAGAAATTGGTGTCAGTAACTTTTTTGAAAAATTAGATGGTTTTGAAAACAACAAATTTCTAGAAGAACTTTCAAAATCTAAAGATGAAAATTTTTATGGAGAAAGACAAAAATATACTGAAATAGAAACTTTAGGAAAAATAAAACCTAAAGCAATAAAGTTAGATGGAAACAATTCTGCAGAGATTTATAGATTTAATGATTTTAATATAGTTGAGTTCACAACTAAAGCTAACGCATTAGATTACGACTCGATGGATGCATTAAAGAAAGCAACCGATAAACCTTTAATTATTATTAATGAAAGTATGCAATTTTCTGCAGGTGTAAATTTAACTTACACAATGAATTTTGCAGAAAAGGGTGATTACAGTTCGATTGAAAAGTTTGTTAAATACTTCCAAGATACCTGCAAAGAACTTAAATATTCAAAATATCCAGTTGTTTCAGCTCCTTCGGGACTAACATTAGGAGGTGGATTTGAAGTTCTGGTGCAAAGTAATTTTGTGGCTTCTCATACTAATATTGTTGTTGGACTTGTTGAAACTATGGTTGGTTTAGTTCCAGCAGGGGGAGGATGTAAAGAAATGTTATGGAGATGGTCGCAAACTGAGGAAGCAAAAAATGATCCAGATTATGCCTCGTTAAAAGTTTTTGATATTATAGGTTACGGTAAAACAGCAACATCACCAGTTGAGGCAGAACCTCTTAAATACTTGCTTCCTGAAAATAAAAAAATCATGAGTAGAAATAGTTTATTGAATGTTTCAAGATCTATCTTGGAGGAGAACAAAGATTTTACCCCACCAGCTGAAGCAACTTTTAAATTAACAGGGAAACCATTAAAGGAAAAAATGTTTAAATTGTTAGAAAAATTATACAACGACAAAGTAATTTTAGATCATGGAATGGTTGTTGGTAGTGAGCTTGCAAACGTATTAAGTGGAGGGGACACTACAATTGATAAAACTTTGTCAGAGGATGATTTATATAAGCTAGAATTAAATTCCTTTATGAATTTAATTGAAACTCAAAAAACTAAAGACAGAATTAAGCATACACTTTCTAAAGGTAAACCTTTAGTTAATTAGCATTTAACATTTTAAAAGAATTAATAAAATCAGGCCTAAGCACGTATATTGCTTTATTGCCTGTTTTTATTTTCTCTAAAATATCTAAACCATATATCACTTTACCTAGTGGAGTATACTCACCTTGATAAATAGGTATTTCTTTTAGTGTAATAAAAAACTCACTATCCTCTGTATTAAATTCGGTTGATCTTGCAAATCCAACACTACCTTCCGTAAACTCAAAATCATCATTCAGTTCCGATTTAAGGATTCCAAGTTTTGATTTACCACTTCCTATTTTTGAATAATCTAAATATTCTTTTTTTCCATATTCTAAATCTCCTGCCTGCACTAAAGTATTTTCAATAACTTTATAAAAAGCTGATCCATCATATAGGCCTTTGTTAATTAAAGTTTTAAATCTTTCAACAGAGTTAGGTGAAATTTCAGGATATAATTCAATCACCACATTTCCACACTCAACATTCATAATTGCTATATTTTCAGGATCAGGAAAATTTATTTTTTCTAAATTTACTTCTTTAACTGATAGGCATTTATTTTTTAGTAAAAAAAAAAATGTAAAAGCAAAAATTCCAAGACAAATTAAAAATATAAATAATATTTTTTCTGATAGTGATGCCTTAACTGCTTTGATCATAAAATATTGTTATCAATTTTTGATAATCCAGACTTAATTAAATCAACTTTATTTCTTAAAATATTGTCCTTCTGTGTAATTTCGTTAACTTTAGATTTATTAGTCATTAAAAAAGAAAAAATTTCTGCCATATCCTCAGATGGAATTGATTTTGAATATTCAGTTAAAAATCCCTTTGTATTTTCATATAAATCTAAATTAAGTCTATCGGAACAAGTAGAGCATTCAGCATAAGTGAAGTTTGGTTCATTTAAATTTGAAAATAATTCTTCATCAAAGTAATTTTGGTGACTGCTTTTGATCATATGAAAAATTTCATGATGGATCATTCTTTCAAAATGCTTTTGATTAAAATTTATATCTAATATAAGTGTTCTTTTCTGAGTATCAGGTATTCCGCCAGTATTTATCTCTGAAATAAATAAATCCTCACATAAAACTATATATTTTAGCTGAATTTTTTTTAGAAAATTTGAATTATATAAACTAAGATTTTTTTCAATAACTGGAAATTTTTTATCTAAATTAATTTTTTTTGTCTTTTTACAAGTAATGTTGTCATCTACACCAATTTTAAAATCATTATTTGAATTTAAATATCGAATATTATTTTTACTTTTTAATTTAAAAATTTCTAAATTTGGTATCTTAAGTAAGTTATAAATTTCATCAGCATTTACGTAAGTAATATTTAAACAAAACAACAATAATATTAAAATTCTCATTAATTAATTATAGACGAATTAGACAAGATAATATTATCTTAGATTTTTATAAAATGAAAAAAGAAAGAAATAAAAATCCAGTTCAACCAGTTAGTGGAACAAAAGTTCCAAGGTATGCAGGACCAAGCACATTTGCAAGATTGCCAGAATTAAGAGATGTTGAAAGTTGTGATGTTGCAATTGTTGGAATTCCGTTTGACAGTGGAACAAGTTATAGGCCTGGTGCAAGATTTGGACCTCAAAGTATTCGACAAGCCTCAAGACATTTAAGAACTAATTATCATCCAAGTTATGATGTTGAGCCGTTTAAAGTTCAACAAGTTGCAGATGCAGGGGATATAGCTTGTAACCCATTTAATATTGATGAAGCCATTAAACAAATTGAGGTAGGCGCAACAGATTTATTGAGTAAAGTAGGTGGAATTATTAGTCTTGGCGGTGATCATACAATTGCAGTGCCATTATTAAGAGCCGCAAATAAAAAGAATAACGGTCCAGTATCTTTGGTCCATTTTGATGCTCATTTAGATACTTGGGATACTTATTTTGGTGCACCCTATACACATGGAACTCCTTTTAGAAGAGCTCGTGAAGAAAATTTATTTCTAGATGATGCCTCTATGCATGTTGGTATAAGAGGACCTTTATACAGCAGAGACGACATAAAGAACGATGAAAGTTTTGGATTTAAAATTATTCATTGTGATGAATTTCAAACAGAGGGAACAGATAAAATTGCAGAAAGAATAAAAAAAAGAGTTGGAGATAATGCTTTGTACTTATCTATTGATATTGATGTTCTTGATCCAGCTTTTGCACCAGGAACAGGAACACCTGAAATAGCAGGGATGACCACTAGAGAAATGGTTAATGTCCTAAGAGGATTGTCAGGTTTAAATTTGATCTCGGCAGATGTCGTAGAAGTTGCGCCTGCATATGATCATGCTGAAGTTACTTCTCTTGCTGCTGCTACAATTGTTTACGAATTAACAAATTTATTTGCAAAATCATAAAGAAAGGATAGTTTGCGCGCATGATTGAAAAGAAAAATTTTTATATTAATGGTTCGTGGGTTGCACCAAAAAACCCAAAAGATATTCAAGTTATAAATCCTGCAACTGAAAAAAGTTGTGCAGTTATTTCTTTAGGTGGAAAAGAAGATGTTAATGATGCAGTGTTAGCTGCTAAAGAAGCTTTTAAAACTTGGGGATTTTCATCAAAAGAAGAAAGGGTTGCTTTATTAGAAAATTTTTACACACTTTATAAAAAAAGATGGAACGATATTACTGATGCAATCATTCAGGAAATGGGAGCACCAAAAGATTTTGCGTTAAAACTTCAGACAGGAACTGGCGCTAGTCACACAAAATCATTCATTCGTTATTTAAAAGAATTTGAGTTTGAAAAACCACTAGGAGAACACGCAAAAAATCAAAGATTGATATATGAACCAAAAGGTGTTTGTGCATTAATTACACCATGGAATTGGCCAATTAACCAAGTTACATTAAAAGTTATTCCAGCTTTAGCATCTGGATGCACAATGGTTTTAAAACCATCAGAGTTAGCACCCTTATCTGCAATGATTATTGCAGAATTAATAGATGAAGCAAAATTTCCAAAAGGTGTGTTTAATTTAGTAAATGGTGATGGTGCAACTACTGGTGATGCCTTAACAAGTCATCCAGATGTAAATATGATTTCATTTACAGGCTCAACAAGAGCAGGAGCTTTAATTTCACAAAATGCAGCAAAAGATTTTAAAAGAGTAAGTTTAGAATTAGGTGGAAAAGGTGCAAACATTATATTTAAAGATGCAGATGCCGAGGCTATTGAAAGAGGTGCTTTAAGATGTTTTAGAAACTCAGGACAATCTTGTAATGCTCCAACAAGAATGTTGGTTGAAAAACCAATATATGATGAAGCTGTTGAAAGATTAAGAAAGTATGCAAGTGAATTTAAAGTAGACGATCCAAATAAAGAAGGCGAACACATAGGTCCAGTTATTTCAGAAACACAATTTAATAAAATCCAAGGACTTATCCAAAAAGGAATTGAAGAGGGAGCAAAATTAGTCGCTGGTGGACCTGGAAAACCGGATGGATTAAATGATGGTTACTATGTAAAACCTACAGTATTTGCAGATGTTAATAATGACATGGAAATTGCAAGAACTGAAATTTTTGGTCCAGTTTTATCTGTTATTCCATTTGAAACTGAGGAAGAAGCTATTCAGATTGCAAATGATACTGATTATGGATTAACAAATTATATTCAAACCCAAGATAACGATAAAGTCCAAAGAGTTGCAAGAAAACTTAGATCAGGAATGGTAGATGTTAACGGTGCTGGTATCGCAGTTGATGCTCCATTTGGCGGCTTTAAACATTCTGGTATCGGTCGAGAGGCTGGTAAAGAAGGTTTACTTGAATTTTTAGAAGTTAAATCGGTTGGTGGTTGGAACTAATTAATAGATTTATTTTTTACACCTTCTAAAAACTTAAGACACTTTTTTAATTCATTCAGTTCTATAAATTCATCAATTTTATGTGCTTGTTCAATTGAACCTGGTCCACAAACGACAGTACTAATACCTACCTCTTGAAATAAACCAGCTTCAGTTCCAAAGGATACAACTTGTCTTGAATTATCTCCTGTAATACTTGATACAAACTCACAAGCATCAGACTGATCTAATCTATCAAACCCAATAACTTCACCAATTACCTCTTTTTTAATAAATGAATTTGGAAATACTTTTTTCATTTCAGGTAATAAAATTTCATTAGCATATTTATCAATTTCTTGAGTTACAAAATCTGCATCTTTTTTTACAACTGGTCTTGTTTCCCATTCAACACTGCACTTATCTGCAATAACATTGTGAGCTATACCTCCTTTAATCCCTCCAACAGATAAAGTTGAATGTGGTGGATCAAAGATGCAATCTTTTGGTCCTCTTTGCTTTAAGCTTTCTCTAATTTCTAAAAGTTTATTTACATATCTTGATGCGTATTCAACTGCACTTACTCCTAAGTGAGGTTTAGAACTATGACCAGCAAGCCCTCCAAAATGAACTGTATATTCATTCATGCCCTTATGAGCATCGATGATTTTCATATTTGTGGGTTCACCAATAATACAAATACCATCTTTAATATCTCTCTTTTTTAATTCTTTAATTAATAAAGGCGCACCAATACAAGCAGTCTCTTCATCAAATGTATAACAAAAATGAATATCTCTATCCAAATCACTGTCTTTAAAAATGGGTGCATAAGCAAGTGTGCATGCAATAAAACCTTTCATATCACACGAACCTCTTCCATAAAGCTTATCCTCTTTAATAGTTGCAACAAATGGATCGCTGGACCAACCTTTTGAAACTGGAACAACATCAGTATGACCAGAGAGAATTATTGGTTTTTTGCCGTTTGTTTTTTTTGCTTTTAACGTTCCAAATAAATTTACCCTTTTATTATCATCATCGAACACTTTAAAAGTTGTAGCCCCAATGCCATTTAGAATTTTTTCACAGTAACTGATTAATTCACTGTTATCTTGACCTGATACAGTTTTAAATCCAATTAGATCAGTTAAAATCTTGATTGATTTTTCGTATAAATTGTTTTCTATACTCATACTTTTAACTTAACATATTTTATAATGATTAAAGAACAAATAACCTACGACATATTTGACAAGGTCGATATTAGAATTGGAACAGTTATATCTGTAAAGAAAAATGAAAAAGCTAGAAAACCATCATTAGTGGTTGAGGTTGATTTTGGTAATGAAATCGGCATTAAACAGTCTTCTGCACAGATAACTCACTATTACAATGAAGAAAATATAAAAGGCAAACAAGTAATTGCGGTTTGTAATTTTCCAGAAAAAAATATAGCTGGAGTAGTTTCGCAAGTTTTAGTTTTAGGAGCAATTGATGCTGATGGAAAAGTAACTTTAGTTCATCCTTCTCAAAAAGCTGAAAATGGTCTACCGATTGCATAATAATTATGCATCCAGAAATATTATCAATAGCTCTTTTTTGGTTTGTTGCCGCCTTTACGCCAGGTCCAAATAACGTAGTTGCATCATATTCTGGATTTAATTTTGGAATTACAAAAACAATTCCTCTTATCTTAGGTGTTACCCTTGGATTTACTTCATTAATATTTTTTCTAACCATTGGTCTGATAAATGTTTTTAAGATTTTCCCTATTCTACAAAATATTCTAAAATATCTTGGAACCTTATTTTTGCTATATTTAGCTTATAAGATCTCTTTTTCTAAAAGTTCGAAAGAAGAGGAAAAAAAAAATCCGGTTACCTTTTTTGATACTTATTTCTTTCAATTTTTAAATCCAAAAGGAGTTTTGTTTGGAATAATTATTGTTTCAACTTATTTAGAGCTTGGAGAAAACTATTTAAGTTATGCGATACAAATCGTTTTACTTGCCTTTATTTTCTCAAGTACGAGTATTACATTATGGACATTTATAGGTAAATTTTTAAGGAAATTCGCGACAAATGATAAATTTATAAATTACTTTAATTATGCTATGTCACTGCTTCTTTTGCTAAGCATTGTAACTATTTATATATAAACATGAAACCTGGATCAAAAAACTCATATAGCTCTTTATCTGATTTAGAAATCGGTGGAAAAAAATATAAATATTATTCAATTAAAGCTGCTGAAAACAATGGTCTTGATGGGGTAAGCAAACTTCCAAAATCTCTAAAAGTATTATTAGAAAATTTATTAAGATATGAAGATGATTTAAGTGTTACTAAAAATCAAATTGAAGCTATCAAAGAATGGCTAAAAACAAAAAAATCAAAAACTGAAATAGCTTATAGACCTGCAAGAGTTTTACTTCAAGATTACACTGGTATTCCAGCAGTTGCAGATCTTGCTGCAATGAGAGAAGCTGTTAAAGAAAAAAATAAAGATCCAAATACCATAAACCCTTTATCTTCTGTAGATCTTGTAATAGATCACTCAGTCCAAGTTGATAAATTTGCAAGTGCAAATTCTTTAAAAGAAAATGTAGACATTGAATTCAATAGAAATTCTGAGAGATATTCTTTTTTAAAGTGGGGACAGCAAGCATTTAACAATTTTAGAATAGTTCCTCCAGGAACAGGAATTTGTCACCAGGTAAACTTAGAATATTTATCTAAAGTTGTTTGGTCAGAAAAATATAAAGATGAGGATTATATTTTTCCAGATACTCTAGTTGGAACAGACAGTCATACTACAATGGTAAATGGCTTGTCAGTTTTAGGATGGGGAGTAGGAGGAATTGAAGCAGAAGCGGGCATGTTAGGTCAGCCAATATCAATGCTTATTCCAGAAGTAATTGGTTTTGAATTAACTAATAAACTTCCAGAAGGAACTACTGCAACAGATTTAGTTTTAACAGTTGTTAAAATGCTAAGAGATAAAGGCGTTGTTGGTAAGTTTGTTGAATTTTATGGGGAAGGTTTAAAAAATCTAACTCTTGCAGATCGTGCAACAATTGCAAACATGGCACCAGAATATGGTGCAACTTGTGGATTTTTCCCAATTGATGATGAAACTTTAAAATATTTAAACTTTTCAGGAAGAGATAAACAAACAGTAGATATTGTTGAAGCTTATGCAAAAGAACAGGGATTATGGGCAAGTGATGGAATTGAATTTACTGATACTGTTTCTTTAGATATGTCAAAAGTGGTCCCAACTATATCTGGACCTAAGAGACCGCAAGATAAAGTTTTATTAACCGAAGCATCTTCTAACTTTAAAAAAGTTTATGAGGAAATAACTAAAAAGAAAGAGCCGAGTTCTGCAAAAGTAAGTGGAGAAGATTATAATTTAGAAGATGGAAATATAGTAATTGCAGCAATTACATCTTGTACCAATACATCAAATCCAAGTGTTTTAATCGGAGCAGGTTTACTTGCAAAAAAAGCAATTAAAAAAGGACTTACCACAAAACCTTGGGTTAAAACATCATTAGCCCCAGGCTCACAAGTTGTAACAGATTACTTAGCAAAAGCAGGTTTAAATACTTATCTCGATCAACTTGGATTTAATTTAGTAGGTTATGGTTGCACTACTTGTATAGGAAATTCAGGTCCATTACCTGATAATATTTCTGATGCAATTAGAGATGAAAATATTTATGCAGTTTCAGTTTTATCTGGCAATAGAAACTTTGAAGGAAGAATTTCGCCTTTAGTTAAAGCAAATTACTTAGCATCACCCCCATTAGTTGTCGCTTACGCAATTGCAGGTTCTATGAACAAAGATTTATACAAAGATCCACTTGGAAAAGATAAAGAAGGAAATGATGTTTTCTTGAAAGATATTTGGCCAACAAATCAAGAGATAGAAGATACTTTACAAAAATCTTTAAATGCCGAAATGTTTATTAAAAGATATTCAAATGTTTCAGAAGGACCTGAACAATGGCAAAAAATTAAAACAGAAGAAAGCAGTATTTATAATTGGGAAGATACTTCAACATATGTAAAGAAACCTCCGTTCTTTGATAATCTTTCTGATGAACCAGAAGGATTTAAAGAAATAAAAGATGCAAGACCTCTCTTAATTTTAGGAGATAGTGTCACAACAGACCATATTTCTCCAGCAGGCTCTATTCAAAAAGAAAGTCCAACAGGTGAATACTTTATGAAACACCAAATTCTACCGAAAGATTATAACTCTTATGGATCAAGAAGAGGAAATCATGAAGTTATGATGAGAGGAACCTTTGCAAATATTAGAATTAGAAATGAAATGGCACCAGGAACTGAGGGTGGATTTACAAAATTATATCCAGAGGAAAAAGTAATGCCTGTTTATGATGCTGTGGTTGAATATAAAAAAAGAGGAACTGATTTAGTTGTTATTGGTGGAAAAGAATATGGCACAGGATCCTCAAGAGACTGGGCAGCTAAGGGTACAAAACTTTTAGGTGTTAAAGCTGTTCTTGCTGAAAGCTTTGAAAGAATTCATAGATCAAATTTAATAGGAATGGGAGTTTTACCTTTACAGTTTGTTGGAGAGATGAATAGGGAGAATTTAAACTTAAAAGGATCTGAACTTATTTCAATTATTGATATTGAAAAAGGCATTAACCCAAGAGATGAGGTTGAAGTTGAATTTAAATATCAATCTGGAGATATTAAAAAGATCAAAATGTTATGTAGAATAGACACTAAAAATGAATTGGAATATTATAAAAATGGTGGCATTTTACAGTACGTTTTAAGGAACATGATTTAATGGACGAAGAAATAGATATTATAAATACCAATACTCGTAACGAAAGAATTAAGAATTTTTTTATTAATAATAGAAAATCTCTTATTTCAGTTTTTGTTGTTTTAATCTTGATTTTGTGCGGCTATTTTCTTTACGAAGAACTTCAAACAAGAAAAAAAGCAAAACTTGCTGATCAATATAATTTAGCAGTAATAAAATATGAAAGTGGTCAAACTGATGTCCTTGAGGAATTAAAAACAATTATTAATGAAAAAGATAGTACTTACTCACCTTTAGCTTTTTATTTCTTAATTGATAATCAGCTCATAACTTCAAATGAGGAAATAAACCAATATTTTGATGTTATAATTAATGAAAGTGGACTAGATAAAGAAACTAAAAACCTAAATATATTTAAAAAAGGTTTATTTAATTCAGATTTTGCTAATGAAAATGAGCTTTTAGATATTTTAAATCCTGTAATTAAATCGGAAAGTATTTGGAAGCCCCATGGTTTATATTTAATGGCAGAATATTATTTTGCAAATAATCAAAAACAAAAATCTAAAGAGTTTTTCCAACAGTTAGCAAATCTAGAAAATGCAAGTCAAAAAATTAAAACAGAAGCGCTAAAAAGATTACGTGTAGACTTTGGTGAGTAAGTTTTTTTTATATCTAGTTTTACTTTTATTTTTATCGAATTGTGGTTTTAAGGATAAAAAAGTTGTAGAAAATCCAAATGCTATAACTTTATTTGAAAAATCAAAACCAATAAAACAAGAATTAAATCCTGCTTTAAATATTAAAATATCAACAATTACAAAGGGTGAGCCCTTTTTATCAAACAATTCAAACAACAGTGGAAATTTAGATTTTAACTCAAATTTTGAAAAAGTTTTTTCATATAAATTTTCAACTATTGATCAATTTAAATTTAATCAACCTGAAATATTATTTACCGAAGATAACAGTTTAGTGTTTTTTACAGGAAAAGGAGATATCTTTAAAACCTCAACAGATTTTGAAGAATATTGGAAAGTAAATCACTATTCTAAAAAAGAGAAAAAATTAAAACCAATTTTATATTTTGCACAATCTGGACCTGATATATTGGTACTTGATAATCTTTCAAAAGTTTATTCTATAAAATTAGAAACAGGAGAATTAAACTGGACCATAGAAAGTAAAGTTGGATTTAATTCAAATGCAAAAATTATTAAAAATAGTGTAGTCGTTGTTGACTTCGATAATGTTATTCGAGCCTTTTCAGTAAAAGATGGAAAAGAGCTATGGAATTTTGATACTGATAATCCATTTATTAAATCTCAAAAAAAATTATCTCTTATAACAAAAGGAGAAGTCGTATTTTTTATAAACAGTATTGGTGATGTAACTGCTTTAAATGTTAATGATGGAAGTTTAGTTTGGCAAACACCCACACAAAGCACATTAATTTTCCAAGATGCATTTACGTTAGAAAATTCAGATATTATTTTTGCAAATGATACAATTTATTTTTCAAATAATAGAAATGAGTTTTTTGCAATTGATGCAAGATCAGGTGTTTTAAAATACAAACAAACTATCAATTCAAGTTTAAGACCAACCGTTATTGAAGATTATGTTTTTTCAATTTCAAAAGAAGGTTTTTTATTTATAATCGATGATAAAACCGGAAATGTTTTAAGGATTACAAACATATTTAAAAATATCGAAAATAAGAAAAATCAAATTGAACCTACTGGATTTATCCTTGCGCAAAATAAGGTTTATGTCTCTTTAAATAATGGAAAATTGATAAAGTTGAACGCTGTTTCAGGAAATGAGGAAGGGTTTTATAAAATAGGAAAATCAAGAATTAATAGACCTAACGTTTTTGATGATGGCATGTTCATTTTAAAGAGTAATGCTATTATTAAAGTTGAATAATGTTTTTAAAATTACTTGAAAAGTTAGGGCGAAAAAAAGTTGTTTTAGATAGAGGCCCTTCACATCCAAATTACGATCAGGCAAAACCCTGGATGAATAGATATTACGTTTTATTTAGACACAGACCTAGATGGTTTCCATTTAATATTTTAATTCATGAAATGCTAGATGATGATCATGGAGATGGTGTTCATAATCATTTATTTCCTTATATGACAATTGTTATTAGAGAGGGTTATTGGGAAACTACAATTAAAGGTAAGTTTTGGAGAAGACCAGGTTACATTGGTTTTCGCTCAGCCAATGCATTTCACAGAGTTGACCTTAAACCAGGAACAAGACCGATGACAATTTTTTTTTCAGGTCCATTTGGTTTAAGAAAAGGTCCAAGATCAGAGTACGGTATTGATTTTAAAACTAAAAAAAATTAATGCCAAAGACATTTGAGAAAGATTTTATATCTTATTGTAATAATCAAGAACTAGAGGTTAACCCAAATCAAATTGCAGTTATAAAAAAACTAGAGCAATATTACCAATCAAATTTTAAATCCTTTTTTTCAAAGTTATTTTCAAAACAAAATTCCAAAAAAGGTTTTTATTTATTTGGAGGTGTAGGCGTTGGAAAAACAATGATTTTGAATTTTTTTTTTGATCAAGTAGATCAAAAAAAATTAAGACAACACTTTAATGAGTTTATGTTAAGTTTTCATGATTTTGTTCATGAACGAAAAGATAAAAACGAAGAAAATGTAATCAATCAATTTGTTAAAAACCTTAAATCAAAAGCTTCGTTAATTTATTTTGACGAGTTTCAAGTAACTAATATTGTAGATGCAATGATTTTAGGTAAATTATTTGATCAAATATTTAAAGAGGATATAAAAATTATTGTAACTTCAAATATTAAAATCTCAGAATTATATAAAGACGGTCTTCAGCGAGATCAGTTTAAACCTTTCATAAAAATTATGGAAGATCAATCAATTGAACACGAACTTAAAATTGAGGATGATTATAGAAAATCTAATGATAATCAAAAACAAAGATATTTTTATCCTTTAAACCAGGAGACAAACTTTAAGATTAATAAATTTTTTAGAACAATTACAAAAGATAAAAATCAATCTAAAATTACAGTCAATGTAAAAGGAAGAGATTTTAAAATAGAAAATTTTTATGAAGGAATTGCAAGATTTAATTTCAACGATCTTTGTGATCAAAATTTAGGTGCAGAAGATTACTTAGAAATAATTAAAAACTGTAAATTTATTGTAATAGATCAAATTCCACAATTTAATGATACCAATTCAAACCAACAACAGAGATTTATTACTCTACTAGATGTAATTTATGATAAAGATATTTCAATTGCAGTAACAAGTAATCAAAGTTTAGATGAGTTTACTTCATCAAGATTATTAGAAAAACCGTTTAAACGTACTATAAGTCGTTTATATGAACTAACATCTAGAGAATAATATTTATGAAACAGGAATTTTTTAATCTTCAAGTAAACACAAATGGACAAAAATTATATGAATTTACTGATGAAACAATTAATTGGATAAGTAAAAATAATTTTAAAAATGGAATGTTGAATTTAAGTATTCAGCACACCAGTGCATCCCTAATTGTTCAAGAAAATGCAGATCCAGATGTTCAAACAGATTTAATTAATTATTTTGATAAATTAGCTCCTATGGATAACAAATTATATGTTCACACCACCGAAGGAAAAGATGATATGCCTGCTCACATAAAATCAGCATTGACAAATAATCAAATCTCCTTGAGTATTAAAGATAGTCATTTGTTACTTGGAACATGGCAGGGTTTATATTTATTTGAACATAGGCTTACCCCACAAAAAAGAAAAATTATCCATCACTTTTTAGGAAAATAGGAAAATTTATTTCCTTAAACTTTGAAAAGCATTTAAAGCTGCAGCTCGTGCCTCTTCATGAACAACAATCGGTTTAGGATAATCTTTTCCAATTATAGTGTTTATTGCATTTTGGTATTTAATTTCCATTTCCCAAGGTTTGTGTATAAATTTTGATGGAACTTTACTTAACTCTGGTACCCATTTTTTTACATATAATCCCTCTTTATCAAATTTTTCACCCTGCAGTATTGGATTAAAAATTCTAAAGTAAGGAGCTGCATCAGCACCACATCCTGCAACCCATTGCCATTGTGCAACATTATTAGCCTCATTAAAATCTAGTAAACAATTTCTGAAATATTTTTCACCTTCTTTCCAATTAATTCTTAAATGTTTAACTAAAAATGATCCAACTACCATTCTAATTCTGTTATGCATCCAACCTGTTTCATAAAGTTCTCGCATTCCTGCATCAACAATTGGATAACCGGTCATACCCTGTTTCCATGCTTTAAGATTTTTAGAATTTTTTTCCCATGGAAATTTATCAAATTCCTTTCTTAAGTTTCCTTTTAACATTTGTGGGAAATAATTAATTAAACTGTGAGAAAATTCTCTCCATCCCAGTTCATTAATATATTTTCTAATACTTATATTTTTTTTAATATCCTTTGAGCTTTTTTCATATATTGCAGCTACGTGTATTTGACCGTTTCTAATATAGGGAGATAATCTTGAAGATCCATTTATTGATGGATAATCTCTATCAACACCATATTTTGAAATTCTGTTACTTATAAATTCTTTTAAGTTTTTGTGAGCTTCACCCTCAGATGGCTTCCAATATTGATCAAACTTTTTAAACCAATCTTTTTTAGGCATAATTTGTTTAAAATTATCTTTAGAATTAAATAAAGTTTTTTTACTTTTTAACTTTTTTATCTCTGACGTTTTTTGTGGAACTGCATCCAGAAATACTTGTTCCGCATTTCTCCAAAAGGGACTGAAAACCTTAAAGGGTGTTCCATCATTTTTAGTAATTGATTGATATTCGTTTAAAATATTTCCTTTGAAAAATTTAAATGGAATATCTTTTTTTTCTAAAATTTTTTCTATTTCTTTATCTAACTTTAAATGATCTGGTTCATAAACCTTATTCCAATAAATCGATATTTTATCTTTTGTCTTTAATTTTGAGTAAAATGAAGTTTCATCAGAAATAATTGTCTCTAACTTGATGTTAAATTTTTCTAGATCATTTGAAAAACTCTCCAGTGATTTACTAATCCACCATCTTTGAGCTTCTCTTTTTCCATCAAAATACTCTTTATTATGTATGTAAATAGCAGTTACAGCATCATGATTTTTACAAGCGTACGATAGAGCATGATTATTTCTAATTCTAAAATCATCCCTTATCCAAACAACAGCACAATCAGACATATTTAGATCTTCTTTAAACCTTGAGACAATAGCTTATTATACAATGTAGCATCTGCATTACCTTCACATCCCATAACGAGTACATTTGATTTTTCATTAAGCGCCAAAAGATTTTTAATTTTTTTATCGTTACATACAGCTATTAAACTTATTATCCCAGGTGTTGCACATTCACCACCTGTAATTTTTTTATTACTGAACTTTGATTTAGCTAACATTGCAACTGTATTTGATACTTTTGAATCATCTATTGTTATACAATGATTTACAGATTTATTTAAAATGTTCCAAGGTACCAGGGACATTTCGTTACACGACATTCCTCCCATAATACTTTCTTTTTTAATTTTAATTTTTTTCATTTTTTTAGCTTCAATACTTTTTAAAACACAGGCTGCATCTTTTGGTTCAACTACAATTATCTTTGGAATTCTTTTAAAATATCTTGCAATACCCGCCACAGATCCAGCCGCCATCCCTCCAACACCTGCTTGGAGAAAAACATGGGTAATGTACTGATTTGTTTGTTTAGATATTTCTTTAATCATTATTGAATAACCTGCCATTGTAAGTTGAGGCACATATTTATAATTTTTATTAGAGACATCCTGAACAATATGCCACTTATTTTTTTTAGTTTGTCTTATGCATTCGTTTAAAGAACTTTCATAATCACCTTTTACTCTTGTAACAACAGCTCCAAATTTTTCTATTTCTTTAACTCTTGTCTCGCTAACGTACTGACTAACAAATATTCTACATTCAAGACCCAACCTTTGAGCTCCCCAGGCAACTGATCTTCCATGGTTTCCTGCTGTTGCTGATGAAATTACAATATTTTTTTTTCCTTTTGAGATATCTTCAACTGCATAAGCACCACCCAAGGCTTTAAAAGATTTTAAATGAAATCTTTTAGACTCGTCTTTATAAAAAATATTTTTAAGCTTAAGATTTTTGTTAAGTTTATTTAATTTAAGCAGTGGAGTAGGCGAGTAACTTTTCCACTTTGATATTTTTTTATAAGCTTTATCTATAAATTGTTTAGATAAATATTTAAGTACTAATTTTCTTGAAAAATTATATCTTTTGTTAGATAAAAATTTTGAATATTTCCAAGAAGAAATTTTAGCCAATTCCTTCATGTTAACAGTCTAATGTGTTAGCTCTTTCCCAATTTGTAATAGGTTTTCTTTTATTAAATACTTCTTTTCTTTTAAAATTTGATAATTCCGTTTTTTTCAATTTTAAATAACTTTTAATTACATCTTTTCCAAAAGCGTTATTTAACATTTTATTTTTTTCTAACATACCCAATGCTTGGCCTATATCATTTGGAAGTTTTGCAAGGTTTGGATATTTTTTATAATCTGTATACATATTACAATGAAGAGGCTTACCAGGGTTAATTTTTTTATTAATTCCCTCTATTCCTGCTGCTAGAACCCCTGCTTGTAATAAGTATGGATTTGCTGAGCCATCCATTAATCTTAATTCAAATCTTCCTTGATCAGGAACTCTAATCATGTGTGTTCTATTATTCCCTGTATAAGAAATACTACTTGGAGACCAGGTTGCGCCTGATTTTGTTGGTGGTGCATTTATTCTTCTATAACTGTTGATAGTTGGGTTAAAAAAAGCTGATAAAGGTTGAGCATTTTTAATTAAACCACCAAGAAAGTTATAAGCTAATTTACTAAGTCCTAATTTATCTTTTTTATCTAAAAATTTATTTACTCCACCACTCCAAACAGAGACATGAGCATGACAACCATTTCCGGTCAAATTGTTAAAAGGTTTTGGCATGAAAGTAGCTCTTAATCCGTGTTTCTCAGCAAGATTTTTTACCATGAATTTAAAGAACACATGTCTATCTGCAGTAACAAGACTATCAGAGTAATCCCAGTTCATTTCAAACTGACCATTCGCATCTTCATGATCGTTTTGGTATGGTTTCCAACCAAGCTCAATCATGCTGTCACAAATTTCTTTAATTAGATCATATCTTCTCATTAACGCAGATTGGTCATAACAAGGTTTTGACTGTGTATCTCTTGGATCAGCTATAGATAAACCATCTTCAGAAATTAAAAAATATTCACATTCAACACCTGACTTCATTTGAAGTTTTTTGGCTTTTAATTTTTGAATTTGATTTTTAAGCATTACTCTTGGTGATG
This sequence comes from uncultured Pelagibacteraceae bacterium, assembly GCA_902601315.1. Classification (GTDB taxonomy): domain Bacteria; phylum Pseudomonadota; class Alphaproteobacteria; order Pelagibacterales; family Pelagibacteraceae; genus Pelagibacter. The sequence goes on from CACKMS010000004.1 coordinate 58,942, forward strand.
CTTCAACTGGTTTTCCATCCATATATAAATCAGATGCAAGCCATCCAATTTCTTTATTCCAAGGTAATTGAATTAAACTATCTGGATCAGGTATTGCAAACATATCACTATCAGCAGGTGTCATGTCTAACCAGGTTGCAAATCCTGCAAATCCTGCACCATTCTTTTGCATTTCAGCAATTGCTTGAGCAGGAACTAATTTTGATCTTAATACTCCAAACAGATCAACAAAACTAATTAAAAAGTATTTTATTTTTTTTTGTTTAGCAATTTGTGAAAGATTTTTTGGCATATTAAAAGCTATTAAAATTCAAATTCTTAATCAATCTTTTTCTTTAAATCCAGGTATCCAATTAGTTCCAGCTAATGGAACTCGTGCCATAGCAGCTGCTTCAACCGTTAAAGCAACCAAATCCTCAGGCTCTAAATTTCTTACATCAGACTTACCATTTGCTCTTGCTAAAGTCTGCAACTCTAACGTTAAAGTAGTCAAATAGTTTTTTAATTGTCTTCCACCTTCTTTTGGATCTAGTCTTTTCTCAAGTTTAGGATCTTGTGTTGCAACACCTACAGGACATCTACCTGTATGACAGTGATGACAGTAACCAGGTTCTGTTCCAAGTTTTTCATAATCTTTTCTATATAAGTCCGCATTGCAATTCAATGCCATCATAGCAGCAGAACCGATTGATACTGCGTCCGCTCCCATAGCAAGCGCTTTTGCAACATCCGCTCCTGTTCTAATTCCACCCGAAACAATTAATTGAACTTTACGGTACATATTTAATTCTTTCAATGCATCAACTGCCTGTCTTAATGCTCCTAGAGTTGGAATACCAACGTGTTCAATAAAAACATCTTGTGTTGCAGCAGTTCCTCCTTGCATTCCATCTAATACAACGACATCTGCACCTGCTTTAACTGCAAGTGCAGTATCATAATAAGATCTTGCAGCACCTACTTTAATATAAATAGGTTTTTCCCAATTTGTTATTTCTCTTAGCTCTTGAATTTTGATCTCTAAATCATCTGGTCCAGTCCAATCAGGATGACGACATGCACTTCTCTGATCAATTCCCTCTGGTAGCGTTCTCATTCCTGCAACTCTTTTATTAATTTTTTGACCTAAAAGCATACCGCCACCACCTGGTTTTGCGCCTTGTCCAACAACAACTTCAATTGCATCTGCTTTTCTTAAATCATCAGGATTCATGCCATATCTAGAAGGAAGTAATTGGTAAACTAAATACTTAGATGAACCTCTTTCTTCTTTGGTCATTCCTCCATCACCTGTTGTTGTTGAAGTTCCCATTGAGGATGCGCCCCTTCCTAATGCATCTTTAGCATTAGCGCCTAAAGCACCAAAACTCATTCCAGCTATAGTAATAGGTATATCTAACTTTAAAGGTTTCTTTGCAAATCTGTCTCCAAGTACAACTGAAGTTTTACATTTTTCCCTATATCCTTCCAAAGGATATCTAGACATTGAAGCACCTAAGAAAACTAGATCATCAAAGTCAGGAACTTTTCTTTTAGCACCTAGCCCTCGAATTTGATAAATTCCCTCTTTAGCTGCTCTTTGAATTTCATTAATGGTTGATTGAGGAAATGTTTTAAATTCTTTTAAGCCTTTCTTTTTCATTTAATACGCTCCTGCATTATCAATTTTAAAATTATAAAGTTTTCTAGCGGAACCATATCTTTTAAAATTTTTTGGATTTTCAGAAATATTTAACTCTTTGAATATTTTTTTTAATTCATTAATACTCTTTTCATCCATTTTTTTTTCAACACAATCTGCCCCTAAACTCTTTACTTTACCCTTAACAAAGATTTTTGCCTCATAAATACTATCTCCCAAATCTTCATCTGCATCACCAAAAATAATTAAGTTTCCTTTTTGAGCCATAAACGCTGACATATGACCAACAGACCCTTTAACAATAATATTAATTCCTTTCATAGAAATTCCACATCTTGAGCTCGCATCACCTTCAATAACAAGATTTCCACCATGGCCAGTAGCACCAGCAGATTGTGAAGCATTTCCTTTAACAAATACTTTTCCAGACATCATATTTTCAGCGACACCCGTTCCAACGTTTCCATTAACGGTAACAGATGCTTTTTGGTTCATTCCAGCACAATAGTATCCAGTATGCCCATTTATAGTTACATCAATATCATCTTTTAAACCTGCACATATCGCATGGTGACCCGAAGGATTCTCTATTTTAAATTTTCTAACATTACTTTTTCTATCTATATTTTGGAGATATTTGTTAATGTCAGTTAGTTTTTTTTTACTTAAATCAAAATTCATAATTACCAGCTATAGACAACACCAGGTTTTGGTTCAAAAATCTTAGCAGAATTTACATTTGGCAAATGCGCCATTGCTTGAAATTCTGAAGCAACAGCAACATAGTCTTTTGTTTCAGCAACAACTGCTGGCTTACATGCAATCTCATCTCTCAATAAGGCAAAACCATCTTTAGTACCTGCAATAAAAGTATAAAAGCCATCCAAGTTTTTTAGACTACTTGTTAAAGTGTTTTTTAAATTACTTCCTTCAGAAATTTTGTTTGAAATATATCCAGCTGCAACCTCTGTATCATTTTCTGATTTAAATTCTTGTCCTTTTTTAATTAAATCTCTTCTTACATTATTATGATTAGATAATGAGCCATTGTGAACTAAACATTCATCCTCAGCCGTACAGTAGGGATGCGACCCTTCAGTTGTGATAGCACTTTCAGTTGCCATTCTTGTATGACCGATACCATGAGTTCCAGAAAATGACGATAATTTAAATTTTTTAACTACATCTTTAGGATTACCAGTTTGCTTAAAAATGTTAATACTTTTACCGTATCCAACAATTGAAACATCTTTAATTTTCTCATTTATTACTTTTATTACTTCTTTAGGTTTATCTTTTGTTTCCATTATTATGTGGTCAGAGTATTTGATCATTTTAATTTTCTTAAAATATTTGGATATTTTCTTTTTAAAATCTTGCTCAGAAAGATTGTTTAAACAAATTGAATATTTAAAATTATTTTGATTTTCTTTTGTGTAAATTGCAAATCCTGCACTATCAGGACCTCTTGTTGCCATATTATCTAACATTCCAGATAAAAATTTTCCTAAAGACTTTTCGTACTTTTTTGTTTTTAAATATATTCCAACTATTCCACACATAAATTTAAGTGATTTTACTTTAACAGATTTAATAAAGCGTCTTTGTAATATAATAAGTTTACTACTACAATAATAATAACAGCGATGATTGCGCCATATTTGGCTTTAGGCCAAGCTAACCTTGCCATCTTACTTGGAGTTTTATTTTCTTTTTGATTGTTATTCTCGGGAATTTGCATTTTTTAAAAAAGAGGGCACATATAATTATGTGCCCTCTTTAAAGTTTTAGCCGTCTGTTATATTGCTTTTCCAGTCATTAGCACCTGGTCTTTTTCTTGCAATTTTATTCATCTTACCATCTTCTTGTTTAGATGAAATTACATGCCAGCCGACCCAAATGATGATTGCTATAATAACTAGCACTCCTTCCGAGCCAACACCTGGATAAACAGATCCTTGTACCTCAGAGGCACTTAAATGATCTATCCAATTTGATACTGTTGCCATCTATATACCTCCTTTATCTACTGGCAGAGACTACAGCTTTTTCGTCTTCTTTAGCCTCCTCCATTATTGTGTAATCAAGTCCTGCAAGCTCTACTTCTTTTGGAATTCTTAATTTACCCATTCCATTTAGAACTTTAGCAATTATATAACCTGGAAGCATACCAAGTACAAAAAACATAATTATTGCACCAATAAACATTCCTAAAGGATTAATAGCTGCATATGTAGTTCCATCCCACATTTCTCCTACACCATAACCAGATGAAGGATAACCGTTTAAAACAAAACCACAAATTACAAGACCAACAAATCCAGCATAACCGTGTACAGCTACTGCTCCAACTGCATCGTCGATTTTATATTTTCTCTCTACCCAGTAATGCAATTTGTAAGCTATTACTACACCTATCATACCGATTATCATTGATTGAATTGGATGATATAAATCATTACCTGCAGATGCACAGATTATGCCCGCAAGTCCTGATGAATAAGTCCAAAAAGGATCTCCTTTTGATATTACATATCCTGCCAACAATCCTCCAGATAACGACATTAAAAAGTTCATCGTTATTCCACTAAGTGTTGTTGGAGTTAAATAGATGTTAGTTGCTGTAAAGAAAGTTACACCTTCCATACCATACTCAGGTCCAAGATCGTAAATTGGAACATTACAAGCTGCGTAAAAGCCCCAAAAACCTGTATAGATTAAAAATAATCCAACAGTTACTAACCAAGGATTTCTTGGTCCAATGTTTCTAGGTTCTCCGCTCGAAGAAAATTTTCCAATTCTTGGTCCTAAAACAACAAGAACACCTAAAGCAAAACCTCCTGCAATTGCGTGAATTACACCTGAAGCATATGCATCGTGGTATCCTAATATTTTTAACATCCATCCATCAAAATGCCATCCCCATGAAGCATCTATTGTCCAAAAAACAGATCCTATTGCAATTGCGAGAATTCCAAATGCAAAAGTTGTTATTCTTTCAATAACTGCCCCTGATACTATTGAGGCTGCAGTCCATGAAAATAATAAAAAGGCTGCCCAAAAGACACCCATTATATGATCGTTAAGATTTACTGCCATCAATGCATTAGTAGGGTTAGCAAGATCATTTCCACCAAATCCACCTCCAAGAACTAGACCGGTACTCTCGGTCATAATCGAAGGAGCTAATCCGGGTCCAGTTGGAAATGCCCAGTATATCCACCAACCAAAGAAAAACCACGTAACCGTAACCAAAGGTATAAGCATTGTGTTTTTCATAAGAGTGTGTTGGTGATGTTTGTATCGAGATGCCCCAACTTCATACATACAAAATCCTACGTGGATCAAAAACATAAGAACCACAGTTACCCAATAGTAAAACTCTGTAAATATTGATGTGAGAGCACCTAATTGATCAGTCATATTTCTCTCTCCTATTAATAATTAATTAACTTTATGAAATTTTAAAGAGACTGACAATTTTAAATTAGTTATAAAAAATAGATGTTAATAATTTTTTTATCAACTATGAATTGAAATTTAAAATTTTAAGTAAGCTTTCTTTAAATCAACTAGAGGATGATTCGGTGACATTTGAAATTTGACAAGAAGCTCTCTTGCTATCATATCTCTGTCCTGTTGATTGTTAGGTAGTTTTATTTTGCTTGGAATAGTGACCCAACCATTAGCATTTCTATCAAACACAGCTGGTCTATTTTCTTCATACCCCATATGAACATCTTCTAACCAATTCAAATCATCCCAACCCATTGCTTCAATATATTTTTTAAGAAATGGAGTTAATCTTGAGTAATCTGGCAAAAGATTTACATCATATCGATAACCGATTGTTTGACCAATCATTTTTTCTCTAGCTGTCTCTTTTTTTTTATCTAATTGGCCTTTTACTGCTTTTGATTTTTTTTTGTTTTTCTTAGCCATAATCAGTTTCTATATTTTATGAAAGTCTTTAACACCTACTGTGTGGTTAGTTCCTGCTAATGGAACTTTTGCTAAAGCTGATGCCTCCATAGTTAATGCAGCCATGTCTTCTGGCTCTAAAGAGTGGATATTTGTTTTTCCACATGCTCTTGCAAGAAGCTGTGCCTCTAATGTCATTGCATGTAAATAATTATATACTCTTAATGCAGCATCATCTGGGTTTAATCTTTTTCTTAATTTTGGATCTTGAGTAGCTACACCAACTGGACATCTACCTGTATGGCAGTGATAACAATGACCTGCTGGAACTCCCATCTCTTTTTCAAAATTAGACTCTGGAATTTCTTTGTTACAGTTAAGAGCGACCATAGCACCTGTTCCAATTGCAATTGCATCAGCACCTAATGCTAAAGCTTTTGCCATGTCAGCACCATCTCTTACTCCACCTGCATAAATTAAAGTAACTTTTCCAGTTTTACCAACATCATCTAAAGCTCTTCTTGCTTCTCTAATACCAGCGATACCAGGAATACCCGTATTTGCTGCTGCAATGTGTGGGCCTGCTCCAGTGGAACCTTCCATTCCATCTAAATAAATAGAGTCTGGATCACATTTCGCTGCCATACGAACATCATCGTAAACTTTAGCAGCACCAAGTTTTAACTGAATTGGCACTTTATTTTTTGTTAATTCTCTTAATTCTTGAACTTTTAATGCAAGATCATCTGGACCTAACCAGTCAGGATGTCTTGCAGGAGATCTTTGATCAATACCAGCAGGTAGTGATCTCATTTCTGCAACCTGATCAGTTACTTTCTGACCCATTAAGTGACCACCCATTCCAACTTTTTGACCTTGTCCAATGAAAACCTCAATTCCATCTGCAAGTTGGGCGTGATGCGGATTAAAACCATATCTAGATTGAATACATTGATAGAACCATTTCTCGGAATATCTTCTCTCATCGGGTATCATTCCACCTTCACCTGAACAAGTAGCACTTCCAGCCATTGTTGCTCCTCTTGCTAAAGCAGTCTTTGCCTCATAAGATAATGCACCAAAACTCATTCCAGTGATATAAACAGGTATATCTAATTCAATTGGATTTTCACATCTTGGCCCAATGATTGTTTTTGTTTCACATTTTTCTCTGTAACCTTCAATTACAAATCTTGTTAAAGTTCCAGGTAAAAATACTAGATCATCAAATGTTGGAATTTTTTTCATCAATGCCATTCCACGCATCCTGTATCTTCCTAGTTCTGCTTTTATGTGGATGTCATCCATTACCTCTGGGGTAAAAATTGCATTATGACCTAGTAGACTTTTATTTCTTGACGCTACACCATTGCCATTTGAATGACCGTTAGATTTTCCGTTACCGTTTTTTTTCTTTGCCATTTAAATTGCTCCTTTTTTCTCTGTAGGTTCAAGAGCGTCGTAGTTCCAAAGTTTTTTACCTGCAACAACTTTGGTCATTTTTGAAACATCAAAGTTTTCACCGATCTCCGCAACCTTTAATTTTCTTTTAAGCCAATCTTGATCTGAATCTGTTAGCTCTGCTTCAACTGCATCACTACCAAATGAACCAATTTTTCCACCTACAAAAATTGTCCCATCGTACATACTGTCGCCTAGGTTAATACCCACATCCCCAAGGATAATAATTCTTCCTCTTTGCATCATAAAGCCTGTAAAAGCGCCAGCATCACCACCAATTATTATAGTTCCACCTTTTTGATCTATACCAGTTCTTGCACCAACGCTACCTTTGCAGATTAAATCTCCACCTCGAATAGCAGCGCCAAAGCATGACCCAGCATTCTTCTCAATAACAACTTTTCCTGCCATCATATTTTCAGCACATGACCATCCAACTCTTCCATTAATTCTAACAATTGGACCATCCATCGAGCCAACACCAAAATATCCAAGACTTCCTTCAAATATTAAATTCAATTTATTTAAAATTCCAACTCCTAAACTATGTTTACCTTGAGGGTTTTTAATAACAATCGTTCCATAACCCTCTTTCATTAAATCATCAATTTTTTTATTTGCTTCTCTGCACTCCATATCTTTGACATCAATCTCTGTTCTTTTATTAAAATCAACATCGTATGTTCCAAAGTAGTAGAAATTTTCAGCCTCATCTGGATTAAAAAACTTTTGCTGTGTTTTTCCTGTTAGAACCTCAGTGTGAAGACCCATTGATTGGGCTTTTGTTTTTTTTTCTCCAGTTTTTAGATTTGCCATACTTTTACCATCCCATCAAATGGATCATACGTATCTATCTCTTGAGGTAGAATAGATCTGATTGCTATTTCTTCTGATCCCATTGCAACTAAATCATCAGATTCATATAAAACTAATGGTTTAGCCGCCATTGTGTCTTTTGCCATTCCTAAAGAATCTTTTGTTGCAACAAAATAAGTAAATACACCATCTAAGCCCATTAAAGACTCTTTCATACCTTCTTCAAGTGTTGCACCATTTCTCATTTTTTCAGCTAAATAGACTGCAATTAATTCAGAGTCACATTCTGACATAAATCTCATGCCTTTATTTTCTAAAACTCTTCTATTATTCCAATAATTAGTTAATTGACCATTATGCACCACTGATACATCGCTAAATGGGTATCCCCAAAAAGGGTGAGCAGACTTAATATCTACACCAGACTCTGTTGCCATTCTTGCATGACCTATAGCGTGCGTTCCTTCAACTTTATCTAAACTATATCTTTTACATACTGCTTCAGCGTTTCCTAAATCTTTAATAACCTCTAATGATTTACCCATGGATAAAATTTCAACACCAGTAACACTCTCAATTTTTTGAGAAAATTCCATTAGATCTTTATCATATTGAATTTCGTATCTTAAAGAGTAGGGAAGAGTTCTTTCTTCTTTTACGATTGTAGCGCCTAAGTCTTTTAAATAGCCATCTACAATTTTTTTTCTTTCATCGTAAACAGAAACATCTTCCATTACTGAATTACTTCCTTCACCAACATTTTCACCAACTTTAAATCGCATTATAAAGTTTTGACCATCAGTCTTACCGTACAACGCATATCCAGTTGAGTCTTCACCTCTGTGTTTTAAGGCTTGAAGCATACCCTGAAGTTCAAAACCAACTTTGGAAGTATTTCCTCTATGAATAAGTCCAGCTATCCCGCACATATTTTCCTTTCGTAATTTATATTATGGTAAACAATCTAAATAGGTGTCAAGATCCCATTGTGTTGTTGCACCCAAGAATCTTTCCCACTCATCATTTTTGTACCAATGAAACACCTTATACATCTCATCTGGCATTGCAGATTTAATAACTTCATCTTCCGCTAATCTTTCTAAAGCTTCTCCTAAACTCAATGGAAGTTTTTTAACATCCTTACCAGCTTTTTGAGCTTCATAAATATTTCTAGACTCTGGTGCTGCAGGTTTCATTTTTTTGGAAATACCTTCATCACAAGCCTTAAGTAATGCAGCACCTAATAAATAAGGATTATGCATACTATCAACTGATCTGTACTCAAATCTACCTGGAGCAGAAACTCTTAATCCACAAGTTCTGTTTTGATATCCCCAGTCAGCATAAACAGGCGCCCAGAAACCTTGATCCCATAATCTTCTGTAAGAGTTTACTGTTGAAGATCCTAAGGCAGTTAATGCAGGCAAATGTTTCATGATACCAGCAATTGATTGTAATCCAATTTTACCTGGCATCTGCATATCTTTAGTATCTGGCATAAAAGTATTTGTTCCACCTGACACATAACTAAATACTTCTTCAACACCTGGTAATTTTTTATGCCCAAGTTTATTCACTGAAATTTTTCCACCTTTCCATAAAGACATATTGGTATGACACCCACTAGCAGAAACTCCCATAAATGGTTTTGTCATAAAACAAGCAATCAATCCGTTTTCTCTTGCTACTTGTGCACAGATTTGTCTGTATGTTGAGAGCCTATCAGCGTTTCTTAAAACATTATCAAACGTCCAGTTTAATTCTAATTGACCTGGAGCATCTTCATGGTCTCCTTGGATCATGTCTAGACCCATCGCTTTTGAATATTCAATTACTTTCATAAAAACAGGTCTTAAAGATTCAAATTGATCAATGTGATAACAGAACGGTTTTGAAAAACCTTTTCCAGTTGGCGTGCCATCAGGATTTTTCGTTAACCACATCATTTCTGGCTCTGTTCCAACTCTTAGTTCAAGACCATGTTTTTTCTTAAATTCATCCATGAAAATTCTTAAATTTCCTCTGCAGTCAGAAGTTAAATGCCCACCTGGATTTTTTCTTTCTTCTCTATTTCTAAAACATGTACAAAAAACTCTTCCAACTCTTTTATCCCAAGGTAATTGAACAAAAGTTTCAGGATCAGGAATACCAACTAACTCCATAGCTTCTGGTCCATATCCAATATAATTATTGTGACGATCTAAAAATAAGTTTGCAGTCGCACCGTAAACTAATTGAAAACCTCTTTCCGCGGTTCTCTCCCAATGGTCTGCTGGAATACCTTTACCAACAACTCTTCCTGTTACAGAAATAAACTGAAAATAAATATATGTTATTCCTAACTCGTTAATTTTTTCTCTAACTTTTTTTACAAGTTTTGCTCTACCTGGTTGATTTACATGTTTTTCTAGATCAGTCATTGTCCCCCTTTAAGAATTTTAAGTTCGAAAAAGTAACTGAAAAAAAAACGTCTGTCTACTTAGAACGATTAACTCCAAGGAAACGGACTGTTCGAAGTGGGGTGCAATTCACCTTTCGCGTATCGATTGAATCTAAACGGTTTTAACAAATCACTCTCATGTCCTAAAATTTCTTGCGCAACTAAATGACCAACACCAATCATTTTGTAACCATGATTGGCATCTGCAATCATATAAACATTTTCAAAAAATCTATCGAAGATTGGAAAACTATCTGGCGTTAAACATCCAAGACCACCTGATGGTCCTTTTCTATATAAGTTTGATTTTCCTACAAATCTTTTCTGAATATGTGCTAGAGCTGAAGTCCACATATCTGCAAATTTATCTGTTGTTTGAAATTCTGGTGACTCTATTCCATACGGGTCTACATTTACTTCATCAAAATGTTTTTGAACAATATAAGGTGAAGTACCACCTTGAACACCTAAGCCTTCAATATCAGGTTTGTAATAAATGCCCCATAGTTCATCAGTAATTAATTTACCTGTTGCATCTGAATGCAATGGCGCATCTGTATCAACATGAATTACAGGTGGTTGTTTACCATCGTTAGTTTTTAAATAATCTGCATCAACACCAAGGACACCTTCTTGTAAAAACCAATATTTCCACATTTCAACTTCATGTGATTTTCCATCTTTACCTTTTATCTCAGTTGTTTTTGGTAGCTCTAGCATATTCCAAAAATCTCTTACCCATGGTCCTGCTCCAACGACAACTTGATCACAATCAATTGTTCCTTGATTAGTTACAACACCAGTAACCGCATTACTGTTACTACCTCTTTTAAATCCTGTTACCTTCACTCCTTTATGGACGTGAACTCCATTGTTGTTAGCTTTGCTTTCTAAAGCTTTAATAGAATCTTTATTAAATGCGTATCCACCCTTTTTTTCATGAAGAACAGAAGTTATTCCTTGTGCTTGCCAATCATCAAAAATTCCTTTCATGTAATTCATACAATCTTTTTCACCTTCAACAAAAACTGACTCGTATCCAATTGCTTTTTGTTGTTCATAAATACTTCTTACATCTTCATGCATTACTTCAGGTGAAATTTGCATGTAGCCAACTGGATTATATTTAAATGCTTTTGGATCGCTTTCCCAAACTGAGACTGAATGGGCCATTAATTCTCTCATCGCAGGTTGGAAATAGTTGTTTCTAACAACTCCACAAGCAATTCCACTTGCGCCTGCGGCTGTATCTTTTTTTTCTAGAACAACAACGTCACCTGGATTTTTATATGTCTCTGATAATTTCCAAGCAGTACTTAATCCATGGATACCCCCACCGATTATAACTACTTTTGCTTTTGTCGGTAATGACATAACTAAACTCTATTTTTTGCATAGAGGAAATATATGATTTTTTTTATATCTAATTTTTATAAATAAATTAAATAATACAACTTCAAAGTATAATCTAATAAGGGCCTAGAAGCTCAAATTTTTAAGGGTCCTTAAATAATCATTAAACTCATTTATAAAAGACTGACTTGGTTTTATGTGTTTCTTTCTTTGATCCTTTGAGGTTTTTTCAAGATAGAAAAAACCTTTTTCACATGCTTCTGTAATAATTAGAGCCGATTTAGGTCTAGATGTTTTAAATAATTTTGTTTTAAGCTCTTCAACGGAAAGGTTTTGGTTTAGTTTGTAGGCAGTCATTACAAGCAACATCATATGATAATGAGATGGTGATTTTCTAAAAAAATAGTTAGATGATGTATGTGATAATTTTAATTGGTCCTCCCAGAATTCTAATAAGTCTTTTGTAGCTTTTGACATTTAGGATCTAACTCTAGTTTTTTGTGGATCAAAATGCGGAAAGCCAACTATTTTAGCAGGAATTCTTTTTTGGTGACCATCAATTTTACCAACTTCAACATCTGTTCCTATTTCGGAGTGACCAACATCGATTCTACATAAAGCAATATTTTTATTTAAAGTGGGAGATAAACAAGCACTTGTTACAATACCTACTTGTGCTCTTCCAATATGAACACAGTCGCCATGATTTGCTTTTTCTTTACCAATTAATTCAAGTCCAACTAATTTTTTTTGAGGATTTTCTTTTCTTTTAATTAAGTTTTCTTTACCAATAAATTCATCTGTTTTCGTTTTTAATGGTACTGAAAAACCTATTCCTGCTTCAAAAGGATCTTGCTGGCCATCAAATTCATTTCCAAATAAAATTAAACCTGCTTCAATTCTAAGTAAATCTAATGCACCAAATCCTGCTGGAATTAAACCTTCGTCTTTTCCAGCTTCCATAACTTTATCCCAAACTTCTGGTGCATGATCAGGATGACACCAGATTTCGTAACCTAATTCTCCCGTGTAACCTGTTCTTGAAACAATTAATGGAATTCCTTTTAAATCATCTGCTCTACAAATAGTAAATCTGAACCATTGAAGTTCAGAAATAGTTGGTTGCGTAGGTGGCGTAAAAATAAATTTTTCCAAAATTTTTCTACTTTTAGGACCTTGCAATGAAATATTATTAATTTGGTCTGTAGAATTTTTAATTATTACTTTGTAATTTTTTTTCTTAGCTTGTTCTTTTAACCATTCTCCAGCGTACTCATCACCACAAACCCATCTAAATCCCGTTTCACTTAATCTTAATAAGGTTCCATCATCAAACATCATTCCATTTTCATAACACATTGCTGAGTAAACAATTTGACCAACCGATAATTTTTTAACATTACGTGTTAAGGTATAATTCATTAACTCTTCTGCATCAGGTCCAATTATTTCAAATTTTCTCAAAGAAGATAAATCAATAACAACAGCTTTTTCTCTACAAGCAGTGTATTCGTTTATTACCCCATGTTTTGTGTAATCATTTGGTAACCAAAAACCTCTTGCATCAACATAGTTTCTAGTTAACTTTGAAGTTCTTTCATAAAATCCAGTATTTCTTGTAAGTTTATTTTCCGAGTCTGTTTTCATTCTAAATCCAAATGACTTTGTGAATTCATTTTTCTTGTCGTAAGTTCTAACAAAAATATCAGTTGGATTCCAACCATTACAGCTATCGATATCGCTAGGACATGCTGTTGTCCCACATGTTAAATCTTTAAGAGCTCTAAATATTACATAGTCACCAGGTCTTGCAAAAGACTCATCTGATAATACTGAATTTTGACCACCTGCAGAGGTATTGAAAAACAAGTTTATTGCATGCCATCCTCTTTTTTTTTGAACACCATATTTTTCCATACTTTCATTAAGATTATCTGAACAATTAGCATGTCCAAAATATCCAGCATCTTCATAGTATTTAGATGTACAAGCCAAATTAAATGTATCGTGAATTCCGACTGTATCTCTTACCACCTCAATTAATGGTTCATGGTCAACATCATAAAATTTTGAGAATAAACCAGGACCAGGAAAAGTATGACCCATGAAGGTTCTTGTTGTTTGCCAATCCAAACCGTTTTCTTGTCCTTTATCTAATTTAGCAGTATCAAAAGCTACAAAATCTGAACATTGTCTTCCGGTTGGTGTTATTACTTGGATATAATCTCCTTCTTTAACTTGATAAGAATCTGCTGTTGTTCTTTTAATATCAATTTCCCCAGAAGGGTCATACACAGGATCAGGTATCAATGAGAATTCTTTATCCTTTTTTTTTATAGCTCTTTTAACCAATACCGTTAAATCAGTAGATGGATTTTGTTCATGAACGATCATTGAATTGCCCGGCGCAGAAAATATACAATAACATTTGTCTTTAGATTTTAATTTTATAATTTCTTCTGCATTTGCATCCTCGTTAAATAGAATTGCTGATTTTGATTTTTCTATGTCTAGATTTCTTTTTTTTAATTGATAAAGAGCCTGTAAAGATGTTTCGTTCTTCTTAAATAAAATTTTTTTTATTTCAGAACAATTTTTATTTTCTTTTAGATTTAAAATTCCTAAATCAGATTTTCCATCTTTGTTAAAAACTGTAATTTCACAAATTTGATTTCCTTCATCATTAATAATTTCAATTTCGTCATCTGGATGAATCTGAACACCTGTTAGTCCACCACCATTAACTACATATCTTTCAACTCCAAGTGGTAATGTATTTAATCCAGGTTCTTTTATATTAAGACTTGTTTGCATAAACTAATTGTCACTGCATTATTAATTATAAAGTATAATAACAGTAGTCATAAAATTTATATATATTTATTATAATCAACACGTATTGACTATATCACCTAATTTAAGGATACTTTCATTACTTAATATTAAGAAAGGGGAACAAATGAGAAAAATAATATCTCTACTATCAGCGGTAGTTATTTCAGCAGTATCTTTTGCAGGAATATCTAATGCAGCAGATAGTAAAAAGCCCATCGTAATCCCAACACATAACTGGTCAAGTCAAATTGTTATGGCTTACGTTATTGGTGGTATTTTTGAAAGTATGGGTAATAACGTTAAATACGTTAACGCAGACTCACAAGCTGTTTACGAATCTATAAGAATTGGTGATGTAACTATATCTCACGAAGTTTGGGAATCTGCATTTGGTAAATCATTCACAACTGCTCTTGATAAAGGTGGTTTGATAGATATGGGTGACCATGAAGCTAGAACGCTTGAGGATATGGGATATCCGAATTGGGTTGTAGAAAAAGGTTTATGCCCAGGATTACCAGATTGGACAGCTTTAAAAAATCCAGATTGTGCAAAAAACTTCACTACTCCTGATTCACCAGATGGAAAAGGAAGAATGTTAGAAGGACCACAAACTTGGCATGGTGACTTAATCCCTCAAAGAGTCGATGCTCTTGGATTAGGAGATCTATGGTGGGTAAAATTTGCTGGAAGTGCAGATGCACTATGGGCTGAATTATCAGCAGCTGAGAAAGAAGGCAGAGGAACTATAATCTTTAACTGGACACCAAATTTTACTGATGGTGCTGGTTTCACATTTATTGATTTCCCTCCATACACTGCAGGTTGTAGACCTGAGGACGGTGGAGACGGAAAATGTGGATCACCAGATGGTTATTTAAAAAAAGCAGCACATGAAGATTTTCCAAAAACTCATCCAAAAGCTGCAGCAACATTTAAAAAAATGTCATTCTCTACAAGCCAAATTGGAGCAATGGCAGCTTTAGTTGACGTTGATAAAATGACTCATGAAGATGCAGCTAAAAAATGGTTAGCTGATAATAAGAAAGTGTGGGAAGAATTCACACACGATCATTAAGGTTAATTTTAAGACTTTGAAATCTCCCCCAACTTAGTTGGGGGGGATTTTTTTTTATTTAATCTTGTGTAAAATATTATTATGAAAAAATGTTTTATTTTCATTTTTATAAGTTGTTTGATTAGTTCTGTAGTTTTTGCACGAAGCACAGGATGTAAAGAAGGTGACTGTGAAAATGGTTTTGGTAAATGGATTTACACAGATAAAACAACTTACGAAGGTGAATGGGTTGCAACAAAAAAACAAGGACAAGGCACAGAAACTTGGCCAAATGGTTATATTTACAAAGGTGAATTTAAAAATAGCATGTGGAGTGGCCAAGGAATATTAACATTCCCAGATGGTTCAACATATGAGGGGGAGTGGGAAAATGGATTTATGAATGGCCAAGGAACATTTACTTGGTCAGATGGAAAACAAAAATCAGGAATTTGGAAAAATGGCAAACTTGAAGAATAATTAAAATGAATACTTATTCAAATAAATTTAGATCATTACCAGAGTCTTTAAAACAATTAATAGGTCTCATTTTTATTACAATTATTATCATTATTTCATTTGCAATTTTAAACACTATTTTCGGTCAAGGTGATGAATTAGTCAAAAAAATGAAATTAGAAGAAGAGAGAATAGCAAAAGAAAAAAAATTGAGTGCATTAATATCAAAATTACCCTCTGGTATTTTGGTAACATTTGATGGAACAGATCATTATAAATTATCTGATGAATTATATGAAGCTGTATGTAATGCCACAAAATTAATCCCACAACGTGCAATTATGGGTGCAAATTTTTTAAATTTTAGAGCACACGAGATTTATACAATTAATGGAAATAAAATAGATGAAACATTTGTTAAATGGGACCCAGAGAAAAACAAGTGTTTTGCAGGCTTTACGGTAAGTGGAAATAACGTAGGTGTAGATGAGAGCATCACAGTTAGCGGTGAGGCATTAAGCTTTTTAAGTACAGGGATTGATACAAGAGTTTATTACATAAAAAACTTTTAATCAGGAGATGGATAATTATATCGATTTAACTTTGACTAATTTTCATATAATTTAATCTTATTATGTCAGAAGCTGTTATAAAATGCGAAAATGTTTATAAAATTTTTGGCTCTAATGCCCATAAAATGCTTCAAGATGCAAATGGCAACGTAGATGCCAAAACATTCCAAGAAAATGGATGTATTGTTGGTGTGAATGATGCTTCTTTTGAAGTTTCCAAAGGAGAAATGCTTGTTGTGATGGGTTTATCCGGATCTGGTAAATCAACATTATTAAGATGTATTTCAAGATTGACTGAAGCAACAGGTGGAAAAATTTTCATAGAGGGTCAGGATCTACTTAAATTAAATAACAAAGAATTAATTAATCTTAGAAGAAATAAAATGGGAATGGTGTTTCAAAGTTTTGCATTACTACCTCATAAAACAGTAGTAGAGAATATTGCATTTCCTTTACAAATAAAGGGAATAAAAACTGAAGATAGCATTAGCAAAGCAATGGATATGGTCAAGCTTGTTGGACTTGATGGAAGAGAAAATTATTTTCCAAGAGAACTTTCAGGTGGACAACAACAAAGAGTAGGTATTGCAAGATCTTTAGCAGTTGAACCTGATATTTGGTTTTTAGATGAACCATTTTCCGCATTAGATCCCTTGATACGAAAAGAGATGCAGGATGAATTTTTAAGACTTCAAGAAAAACTACAAAAAACAATTATGTTTATAACACACGATTTTGATGAAGCCTTAAAGCTTGCAGATCGGATTGCAATTATGAAAGATGGGATTATTGAACAATTAGATACACCTGCAAATATAGTTCTAAATCCAGCTACAGAGTATGTAAAAAAATTTACAGAGGAAGTGCCAAGAGAAAAAGTCTTAACTATTGAAGATGTGATGGATAGATCAGATGCTGATAGCTCTGATTTAAAAGTTCTAAAAGATGAAATCATAGAAAATGTTGCAGAAAAAATTCTTACTCAAGAAAAAGCGGTTTCAGTTATTGATCGGGACAATAAAGTTGTTGGATCTATAAATCCATCAAAGATTATCCAAACGGTATTCGGAGGAAGAAAAAATAATAATTAATTTATGGAAATTATAAAAAAATATCCAAAAGTTTTTCAATGGTTGTTTTTATTAGCTGTATTTTTTGCATTATGTTTTGCAATAGAGGTTCCTGAAACTTATAAATTTATTAGAGGCCAAGCAGAATTTGTAAAAGATCCAAATCAAAGCACATTCATATTTCTCGGCAAAGAAGTAAGATATTACGCATTTGATGTTTTTTGGAGATTACCACCATTACTTGGATGGCTCCCTATTTGGATTAATGACTCTTTGTTCTTTTTAATGAACGAATGGATGCCAATGGAGTTTTGGAATGAAGATACACAAGAATTTAAAACTCGACCTTTACTTCTACAAATTAGCAGAAATTTAACTGCTTTTATGACTTTTTTAATTGAGTTAATTAGAGAGATTTTATTAGGAGGCCTGGAAACAATTGTTGCATTTACAAGTTGGGATTTTATAGATGCATATCCATGGGCAGAACTTCCAGGTTTACCATGGACTATTGTAGCTGCAGGTTTTGCAATCCTTTCATATAAATTGAGCGGTAAAGGTCTTGCTATATTTGCAGGATTGACGATGGTTTACATTTCAATTTTTGGCCAGTGGAAACCGTCAATGCAAACACTATCTTTTATTTTAGTTGCTGCACCATTGTCTTTTGCTTTTGGTTTAGGTTTAGGTATCGCTGCCTTTAAAAGTAAGCGAGTTGAAAAAGCATTGTATCCAATATTACTAGTTATGCAGACTATGCCACAATATGCTGTTTTGGTTCCTGCACTTGTGCTTTTTGGGGTAGGTGATCACGCAGCTGTAATAATAACTATGGTAGTTGCAATTCCACCAATGATATTATTAACTTTGTTGGGTTTAAGAGCAATTCCTCCTGAAGTTATCGAGGCCGGTAGGATGAGCGGCTGTACTAATTGGCAATTAATGTTCAAAGTATTAATTCCAACTGCAAGAAGAGATATATTGATAGGAGTGAACCAGGTCATCATGGTCTGTTTCTCAATGGCAGTTATCTCAGCATTTATAGGCGCAAAAGGATTAGGTTTTAATTTGTTGCTTGCTCTTAACCAATTAAATATTGGATTGGCATTAGAAGCGGGTTTATGCATTAGTTTGATTGCAATTCTATTAGATAAAATGTCATTAGCTTGGGCAAATAAGCAAATAGATTATTTCGGAAATTTAACTTTTTATGAAAGAAATAAAAACCTTATATTTTTTGGTGGTGCATTTATTGTTGGAATTTTATTAGCTTATGCAGGCTCATTTTATTTTAAAGAGGGGTTTAATTATTTATTTGAAGTTCCACATAACAAAGGAATTTCAACTGCAGATTTTTGGAACAAAGGAGTTGATTGGATTTTTGAAACTTTCTTTGTTTATATAAAAGCTTTTAACACATGGCTAATTCAAGATGTTCTTCAACCAATGAGAGCTTTATATTTAAGAATGCCTGCAGTTGCCACTTTAGTATTAGTCGTTGGAGCTGGATATTTAATAGGTGGAATTCGTTCAGCTTTAGTTGTGTGCGCCTTAACGTTGTTTATTGCACTAAGTCCCTGGTGGGATAGAGCTTTAGTTACAACTTATATGGCAACATTTGGTGTAATTATATCTTGTATAATTGGTTTTACAGTTGGAACTCTATGTTTTCAAAACAAAAATTCAGCAAAGTTTATGTTGGGAGTTTGTGATATTTTTCAAACTTTCCCTTCATTTGTATATTTAATTCCAGTTATGATGTTATTTGGTATTACAGATACATCAGTATTAATTGCCGTGATAGTTTATGCAACTATTCCTGCAACAAGATACACTATTGAGGGTTTAAGAAGTGTACCTGCAGGATTACACGATGCTGCAACTATGTCAGGTGTAAATAAATTTCAAAGGTTAACAAAAATTGAATTTCCCTTAGCCTTCCCGCATATGATGCTTGGTTTAAATCAAACAATTGTTTTTGCATTATTCATGGTAATTATTGGAGCCTTCATCGGAACAGAAGATTTAGGGCAATATATTTTAAAAGCTTTATCAGATAAAAATGGAGCAGGGATAGGTCTTACTTTAGGAATATGTGTTGCCTTTATTGGATTGATTTTTGACAATCTAATAAGAACTTACGTTGGAAAAAGAAAAAAACATCTAGGTATAGATTAATCAAAAAAATGAAAAACCAGACTATAAACTTAATTGGATGGATATTGTTTATAGTTTCAGCAATAGGATTTTTAATATCAAGTATTGGAAGTTTTTGGGCAATGTTTGGAAGTTTATTTTTTTTACTTGCCTGTTTTGTATTTCTAATTCCTTTTTTTAGAAAAGATAAAAATCAAACATAATAACTAGTTCTAAAAACTTTTTTATTTGTTTAAAAACGTTTTTAAAGAGTCATCCATTGCTGTTTCCCAGGGTGTATGATGAATTGGTGCAACAGAACCTGTAACAGGTGATGAAAATGATTTATTTCGATAAGTTAAAATATCTTCAACTTTATGGTGCTCCCATTCTTTAAAATGTTCTCTAATTAATTCAAAATCAATTTTTGGATAATCACTCATTTCATGAAGCTCTTTAGTGTACTCTGTTTGAAAATCGATCATTTGATCTGGATTTTCTAATTTTTCCTCCATATCAACCCATTTTTTAATATCACTATCCATTTCACTGTCGCTTGGCATTTTAATTTTACCCATTATCACATCTCTTGCATACCATGCTTGGCAATCAAACATATTAAAAGTATGAAACTGGTCCTGCATACCAAGATAAAGAAGTTTATGATTATCTTGCCACACAACACCTTTATAAAGTTTTGGAGGATAAAGCCTGTTGTGAGTTTTAAGTTTAAGACTTTCCTCTAAAAAAGGAAAATGGTGAAGATATCCTGTGCATAAAATTATAGCATCAGCTTCTTGTTCCGTACCATCTTTAAAAATTGCTTTTTTTCCTTCAAGACGATCCAGATAAAAAACTTCTTTCATTCCCTCAGGCCATTTAAATCCCATTGGGTTATGTCTGTAGCCTATAGTTACACTTTTAGCTCCATACTTATTACATTGTAAAGCAACATCTTCAGCAGAGTAACTACTGCCTAATACAATAACATTTTTACCTCTGAACTCTTCTGCATCTCTAAAATCATGAGAGTGCATAATTCTTCCTGGAAATGACTCCATACCTTTGTATTCAGGTATAAAGGGAACTGAAAAATGACCAGTTGATACTACAACATAATCAAACTCATCCGTTTGTATTTTATCATTAACTTTATCTTGAAAACTTACTTCAAATTTATCATTTTTAAATGATGTATTTAACACTCTTGTGTTAAATTTAATTTTACTTTTTAAATTACCCTGACTTACTCTTCCAATTATATAATCTTTTAAAACTTCTCTTGGTGGAAAAGATGGAATAGGTTTTCCAAAATGTTCATCAAAAGAGTAATCAGCAAACTCTAAACATTCTTTTGGTCCATTTGACCATAAATACCTATACATACTGTTTGGAACAGGGTCTCCATATTGATCAGAACCAGTCCTCCAATTATAATTCCAAAGACCTCCCCAATCTTCTTGTTTATCAAAACAAACTATTTCTGGAATTTTTTCACCCTTCTTTTCTAAATGTTCAAATGCTCTTAACATTGAAAGGCCACAAGGACCTGCACCAATAATTGCTACTTTTGTCATCTAAAATTCTCCACTGAATAAAATTTATAAAATAATTCTACTAACAAATCATGAGAAATTAAATCATAAATAAATTAAACCTTGGAATAAAATTTATATTAAAAAATAGAAAAAAATATTAGACTACAATAAATATGAGAAAATTTATTGTATCTATTGACCAAGGTACTACCTCTAGTAGAGCAATTTTATTTGATTTAAAAGGGAAACCAGTTTTTGTGTCACAGTTAGAGTTTACTCAATACTTTCCAAAAGATGGATGGGTAGAACATAATCCAGAAGAAATTTGGTCTACAACACAAATAGTTTTAAAAAAAGTTATTCAAAAAAGTAAATCACTTAAGGGAAAAATTTTGACAATTGGAATAACTAATCAAAGAGAAACAACAATTCTTTGGGACAAGCATACGGGAAAGGCTGTTTACAATGCAATAGTCTGGCAAGATAGAAGGGCAGTTGAATATTGCAATAAACTTATAAAACAAAAAAAAGAAACGTTAATTTATAATAAAACTGGTTTATTAATTGACGCTTATTTCTCAGCAACAAAAATTAAATGGATCATAGATAACGTTCCAAAAGCAAAACAACTTATTAAACAAAAAAGATTATTATTTGGAACAGTTGATTGTTTTTTACTTTGGAGATTAACAGGAGGAACCAATCATTTCACAGATGCAACAAATGCTAGTAGAACTATGCTATTTAATATAGCAACAAATAAGTGGGATAAACAAATATTAGATATTTTAAAAATTCCAAGTCATATACTTCCTGAGGTAAAGGATAGTTCTGATGATTTTGGTCACACAGACCCAAAGATTACAGGAGAGTCGTTTTCTGTTACTGGAATGGTGGGAGATCAACAATCTGCAACAATTGGACAATGTTGTTTTGAACCAGGATCACTAAAAAGTACTTATGGGACTGGAGCATTTGTTTTGCTTAATACTGGAAGTAAAATTATTTATTCCAAAAATAGATTGCTAACGACAATTGGATATAGAATTAATGGAAAGACAACCTATGCACTTGAAGGGTCAATATTCATAGCAGGTGCAGGCGTTCAATGGTTAAGAGATAAAATCAAATTTTTAAAAAAGGCAGCAGACTCCGAAAAAATAATAAAAAAATTAAAAGATAATCATGGCGTTTATCTAGTTCCAGCCTTTACAGGCCTTGGAACACCATATTGGAATGCAAAATCTAGAGGTGTTTTAAGTGGTTTAACAAGAGACACCGGAATAAGCGAAATTGTAAGAGCAACAGTAGAGTCTGTTGGGTATCAAACTTATGATCTATTTGAAGCAATGAAAAATGATGGCCTTCGTCCAAAAATAGTTAGGGTAGATGGAGGTATGGTAAAAAATAATTGGTTTTCACAATTTTTATCAGACATAATTAATGTAAAAGTTTTAAGACCAAAAGTTGACGAAACAACTGCATTAGGTGCAGCCTTTATGGCAGGTTTAAAAATTGGAGTTTACAAATCTCTAAACGACATTTCAAAAAATTGGTCTTTAGATAAAAAATTTTCTCCAAAAATGAAAAACAAAGATAGAAGAAAATTAATTTTTGGATGGCAGAAAGCAATTAAAAGAACTTTGATAACCTAATTCAACTTAGAATTGATTCAATTATATATTTAATCTTTACAGCACTCAGTAATTTTTGTTACATTTTAGGTTCAATAAACACAAGAGGGGAAAATAAAATGATACGATCATTTAAAACAATCTTAGCTTTTGTTGCTTTATTCTCATTTACCACAAACTCTTATGCTGATGGCCATATGGCAGCAGTTAAGAAATGGTCAAATGGTGAGTTTAAACTTTCAACTCTTTCGTCTAAACAAAGAGAGAAAGAACTAAAATGGTTTCATGATGCAGCCAAACCTTTTAAAGGTATGGAAATAAATGTATTATCAGAAACTATTCCAACTCACGAATACGAGTCTAAAACACTAACTAAAGCTTTTGAAGAAATCACTGGGATCAAAGTTAACCACCAGTTACTTGGTGAAGGTGAAGTAGTACAAGCCGTACAAACACAAATGCAAACAGGAAGAAACTTGTATGATGCATATATCAATGACTCTGATTTAATTGGTACGCACTCAAGACTTCAACTTGCAGTTAACCTGACTGATTGGATGGCTGGTGAAGGTAAAGCAGTTACATTGCCTACATTAGATATCGATGATTTCATTGGAAAATCATTTACTACTGGTCCTGATGGAAAATTATATCAACTTCCAGATCAACAATTTGCAAACCTTTATTGGTTTAGAAAAGATTGGTTTGACAGAGCCGATATTAAAGCAGGATTTAAAAAGAAATATGGTTATGATCTAGGTGTACCAGTTAACTGGTCTGCTTATGAAGACATAGCAGAATATTTCACTAATGACGTAAAAGAAATCGATGGTGTTAGAGTATATGGACACATGGATTATGGTAAAAGAGCTCCTGATTTAGGTTGGAGAATGACTGATGCTTGGCTATCAATGGCTGGCGCAGGTTCTGTTGGAAAACCTAATGGCGTACCTGTTGATGAATGGGGTATTAGAATGGAGTCCGGAACTTGTAATCCAGTTGGTGCTGATGTTGCAAGAGGTGGAGCAGCTAATGGACCAGCAGCGGTTTACGCAATTAGAAAATGGGACGAGTGGTTAAGATCATATGCGCCTCCAGGAGCTGCTAGTATGGACTTTTATCAATCACTACCTGCATTATCATCTGGTAACGTTGCTCAACAGATCTTCTGGTACACAGCGTTTACTGCATCAATGGTAGCGCCAAAGAGTTCTGGAAATAAAACAGTTGATGACAATGGAAATCCTTTATGGAGAATGGGTCCTTCACCAAAGGGTCCTTACTGGGATGAAGGAATGAAGCTTGGATATCAAGATGCTGGATCATGGACTTTATTTAAGTCTACACCAGTTGATAGAAGAAAAGCTGCATGGTTATATGCACAGTTTGTTGTTTCAAAAACTGTATCTCTTAAGAAAAGCCACGTAGGTTTAACTATTATAAGAGATAGTGATATAAACCATAAATCATTTACAGAGAGAGCTCCAAAATTAGGTGGATTAGTAGAATTCTACAGATCACCTAATAGAGTATTGTGGTCACCTACAGGTATCAATGTTCCGGACTATCCGAAACTTGCACAAATATGGTGGCAGCAAATTGGAGATGTAAACTCTGGTGCTTTTAGTCCTCAGGAAGCCATGGATCGTCTTGCAGAAGAGATGAACTTAGTTATGTCTCGTATGGAAGCTGCAGATAAAGCTAACAATACGTATGGTGGATGTGGACCTAGATTGTCTGAACCAAAAGGTGCAAACTATTGGTTAGACCAACCTGGATCACCAAAAGCAAAACGAAATGAAAAACCTCAAGGTAAAACTGTTCCTTACGAAAAAGCTTGGAACTAGTTTTATTTTGAAAATACTATCAAATTAAAAAGAAGGACGTCTTATATGACGTCCTTCTTTCGTTAAAATTCAAAATAAAATTATGAGTTTAGAATTAAGAAATGTTGAAAAAAAAATTGGACAAGAAACTCATATTTATGAAACTAATTTAAAATTAGAAAAAAATACTATCAACGTACTTCTTGGATCAACCTTAGCAGGCAAAACTACGCTCATGCAAATTATGGCTGGATTAGATAAGCCAACAAATGGAGAAATTTGGTTCAACGAAAAAAATGTAACTGGTGTAAAAGTTCAAAAAAGAAATGTCTCGATGGTTTATCAACAGTTCATTAATTATCCAAACTTTAACGTTTATGATAATATTGCATCCCCATTAAAAATTACGGGGGTTGACACCAATGAAATTAAAAACAGAGTTGGGAAAGTTGCCGAATTACTAAAACTTTCTCCAATGTTAAATAAAAGACCAAATGAACTTTCAGGAGGTCAACAGCAAAGGACAGCACTTGCCAGAGCTTTGGTAAAAGATTCTGATTTAATTCTATTAGATGAACCTCTAGCAAATTTAGATTTTAAATTAAGAGAAGAATTAAGAGAAGAGTTACCAAAACTATTTGAAGATAGGGATTGTATAGTTGTATATGCAACAACAGAACCTTCTGATGCATTACTAATTGGAGGTTACACTGCAACTTTACTTGAGGGAAAAATAGTTCAGCATGGAAAAACTTTAGAAGTTTATAATAAACCAAATAGCTTACAATCAGCTCAAGTATTTAGTGATCCACCAATGAATATTGCTAAAATTAAAAAGCAAGGCGATGTTTGTTCCCTAATTTCTGATGATGTGAGTTGGAAGATAAATTCAAAACTTAAAGATGGTGAATACAAAGTTGGGATAAGACCACACAATATCACCACATACAAAGAAGGCTCAAACTCATTAGAAATATCTGGAAAAGTCTTAATCTCAGAGCTTAGTGGTTCTGAAAGTTTAATTCACTTTACTAATGGAGATTTAAATTGGGTATCCTTATCAAATGGAATCCATCAAAAAAATGTTGGTGAGCAAACTAAATTATTTATGAATTCAGACGAGTTTTTATATTTTGATGAATCTAACAAATTGGTAAACAATGTCTAAGATTTCACTAAAAAATTTAAGCCATAGTTATTTAAGTTCTCAAGTTAATAAAGAGGATTGGGCACTTCGTAATGTTAATATTGATTGGAACGACGGTGGTGCTTATGCGCTTTTGGGTCCTTCGGGTTGTGGAAAAACAACTTTGTTAAACATAATCTCAGGATTACTTAATCCAACAGAAGGTCAAATATTATTTAATGATGTGGATGTTACAAATAAAAATCCAGTTGAAAGAAATATTGCTCAAATTTTCCAATTTCCAGTTATCTACGACACGATGACTGTTTTTAATAATCTTGCATTCCCATTGAAAAATAGAGGTATATCCGAACAAGAAATTAAAAATAAGGTAGAGGAAATTGCAGAAATGCTTGAACTTACCTCAACACTTCATAACAGAGCATCTGGTTTAACAGCCGATGGTAAACAAAAAATTTCTCTTGGAAGAGGTCTTGTAAGATCAGATGTGAATGTAATTATGTTTGATGAACCTTTAACAGTGATTGACCCACATTTAAAATGGATCTTAAGATCTAAATTAAAAGAACTTCATCAAAAGATTAATCGAACAATGATTTATGTTACACATGATCAAACAGAGGCACTTACATTTGCTGATCAGGTTGTAGTAATGCATGAGGCAGAAATCGTTCAAATTGGAACACCAGTAGAATTATTTGAGAAACCTCGACATACTTTTGTAGGTCATTTTATAGGATCCCCAGGCATGAACATTTTGCCATGTAAAATAGACAATGGTGCAATCTCTATAAATGGCAATATGATTGAAACCAAAATAGATATCAAAGATAAAAGTTTTTCTAAAACTGAAGTTGGAATTAGACCAGAATTTATTGAATTTAATGAAAGTGGTTTGCCTGTTAAGATACTAAAGGTGAGTAACACAGGAAGACATAAGATAATTGATACTGAAAGTGAAAGTGGAAAAATAAAAGTAATAGCAAAAAGTTCAACTAATATTCCAACTGGATCTGCATTTTTAAACTTTAAAAAAGACTATACATATGTCTACGGAGATAACTGGATAATTGAATAATGAATAAAACAGTAAATCAAAAAGCTTGGCTATTCGTAATACCAGTTTTTGTATTAGTTGCTTTTAACGCAATCATTCCATTAATGACAGTTGTCAATTATGCTTTTCAAGAGACATTTGGCAATAATGTATTTATGTGGGAGGGAACTAGATGGTTTAAACAAATACTTCTCTCAGACAGGTTTCATGCCGCCTTAGGAAGACAAATTTTATTTACGCTCATAATACTATTTATACAAATTCCACTTGGAATTTTCATTGCATTAACAATGCCAAAGGAAGGAATTGGGGTATCAGTTTGTTTAGTACTTATGTCTATGCCACTTTTAATACCTTGGAATGTAGTAGGTGCAATGTGGAATATTTTTGCGTTACCTGACATTGGCTTCTTAGGACACTCACTAAACGCATTAGGCTTTGATTACAATTTCACACAACAAAGTGGAGATGCATGGTTTACAACTGTATTGATGGATGTTTGGCACTGGACCTCACTTGTAGTTTTATTGTCATATGCGGGTCTAAGATCAATTCAACCTGCATATTATCAAGCAGCAGAAATTGATGGCGCAAGTAGATGGTCAGTATTTAGACATATTGAATTACCTAAAATGAAAAAAGTTTTAACAATTGCAATACTTTTAAGATTCATGGATAGTTTTATGATTTATACTGAACCATTTGTACTCACTGGAGGAGGTCCAGGAAATGCTACAGCATTTTTGTCAATTGATTTAGTTAAAATGGCCCTTGGTCAATTTGATTTAGGTCCAGCTGCAGCTATGTCTTTAATTTATTTTTTTATAGTTCTTACTGTTTGTTGGGTATTTTATAATTTAATGATGAAAAATGAGGGTCAATCGTGAAAAAATATAAATGGCTAGTTCCAACGATATACATAATTTTTTTAATGCTACCAATATATTGGTTATTAAATATGTCCTTTAAGACAACAACAGAAATAATAAATACATATACTCTTTGGCCAAATGAATTTACATTGGAGAATTATAAAAAAATATTTACAGATAGCACTTGGTACACTGGATATTTAAATTCAATTTATTATGTGGTCTTAAATACAATAATATCAGTAGCAGCAGCGCTGCCTGCTGCTTATGCATTTTCAAGATATAAATTTTTAGGTGATAAACATTTATTTTTCTGGTTGCTTACAAATAGAATGGCGCCACCAGCAGTTTTTGCATTACCTTTCTTCCAATTTTATTCTTCAGTGAATTTATTTGATACACATGTAGCTGTTGCCTTATCTCACTGCTTGTTTAACATTCCTCTTGCAGTATGGATATTAGAGGGATTTATGTCAGCAGTTCCAAAGGAATTAGATGAAACTGCATACGTTGATGGTTATTCCTTTTGGAAATTTTTCTTTAAAATTTTTATACCAACAATTACTGCAGGTATTGGAATTACAATGTTTTTCTGTTTTATGTTTTCATGGGTTGAGCTTTTACTTGCAAAAACATTGACAGCAGTAGCCGCAAAACCTATTGCTGCTACGATGACACGAACAGCTAGTACATCAGGTTATGAACTTGGATTATTAGCAGCTGCCGGGAGTTTAACAATAGTTCCTGGAGCAATAGTAATTTACTTTGTTAGAAATTATATTGCTAAAGGATTTGCATTAGGAAGAGTATGATTTTTACTAAGTTATATGCTGCTAATTCTTGGGACTCTGTTGCAAAAACTCAAGAAAAAGGTTTTTTTGATTTTGAATTTATAACATGGATGGCTTGGACGTGGCAGACAGCAGCTTTTTTTGTTTTTATTGCTTGTTGTTTGATAGGCATGACTCTTTGGGAGAAAAAAAAACCTGGTGGTAGTCCAAGAAAAGGTATTTTAGGTCTCGACACTACAAGAGGAGATAGATTATTTTTATCTCTTTTAAGTGCAGCTTATATTCATCTTGGTTGGCTTGGTTTAATAGGACCAATGTTATGGGTAGCAACAATACTTTCATTCATATTTGCTATTTTTGTATTCAGGTACGTATAAAATTTTTATGAAGAAAATTGTTATTATTGGTGCCGGCGCTATGGGATCTGCCTTTACAGTTCCTTGTGCTGATAATAGGAATGAAGTTATTTTAGTTGGTTCTTTTTTAGAAGATGATGTTATTGATCATATAAATAACAACAATAATATACATCCAACTTTAAACTATCAGTTACCAAAAGATATCAAGGTTATAAAATTTTCTGAGTTTAATGATACAATTAAAGAGAATATAGATTTAATTGTTGTAGGTGTAAGCTCCAAGGGTATTGAATGGGTTGGTGAGGAATTATCAAAATTTTATAATGAAAAAACAAATATCTTACTACTTACAAAAGGACTGGCTGTAATTGAAAATCAGTTCGAAACATTAGCAGATAAATTAGAAAAAATTTTAAAGAAAAATGGGACTGCTAATCCAAAGATATCAGCTGTGGGAGGTCCTTGCCTTGCAAATGGCTTAGCTAATAGAATAAAAAGTAGCGTAGTGTTAGCGAGTAAAAATATTGAAATAGTTAAAGAAATAGGAAAAATAATATCAACAAGTTACTATTCAACAGAATTCACAGAAGATCTTATTGGAGTAGAAGTATGTGCTGCTACAAAAAATATCTACTCAATGCTAATTGGTGCATCAGAAGGTTTAAGCGGTAACAATATAGATGGTGAAATTAAAAAAAAATATTATCTAAATACAGCTGCCTCTTTAATTTACAAATCATTGTCAGAAATGAAAAAATTGACAAAAAAATTAAAAGGCAAAGATGAAACAGTTTTTGGACTGGCAGGATTAGGTGATTTACATGTAAGTGCTGCAGGTGGGAGAAATAGTATGATGGGTCATTATCTTGGCAAAGGATTGCTTTATAAAGATGCTAAAGAAAATTACATGAAAGAGACAACAGTTGAAGGAGCAGATCTAGCTTTTGAAATTGGTCCAAAAATACTTAAAGAATTTGATAAAAAAGATTTTCCATTACTTTTTTGTATGCTTGAAGCAATTTGTAATAACAAAAAATTAATAATTGATTGGTAATTAAGTTTTTAAAGTGAAAAAAATATTAATAGTAGAGGGTAATCTAAGAGAGGAAAATCAGAGTTTTACTGATGGTGGTATTAAAACACATACAGAAAGCTTAAAGGACAGTATTAGCTACTTTACAGAAGATATAGAAATAGATGTTGTTAATCCTTCATCAGATTCAAATATTTCTGATGTTTCAAATAATTTAAATAAATATGATGGAATGATATGGGGAGGCAGTAGTCTAAACATTTATAATGATACACCCGAAATTAGAAGACAACTTGATTTTATGAAAAAATGTCAGAATAATATTAAAAATATTTTAGCTATTTGTTGGGGCATGCAAGTTGCTGTAACAGTTGCCGGTGGTGAAGTTAAAAGATGTCAAAAGGGGGCTCATAGAGGAATAGCGCATGATATTGAGATTAATGAAGAAGGCTTGAAACATAAAATCTATAAAAATAAAAACAAAATATTTAATACTCCAGCATTTAACTTTGATGAGGTTGTAACTTTGCCGGTTAATTCAACATTGTTGGCATCAAATCCAATTAATAAAGTTATGGGGGTATCATTTAAAGCAGGTATAAGTAATATTTGGGGTATTCAATATCATCCAGAGATTTCATATGAAAAGATGATTAGCTTAATTCATTTTCGAACAGAAAGACTGCTTAATAATAAAGCTTTTGAAGACCAACATGAAATTGATAGTCATGTAAAAATAATTGAGAATGAAAAAAAAGTTTCTGAATTAAATTCAAGGATGAGAGAACTAGAAAATTGGCTTAAGTTTATTGGTTTAAAAATAAACGTTTAAACTATTTAAATTAAAAGAGTCCCTCAATTTCACCTTCATCATTTAATTTAATTGAGTCTGCAGCTGGTACTCTTGGTAATCCAGGCATTGTCATTATTTCTCCACATACAACAACAACGAATTCTGCTCCAGATGACAAACGAACTTCTCGAACTGGCAGAACATGGCCAGTAGGAGCACCTTTTAAATTCGGATCTGTTGAAAAACTATATTGAGTTTTAGCGATGCACACAGGAAGATTACCATAACCTTTTTCTTCAAATTCTTTTAATTGCTGCCTTACTTTTGTATCAGCAACTACCTCACTTGCGTGATAAATTTCTTGAGCAATTTTCTCAATTTTTTTGAATAAAGATAATTTATCTTCGTATAAATATTTAAATGTATCTTGGTCATCTTCACAAATTTTTACAACATTATTTGCAAGTTCTTTTGCTCCTTCACTTCCATTACCCCAGTGGGTACATTTAGATGCTTTTACACCTTGAGTTTTACAAAAATCTAATAATGTTTTCATTTCTTTTTCTGTGTCAGTAATAAAATTATTGACTGCTATTGTAACTGGTAGACCAAATTTTCTTGTATTATTTATGTGTCTTTCTAGATTAACTAATCCTTTTTTTAATGCTTTAACATTTTCATTTTTTAATTCATCTTTTGTTACTCCACCATGCATTTTAAGAGCTCTAATTGTTGCAACAATGACTACACAATTAGGTTTAATACCAGATTTTCTACACTTTATATTTAAAAACTTTTCTGCTCCAAGATCTGCACCAAATCCAGCTTCAGTAACAACATAGTCTGCTAATTTTAGACCAGCCTTCGTTGCTATTACAGAGTTACATCCATGAGCAATATTTGCAAAAGGACCACCATGGATTATGGCTGGGTTATTTTCTAAAGTTTGAGTTACATTGGGTCTGATTGCCTCT
>CACKMS010000005.1:0-77500 GCA_902601315.1 uncultured Pelagibacteraceae bacterium
TCTAAAAAAATATTCTGCTTTAAACAAAGCGCCTTCAATCTAAGTGCCAGATTTCAAACAAAACTATTTTCAGAAAAGAACAAAGCCAAAAGGTCCTAGATCAAACAACAGGATTACTTCACATGAGGTTCAGGTAATAGCAAGTGATGGTGAAAATTTAGGAATTTTGAATTTAAATGATGCAATTAATCGTGCGAGGGACGAAGGACTTGACTTAATTGAAATTGCACCAAATGCCAAACCTCCTGTATGTAAAATAATGGATATGGGTAAATATAAATATGATGCTCAGAAAAAAGCCAACAAAGCAAAAAAGAAACAAAAAAAAATTGAGTTAAAGGAAATAAATAATAAAATTAAGACCTGTAACAGAGGTACATGACTATACTTTTAAGATAAAGAACGCTCAAAAATTTTTAGCAAAAGGGGATAAAGTAAAATTTACAATACGTTTTAAAGGTAGAGAACTGCAACACTCTAGCTTAGGGAATGAGTTAATGGATAAAATTAAGCATGATATGCAAGATATTGGACGTATAGAATTACAGCCTAAATTTGACGGCAAACAAATGATAATGGTTATTCAGCCATTATAAGTCACATTTCTAGTTGTAAATTAATATTAATGTTTGTATAAGGCACCACAAATTATGCCTAAATTGAAAACAAAAAGCTCAGCAAAAAAAAGATTTAAAATTTCAGCCAAAGGAAAAGTGATTACTGCACAGGCAGGTAAAAGGCATGGGATGATAAAAAGAACTAATTCTCAAATAAGAAAACAAAGAGGAACAACTGTGATGGCGAAACAAGACGGAAAGATCGTTAAATCATATATGCCTTATAGTTTAAGAGGATAAAATGGCTAGAGTTAAAAGAGGTGTAACCAGTAGAGCAAAACATAAAAAAGTTCTAAAAGCTGTAAAAGGCCAATGGGGCAGACGAAAAAATACCATTAGAGTTGCAAGACAAGCAATGGAAAAGGCTATGCAATATGCATATAGAGATAGAAGAAATAAAAAAAGGGATTTTAAATCTTTATGGATTCAAAGAATTAATGCAGGAGTAAGAGAAGAGGGTTTAACTTACTCTAAATTTATAAATGGTTTAAGTAAATCAGGAATAAAATTAGATAGAAAAATTCTAGCAGAAATCGCATATGATAACCCACAAGCATTTAAAAAGATTGTAAAAAAAGCACAAGCAGCTTTAAATTAATCTTCACTATTGTTTTTCTTAAGTTAACAAATAATCTATTAAAATGTCTGATATTAAAAAAATAAAAGACGAATATCTTAATATAATCGATAAAGATCATAACATTGAGTCTATAAATCAAATAAAAACTGAATTATTTGGTAAAAATGGAGTTGTCTCTAACGAGTTCAAAAAGTTAGGATCAGTTTCTCAAGAAGAGCGGAAAAAATTTGCATCAGACTTAAATTATATAAAAGAAGAGCTACAAAATAAAATTACAAGCAAAATTGAGGAAATCCAAACAAAAGAGATAAACCTAAAGTTAGAAAATGAAAAAGTAGATGTCACTTTACCTGAGAGAGATTTTAAACAAGGAAAGATTCATCCAGTTTCACAAGTAATAGATGAAATTTCATCTATTTTTTCTGAAATAGGTTTTAGTGTTGAAGAGGGTCCAGATGTGGAAAATGAATATAATAATTTCACAGCACTTAATACGCCTGACAATCATCCAGCAAGAGATATGCATGACACATTTTACTTAGATGAAAAAAAAGAATTATTATTAAGGACGCACACCTCTCCTGTACAAGTTCGTACTATGTTAAAAGGCAAACCTCCATTTAAAATAATTGCACCTGGAAGGACTTACAGATCTGACAGTGACCAAACACATGCGCCTATGTTTCATCAAGTAGAAGGACTACATATAGATAAAGATATAAATATGGGACACCTTAAAGGTTGTCTAAATTATTTCATTAAAGAGTTTTTTGAAGTGGACAAATTGAAGATGAGATTTAGACCAAGTCACTTTCCATTTACAGAACCATCAGCTGAAGTTGATATAGGTTATGAAATTAAAGATGGAAAAATAATCATAGGTGAAGGAGACAAATGGTTAGAAATTTTAGGATGCGGAATGGTTCATCCAAATGTTCTAAAAAATGTAAATGTTGATCCATCGAAATTTCAGGGTTACGCCTTTGGAATTGGAATAGATAGATTGGGTATGCTAAAATATGGAATTAATGATTTAAGAGCTTTTTTTGAAACAGATTATAGATGGCTAAGCCATTTTGGGTTCGATCCTTTAGATGTACCATCAAGCTATAGAGGATTGAGTAGATGAAATTTACAATTGATTGGCTTAAACAACATTTAGATACAGATCTTAATGATAGAGAAATAATTAATAATTTAACAAATGTTGGTCTTGAGGTTGAGAGTTTTGAAAATGCACCTTCTGAATTAGATGATTTTATTGTTGCAAAAATAATAAATGTGCAACAACACCCTAATGCAGATAGATTAAGAGTTTGTGACGTTGACATTGGTAAAAGTGAAACTGTTAAAGTTGTGTGCGGAGCTCCTAATGCAAAAAAAGGTTTGTTCACAGTATATGCAGGACCGGGTGCAATTATACCAAAAAATCAAATGAAACTATCAATCAGTAAAATAAGAGGTGTTACTTCTTATGGAATGTTGTGTTCTGAAGCTGAGCTTAAATTATCAGATGAAAGCGAGGGAATTACAGATTTATCAGAAAAGTATAAAGAAAAAATTGGAAAAAAATATTTTGATGCCAAAACTCCTAAAGTTGTAGATTTATCTATAACACCAAATCGACCAGATTGTCTTGGTGTTAGAGGTATCGCAAGAGATCTTGCTGCAGCTGGAGTTGGTTCTTTAAAAAAAATAAAAGATAGTAAATTAAATCAAAATTTTGATCAGGACTTAAAAGTAACTATTAAAAAAGAAAAAAAACAAGGCTGCACAATTTTTGGTAGTTGTTTAATAAAGGGGGTTTCAAATAAAGAAAGTCCTCAGTGGTTAAAAGATAAAATTGTTTCGTTAGGTCAAAAACCAATTTCTGCAATTGTAGATATAACAAACTATGTGATGATTGATTTAAATAGGCCACTTCATGCATATGATGCTGATAAAGTAAGTAACGAAATTATAGTAAGAAATTCAAAAAAAGGTGAAACTTTTGAAGCACTAGACAATAAAAAATACTCCTTAGATGATGATATGTGTGTAATTTCTGACCAATCTGGAGTCTTAGGATTAGGTGGAATCATAGGTGGAACACGTTCAGGAACCGAACTAGAGACAAAAAACATATTACTAGAGTCAGCGTATTTTTTACCAAGATCAATTAGAAAAACTTCAAAATTACTAAATATAGATACAGACGCAAAATTTAGATTTGAAAGAGGAATTGATCCAAAATCAATTGAAGCTGGGCTAATCAAAGCAGCAGATTTAATAAAAGAGGTGTGTGGGGGCGAAGTAAGTAAATTTGATATTCAAAGATTGGAAGAGAAAAAAACAAATAAAGTAAAATTTAAAATTTCTTTGTTTGAAAAAATAACAGGATTTAAAATTAAAAAAAAAGAAATAATTAAAATAATTTCCAATCTTGGTTTTAAAATCAAAGAGAATAACGAAAATTTAGATTTAGAAATTCCCTCATGGAGACCAGATATCACTCAACCAATTGACATTGTTGAAGAAATTGTTCGAATCAAAGGTTATGAACATATTCAAACACTAATACCAGAAAAATCTCGACTTAAACCAACTTTAAATAGGCAGCAAAAATTATTCCATTTCTTACAACGCTCTGTGGCGTCCAAAGGTTTTTTTGAGACAGTTACTTGGTCATTTACAGACTCTAAAATAAATAATTTATTTAGAGAAAAATATAAAGAAATAAAAATTGTTAACCCAATTAGTTCAGATTTAAATGTTTTAAGAAATTCAATATTTTCAAATTTAATTTTTTATCTAAAAAAAAATATAGACAGAGGATTCAAAGATTTATCTTTTTTTGAGATAGGGCCAGTTTTTTCAGGCACTAAGCCAGGCGAGCAACTAACAGTAATTGGTGCTTTACAAGCTGGAAAGCATTTTAGATTAAATTGGCAAGAATCAGAGAGAAATGTTGATGTATTTGATGCAAAGAGAGATACTGTTCAAACTATAGTAGAGGCAGGATTCAGCAAAAATAAACTAATAATAAAAGATCAAGCCCCATCTTATTATCATCCAGGCAAATCAGGATCAGTTTTTCTAAGTACTGAAGAAGATAAGCCAGTTGCATTTTTTGGTGAAATACATCCAAATATTGTAAAAAAACTTGATATTAAAACTGATTCTTTAATAGGATTTGAAATATATTTAGATTTTTTTAAAGAAACTAAGAAAAAACTTAAAGATCAAAAATCTCAATTCGAATATTCAGATTATCAAAAATCCGAAAGAGATTTTGCGTTTGTAATTGATAAAAAAATTAAAGCACAAGATTTGATAGATATAATTGTATCAATAGATAAAGATTTAATTAAAAATGTTAAGGTTTTTGATGTTTATGAAGGCGAAAATATTCCAAAAGATAAAAAATCAATCGCACTTAATGTTACAGTACAATCATCTGAAAAAACGTTAAACGAAAAAGATTTAGAAAAAATTAATAATTTAATTATTTCTACAGTTGAGAGTAAGTCTGGCGCTAAAATTAGATCCTAATAATGACAACTACAATTAATAATATAAGAAATTTTGCTATTATTGCGCATATAGATCACGGTAAATCAACTATAGCTGACAGAATAATTCACAAATGTGGTGGGCTTACGGACAGAGAAATGAAGGCACAAGTTTTAGACTCTATGGATATTGAGAGGGAAAGAGGAATTACAATTAAAGCACAAACTGTAAAATTAAACTATAAAGCTAAAGACGGAAAAAATTATGTTTTAAATATAATTGATACACCAGGACATGTTGATTTTAGTTATGAAGTAAGTAGGTCATTATATGCATGCGAAGGCTCAATTTTAATTGTTGATAGCACTCAAGGTGTTGAGGCACAAACACTTGCAAATGTATATCAAGCACTTGATATAAATCATGAAATAATACCTGTCTTAAACAAAATTGATTTACCCGCATCTGATATTGAAAGAACAAATAAACAAATTGAAGATGTTATAGGGATTGATACCACTGGAGCAGTTCCCTGCTCAGGAAAAACAGGAGAAGGTATAGAAGATATATTAGAGCAAATAATTCATGTACTTCCTGGTCCAAAAGGAGAGGCGAATAATAAATTAAAATGTCTGCTAGTTGATAGTTGGTATGATACTTACCTTGGAGTGGTAATTTTGGTTAGAGTTATAGATGGAAATATATCAAAAAATATGAAAATTAAAATGATGTCTACAAATCAAGATTATTTTGTGGAAAAAGTTGGTGTTTTTACACCCAAACCTAAAGACATAAATGAGTTAAATGCAGGTGAAATTGGTTTTATAACAACTGGCATAAAAGTTTTATCTGATACAAAAGTTGGAGACACCATATGCGATGCAAATTATCCGCTTCAAGAGGCTTTGCCTGGTTTTAAACCAAGTAAACCAGTTGTATTTTGTGGTTTGTTTCCGGTAGATAGTTCAGAATATCAAAAATTAAAAGACGGTTTAGCCAAGTTACAATTAAATGATGCTAGTTTTTCTTATGAGCCAGAGTCTTCATCTGCTTTAGGACTAGGTTTTAGATGTGGGTTTCTAGGTCTACTTCATTTAGAAATTGTTACTGAAAGATTAGAAAGAGAATTTGATATCAATCTTCTTACAACAACACCAGGTGTTGTTTATAAAATTCACATGAACAATGGCGATATAAATGATTTACAGAATCCATCAAGTTTGCCAGATCCTACACTAATCAATTTTATCGAGGAGCCATGGATAAAAGCAACTATTATCACACCTGATCAATATCTTGGTTCAATTATAAAAATATGCCAAGACAAAAGAGGAATACAAACAAATTTAAGCTATTCAGGAAATAGAGCAGTTGTAAACTATGAACTACCTTTAAATGAAGTTGTTTTTGATTTTAATGATAGATTAAAATCAATGACAAGTGGATACGCAAGTTTTGATTATGAAATAATAGGCCACAGAGAAGGTGATTTAGTAAAAATGAGTATTTTAGTAAATTCAGAACCAGTAGATGCGCTCGCAATGATGATACATTCAGATTTTGCGCAATCAACGGGGAGAGAAGTTTGTGAAAAATTGAAAGATTTAATTCCAAGACATAACTTTATGATACCTGTACAGGCTGCTATTGGTGGTAAAATTATTGCAAGAGAAACCATAAAAGGCTTTAAAAAAGATGTATTAACAAAGATACACGGTGGAGGCGCACTAGATAGAAAAAGAAAACTTCTTGAAAAACAAAAAAAAGGTAAAGTAAGAGCTAAACAATTTGGAAAAGTTGAAATACCACAAGAGGCGTTTATAGGTGTATTAAAAATTTCAAAAGAAAGTTGATTTTTTGGAGAGGTGGCCGAGCGGTTGAAGGCGCACGCTTGGAAAGCGTGTATAGGGGAAACCCTATCATGGGTTCGAATCCCATTCTCTCCGCCATATTAGAGTCAAAAATGCAGATTATTTCACTAAATTTAAAAAGAAGAAAAAAAAACTAAAAAACGTCAAAAAAGCTTTGATTATCAATAGTTTTTGACTGTTAAATACCTTCTGTATTTTATTAAAAATTTCAAAAATGGTATAAAAATCCTTTCCAAAAAAAATAAAAATGGCAAAAAATAATAGCTCTTATCAGGCAGACTCCATCAAAGTCCTAAAAGGACTTGAGGCAGTAAGAAAAAGACCAGGCATGTATATAGGCGACACCGATGATGGCACGGGTCTTCATCATATGGTTTACGAAGTAGTCGACAATTCTATTGATGAGGCTTTAGCAGGACACTGTAGAAATATTTCAGTAGATATTAATCAAGATGGATCTGTAACAGTTAGAGATGATGGAAGAGGGGTTCCAGTTGATATTCATAAGGGTGAAAAAAAATCAGCAGCTGAAGTTATAATGACCCAGTTACATGCTGGTGGAAAGTTTGATCATGACTCATATAAAGTTTCAGGTGGTTTGCATGGAGTTGGTGTTTCCGTAGTAAATGCATTATCTGAAAGACTTGAACTTACTATAGATAGAGACGGAAAAAAACATTATATTGAATTTAAAAATGGTGATGCAAAATCACCTTTAAAAGTTGTTGGTAAATCAAAAAACACGGGTACAGAAATAAAATTTTTACCATCTAAAGAAATATTTTCCTTAAACAAATTTAGTTTTTCAACGTTACAAAAAAGGATGAGAGAATTAGCTTTTTTAAATAAGGGAATTAAAATTATATTAACTGATCTAGGTCAGAAAAAACCTAAAATTGTTGAGTTTAAATTTGATGGAGGAATTGTTGAATTTGTCGAATTTCTCGACGAAAAAAGAGAAAAATTAAAAAATAAAAGCGACAATGATTTGTTTAGAAGACCAATTTATTTTGAAGGTCTTAAAAATAAAATTGATGTCCAGTGTTCTTTAAAATGGAATGCCGGATATAATGAAGATGTATTCCCTTATACAAACAATATTTATCAAAAAGATGGTGGAACACATTTGTTAGGATTTAGAAGTGCATTAACTAGAGTCATAAATAAATATGCATCTGAACAAAATCTTTTAAAGAAAAATAAAGTTTCTTTATCAGGTGATGATGTAAAAGAGGGTTTAACTTGCGTGCTATCTATAAAAATACCTGACCCAAAATTTTCATCTCAAACAAAAGATAAATTAGTATCATCTGAAGTAAGAAATATAGTAGAAACAATTATAAGTGAAAAACTTTCAATTTGGTTTGATCAAAACCCGTCTGTTGCTAAAATAGTTCTTACAAAAATCATACAAGCTGCTGTAGCAAGGGATGTTGCTAGAAAAGCAAGAGAAAATGTTAGAAGAAAAGGATCTTTAGAATTAAGCGGTTTACCTGGTAAGTTGGCGGATTGTCAAAATACAAAACAAGATGGCACTGAACTTTTCATTGTTGAGGGAGACTCAGCTGGTGGATCAGCAAAACAAGGAAGAAATCGAGAAAACCAAGCAGTTTTACCTCTCAGAGGTAAAATTCTTAATACTTTTACTGAGTTAAATGGATCAAAAAAAAATGGAAATACAAACGATTTAAGGACTAAGGCACTATCAAAAATGATGTCATCAAATGAAATAGTTACTTTAATTAATGCTCTAGGTCTTGATCCTAAAAACGATGAGATAGATTTAAAAGATTTGAGATATGGAAAAATTATTATAATGACAGACGCTGACGTTGATGGATCGCATATTAGAGCCCTATTGCTTACGTTTTTTAACAATAAACCATTTAATAAACTAATTGAAAATGGTCATGTATATTTAGCTCAACCGCCATTATTTAAAATAAATAAAGGGTCAAAGGGAATATATATTAAAGATGAAAAAGAATTAGATGAATTCATAGTAAAAAATTCAAAAGATTTAAAAAAAATAAAAAAAACATCTAAAGATTATGAAAAATCTTTACAAGAAGAAAAATCAAAAATGAATATTCAAAGATTTAAAGGCTTGGGAGAAATGAATCCCGAGGAATTATGGAGTACAACATTAGATCCTAAAACTAGAAATTTATTGCAAGTTCAATACTCAAAGAATTCTCAAAAAGATCAAGATCTTATTCAAACTTTGATGGGAAGCGATGTATCCTCAAGAAAAGATTTTATTGTTGATAACGCAATAAATGTTTCAAATTTAGACATTTAAAATGGAGTTTGGAAAAACTTCACAACTCTACTCTTTGAATAAGTCTACTTACATTAATTTAAGATGGATAGGGATCATTGGTCAATTTATAACTATAAATAGTGTTAGATTTATATTTGATTTTGAATTCAATTATATTTTTGCCAACATTATTATTTTAATAGGCGCCTTAAGTAATTTATTTTTAATTTTTATTTATAAACAAACACACCTATCAAATAGATCTGCATTTAATTTCTTATTAATAGATATTATTCAATTAGCAGCTTTATTATACTTATCAGGTGGAATACTAAATCCATTTGCTATATTTTTATTAATACCAAGTGTGTTTGCCTCATCAAGTTTAGATATTAAGACAAATATTATTCTTATAAGTTTTACAATAATATGTATAATATTACTTACTTTTTATCATGAACACTTACCTGCACCACTAGATCAATCAATCACAAACATTTATATTTATTATTCAATTCCTTTAGCATTAATTATAGCTTTATTATTCCTAAATTATTTTGCTTTATCATTTGGAAAAGAATCTAATCTTAGAAAAGAAGCTTTAGATAAGATACAAGAGGAAATTTCTAAAGAACA
Organism: uncultured Pelagibacteraceae bacterium; assembly: GCA_902601315.1. Lineage (GTDB taxonomy): Bacteria > Pseudomonadota > Alphaproteobacteria > Pelagibacterales > Pelagibacteraceae > Pelagibacter. Next base: position 9,460 of record CACKMS010000005.1, read on the forward strand.
TGAACTTATATCTTTAGGAGGTCAAGCAGCAGCGGCAGCACATTCATTAGGTACTCCTCTTTCCACTATCAAAATAATATCACAAGAATTATTTGAACAATTTAAGAATGATGATGATATAAAAAAAGATATCGACCTTCTTGTAAGCCAAGTAGATAGGTGTAATGAGATATTAAAAAGATTAACTTTAAATCCAATTGTGGAAGACGAGTTTATTGATAAAGACTTGAGTTTGTACGATTATGTCAAAGAAATAGTTACATCGTTCAACGAAATTTCTGACAAAAATTTTGATATTGATATCGAACAAAATGCTAATTCGTTCGATGTTACAAAATCGATTGAGATTGTATATGGTTTAAGAAACTTTATTGGTAATGCGAATAAATTTTCTAAAAATAACATCTACATTGCAATTAGAAGTGATAGTGAGGTATCCGAAATAACAATCGAAGATGATGGACCAGGATTTCCAAAAGACGTTCTTGGTAAAATTGGTGAACCCTATATTAAATCAATAAAATCAAAGGATAAAAGTAAGTCTGGCTTAGGTTTAGGCATATTTATTGGCAAAACTTTACTTGAGAAAAACAAAGCTAAACTTATATTTAGAAATTCAGAGACAAGAGGTGGTGCGGAAATTAAAATAGAATGGCTGAATAAAAATTTGGCAAATATTTAATGTAACTTTTTTTTATTTTCGAATAATCCACTTAATTGTCCAATCATTACATCTCCTAATTCTTGAACATCAGTTATTTTTATTGCTTTTTTATAATATCTAGAAACATCATGTCCAATACCGATTGCTAAAATTTCAATATCACTTTTGTTTTCAATAAACTTAACGGTTTTCTTTAAGTGTTTCTCAAGAAAATCACCAGAATTGACTGATAAAGTTGAATCATCCACCGGTGCTCCATCAGAAATCACCATCAAAATTTTTCTTTCCTCTTTTCTTTTTTTAAGTCTATTAAATGCCCAGGTAATAGCCTCTCCATCAATATTTTCTTTTAGAAGACCCTCTTTAAGCATAAGTCCTAAATTTTTCTTCGATTGTCTCCAATGTGTATCTGCTGATTTATAAATTATGTGTCTCAAATCATTTAATCTTCCAGGATTTTTTGTTTTACCAGATTTGTTCCATTCTTCTCTAGATGATCCACCTTTCCAGTTTTTTGTTGTGAATCCAAGAATTTCAACTTTTACTGAGCATCTTTCCAAAGTCCTTGATAAAATATCAGCACAAAGAGCAGCAATTGTAATTGGTCTTCCTCTCATTGATCCAGAATTGTCAATTAATAATGTTACAACTGTATCTTTAAAATCTAAGTCTTTTTCTTTTTTAAATGACAAGGAATTATATGGATCAATAATAATTCTAGGTAATTTAGAACTATCTAATAAACCCTCTTCTAAATCAAATTCCCATGCTCTGTTTTGTTTTGCTAATAATTGACGTTGCAACTTATTTGCAAGTTTAGTTATAATATCTTGAAAACTTGTTAGCTGTTGGTCTAAATTTTTTCTGAGTTTAGAAATTTCTTCAGGGCTTTCAAGGTTTTCTGCTTTTTCAACTTCATCAAATTCGGTTGTAAATACTTTATAATCTTTATCTCCAACACCTAAATTTTTCTTTTGAACAACACTTTCAGATTGTTGGTTTTCATTTTCTTCACTGGTTGTCTGTTCATCAAGTCTAAATTCGTTTATATCGTCTAAACCATCTACTCCCTCATTTAAAGGGTCATCTTCTTTTTTATCTTCAGAGCTATCTGAGACATTATCATCTTGATTATTAGAGCTTGAATTATCTTGATTATTATCTTCTTGAGTCTCTTTTTTTTCATCATTTTCTTCATTTTCAAAAATTTCCATATTCTCTAATATTTCTGAAAATTTTGAATTGTAGATCTCTTGATTTTCTAAGTTTTTATTTAAATATGTAATATGTTTATCAAAGGAATCCCTCAACTCTCTCTCCCAAAAACTTAAAATTTTTTGAGCCTCTGGCTCAATTTCTACTTTTAAAAATTTGTCTAACATATAAATTTCAAATGCATCTGAAATATTTACATCGTCTTTCTTTTTGATTTTTGTAAGATCAATTTTTTTTAATTTATTTGAATAGTTATTTTGAAAATTCTTTGAAATTCCCATTAACATTTCTGATCCTAACATTTCATATCTAATTTTTTCAGACAATTTATATAGCGATTGGCAACCATGATTGGATGGCATATTTTTTTCAAAAATTAATTTATTTGAAAATTTTATTTTTAAAGCTTCAGAATCATTTTCTGCTCTTATTTTTATAAATTCATTTTTATCTTTAATATTTTCAATGTTATTTACCTTAAAGTTTTCCTCATTTAATTGTTTTTTATTTTTGGGATTTGAAAAGTCATCCTCAGAAATTACTTTTACGGTTGATAATATTGCTTGCTTAAATTTTTCTTTGAAACTGTCTTCTTTGTTCATTTAAATTTGAACATTTATCATGGATTCGGGTAAATCTTCTCCAAAACATCTTTGATAGTATTCTGCAATAATATTTTTTTCTACATCATCACATTTATTTAAAAATGTTACCCTAAATGCATATCCAGTATCTTTAAATATTTCTGAATTTTCTGCCCAATGCAAAACAGTACGTGGGCTCATAACAGTTGAAATATCACCAGCCATAAAACCTTTTCTCGTAAGTGTTGCTACTTTGATCATATTAGAGACTTTTTCTTTACCTTTAGCATTATTAAGATTTTTGTTTTTGCTTAAAATGATTTCCATTTCCTTCTCTAAACTTAGATAGTTTAGTGTGGTAACTATATTCCATCTATCCATTTGGCCTTGATTTATCTGTTGTGTTCCATGATATAATCCAGTTGTATCGCCTAAACCAACAGTATTTGATGTTGCAAATAATCTAAAAAATTTATTTTGCTTTATTACTTTATTTTTATCTAATAATGTAAAATTACCTTCTGCTTCTAATACTCTTTGAATTACAAACATTACATCTGGTCTACCAGCGTCATATTCATCAAAAACAAGAGCAACTGGATTTTGAATTGACCAAGGAAGGATTCCTTCTTTAAACTCTGTGACTTGCTTCCCCTCTTTAATTACAATTGAATCTTTACCAATTAAATCTATCCTACTAACATGACTATCTAAGTTAATTCTAATACATGGCCAATTTAATCTCGCAGCTATTTGCTCAATATGTGTAGATTTTCCAGTACCATGATAGCCTTGAACTAAAACTCTTTTATTAAAAGCAAAACCGCTTAAGACTGCCAAAGTTGTTTCTTTATCAAATTTATAGCTTTTATCTATTTCAGGCACATATTCTGACTTTTCAGAAAATGCATCAACTTCCATGTCGCTTTCAAAACCAAAAGTTTGGTTAACTGATAATTTAATATCTGGTGTTTTTTCAATATTAGGTGTCAATTCTATCCTTATAAGTATTTTTAAGTTGAGTATAAGCTAAAGTTATTACTTTGAGTTTATCTTCAAATTTTTTATTTCCAGAATTCATATCAGGGTGAAATTTTTTAACAAGTTTTTTAAATTTTTCCTGAATTTTTTCCCATTTTAGTCCCACCGATACTCCAAGTATTCCGAATGCTTTAATATCATTGCTATTAAACTTAAATTTGTTCATATGATTAAATTCATTATCAAATTTCATTTTATCCATTTCATCTTTTAATGCGTTATTCCATAAAACTTTGAAAAAATTATCTGACGAACTAAAGCTCTGCGTCGGTTTGTGCCAGGTTAAATCTGATCTCAAAAAATCCATTATCTGCTGATCGTTCATACCAGAGAAATAATTCCAATTTTTATTGAATTCCTTTACATGTTCTAAACATAGTAATCTAAAATTTTTACTATTATCTCTTTCTTTGGGTGCTTTATACAACCCTTCCTCAAAACAATTATTCCAATCACAGATATTTTTCATGTAATATAATATTTATTTAAATGGATATTAATCAACTTTCAGAAATAGTAAAAAAAAAAATCTTAGAAAATCAATCAATCGAAGAAGTTTATCTAGAGGATAAATCTTTTTTACATAAAAAACATAAAAATAATGATCCTAAAAAATTTCACATTAAATTGAAGATTAAGTCAGAAAAACTAAAAAAAATGACTCAAGTGCAATCTAATAGATTAATTTTTAAAATATTAGAGAATGAAATGAGAGATTATATACATTCCTTACAGATTTTAATTACTTAGCTGCGAATTTAAAAAATTTTTTAAAGAAAATTCGGTGATTTGAAAATCAGTTTTTATTTTCCCAAAATTTTTAAATAGTATCAAATTAATTTTTTTTGAACTATTTTTTTTGTCAGATTTCATAAATGATATAATTTTATTTATATCTTTTTTCTTAAATAATGATTTAAAACTTTTATTTAATGGTATTTTATTTATATGATTTTTTATGAACTTATAAGATTTGTTATTTATTAAACTTTGCTTTTTACTAAATTCGATTGAATTCTTAATTCCAATTATAACTGCCTCACCATGATTTAGTTTTTTTGAAAATCCTAGACAACTTTCATACGCATGTGCAAATGTATGTCCTAGATTTAAAACTTTTCTTAAATTTTTCTCTGTCTCATCCTTTTGAACTATTTTTTTTTTTAAATTACAACTTTTGAGAATAGCTTTGTTTATAAATGGCTCTTTAAGCTTTAAAATATTTTTAACATTTTTGTCTAAGTAGTTAAAACTTTGATAGCTCTCTAATAGGCTACTTTTTAATATTTCAGCATATCCACAAATAATTTCCCTGGTATTTAATGATTTTAGTAAATTTATATCTGATACCACAGCGTCTGGTTGATAGAAACTTCCAATTAGATTTTTGCCATATGAATTATTAATACCTGTTTTCCCACCTACAGAGGAATCTACTTGAGCCAACAGAGTTGTGGGAATGTTAACAAATTTAATACCTCTTTTATATGTGCTTGCAGAATATGCAGCAATATCCCCAGTGATGCCTCCTCCAAATGCAATTAAACAATCATCCCTATTAAATCTATTCTTAAAAAGAATGTTCTGAATAATTTCAACGTTTTTTTGACTTTTGTTCTTTTCACTGGGGTTAAATACATGAATCTTTTTCAGCTCAGTTTTCAGATTACTGATTAACTTTTTTCTAAATTTAATAGGAACATTTTTATCCACTACAACCAAAATTTTAGAAAATGATAATTTTTGTGATGTAAAAATTCTGTCTATATTTGAGATTAAATTTGAACCTATAAAAATAGAATATTTTTTTGTTTTAGTATTAATACTTAAATTATGAACCTTCATATATATCTTTTATTTTTTTTACAATTTCAAATTTATCAAGCTTATCACAATTAATTTTATAATCAGACGAAATATATATTTTTGATCTTTCATCTATCAATTTCTTTATCTCATTTATTTTTAAATTTAAGACTAATGGTCTTTTTTTGTTATCTTTAATTCTTTTTATTAGTGTAGATGAGTTCCAGTTTAACCAAAAACTAGTTGATTTAGCTAAAGTTTGTTTTCTTATATTTCGATTTAAATATGCACCACCACCTAAGGCAATCACTTGATTAGTATTTTTAAGTTTTTCTATTGAAATCTTTTCCTCTAAGTCTCTAAAATAATTTTCACCACTTATTCTGAATATTTCTACAATAGTTTTATCTTCTTTTTCCTCTATTAATTTATCGATATCAACAAAATCAAATCCAATTTTCTTGGATAATAATTTTCCAATTGAGGATTTTCCAGCTCCCATCATACCGACTAAAACGATGTTTTTTTTTGATTTCATAGGTTTCTATATTGAAAAAACACAAATATGTCTTATTCTGAAATTACTTAAACTATATGCAATTCACAAAAAAAACAAGTACAGGTGGAATATTTGCTATAGGTAAATTTTTAATTAAACTTATTTTAGTAGTTATTGTTCTTTTTATTGGAGTTGTTCTTGTTGCTAAAGTTGATTTCCCAGCACCAAATAAAAAAATTGAAAAAGTAATACCTAATGAAAATTTTAAAACTATTAAATAGTATCTTTTTTGTATTTTTTGTTTGTAACCCAATAAATAATATAGAGGCCAATGAGCCAGTAGATATTTGGAATATTGAAAAAAAAGAAATCCCAGATGATCAATCTATAATTCAAAATAAAAATGAAGATACCACTGAGGCTATTCAAGGAATAAAAATTGAACAACAAAACGAAAAAATATTAGTTAACAACTCCTTAAGTGTGTCAGACATTAAACTAGCTGGTTTATATGATCCTGAAGAAAATGGACTATCAATAGATATGTGGTCAAATAGCAATGGAGAAGATATCAAAAGCACTTTAAAAAATTTAACGTCAAAGGATTTGTCAAAATTTTCAGAAAAAATCCTTGATATTGCATTATTAACAAACTCTTACATTCCAAATACAAATATTTCCTCAAAAGAATTTTTGGACTTTAAGTTTGATTATTTAATTAAAAAAGAAAATTTCGATTTAATAAAAGAATTTCTAATTAAAAACCCAAATTTAATTGAGGGTGAAAAATTAATCAAATTTTATACAGACCATTATTTGTCAAACTCTCAGTTAGATAAATCATGTGAAATATTTGAGATAACAAATTTAATTTCTAGCGATTACCTTACAAATTTTAAAATGTATTGTTTAATATATCAAGACAGGAGAGACGAAGCACAATTATTATTCGATCTTAAAACTGAGCTTGGAGATCTAGATAAATTTTTCGTAAATAAATTTAATATTTTAATGGGTTATAAAAAATCAAATGAAGAACTATCAGAGAAAAATATTCTTTATTTCCATTTATCCCACAAAACTATCAAGGATTTTGAATATGAACCCAAAATTGAAACTCCTAAATTTATATGGAACTATTTAGCGACGTCCAATTTACTTAAAAATATGGAATTTGTTGATATAGAAAATGAAGAACAAATTAAATTAATTGAGATAGCAACTAATGATGAAGTTTATAAAGAAGAAGATTTGTTTAAATTATATATGAGATTTCAATTTGATATCAATCAACTACTAAATTACAGAAATGCATATAAACTGCTAGAAGATTACGAAGCAAGAGCATTATTATATCAAAGATTATTATTGACCAGCGAAATCCCTAAGCAATTAAATTTGCTTTCTTTACTAAAAAAATCATTTGATCAATCAAATCTACCTAATGCTTTTGATGAAAAACTTGCAAGTTTTTTAAAAAATATCCCAGAGGATGAAATACCCTCAAATTACACAACTTTTTTTATGAAAAATAAGGAGCCAGAGAAGCTTGCTGAGCTAAAAATTAAAGTGAATAATAAAGTTTTTCATCAATCAAAAGTTTTGAACTATTTTCAAAATAAAACAAGTCTTCCCCAGGTAGAAAAGGAGACCAATGATTTACTTAAAAAAATAAAAAAAAACAAAAAATATGTTTTTTCTTTAAAGGATATAATTGTAGTAGAGTCACTAAAATCAGACGGAGTTCAAATACTGAGAAAATATCAAAAGATGTATGATTACAACAATAATTTACCATCTGAAATAAATACCATGATTGTTAATGGAGAAACTGGATTGGTACTTTTAAAAATTTCTGAAATTATTGGAGAAGATAATTTAGAAGATCTTGGTGTAGAATCTGTAGATTACATTGTTAGTATTTTGAATGAATTAAAACTGGTAGATTTGAGGAATGAAATTTTACTAAAAGTTCTGCCTTTAAAAGTCTAAAATTTGTTATAAAGTTAGTTATGTCAATTAAAACGATAATCACAGAACCTAATAAAATATTAAGGCAAAAATCCAAAGATGTAATTTCAGTGGGTAAACATGAACAGAAATTGATGGATGACATGCTAGACACAATGTATGCTGCTAATGGAATAGGTTTAGCTGCAATTCAAATAGGTATACCCAAAAGAATTATTGTTATGGATATTTCCAAAGGCGAAGAAAAAAAAAATCCTTTGTACTTTGTAAACCCAGTTATCAAAAATAAAAATACTGAACTTTCAACATATGAAGAAGGCTGCTTATCAGTTCCAAATTATTTTGCAGAAATTGATCGCCCAAAAAAATGTAATGTTGAATACTTAGATTATAACGGTAAAAAAAAAGTTTTGAATGCAGAGGGTTTGTTGGCAACATGTATCCAACATGAAATGGATCATTTAGAGGGAATACTATTTATAGATTATTTATCAAAATTAAAAAAAACAATGATTATCAAAAAGCTTTCAAAACAAAAAGAGAAGCCCGATAGAATTATTGTTTGATAAATGGATAAAAAAATAGTTTTTTTAGGGACACCTAATTTTGCAGTTCCTATCTTAAAATCTATCCATCAAAGTAATTACAAAATATCTTGTGTATTCAGTCAACCTCCAAGAAAGTCAAATAGAGGACATAAATTAAATAAATCTCCAATACATTTATTATCTGAAGAATTAGGCATTCAAATTAAAACACCTGAAAATATTGAAAAAGAAATAGATTACATAAAATCTTTAAATTTAGATTTAGCAATTGTAGTTGCTTATGGACAAATTCTTTCAAAGGATATTTTAAGTTTAAGCAAAAATGGTTTTATAAATATTCATGCATCTCTGCTGCCTAAGTGGAGAGGAGCAGCACCCATACAAAGATCATTAATCAATATGGATAAAATTACAGGCTTAAGTATTATGAAAATAAATCCAAAGTTAGATGAGGGTCCAGTTTGTAACAAATATCCATTAGATATATTGGAAAACGAAAATGCTAAGAGTTTGGCTGATAGGCTTTCAAATTTGGCTGCTGAAAAAATATTAACTAATATTGAAAATATTTTACAACAAACAGCTAATTTTGAAGAGCAAGATTCTTCAACGGCTACATATGCAAAAAAAATTCAAAAAATCGAAGGTAAAATAAACTGGAATGATGGAGCTGATGAAATTTTGGCAAAGATAAATGGATTGTATCCACAACCTGGTGCTTGGTTTAGTTTCGAGAATGATAGGCACAAAATATTGAGAGCCAATTTATCAAAAACTACTATGAGACCTGGTGAAATAATTGACGATGAACTAACGATTTCTTGTGGCAATAAATCAATCAAAGTAACTGAAATTCAGAGAGAAGGTAAAAAGCCACAAAAAACTAGGTATTTTCTTTTAGGTAGCAAACTAAAAAAAGGGATCATCTTAAAAAATGAATAGATATCAAATACTCACAGAATACGTTGGTACTTCATATATTGGTTGGCAAACTCAGAAAAAGGGAAATTCAATTCAAAAAACAATTCAAAATGTTATTTCAAAACTATTAAAGGAAAATATTAAACTTCATGGATCTGGAAGAACTGATAAGGGTGTTCACGCGTTAGAACAATCTGCCCACTTTGACTGTCAAAATAAAATAAAAGATATTAATAAATTAGTCAAATCCCTTAATTTTTTTTTAAATAAAAAAAGTATTTCAATTCTTAAAATAAAATTAAAAAAGAATAATTTTCATTCAAGATTTTCTGCAAAAGAGAGAACTTACTTATATATAATTAGAAATGATCAATCTCCGTCGACAATAAATCATAATAGAGAATGGAATATCCGAAATAAATTAGATCTCAATATGATGAAAAAAGGTGCTAAAAAATTAGTTGGAACACACAATTTTTCTACTTTCAGAGCAGCAAACTGCGGTGCGAAAAGTCCAATAAGAACTATAAAAAAAATACAAATTTTAAAATCAAAAAAACAAATTAAAATTAGAATAAAATCCCAGTCCTTTTTAAAAAGCCAGGTAAGATCAATGATAGGGTCATTAAAATATTTATCTGAAAACAAATGGAATTTAAAAAAATTTGAAGATGTCTTTAATTCCAAAGATAGAAAAAATTGTGCACCACTAGCCCCAGCACACGGGCTTTATTTAGAAAAGGTTAGCTATTAACTTTCTTATTACTCATTGCAAATTTTTTATTTATTCTCCACCTTGACTCTGCTCTCACTATGTAGCCACAGCAATTTTTTGATCTACATTTACAAGGAAACTGCTTATAATCTTTATCATATCCAAAACCATAATCACAAGTCAGCTCTTCACCTCTTTTAATATCTTTGATAGCTGTAACCCATATTTTCATACCTTTTCCCTCATATTCACAATTATTTTCACATGAATGATTTATTAATCCCGCTATGTTCCAAGAGAAATCTCCATCCAAAGTATATCTCTTGTTTAGCGTGAAAAGATAAATAGGCTTTGAATTATCATACTTGTCTGACTCATCAATTTGTTTATTGGTAATTATTTTTCCTATGTAATCTATTATTTTTGTTCCAGCTTTAATATTCTTTGATGCATAAAGACCTTTACCTTTTTTATCGATGTCAGATTTTTTTATTTTGTACAATTTCATATAATTTCCATTTAGATATAAGAATTAATTAATCAATTAAATTCGATAAGTGCATCTACATGACGTTGAGTACTTTCTTGAAGAGCTCTAAGGTCATATCCACCTTCTAGTATAGATACAATATTTCCGTTACAAAAAGGTTTTGAAACTTCCAATGTTCTTTTTGTAATCTTATAAAAGTCCTCTGAACTTAATCTTAATTGAGCAAGTGGATCATCAATATGTGCATCAAATCCTGCTGAAAATAGTAAAAATTCTGGTTTAAACTCTTTTAATTTATCTAAAACTTTTTCATAAGCATTAAGATACTCATTTCCAGTAATGCCCGCCTCTAAAGGAATATTAAGAACATTATTGTATTTTCCATTTTCTTTTTCAGAGCCAGAACCTGGATAGTAGGGATACTGATGGGTAGATATATATAAAACATTTTTGTCGTTATAAAAAATATCTTGAGTACCATTTCCATGATGTACATCAAAATCAATGATAGCAATTTTTTTATATTTGTATTTCTCTATTAAATAATTTGCTCCAACTGCAACATTATTAAATATACAAAATCCCATTGCTTTCTCTTTTTCAGCATGGTGCCCAGGAGGTCTTACACAACAAAAAGCGTTTTTAAATTCTTTTTTTTCAACACCGTCAATTGCCGATATAATTGATCCTACTGCATCTTTCGTTGCATCTTTACTACCAGGAGAGACAACTGTATCACCGTCAAGAAATTTTAAACCACTCTGAGGAAAAGATAAGTTAACCTGTTTAATATAATCTTTTGTGTGGGTTTTAATTAAAATGGACTGCTCAAAACTTGATGGTTTTTTCCAAACAAGATTTTTGTTATCTAATTTTTTAAAATTTTCTATTACAGCTGTAACACGATCTATTTTTTCTGGATGTCCTTCTCCAGTATTATGATCTTGATAAGTATCTGAGGTAATTAGACCAGTTTTCACTTAAAATAATTTTCTAAAATATTTGAGTATATTAAAGTTAATTTTTTTAAATCTTTTAGAGCAACAACTTCATCTACTTTATGCATTGTTTTTCCTACTAAACCAAATTCCAAGCATGGAGAAATCTTTCGAATAAATCTTGCATCAGATGTACCACCAGTTGTTGATAGCTTAGTTTTAATCTTTGTAATTTTTTTTACTGTATTTTGTATCATATAGGTAGTCTCATTTGGACTGGTTAAGAATGCTTCACCAGAAACATTATATTCAATTTTATATTTTGATTTATTTTTATTACAAATTTTTTTTACAATTTTATTAATTTTACTCTTCAATGTATTAGATGAATGTTTGTTATTAAATCTGATATTGAAGCTAGCATACGCTAAACCAGGAATTACATTGTCAGCTGAATTATCAATATTAATTTTAGTTATTTCTAAATTTGTAGGTTGAAAATCTTTTGTTCCTTTATCAAATTTAATTCCTTTTAATTCTTTTAGAATTTGAACTAGAGCTGTTGATGGATTATTCGCTCTGTTTGGATAAGCGACATGACCTTGCACCCCAATGATAGTTAGTTTCCCAGTCACACTTCCTCTTCGACCAATTTTAATCATCTCTCCAAGTTTATTTGGATTTGTTGGCTCACCGACTAAACAAAAATTTATTTTTTCTTTTTTCTTTTTTAAATATTCTACGACTTTTTTAGTTCCATTAATTGCAACACCTTCCTCATCTCCAGTGATTAAAAGACTGATTGAGCCATTAAATTTTTTATTTTTTTCGATAAACTTGCTTACAGCTGTAACAAATGCTGCAATAGAACTTTTCATATCATTAGCACCTCTGCCAATTAAATGACCATTTTTAATGGATGGTTTAAATGGGTTTACTGTCCAATCTTTTAAATTTCCTGCTGGAACCACATCTAAATGACCTGCATAGCAAAAGTTTGGATTTTCTTTTCCAAGTCTTGCGTAAAGATTTTTTACAGGTTTTGTATTTTTTTCCTTAAATTCAAGTATTTTTGTTTTAAATCCAAGTTTTTTTAATTTCTTTTCAAGAAAACCCATTACCCCTGCATCAACTGGCGTAACAGAAGGAAATCTAATTAGCTCCTTAGCTAATTGAAGTTCATTTAGTCTTAACATTTTATTCCCTTAAAAGATCGTTGATAGATGTTTTTGATCTTGTTTTTTCATCAACTTGTTTAATTATCACCGCGCAATATAATGATGGGGCTGAAGCATTATTTTTATCTGGTAATGAGCCTGGGACAACCACTGAATAAGGTGGAATGTTTCCATATGTTATTCCACCGGTTTTTCTGTTCACAATTTTAGTTGATTGACCTATGTACATTCCCATACTTAAAACTGAACCTTTACCCACAATAACTCCCTCAACTACTTCTGACATTGCACCTAGGAAAACGTTATCTTCAATAATTGTTGGTAATGCTTGTGCTGGTTCTAGTACCCCTCCTACACCACTACCTGCTGAGATATGACAGTTTTTTCCTATTTGACAGCAGCTTCCTGCTCTTGCAAAAGTATCTATCATAGTGCCTTCATCAATATAAGCTCCAATGTTAATATAGCATGGCATTAAAACTGCATTCTTTCCAACAAATGAACCTTTTCTTACTGGAGAGTTAGGTACCATTCTAAATCCAGCTTTCTCGTGATCTTCTTTTGTCCAGCCTGCAGTCTTTCCTTTTAATAAATGAGCTTTATCATACCAACTACTGTATGGGCCATTTAAATTTTCCATTGGATACATTCTGAAACTTAGCATAATAGCCTTTTTAATATGCTGATGTGTAACCCATTCACCATTTATTTTTTCAGCTACTCTTACTTTTCCACTGTCTAGATCTTCAATAATTTGATTAACCGTATCCTTTAGATTTTGATCAGAGTCTTGATTTACTTGATCTCTTTTCTCCCAAGCTTCATTTATAATATTTTCTATATTCATAATTTTATGAGTTTTTTAATAACCTTATTTCTTTAAGAAAGAAAGACAGATTTTCGATTTTGTATGAAATAAAATCTTTATCTGCATCCATTTTTCCAAAATGCTCGTCATTAATTAACCAAACAGTTGTGCATCCTCGTTCGTGACCTATACTTAAATTTTTAGCTATATCTTCAATGTAAACAGTCTCTTTTGGATTTATGCCAAATTTTTTAACCATTAAGTCGAAAGTTTCAGCTTCTGGTTTGGGTACATAGCCAGCGTCTTTAATATCAAAAACTTTATCTCTACCAAATAAATCATACACACCTAGGTGAGTTAATATATTGGCAGCATGTTCAGCACTACCATTGGTAAAGATGAATTTTTCCATATCTAATTGTTTAAGCTCATTTCTCATAATTTTATCCTCTTTCATAAACGATAAATCAATATCGTGAACGTAAGACAAAAATTCATCAGGTGATATTCCATTATGGACCATTAATCCTCTTAATGATGTATTATATTTGTAGAAATAATTTGTTTGTAGTTCCTTAGCTTTATTTTTATCAATTTTAAGTTTTTCAGATATAAATTGTGTCATCTTTTTTGAAACTTGGCCAAATACACGCTCTAAAGAGTAGTTATTGTGCTTTCCATAACAAACACCATCAAGATCGAGAAGCAGATATTTTTTTTCTTTTAAGTTCATCTTCGTATTAATGTACCTGATCCCTTATCAGAGAAAATTTCCCATAAACATGAATGTTGTTTTGTGCCATTAATTATACCAGCTGCTGTAACTCCATTTTTAACAGCCTCCAAACAAGCGTTTATTTTAGGTATCATGCCCTCAGTAACTGTTTCATCTTTTACCATCTCTAATATTTCAGATGACGATATCTCATCTATGAGTTTTTTTTCTTTATCTAAAACACCATCAACATTTGTCATCAATAACAATCTTCTTGATTTAACAGATTTTGCTACAGCCATAGCCGCAGTATCGCCATTAATATTATGTGTTTTACCATTTTTATCCAAACCCAATGGGGAAACAATGGGTATTTTATTTTGTTTAATAACATCTAATAAAATACTTTTATTAATTTTATTTGGTAGACCTACAAAACCAAGTTCTTTTACTTCTGGTTCGACTTCGATAATATTATCTTTTTTCGTGTGAATTGAAACTGCCACTGTATTTTTTTTTTCTAAAGAACTTACAATATCATTATTAAAATCTATTAAAACTGACTCAACAATATTTATAATTTTTTTATCAGTTACTCTTAGCCCTCTTATGAATTTTGATTGAATATTAGATTTATCTAATTCTCTTTTGATTCTAGGACCACCTCCGTGAACCACAATAACTGAAAGACCTAATTTATTTAGAATACTTAAATCAGTAATAAAATTGTCAAAGATATTTCTATCAATTAAAACATTTCCCCCATATTTAATGACTATCAATTCATTTCTATATTTTTCGATATATTTATTTACCTCATCGATTGGTGGTCCATTTTCAGGAAGAATTTTTTCTAATTCCATCTATTGGGCAGTTTTTACAGTAGTTCTTTTTATTATGACGTACTGCTGTGCCATAGTAAGTATGTTATTAATTGTCCAATAAATTACCAACCCTGATGGAAATGGTGCTAAAATAACTGTAAGGAATAAAGGAAAGAACGCAAATATTTTTGCCTGAATAGGATCAGGAGGTGTTGGATTTAGTTTTTGTTGAAGATACATACTTAGACCCATTAAACACGGCCATACACCAATAAGTAAAAATGATGGTGGGTCCCATGGGATAAGCCCAAATAAATTAAAAATTGAAGTTGGATCTCTCTCACTTAAATCTTTTATCCATCCATAAAATGGTTGATGCCTCATTTCTAAAGTTACAAATAAAACTTTATAAATTGCGAAGAAGAAAGGTATCTGTATAAAAATTGGAAGGCATCCGCTTACAGGATTTACTTTTTCCTTCTTATACAATGCCATCATTTCTTGCTGCAGTTTCATTTTATCTTCTTTATGAAGCTCTTTTAATCGTGTCATTTCAGGTTGTAGAACTTTCATTTTTGCCATTGACTTAAATGAGTAATTTGCAAGTGGGAAAAATACTACTCTAATACAAATAGTAATTAGAATAATAGCTATACCAAAGTTACCAGTGAGTTTAAAAAAGTAATCTATTACAAAGAAAAGTGGTTTTACTAAAAAATAAAACCAGCCCCAATCAATCGCTAAGTCATATTTACTAATATTAAGATTTTCAGCGTATCCATCAATAATATCAACCTCTTTTGCCGCTATTATAATTTTAATCTCATTCGATTTTGTTTCATTAGCACCAATTTCCGTTGCACTTGTTTCAATAAAGTTTGCTCTAAACTTATTTTTATAATCAAAGTCAGTTCTAAATCCTCTATTTCCTTGTGGTATTAAACTTGTAATCCAATACTTGTCAGTAATTCCCAACCATCCTTTATCAGCATTAATTGAAAATTTTTTTTCCTCTATATCATCATAGTCTTCTTCAACTAATTGATCATCAAATACACCTATAAGACCTTCGTGTAGAATAAAAAAATCAATTATCTCTGGTGCTAGGTTTCTTACAATCTGGCCATAAGGGTAAAAATTATAAGTTTTTTCTGAATTATTAATTATTGTTTGATTTACTTTAAATAAATATTGATCATCAATACTAATATCTTTTATAAATTTAATATTTTGATCATTTGTCCATGAGAGCTTTATTGGAGAATTAGGGGTTAATTTATTATTTCCTTCAACTGTCCAAATTGTTTTAGAATTTGGAAGATTAATATTTTTGTTTGCTGTTGCCCACCCGGTTTCAATATAATAACCATCCTCTACTTTTTTTGGATTTAACAAAACAACATTATCATCACCATTAAGAGTATTAGTGTACTTTTTAAATGTTAAATCATCTATAGATGCTCCAACTAAAGAAATTGATCCAATTACTTTACTATTTTCGAATTGAACTCTATCGTCATTTTCAATAGCTTCATTTCGAGAAATTTTTGAAACCTCAACATTTTGATCTAATGATGGTGCTTCACTCGTCGACTCAACAACACTATTTTTTTCATTATTGATTTTTTTTGGATCTGGGGGCGGAGGAGCAAAAAATAATCCATAAATTATTATCACCGCTGCACTCAATGAAATTGCTGCTATTACGTTTTTAGAGTCCAATTTTTTTACCTCTTATCTTTTCAACAGGATCATGCCCTCCATGACCAAACCATGGATTACATCTTAAAATTCTAACAAATGATTTACAGATTGCTTTGATGAAATTATATTTTTCAAAACATTCTACACAATAACTGCTGCAAGTTGGATGGAATTTACATGAATTATAAAAAAAAGGACTTAATAAAAATTTGTAAGCCTTAATAAGAAAAATAAAAATATAATTTATAATTTTCATTATTTTATTTTTTCAAAATCTTGAAAAACTTTCTTTTTTATAATTTTATAATTGCCATCCAAAACAGATTTCCGAGATATCAAAAGATATGAATAATTAAAGTTTATATTGATTGATTTCACAGCATCATTCATAATATTTTTTAGTCTTCTTTTTATTTTGTTTCTACTAACAGCGTTACCAATTTTCTTTTTAGTTACAAAGCTAATATTTAATTTTTTGTTGTTCTTACCAGATAATCTCTTAAAAAAAATTGTTAAATATTTATTGGATATTTTTTTTCCACTAAGGATTGATTTAAATTCTTCGTTTTTAGAAAGGCTTACTATTTTGCTTTTCATTAAGCATTAGTTAACTTTTTTCTACCTTTGGCTCTTCTTCTTTTTAGAACTTTTCTTCCACCTTTGGTTTTCATTTTAGCCCTGAACCCCACAGATTTTTTACGAACTCGATTACTTGGTTGATATGTACGTTTCATGATTAGTCAATTTATTGTTAAATTCACGTACTTATACAAATAAATATATATAAGTACAGCGATTTTTAATAAATTAAAGATCGATGAATAAAGAAAAAAAAATTAAAATTTTTTTAGGTTCTGCTTATATTTTGATTGTATCTATTTTCTTATGGTTCTTTTTTAGCAAATTTTCATTTCAAGATTTCTCAAGTTATGAATTGATTAGAGAAAATAGAGATACATTGGAGCAAATTAAAAATAGTAATATTTTTATATCAAGTATTTTATTTTTATTAGGAACAATTATTTGGGTCTTATTATTAGGATTTGGGTCTCCAGTTTTTTTAGTAGGGGGTTTTATCTTTGGTAAATGGATAGGTACTATAATAATTGTTTTTGGATTATCAATTGGTGCTACACTTTTGTATATGTTTGCCAATTATTTTTTAAAAGATTTAATTGAAGAAAAGTTTTCATCTCGTTTTAATAATTTAACCGAAAAATTTAAAGAGAATGAGTTTACGTTTTTTTTAATTTATAGATTTATAGGTGGTATACCTTTTTTTATATCAAATATTTTACCTACAATTTTTAATGTTAAGATAAGAAATTTCTTTCTAGGTTCAGTTATTGGAATGACACCCCAGTTGTTTGTAGGAGCATCTCTTGGCGCTGGCCTAAATAAAATTTTGGAGGAAAATTCTGAGGCACCTAGTCTTTTACAATTACTTTTGACACCAGATATCTATTTACCAATTATGGGAATTATAACTTTAGTTTTGATTGGATTTCTTTTAAGAAAAAAATTTTACTAAAAATAATTCTGGTGCCCCCATCCAGAATTGAACTGGAAACTCATCCTTACCATGGATGTGTTATACCATTTAACTATAGGGGCTATTTCTATTTTAAATTTAGTGTATAAAATTAATTTTTTCAAATTATTGCCTTAATTTTTTTCAAAAATGAGTTATATCTATTTTAAGGAAATGCTATGGGAATTCACTACGACTATAAATCTACACGAGGTGCAAAAGCTATGGAGAAGCAAGCCAAAAGAGAAAAGAAGCTTGCTGAAAAAAGAGCTAAAAAACAAGCAAAGCATGGAGAAGTAAAAAAAGAGATAGATAAAACAATTCCTATAGACCAAGTTATAACTTTAGATCACCTTACGAATCCTGATAAAAAGTAATTCAATGAATTCTAAGAAGGATAAGCTTAGTAAACTTGAACTTGCATTAAAAAAGAATTTAAAAAAGAGAAAAATTTTTCAAAAGAAACAAAAGAAAAATAATAAATAGATATGTCCATTCAACCAGATTCTTGGATTAAAAAAATGTGTAAAGAACAAAATATGATCGAACCGTTTTTAGATCATCAAGTTTCTGATGGAAAAATATCTTATGGACTAAGTAGCATGGGTTATGATGTCAGAATTTCAGATGAATACAGAATTTTTACAAATGTAAATAGTTCGTTAGTAGACCCTAAAAACTTTTCAGATGATAATTTTATTGAAAGAAAAGGTCCTTACTGCATAATTCCACCTAATTCATTTGTTTTAGCAAAAACAGTTGAATATTTTAGAATTCCAAAAGATGTCCTCTGCATTTGTGTTGGAAAAAGTACTTACGCAAGAACTGGTATTATTTGTAATGTAACTCCAATTGAAAATGAGTTTGAAGGAAATATTGTTATCGAGCTGAGCAATACAACTCCAAATCCAGCAAAGATCTATTCAAATGAGGGCATAGCTCAATTTTTATTTTTTAAGTCAGAGACAGAACCAGAAACTACATATAAATCGAAGAACGGAAAATATCAGGGTCAAACAACCATTCAGGTCGCAAAAATAAAATAAAATGGACAAGTTTTTGATTACGGGTCCTTGTAACGTCAAGGGACAAGTCTCAATCAGTGGTTCAAAAAACGCGGCATTACCAATTTTAGCTTCAACATTATTATTTGATAAACCTGTGGTTATAGAAAATCTTCCAAGAGTTAGAGATATAGATACAATGTTAAATCTTTTAAAGTCTCTTGGCTCAAAAATTAAACTCTCGAAAAATAAAAAAACTGTAAAGATTTATAAAACAAAAAAACAAAATTATTTTGCTTCTTACTCACTAGTGAAAACGATGAGAGCAGGGATATTGGTTTTAGGACCTTTAATTTCAAAATATCATAGATCTATAACATCATTACCGGGAGGATGCTTAATTGGGGCAAGACCTGTAAACTATCATTTAAATGCACTTAAAAAACTTGGAATGAAATACGAAATTAAAAAAGGATATATTCATGCAATTTCAAAAGGAAAACTAAAGGGCACTAAGATTAAATTTTCGAAAATTAGTGTTGGAGCAACTGAAAATTCAATTATTGCAGCCACCCTTGCACAAGGAAAAACTACCTTAAAAAATTGTGCAATTGAACCTGAAATAAAGGATCTAACAAATTTTCTTAAATCAGCAGGTGCAAATATAAAATGGATTGGAAAAAGGACTTGTCAAATAATTGGTGTAAACTCTTTGAACCCTACCACTTATTCTGTAATGGGAGACAGAATAGAAACAGGAACTTTTTGTGTCGCAGCAACTTTAACAAAAGGTGATCTTACAATTAAAAATTTTAATCCAAAATTGATCCAGACAGAATTAAATCTATTAAAGAGATCTGGTGCAAAAATAAAGACGAATAAAAATGAAATAAAGATTAAAGGGCCACAAAAAGTTAAAAGTATTAATAGTATTGTTACAAAAGAATATCCAAACTTTCCAACTGATTTACAAGCACAGTTTATGGTTTTGATGTGTAAAGCAAGTGGAAGAAGTTCAATAACTGAAAGTATATTTGAAAATAGATTTATGCATGTTGCCGAGTTAAGAAGATTAGGTGCAAAAATAGTTATAAAGGATAACAAAGCCACTATGGAAGGCAATAATGATTTTACTGGGGCAGAATTAATGTCTAGCGATTTAAGAGCGTCTGTTGCTTTAGTTTTAGCTGCAATTATTTCAAAGGGTCAGTCAGTAATCAATAGAATATACCACCTAGATAGAGGGTATGAAAACATTGAAAATAAACTAAAAAAAATTGGAGTTAAAATTAAAAGACTTTCCTAATGGATAAAAAGTATTTAAAAAAAATTATTGCTCAATCCCCAGAAGACCTTCAAATGATATCTGCATGTTGCTCTGAAGGCAAAGTTAAAATATCAGATATCAAATATCTTCCTTCAAATAAAATATTTCTAATTTCAATTCTAAGAAAAGATAGAGAAAATGAAGACGACAATAAAATAATAAATAGCATTATAAAATTCGAATTTGTTCAATCTACTAAATCAAAAAACATTGATCAGAATGAGCCAGAAACAGAAATTGAATTACTAGCAATAGATTTATTTAAAAGAGAACATAATTTTGAAATAACCCTATTATTTTCAAAAAATAGATTTATAACACTCACTTCTGAAATTATAGAAGCAGTATTGGAAGATCAAAAAATAGAGAATGATAAAAGTAATTAGTTGTAAAAAAAAAAATTATAAAAGAGAACTAATATCTTTTTTAGATAAAAGAAGATCTGGAAAAGAAGTAGATACTTCAATTGTCCCGAAAATTATAAAAGACATAAGAAAAAATGGGAAAAAAGCTCTCTTAAAGTATGAGAAAAAATTTAGTAAAAATACAGAGATAGTTCCTTCAAAGGATAAAGTAAACAAAGCAATAAGAGCATTAAACCCTAAGATTAAAAAAAGTATCGATTTAGCCTATAAGAGAATTTTTAAGTTTCATTCACTACAAAAACCAAAAGACATTAAGTATGTAGATAATTTAAAAAATAAACTTGAATATAAGCATGTGCCTTTACAGTCAGTGGGAATTTATGTTCCAGCTAATTTACCATCTACATTACTAATGAATGCAGTCCCTGCAAAAATTTCAGGTGTTAAAAGAATTGTTTTAGCTAACCCAAAACTTGATGGAAAACTTAATCCCGCTGTTATTTATGCGGCTAAAAAAGTTGGAATTAAGGAAATTTACTCAATGGGCGGGGCACAAGCTATAGCAAGCTTAGCATATATTCAAAAAGTGAACAAAATTGTTGGGCCTGGAAATATATATGTCGCAAGAAGTAAACGTGAGGTTTTTGGTGATGCTGGGACAGAAGGAATGGTAGCTGGGCCTAGTGAAATTTGTGTATTAGCAGATGGAAAAACTGATCTAAATCAAGTTATAACTTCTATGATTGGTCAAGCAGAGCATGACGTTAACTCACAATGTATTTTAATTACGAAAGATAAAAAATTAGTAAATAAATTTAATATTGAAATTAGAGGAAGGATACAAAAAGTTCAGAGAAAGAGTGTTGTTTTAAAAAGTTTGAAAAATAATGGCTTAATTGTATTTGCTCAAACTGATAAGCAAATAATAGAAGTAATTAACGAAGTAGCTCCCGAACACTTAGAAATTAATGTGTCTAATTATAAAAAGTATTTAAATCAAATTTATAATGCAGGAAGTATTATGATTGGAAAATATTCTCCAATGGCTGTTTCAGATTATAATGTTGGTACTAACCATGTTTTACCAACCTTAGGCTCTGCAAAGTATTCATCTGGATTAAACTCAAGTGAGTTTTATAAAAAAATTAGCCATATAACTCTTACAAAAAAAGGTATTGAGAAATTAGGAGAATCCGCTACACATCTCGCTGAGTATGAAGATCTAGATAATCATGCTCAAAGTATTAGATCTAGAATGAAAGGTAAATAATTGGGAAAACAAGATACGTTAGAATTTGAAGGCGTCGTAACTGACCTGCTTCCAAATGCAATGTTTAGAGTAAAGCTAGACAATGGGCACAACGTAACCGCTCATACTGCAGGTAAACTTAGAAAAAACCGTATCAGAGTTTTACAAGGGGACAGAGTTAAATTAGAAGTTAGTCCCTACGATTTATCTAAAGGTAGGATAATTTTTAGATCTTAAAATGATGGCTTCGTAGCTCAGGTGGTAGAGCAGAGCCCTGAAAAGGCTTGTGTCGCTGGTTCGAGTCCCGCCGAAGCCACCACATCATGGTGGTAAAATAAATAATTCCAGACTAAATATAATCTTGCTATATCTGGCAATTTCTTATACTCAGCGACTGCTAAGTAAATTAGCGAGTAAATAAACTAATAAGAAAGAGTAAAATATAAGTATGAGTACATTAAAAGGTAAAGTTAAGTGGTTCAACGGTAAGAAGGGCTACGGTTTTATAGAAAGAGAAGACGGTGAAAAGGATTGTTTCGTTCATGCGAGCGCAGTTCGTGAAGCAGGGCTTCGTTTTTTGAATGAAAATGATGCAATAGAATTCGAAATTCAGGACGGAGACAAAGGTCCAAGCGCAGTAAATTTAAAGAAAATTTCTTAAAAATTTATTTCATTTAAAACATTTGTATAGGGATAGATTGCTAAATTAGCATTTTTATTCCTATACAATTCAGTATTGCATTTTAGATTTAAAATGCTAAACCACTCACCGATGATTAAAAAAATTAAAACATCCAGAAGTACACACAGACATCATTTTCATGCTGGCTGCATGCTAGCTATTTAATTATTTATAAATTTAATTTTTTCCACAATTAGTATAAAACAATAATAAGGAGCACGGGTAGCTCAGTTGGTTAGAGCAGCGGTTTGTGGAACCGAAGGTCGACAGTTCGAATCTGTCCCCGTGTACCAAAAAATGAACAAAGAAAAAAAACTTCAAGCCTCTTTACCTAAAGGTTTCAAAGATCGTTGGGGTGAAGAACTAAATCTTAAGAATAACTTAGTAGATACTATAAAAGATGTATTTATTAACTATAGTTTTGAGCAATTAGAGACCCCAGAATTTGAAAAGAGCGAAAATATAGGATCATTTCTAGCAGAAGACGAAAATAATCCTATGAGCGATGTTTTTTCATTTGTGAATGAAAAAGAATCTTTAACATTAAGATATGATTTAAGTGCTCCTTTAGCACGTTTTTGTGCAGAGAATTTTAGAGATTTAGTTTTTCCCTACAAAAGATTTGCATATGGAAATGTGTTTAGACAAGAAAAAGCTGACAGTGCTAGGTTCCGATCATTTGCACAATTGGATGCAGATATAATTGGAGATGTAAACCCATCACAGGCAGATGCAGAAATATGCAATATTATTAGCGAGTCATTTAAAAAAATTGGGCTTACTGATGAACAGTTCACTATCAATGTTTCAAATAAAAAAATCTTACAAGGTTTAATCAATGATCTTAAAATTGAAGAAGATAAACAATACAAAGTTCTAAAATCGATGGATAAATTAGATAGGTTAGGAATTAAAGGTGTAGAAGAATTATTAAAAACGGGAAGAAAAGATCAATCTGGCGCTTTTACAAAAGGTTGTGAATTATCAGATAACCAAGTTTCAGAAATAATAAATTTTCTCAATTTAAAAGAGATAAAAGATTTAAAATCAAATCTAAAAAATGATTTGTCAATTGAAGGTATAAATGAATTAGAGGAGTTATTTGAGGTATTATCTTTTGGAAACAATAAAGATTCAATTAGTATTGATGTTACAAAAATTAGGGGTCTTAGCTACTATACAGGGTTCTTAGTTGAGACTAATTTAAACTTCAAAGTAACAAATGCAAAAGGTAAAGAAATAAATATTGGTAGCGTTGCAAGTGGTGGGCGTTATGACAACTTAATTGCAAGATTTAAAGGTGCTGATTACAAAGGAAGTGGAATGTCTATCGGTATAGACAGACTTTTATATGCTGTTAATCAATTAGGAAAAATTAAAGTAAATAAAAATAAACCAGTGCTAGTATGTATTTTAGATAAAAATTTTATCCAAAAATATTATGAAATAGTAAATGAATTAAGAAATAACAATATTCCTGCAGAAATATATTTAGATCAAAACAAAAATCTTAAAAAACAACTTCAGTACGCTGATAGAAAAAAATTAGATTTAGTGATTATTTGTGGTGAAAACGAGTTTAAAGATGAAAAACTAACAATAAAAAAACTAAACTCTTCAAAAGAAAACGATCAGTTATCAATAAGTAGAAATGAACTTATAAATGAAATCAAAAAACTTATCTGACAATATTCTTAAATCTGTAAGATCAAAAGGATTTAATTATATAGAACTTGATTCCGTTATTGAAACTAATCACATAGTTGAAAGATCGGGTGAAAGTTTTAGAAGATTTATATTTTCTTTTAATGATCAAAATGGAAATGAACTTTGTTTAAGACCTGACTTAACAATTGCATCTTGTTTAAAATATTTAAACGATAATGAAAAAGGTACCAGAAAAGTATTTTATAATGGTCAAGCATTTAGGAAAACCTTGAATAGATCAGATCCTATAATAAGAAATCAAATTGGATTTGAAATCATTGGTTCAAAAAAAGAAAAAGAAGATGATAAAAAAATTATAGAAACTGCAATTAAATCTTTATCAAAAATTAACTATACTTCAGGAAGTCTCACTATAGGCAATGTAGAGATATTTAAGCTTCTTTTGAATAAATTGGATATACCAAAGAGATGGAGATTAAGACTTCAAAGACATTTTTGGAGAGAAAATTATTTTAATGAATTATTAAAACGTCTTGAAACTAATTCCGATGTTGATCCGACAATTGTTGAGATTGATAAAAAAAGATATCAACAAATGCTTAAGCAAGATCAACACAAAATGATTGCAGGAAGATCTGTTAATGAAATTTTAAAAAGGTTTAATAATAAAATAAAAGATCCAAGAAAAGCCAAAAAAGGGAAAAATGTTGCAAAAATTATTAAAGAATTTCTCAAAATAAAATGTTCAATAGATCAAGCAGCAAATAAATTAAATTATTTTTTTAAAAAAAATAAAATTAATTTACGAGTTGAGAATAACTATTTTCCAATAACTAAAAACAAAATCTCAAAATTAAATATTAGATATTCAGCTTCGTTTGGAAGACAATTGGAATATTACACTGGCCTTGTATTTAAAATTGAAATTAAAAAAAAATCTAAAAATATAAATATTATCAACGGTGGTAGGTACGATAATTTAATTGGAGATCTTGGATCAAACAAAAAAATACCAGCGGTAGGAGCTGCAATAAATTTAAATGATTAATATTGGAATACCAAGCAAGGGAAGATTAAGAAAAGACGTTTTAAAAATTTTTTCAAAAAACAAATTAAAACTTTTATCTGAACGAGGAGAGAGAGATTTATTTGGATATATTAAAGGATATAAAAATATCAATATTACTTACCTGCACGCAAGAGAGATTGTAGAAAGATTAGGAGATGGATCCTTAGATATTGGTTTCTCAGGTTATGATTTATTGAAAGAAAGTGAAATTAATATTCAAAAACAAATTTTAGTTAAAAAAAAATATAACTTTGGGGATGCAACACTGGTAATAGCTATACCTAATGATTGGATTGATGTTCAGACATTAGCTGATTTAGAAGAAATAGCTTTTGAGTTTAAAGATAAAAAGAAAAGTAGATTAAGAGTTGCAACTAAATATCCTAACTTAACTAGGGAATTTCTATTTCAAAGAGGTGTAACTCAATTTAAGTTAGTTAAAAGTCTTGGTGCAACAGAAATTTATCCATTTACAGGATCTTCTGAAATCATAACTGACATAACATCAACTGGTGAAACCCTAAAAGCCAACAATCTTAGAATTCTTAAAGATGGTGAAATTTTAAAATCTCAAGCTTGTTTACTGATATCTAAAAAAAGTGTGAAAATTCAGGGAATTAAAAAAGTTATTAATTTGATTTCAAAATAAAAAACTTTAGTCTTATTATTAGTAACTACTTACGAATCATGGATGTAATTTTATTAATTATTCTAATTTTAATATTTGGTGTTGCCTTAGCAATACTGTTCATAAATTTGAAATCTAACCAAAAAAAAGACGAAAAAAAGGAAGAAGTGGAAATTGCAAATCTAAAATCAGAAATTTCAAGTTTAAAAGATACGCTTAATTCTACTATTAATAACTCACTTGGCGCAATGTCGACCTCATTTAATAACCTGTCAACTGGTGTTACAAAAGACATGACTGAGGCACTTACAAAAGTGGATGAAAAAGTTGGAAATTTTAATCAGCAAGTACAATTATTAAATCAAAGCCAAGAAGGCATAACTAAAATCTTAGCAGGTGTTAAAAAATATGGAGTTTTAGCTGAATTTAGTTTGGATGCTTTAATAAAAGATTTATTGCCAGCGTCACAATTTATGACAAATGTGAAGATGAAGGAGAGTACCAGTGAGAATGTTGAATTTGCAATTAAACTTCAAGGAGATGTTTTGGTTCCAGTAGACTCTCATTTCCCAGTTGAAAAATATAAAGCAATTACAGATGGCTATGATGCAGATGATAAAAAAGCAGTCGTGGATGCTAAAACAAAACTAGCATCTGCATTTAAAGCAAAAGCCAAAAGTGTGAATGAAAAATATATTGTTCCACCGAAAACAACAGATTTTGCAATTGTATATGCTCCTACCGAAAGTTTGTATAAAGAGTTAACTGAATATCAAGATCCAAGTACTAAAGAGTTATTAACCCAAGAACTAATGAAAAAATATAAAGTTGTAATTTGTGGACCAAATACACTTTCAGCATATCTTCAATCTCTACATATGGGTTTTCAATCTCTAAAAGTTCAAAAGGGCGCAACTGAAATTTATAATCATTTAAAAACAATAAGTACAAGATTTGCTAAACATTTTGATAATATAATCTCACTTAGAAAAAAATTAGAAGAAGCGATGACTGTTGTTGATAAGTTTGGAACGGACGCTAGATCAATTACAAGAACGCTAGAAAACATTAAAGATCCTGAACAAATAGAAAAAGCTATAAAAACTGAAAACGTTGAAAGAATAGAGAACCATCCAAAACAACTTAAAAATTAGTTTCATTTTTAGTTTAAATCCAAATATAAGAAATTTAATGGAGTGGAATAATAAATTTACTTACCCAAAGTCATCAAGATCAATAGAGAACGGATATAGAAAATATTTATTTGGAGATGAAAAATTACCAAGTGTAACAAGTATTTTAAGTGCTACCAAATCTGAGGAAGAAAAAGCAGCTCTTGCAAATTGGAAAGAAAGAGTAGGTCACAAAGAAGCTAATAGAATAAAAACCGAAGCTTCAACCAGAGGCACATCCATGCATTCATACATTGAAGATTTTTTAAGAGGAAGAATTAACGAAAGTTTTTTTGAAACGAATGAACAATATAAAAATATGGCAAAAGAAATAATTGAAAAAGGAATCAAAGGAAGATTACATGAAATTTATGGTATGGAGGAAACACTTTATTACCCTGAACAATACGCAGGGACTGCCGACCTTATTGGTTTTTATGAAGGAAAAGATGTTGTTGTAGATTTTAAACAAGCAAATAAACCAAAAAAAGTTGATTATATTCAAGATTATTTTCTACAACTGGGAGCATACACTTTAGCTCACGATGTAGTACATCGAACAAAAATGAAAGCAGGAATAATACTTCTATGTACTAAAGATAATTTATTTCAAGAATTTAAAATTGAAGGTGCCGAATTAGAAATGTATCAAAATTTATTTATGGGAAGGGTAAAAAAATTTTACGAAATGAATAATATATCTTGACTTTAACTTTCCAATTCATAAAAGAGATATTACTAACTAGAAGCTACTTGTTTAGATGCAAACGGTTTAGTTTAAATAAAAACTTTACAAATACCCATCAAAACTTAGCTAATTTAAGGAATAAAATATGAATTTAGCAATTTGGGATATAGAATCATCAAGCGCCAGCACGGACTTTGGTAGCATAATTGAAATCGGTGGATTACTTGTTGATGAAAACTTCAAAGAAAAAGATAGATTTAATCTACGATGTCGTTTGCCAGAAGGTGAAATTTTTCAGGCGATGGCGTTAATAGTAAATAAAACTTCAATTAAACAACTTACACAAGCTAACTTAAGCCATTATCAAATGTTGGCCGAGGTAGAGAAAATCTTCAAAAAATGGAGTCCCGCAATTTTTCTTGGTTGGTCAAATATTGGGTTTGATGATGAAATGATCAGAAAAGAATTCTTTAAAGGAATAAGATATCCCTATTTAACCAATGCAGCTCCAAATAAAAGACATGATGGAATTAATATTGCTCGAGCAGCTTATGCAGTAGATCCAAATATTTTAGAGGTAGAATTCAATGAAAAGAATAATGCAGTATTTAAATTAGAATCGCTTGCACGTATGCAAGGAATAGACTCAAGCGATGCTCACTCAGCACTAGCTGATGCAGAGATGACTGCTAAAGTATTAAGCATTGTTAAAAAAAAACAAGGACATACTTGGAATGACTTTTTAAAGACAGCGAATAAATCTGATACTGAAACTATTATTAAAAAAGGTGATATTTTTACTTTAAACGAATATTATTATGGAAAGTCACGGCTTCATTTAGTGGTTCCGCTGCATCCAAAATATTGCATGCATCCAATCTACCAAGGTTGGTATTATTCTGTTGATTTAAGAACAGATGTTGAGCAATTGTTAAATTTATCAATAAATGAATTAAAAGTAGAAATGAAAAAATCACCTAAGTTTTTAAGAACTATTAGATCAAATAAAGCACCAATTATTGTTGATGCAAAACATGGAATAAAAGCAGAACCCTATAATGCAATGGATAAAAGTTTAATAAAGAAAAGAGCAGAAATTGTTCAAAAAAATGAAAAATTTTCTCAAAATATTCTTGTTGCTTTAAGAGAAGTGGCAGAGGAAAAAGAACAATCAAAATCACAAGAAGATGTTTATGCTGAAGAAAGTATTTATACAAAGTTTACTTCAAACAAAGATACCGCATTATTCCCAGCCTGGCATGCTGCATCGTGGAAAGATAAATTAAAGTTATTAGATAAATTTGATGATGATAGATTGGTTGGTTTTGGAAAAAAAATTATTTATCAAGAGGCACCTGACACATTACCGCCTGATATTCTTAAATCTATGAAAAGAGATATCGCTAAAAGAGTATTAAGTGAAAGAAAAGAAAAATGGTGGACAATTCCTACTCTTTATACTGAGATAGATACTTTAAGAGAAAAATATACAAATGAAAATGACGAAGAAAAATTAAATCTTCTTGATGAATTTAATAATTATGCGATGTCAATACAGAAAAAATATGAAAATGCATGATGTGGATAATTTGAACATATCTATATTTAGTATTGAATTAAAAAATTAAATTTATATATAAACCATATGGCAACATTAAAAATTACAGACGAAAATTTTGATACAGAAGTCTTAAAATCATCCAAACCAATTGTAGTTGATTTTTGGGCAGAATGGTGCGGACCATGCAAAATGGTAGGACCGATTTTAGAGGAAATCTCAGATGAAATGGCAAAAGATGTATCTATTGCAAAACATAACATTGATGAAGAGCCTAATACGCCAACAAAATATGGTGTCAGAGGTATACCTACAATGTTACTTTTCAAAGATGGAGAGTTAAAATCGACTAAAGTTGGAGCAACACCAAAATCAGATATTGTTTCTTGGATAAAAGAAAATATCTAATTTAAATTTAAAACTTCCCCAGCGAGGTAAAGAGATCCTGTGATAAGTATGATGTCATCTTTGTCACTAGAAATTTTCTTTAAAGCATCTTCAATAGATTTTTCATAATTTAAATTAGGAAATTTATTTAACTTATTTTTCAGATCCTTACCTTTAATTGAGTTAGGATGATTTGGAATATCTATTGTTGTTAATGAAGAAATATTCTTAAAATAGCTTATGTATTCTTCATGATCTTTATTAGCCATCATACCTAAAATAATATGTTTTTTACATTTCAGTGTTTGTAAATAATCATTTAATACTTTTGCTCCCAAAGGATTATGAGATCCATCAACAAATAGTTGATTATTTTTACATAAATCCTTTAATTTACCTGATTTAATCTCTTGAAGTCTTGCAATACTTTTAATTTTTGTAATTCCAGATTTAATATTTTCATCAGTTATATTTAAATCTAGATTTCTAGCAGCTGCAACTGCTGTAGCTGAATTATCAATTTGGAATTGTCCCATTAAATTTGGTTGAGGTAATTTTATTCCTCCAAACTCATCTTCAAAATAAATAAATTCATTTTCATTAATTGAATAACTAAAATTATCATTAAATATGATCTTTTTTGCTTCATTTGAGGATAAAGATTGTTTTATTAATTCTTGTGTATCATCACTACTTTGTTTGGCGACAACAATTTTAGAATTTAATAGAGCTGATGTTTTTTCGTAAATAATTTTTTCAATGGTTTGTTCATTTTTAGGAAGCCAATCTAAATGATCTAAGCCTATAGTAGTAACAACACTTAATATATTTTTATCAATTATGTTAGTTGCATCAAATCTGTGAAATAAACCACTTTCAATTATATTTATATTTTCCCTATATTTGCTTGCATGAAAAAAATAGGCTGCGGTTAAAATTTCAAAATAAGTAATTTCCTCCCTATTGTTCACTTCCTCAACTTGTACTAATAAATCTGATAGATCAGGATCTGAAATTTCCTCATCATTAAATATAAATCTTTCATTGATTCTTTGAATATGGGGGCTAGTATAAATATTACATTTAATGTTGGCTTCTTTCAAAATTGATCTTAGCGCTTGAATTGTTGAATACTTTCCATTTGTTCCAACAACAGAAATATATTTTAAATCTTTTTGAGGATTACCAAGTTTTTTACAAAGATTTTTAACTCTATCTAGACTTAAATCTATTTCTTTAGGATGCAGCTTTTGTAAGCGGTTCAATATTGTCTGAAGAGTCATTTAATTTTTCTGAATTTAACTCAGTTTCTCTCTTAAGCAATATTGATAAAAGGGTGCTGATTTCTTTTTTTATGTCTTTCCTTTGAACAACTCTGTCAATAAATCCATGTTTTTCGACGAACTCTGACGTTTGAAAGTCTGAGCTCAATTCCTCTTTAACTGTTGCTTGAATTACTCTTTTACCAGCAAATGCAATCAAGCATCCAGGTTCAGCAAAATGAATATCACCTAACATTGCAAATGATGCTGTGATACCTCCTGCAGTTGGATCAGTAAAACAAACTAAGTAAGGCAAATTATTTTTCTTTAATTCATTAATTGCCAAGGTTGTTCTAGTCATATTTGCTAGTGCAATAGGCGACTCGAACATTCTTTGGCCACCCCCACAAGGAAAGAAAACATATGGATTTTGATTATCAATTGCATGTTGAGCACCGTAAATAATAGCCTCTCCTTCCGCTGCTCCCACTGATCCACCAATAAAATCAAAATTAATTGCACCAGCAGTGATTTCAATTCCATCAACTTTTCCTCTTGCAATCATTACAGCACAGTTCTGATTAGTTTTCTTTCTAGCGGACTTTAACCTATCTCTATAAGATTTTGTATCGACCCAATTTAAAGGATCTTCAGCTGGTATAGGCGTTTCAAGAATTTCATAAGCATTCTTACCAAATAAAATGTCAAATCTTTGTCTACAACTTATTCGATGGTGTTTACCACAAGAACCACATACCCATAAATTATCTTCAAGTTCTTTTTTTAAAACAGGACCTTTGCAACAACTCGTCCAATCTGAATTCTCAATATCTTCTTTTGAAGGTCTTTTCTTTAAAACCTTTTTTATTTTTTCACCAAATTTAATTGCTTTTGTTAACCAGTTCATGAAATTTTATTTTTTAATTTAGCCACCACTTTACTTACATTTGTGACAGGATTTTGTCTATTGTTTAAACTCCTTGTTATTTCTTTGCAAATAGCACTTCCAACCACCAATCCGTCAGCAGATCTTAACTTTGCAATAGTTTTTTCAGTTATTCCAAAGCCAATTACACAATTCTTTTTTGGATCAATTTTTTTTATTTTATTATAATTATTTAAAATTTGTTTTGGAGTTACTTTAAGCTTTCCTCCTGTAGTTGATAACATGCTTATATAGTAAATCATATCATGAGAATCTTTTATTATGTTTTTTAGTCTTTCTTTTGATGTAGTAGGAGATAGTAATTGAACAAAGCTAATAGCTTTAGATTTACACTTTCTTGCAAATCCTTTATTTTCCGGCCAAGGTAAATCAACAACAATTAATCCATTTACCCCAGAACTTTTACATTTTTTTATAAAATTATTTTCCCCATATTGATAAATCATATTGTAATAACCCATCAATATTACAGGTTTTGAATTTTTTGTTTTTTTAAAATCATTCACTATTTGAAATACATCGGAAATTTTTAATCCATTTTTTAGTGCTCTATATGCGCTTGTCTGAATTTGGCCTCCATCAGCTATCGGTGTGTTGTGAGGAAATCCAATTTCACAAATATCAACATCCTTTGAAATTGATTTTAATATTTCTAATGATTTCTTTTTAGTGTTATCGCCTGCTACGGTATAGGTTAATAAAGCTGGCCTTTTT
This sequence comes from uncultured Pelagibacteraceae bacterium, assembly GCA_902601315.1. Classification (GTDB taxonomy): domain Bacteria; phylum Pseudomonadota; class Alphaproteobacteria; order Pelagibacterales; family Pelagibacteraceae; genus Pelagibacter. The sequence continues at coordinate 42,331 of CACKMS010000005.1, forward strand.
TTTTCTTTTGCATTTTTAAACGCTAGGTTTATTGGGTTAATCATATTCTTTTTCCCAATCTTTTTTTTAAAATATCTCTGTCTTTTTTGGCGTCTCCACATGAATTTACTATTATAACCGTATCTTTATTTAAACTTGGGGCAATTCTAATTGCCTCAGCAAATGCATGACTGGGTTCTAAACTTGGATTAAGTTTTTCGAGTTTTGTTAAAAGTTTATAAGCATTCAATGCATCTTCATCTGTTGCATATGTATATCTTGCTCTTTTTGTATCTTTTAGAAAACAATGTATTGGACTTACCCCAGGATAATCCAATCCAGCACTTATCGATTCAGTCTCATTTATTTGTCCTTCATTATTTTGACAAACGTATGAAGCTGCTCCATGCAGCACACCTAATTTTGCACCTCTACTTAATGGAGCGGCATGTAATTTTGAGTTTTTTGGACCTCCTGCTTCAACACCTACTAATTCAATTTGTGACTTTGGAAAATCAATAAATTCGCTCCAGAACCCATAAGCTGAACTACCTCCACCAACACAATTGATCAATTTAATTTTTTTTGGAATTTTGTTGAATTTAATTTTTATTTGTTTTTTTAATTCTCTTGAAATTTGTGCTGTGCTCCAGCCGCAAATTTTTACAAATATATTTGGACCAACTGTTGAACCTACACACATATGAGTAGTATCACAATTTGATACCCAGTATCTCATACATTCACTAACTGCATCCACTAAAGTTTGACTTCCTGTTGTAACCGGAACAATCTCAGCACCATTTTTTTTCATGGCATCGCAATTTGGCTTTTGACGTTTAATATCTTTGGCTCCCATAAATATTTTACATTTAAGTCCAAATTTTTTTGCAGCCATGCTTAACATCTTGCCCGCGTATCCTGCTCCAGTATCTCCAACAATGTATTTTTTCCCCATACTTTTACAAAGCAAAGCATGAACAGTCGCATTATATATTTTATGAGCACCACCATTTGCGTCAGAAACAACCTTAGCCCAAATTTGAGCACCACCTAAATGTTTAGAAAGATTTTCTAATTTAATAAAACGAGTAGGAGCACCAATGTAATTATTAAAATAAAAGTCCCTTTTTTTTATAAAACTTTTATTTTTTCTTAACTTAGAGAATTCTTTTGTAAGATCATCTACAGGTTTTTTTAATGTTTCTGGGATATAACTTCCACCAAATTTACCACCCCAAAAACCAAATTTATCGTGTTGATCAATAAGTGGAATTTTTTTTTTAAGTTTCATCATTTAATTTTTTAATGTTATTTAAAAAAATATTAATTTTAGAAATATCTTTTTCTCCAGAAGTTTCCAAGCTTCCTGAGATATCAATAATATCTGTTATTTTAATATATTTATCAAGCTTATCATTATACTTAATGTTGCCAGCCAACATTTTAGTTATTGATGTGGGCACTTCATTTAGCAGTTCATGATTAAAGCCAACAGACTTTTCATAACCTTTACTATCAAATAAAATTATATCTGATATTTTCTCGTATTGTTTATAAATTAAAACATCATTAATATCTTCTATTGTAAGAGCAGTTATTATTTTGATATTAAATATTTCTTTTATTTTTTTTGTTCTATCTGGTGAAACTTTATAGAGTTGTAGATAATCAAAATTTAACTTATTTATTTTTTCAAGTATTTCGTCATCAGGATCAACCAATACACAAACAAAATTGATATTTTTTTTGTCAACATTTGAAATTTTTTTCAGTTGATTAAATTCTAAATATCTTTTTGATTTAGGATAATTAGCAATAAATCCTATAAACTTTGGGGGGTGATTGTGATTAATTATATAGTCTAAAGTTTTTGGATCTTTGACACCACAAATCTTTGCATCCATTTTAATTTAAGTGTTTTATTAATTTTTGGATATTTTTTTTAATATTTCCTTTTGTAATGGGTCTTCCTATAACTAGCCAATCGCTACCATTTTTAAATGCTCGTTTTGGAGTTAAAGTTCTTTTTTGATCATTTGTATTTGAACTAAATCTTATCCCAGGAGTTATTATTTCTTTTTTAAATACTTTTTTGACAATTTTTACTTCTTGGGCACTGCATACTATGGCATCAAGTTTAGCTTTATTTGCTAATCTTGCTTGATGATGAACTATTTTTTTAACATCCTTATTAAATCCAATTTCTTTCAAAGCCCTATTGTCTAATGAGGTTAAAATTGTTACGCCAATCAATTTAATTTTCCCTGATACTTTTTTTGCAGCTCTTAGTGCATCAAAACCGGAACTTATATGTATTGTTAAATAATTAACTTTTAAATCTTTAATTGCTTTAATAGTAGATGCACAGGTATTTGGGATATCATGAAGTTTTAAGTCAGCAAAAACTGTTTTATTTTTTATTGTTGATACAAACCTTCTTCCATTTTTAGAATTTAAAAACTCAAGACCAAACTTATATCCAAACTTTATTTTGGAATTGTTTGTTTTATTTATTATCTCTTGAATTTTTTTTGTATTTGTGGTGTCACAAGCAACGAATATCTTACTCTTTTTCATTTATTTTGTTGGCCCATCCTTTCGACATTTTAAATAAAATATTCTTTTTTTCTTTTACAAATACTTTTTCCCCAGTTTTTGGATTTCGTCTTATGCCCTCTTTTTGTATCCTAGGATCTAATGTAAAAACGTCTCTTAATTCAACCCTTTCTCCACGCTTTAATGAATTTTGTATTTCATAAAGAATTACATCAACCAACTTGATTAAGTCTTTTCTAAGAAAATTTGGGTAGTTGTCTGCAAGTTCTTTTATTAAATCTGATTTTACTACTGACAATTTAATTTTATTCAGTTTCCTTTTTCTTTTTATCGTCTAACTTTTCAGAAAGTGATGAGAACGGAAGGTTTTTTCCAGAAAGTGGCGAGCTAAATTTATTAACTGCCTCTTTGTTTTGAAGTTCCTCTAGCAGTTTAATACTTAAACTTACTTTTCTTTTATCAAAATTTAATTCTGCTATTGCAGCATCAATTCGTTCTCCACCAACAAATCTTGAGGGCCTTGCATCTGCTGAATTTACTGCTATTTGAGATTTCTTAATTATGAATTCTAGGTCGCATCCCTCTGGTTTTACCATTAAACCTTTGCTATCAGACGATGTAACTTGGACAGTGATTGTATCATTTACTTTTTTATCTTTGAACCAACTAAATGGATCCTTTTCTAGTTGTTTTAGACCAACTCTTACTTTTTGATCGTCTTTTTTAATTTCTAAAATTTTAACTTTTAATTTATCTCCCTTTTTATATTTTTTTAATTCATCTTCAGGTTTTCCAATATATGAAAGATCATTTGAATGTAAGAAGCCATCAATATCGAAATCACCAAGTTTTATATAAAGCGCATATTCGTTTGCACTTGTTACAACTCCATTGATGTCTGTACCAACGGGATGTTTATTTTCTAAAGCTGTAAATGGATTTTCAGTTGTAAGTCTGTGTGAAATAGCAACTCTTCTTTTATCCTTGTCAATTTCAGTAATTACACAATCAATCTGATCACCAACTTTAAAAAGTTTTTTTGGCGAAGTATTCTTCTTCGTCCAGCTAATTTCGCTACTATGCAATAGCGTGCTTAAGCCTGGCTCAAGTTCACAAAAACAACCATAATCTGTGATTTTTACAACCTTAACTTTATATGGTTTTCCAGTTTCATAATTTGAAATATGTTCAAAAGGATCTGGAGATAATTGTTTAATTGAACAGCCAATTTGAAGTTTATCCATATCAATCGAAATAACTTTCAAATCATGCTTTTCACCAATATTAAAAATTTCATCAGGGTGGTTTACCCTTGAATAGGAAATTTCTTGCAGATGAACTAATACGTCAATTTCGTTGTTAACCTCAAAAAAACATCCAAAAGATGAATAACCTTTAACTACAGCATCCTTAATAATGTCACCAACTTTAAATTTTTCTATTATTTTTGCTTTGTCCTCTTTTTTATGGGAAGACACTATTTGCCTTCTAGATACGCACGCATTTCCTCTGATCTTATCTAACTTAATAATTGCAAATTTTTGTTCCACACCGATTAAATGATCAATATTTTTCATTGGCTTATCAGAAATTTGTGATCCAGGACAAAACATGAGTGAACCTGTCTCTAAATGTTCAACTATTACACCACCCTTGCATTTAGATGTGATCTTTCCATTAATTGACAGATTATCTTCATAAGCCTTCTCTAACTCGTACCAGCCTTTTATTTTTTGTGCTTTCTGCGCTGAAACTATAACGTCACCATTTTTATCCTCAATCTTTTCAAGCAGAACAGATACTGTTGCACCCTCCACAACTTTATCTTGCATACCAATCATTTTCATTTCATTGATGTCAATAACAGGTTCACTTTTAAGACCGGGTATGAATAAAAATATATATTTGTCAGTTATTTTGGTAATTTTTCCTTCGATTATTTTGCCTTCTTCTATCTTGTCTTTTGATAACTGGCTGTTAAGTAATTTTTCAAACTGTTGAGTGGCTGGTGAGCTTAAATCTTTATAAATTTCCATATTTTTCTTTAATAGAACTTCTCACTAAATTAGTAAGTTTTGCCTCCATTTGTTTAATAGTTAATTTAGTGGTGTCGACTAATACAGCATTTTCGGTCATAATCAAGGGACTAATTTTTCTTTTAGTGTCTTCATTATCCCTTTGAATTAAAGCTTTTTCGACTTGTTTTAAAGTTATCTTTTTATTTAGACTTTTAAACTCTTTAAGTCTTCTTTTTGCTTTTTCTTTTGTAGAGCACGTGAAGAAAAGTTTTAAGTCCGCTGTGGGCATTATTTTTGAACCTATATCTCTTCCTTCAACAACAACTAATCTATACTTATTAATAAAATTTTTTTGAAAACTTTTTAAAGCTTTTCTAACATAAGATTTTTTTGCAATAATTGATGATAATTTTGCTACCTCAGGATTATAAAGTTTTTTATTTTGTAATTTTTTTAAAGTTATGGACTTTGCAATTTTACCAATAAATCTTACGTTATATTTATTTTTATTCTCTAAAACTTTAAGAGCACAAAATCTATACAAGGTTCCACTTGAAAGGAATTTCATATTTAATTTTTTTGCAATTTGCTTACCACCAGTTGTTTTCCCAGAAGCACTACTTCCATCTGCTGCAATCTTAAATTCAATATTTCTATTTAGTTTTTTCAGTTTATGCTAGCTCCTAATTTTTTTAAAATTTTAAGAAATGTGGGAAATGATGTATTAATTGAGTCTTTATCGTTTATTTCCCATTTACCACCAAACGATAATGCAGCGATACAAGACATCATAAAAACTCTATGATCTTTTAAATAATTTTTAATATAAATATTCTTGTTGATCTCGATATTAGGATTACCAAATATTTTAAGATTATCCTTTTTTCTCTCAACTTTAACTCCAATATTCTTTAGAAAACTTATAGCAATATCTAATCTTGGACTTTCTTTTTTATTCAGCTCTCCTAAATCTTTAAAGCTAGATATACCTTTTGCTTTTGCGGCTATTAAAAAAATTATTAGGAATTCATCTATCGCAGCACTATTTAAATATGAAGGACAATTAAAACCTTTAATATTTTTTGAACTCTCAACAACTATGTCAGATGTTTCCTCTCCTTTATACATTTGTTTATTTTTTAAACTAATTTTGCAATTCATTTTTTTTAAAATTGTAATTATTCCAGTTCTACTTTTATTGATATTAATTTTTTTAATTCTAATTTTTGAATTTTTTGAAAGAGCAGTTAAGACTATAAAAAAAGCACATGAACTAATATCTCCTGGAACATCATAATCAAATGCATCAAATTGCTTTAGACCATTAACTTCTATAAAATCAAAATTTTTATTTGATTTTATTTTGATTGGTAATTTTAAATATTTAAATAAAAGTTCAGTATGATTTCTTGATTTTTTTGCTTTTATAATAGTGGTTCCAGGAGTATTTAAAGCTGCAAGCATTACAGAGCTTTTACATTGCGCACTTCCTCTTGTCTCAAAATAATTTATTGGTCTTAAAAAGTTAGTACCTAATATTTCAACTGGTAATGAGTTTGTTTTTGATCTTATATTTGTCCCAAATTTTTTTAATGGCTCTGTTACTCTTGAAAAATCCCTTTTGGACAGACTTTTATCTCCAATAATTTTTACAGTTTTTTCTGATTTTACCAATAAACCTAATATCAACCGTGCAAGTGTTCCCGAGTTTCCTGCGCAGATTGTTGTTTTTTTTTTTATATTAAAGCCGTTTAATCCATATCCAAGAATTTTATATTTATTTCCTACTTTCTTGCATTCGATACCAAGTTTTTTTATACATCTAATTGCATTTAATACATCCTCAGATTCCAGTAAATTTGATATTGTAGAAACACCAATAGCTTGGCTCGCCAACAAAATTGCCCTGATAGATAGACTTTTATCTGATGATACTTCTATTGTTTTATTAAATGGTTTAATTTTGTTAAATATTTTTATCTGGTTTGGCATTTATGGATTAGTTTATTTTGAATTCATCACCAAAATAAGCTGATCTTGCATTTGTATCATTGATTATCTCACTCGGACTTCCAGATGCAATAATTTTTCCATTTGATAATACTATTGCTCTATCAACGCAGCTTAAAAGATCTCTCGCTTGGTGGTCACATACAACTACTGTAATTCTTTCCATTGATTGTAAATTTACAATAATTTCCTGTAACATTTTAATCGTCAATATATCTAAAGCTGCAAATGGTTCGTCTAGTAGCAAAATATTTGGATCATTTATTAAAGCCATTGCAATAACCAATTTTTTTTTTTGACCTCCTGACAAGTGTTTTGCTTTAATTTTTAAAAGAGAGTCGAATTCAAACTGAGAAATAATTTTCTCAATTTTTGTTTGTCTAAGATCTTTTTCTTTAACATGAATTTCTGCAACAAGTTTCAAATTTTCATGAAGATTTAAATCCTGAATAAAGCCACCATGTTGTGGAACATAACCAAGTTTAAATCTTGTTGCTCTTTCGTAAATTGGAATATTTGTACAATCAACGTTATTAATTAAAACTTTTCCATAGCTAGGATCTTTCAATCCTGTGATGATATTAAAAATTGTAGATTTTCCAACACCATTTGGACCAAGCATTCCTAATACCTCGTTTCTATTAATCTTTAGGTTGAGATTATTTAATATTTGTCTTTTGTTGTAAAACATCGAGACTTTATTTAATTCAACAAGCGTTTCCTGTTCTTTAAAACTTTTAATTCTGAATTTTTTTATAACTGCCATTATTGCTCAGTATTTATTTGTATTTTATCTTTTTCACTTTTATCAGGATTTATATCTATTTCTTTAGTTTCTATATTTAAGGCTATTTTTCCTGCCCTCATAGTTGAATTAGGATCAGTTACCACAACATTGTTATATGCTATTGCAATATTTGTATCCATATTTATATCAAAATTATCGCAATTTATTTGATTGTCTTCATAATTTATTACCACATCCTTGTAAAATTTTGAACCAAGAGTTGATGAATTATATTCAGCAAAGTCTGAAATTATATATATTGTAGATCTCTCATTAGAGGTAATCTCGCCACTAACATTTTCAAGATCTAAGATATTTTTATCATTCTGATTAGTTTTTCCAGATGTTGCTAAAATTTTGTATTTATTGCCATTCTTATCTGCAGTTAAGTATTCAACATTCTTTACAGTATTTAACATATCAGAATCAATTTTATTTGCGACTGATTTTGAATTTCCCTTTTCAGCCTTTTTTTCTTTTGATTTTTCTAAATCTATTTTGTTTGTTTCAGTTTTTTTTTCCTTTCTTGATTCATCTATATTAGCTGAATTAACAACCTCTTTTTGATAATCAGTTTTGTTTTTTTCTTCTGAATTAGTATTTATTGTTCTCTCGTTTTGCTGAGGCATTTGGTCAACAACAATTCTTTCTTTCGAAAAATATTTAATATAAACGCCAGCAACAATAACAAAGATAATCACTAAAATAACTAATTGAATTGCAGTTTTCGCTGACATCTAGCTTATGTTAGCGTTAAGAATGTTATGGATATGTAATATTCCAATAGTTATATTTTTTCGTTTTCCACTATGAACACATAAACTTGTAATACGGTTAGTATTCATTATCTCTAAAGCTTTTACAGCCAAAGTATCTTTTTCTACGCTTATTGGATTTTTTTTCATAACATCATTTATTTTAACTCTCTGAAAATCTAAATTTCTTTGGTTTATTCTTTTAATGTCACCATCAGTTAAAATACCAACTGTAAATTTATTTTTTCTTACGAATAATACACCTAAACCTTTTTTTGAAATAAAATTTATTGCTTTTTTCATTGTAATATTATGATTAACAAAAGGAATTTTGTTCCCTTTTAACATAATATCTGCAACAGTTTTTAATTTTGTGCCCAATGATCCTGCTGGATGGTATTTTTTAAAATCTAATTTGCCAAATTTTTTTGCAACCATGCATGTAATTGCAATTGCATCACCAAGAGCAAGTTGATTTGTTGTGCTTGAAGTTGGAACAAAATTTCCAGGTCCAGCTTCTTTCACATTTGGAATTAATACTTTAATATCTGAATTTTTATACAATAGTGATTGTTTATTTGATGTAATTCCAATTAGTTTAATACTCCTGTTTCTTGAGCAAAATTGAATTATATTTTTTAATTCATTTGATGATCCACTCAAACTAATTAATATTACAACATCATTAGAATTTATTTGACCCATATCACCATGAGATGCATTAGAGGCATCCATAAAGAATGAAGGTGTTCCAGTAGATGAAAAAGTTGCAGCCCATTTTTTACTTATAATTCCACTTTTTCCTACACCAGATACAATCACTTTTCCATGTTTACAATTCAATATAACTTTAATTATTTGATCAAAAGAAGGTCCAATCGACAATTTTAATTTTTTTAATCCTTCAATTTCATTTTGAATTACTTTCTTGGCAATAATTTTATATTTTATCTTTTTCATTAATGAGACCAAATATCGTCCTTGAATGAAGCTAGGTCCAGATCAACTCTGGTTGCTATAAAATTAATTGTGCTTTTGTAGAGATTTATTCTTTTTTCCCGGATTAATATTTTTTCTAAGCCCTCAAAAATCTTATGTAAGTGAATTACATCATTGGCACAATATTTAAGTTGTTTTTCTGTGAGTTCTCCACCAAAGTCAGACGTTTGCAATTGTTTATTCACATCTATGCCTATAAATTCTTTTATAAGATCTTTTAACCCATGTTTATCTGAAAAAGTTCTAGCTAATTTAGAAGCTATTTTAGAACATTCTATATTTTGGACATCCACCTTTAAATATTTTTTAATGAAAAGCATATCTGCTCTAGCAAAATGAAAAATTTTTTTTATATTTTTATCATTTAATAGTTTTTTTAAATTTGGGGCATTATAATTTTCTTTGTCCAATTGAATAATATGAGCATCATTATTTCCATTAGAAATCTGAACTAAACACAGTCTATCTCTTTCGACATTTAGTCCCATGAACTCGCAATCGATTGCAATTTTGTCACTAAAAGCTAAATCATCTGGTAAATCGAACTTATGTAATTTAATATCCAAATTCATTTGAGAAAACTATATATATGAAACTTAAAGAAATTCTAGTTTTTGGAGCTACAGGAAATATTGGACGAAATCTTATTCGTAAACTTACTAAAAATAACTATAAAGTAGTAGCTGTTACAAGGAATATTCACCAAAAAGGCTTTAAATTAAAAACTCAAGCCAATCCAGGATATTTAGACTTAGTAGAATTGGAGAGCCTTGATGAGAAAAAAATTAAGGATTTATTTGATGGTTGCTCTATATGTGTAAACCTTGTCGGTATTTTATATGAAAAAAAAAAAGGTCAATTTAATAAGATACACTCAAAATTTCCAAATATTCTCTCAAAAATTGCAAAAGAAAAAAAAATTGATCAATTCATTCACGTTTCTGCATTAGGAGTTGAAAATGCTCTAGACAGTATTTATGCAAAAAGTAAGTTAGATGGAGAAATAAATGTAAGAAAAAACTTCAAAAATTCACTAATTTTAAAACCATCAATTGTTTATGGAATTGATGATAATTTTACAACAAATTTTATGTCTCTTTTATCTAAACTACCGTTTATGCCATTATATTATAATGGTGAAACAAAATTTTATCCAATACATGTCTCAGATTTAACAGAAATAATATTCCAGATAATTTCTAAAGAAATTAAAAATGAGATTATAGAATGTGTAGGTCCCGAGGAATTTACGTTCAAAGAAATTCTAAAAAAAATATTAAAATCTATTCGTAAAAAACGTTTATTAATTCCAATGCCTTTGCCGATTGCAAAAATTACGGCCTTATTTTTAGGACTTTTACCTAAACCATTGTTAACCTCTGATCAATTAATACTATTGAGATATGACAACATACCTACAAAGAAGTATAAAACTAACTTTGATCTTGGATTAGGTGCAAATAAAAAGTTTGAAGATGAGATAGAAAAATATAGTTATAATTGGAGATCAGGCGGTCAATATACTAGAAAAAATAATCAGGAGATCACTTAATGTTAAATTATTTAGTTTTTGGTATTGCAATCATTATTTTTGCTACAGTTTTAATAATTTCAGGAAAAGCCATTAGTAGAGGTATAGAGGCAAAACAAAATATGAAACATAAATCTGAGGATGAAAAAATAGCTATAAGTGATACCGAGGAAAATGCAAACATCTCAAAATCTAATCCTAATTTCATTGATCAAATTAATGATTTAAATAAACTTAAAGAGCAGGGCATTATTTCAGATGAGGAATTTAAGAAAGCTAAAGAAAAGATCTTAAATTAGGCTGATTTAATTTTTTTCTCTATGAACTGCGGAACCTCATCATCTTTTTCAACAACATCATCTTTTTTACCTTTTGGTTGGAAAACAACCATTAAATGAAGTGGGCAGTACGAAAACTTTTCTACAGTTTTTCTTCCACAAAAAGATGAACTTTCCTCATCTGGATGCCCCTCCATATATTTGCAGGTATCCTCTGTAAGTTCCTCAAGTTGTAAATTTTTAGCTGGTTCGAAATTTTTATCTAAAAGTAAAGATCTAAATTTACTTTTTCTTCCTTTCTTTGCATTGATATTTTCATTTGCTTTCCGAGAATTGTTAAGATTAATAGCTGATCTAGTTTTTATTTTTGCGGACAAATTTAGTCTATGAGCTTTACCAATAACTGCATTTCTGCTGATACCGCCGATTATTTCTGCTATCTGACTTGCAGTTTGGCCCTTACCCCATAACTCTTTTAATTTATTAACTTTTTCTTCTGTCCAGCTCATATTTTACTACATTTTGTAGTTTATATTATTTATATAACATTATGTTGAAACATAAATAACCTAAAATACAAGACAAATTTTGGTTTTTTTAACAAGTTAATAATTTATATAATAATAACCTATGGTTGCAATATAACGATTAGTAAAAACCAATATTAAACAAATTTATAATTAATGAATAAAAGCTCTTTAGCAAATAACTATAAAAGAAGAAATTTATCTTTTAAAAAAGGAATTGGCAGTTTTCTTTATTCATCAAAAGGAGAAAAGTATTTAGACTTTGTTCAGGGAATAGCTGTAAACTCTCTCGGACACGCTAATCCATATTTGTATGGGAAATTAAAAGATCAAGCCAAAAAACTTTGGCATGTATCTAATGCATTTATAATTCCTGAGGGAGAAAATTTAGCAAAAAGACTTACAAAAAATACATTTGCAGATGCTGTAATCTTTCAGAATAGTGGTGCAGAGGCAACTGAGGCAGCTATAAAAGTTGCAAGAAGATATTTTTATTCTATTGGAAAACCAAACAAAAATAGAATTATATGTATTAAAAACTCATTTCATGGAAGAACTATTGCTGCAATAAATGCTAGTGGATCAAAAAAAATGACAGAGGGCTTTGGACCAAAAGTTCCGGGTTTTGACCACTTTGAGTTTGGAAATCACAAAAAAATGCAGAAACTAATAAACAAAAATACAGCCGCTATAATGGTTGAAACAATTCTTGGAGAAGGCGGCATCAAGACTATTCCAGATTTTTGTATCAAAGAATTAAGAAAACTTTGCAATAAGAAAGGTATTTTGCTTATTTTGGATGAAGTCCAGTGTGGTATTGGAAGATCAGGTACTTTTCTTGCATTCGAGTCTGCGAAAGTAAAACCTGATATTGTGCCTATAGCAAAAGGTATCGGTGGAGGATTCCCAATTGGAGCAGTTTTAATGACAAAAAAAGTTGCAAATGGAATGTTGCCTGGAACTCATGGTTCCACATTTGGTGGTAATCCTTTAGCAATGACAGTCGGCAATGCAGTACTTGATCAAATTTTAAAAAAAGGATTTCTACAAAATGTTAAAAAATTATCAAAATATTTTCATTCAGAATTAAATAAAATTAAAGAACAATTTCCTAAAATTATTAAAGAGGTAAGAGGCAGAGGTTTATTAATTGGTTTACAATTAAATTTTGATCAGACAAAATTTATTCAGCAACTGATGAACAATAGGTTGCTTACAATACGCGCGGCAGAAAATGTAATAAGAATATTGCCTCCGCTTAATGTAAAAAAATCCGAGATCAATTTTGCTTTAAAAATAATAAGAAGAGTTTGTAAAAATTACAAAATATGAGACATTTTATAAATATAAAAGATATATCATCAAAAGACCTTCGAAAAATCTTAGATGATGCAAAAAAAAGAAAAAACAGAAGAAAAAATTTAAGTACACTTGATATTGATAAAGATAGACCACTTCGTGGAAAGTTATTAATACAAATGTTTGAAAAACCTAGTTCTAGAACAAGGCTAAGTTTTTATCTTGCTATAAAACAATTAGGTGGTGGCACATTAACTGTAAAATCTAAAGAAATTCATCTGGGCAAAGGCGAAGAGAGTCTTGCAGATACAGCTAAAATTTTATCTACTTATGGTGATGGTTTTATGCTTAGAACTGATAGTGATAATAAAATACAAGAATTTTGTAAATACTCAAATATCCCAGTAATTAATGGCCTAAGTCCATCATCTCATCCTACACAAATTCTCTCAGATGTTTTTACAGTTGAGGAATTAAAAAAAAAACCAATTTCAAAACTCAATATATCTTGGATAGGTGACTGTAATAATGTTCTAAATAGTTTGATTGCTGCAAGTGTAAAATTTTCTTTTCAATTAAATATTGGATGTCCAAAAAATTATAAACCTAAAAAGTTTGTTTTGAATTGGGTTAAGAAGAATAAAAGAGCCATCAATATTTTTCATGACCCAAAAAAAGCAGTAAAAAACGCTGATGTAATTTTTTCAGATAAAGTAATTTCTCTTAACGATCGTGTGAATATAAAGAAAAAGATTAAAGAATTTAAAAAATTTATAATAGATGAAAAATTATTAAACAGTGCAAAAAAAGATGTAATTTTTCTTCACTGTTTACCAAGAGGAAATGAAGTTACAAACAAAGTATTCCTTGGAAAAAAATCTCATGTTTGGCAGCAAGCAGCTAATAGAGTGCATGTTCAAAAAAGTATTTTGTTATATTGTTTTGATAAATTAAGGTAAAGGTAGTGGATTATCAGAATTTTTATTTAAAAAAAGGATAACAGAGGCTCTATCTTTTTCTTTTCTTAAACCCGCAAATGCCATTTTAGTACCTTTTATGTAAGATTGAGGTTTTCTTAAATAACCATTCATCTCTTCAAAAGTCCAACTTTTATCATAACTCGCCATTGCTTTTGAATATTTATAATCACTGATCGCTGCAACTTGTCTTCCTAATACACCATAAAGTGCCGGTCCAATTTTGTTTGCACCACCTTTATTTACTACATGACAGGCTGTACATTTTTTAAAAACTTTTTCTCCATGCTCAACTGTACCAAGTGCTAAAAGAGCTGCAATATCAACTTCTTGAACCTTAGCAGCTTTCACACTTTGAGAACTAATGTCAGTATCAGGTAGCTCAACCTTGTAACCAGCTTTCTCAGGCTTTTCTATAAAGAAGACTATGTCAGCTATTTTTCCAATACCTATAACTAATAGAGCCACAAGTAATACTGCAGCAATAATTTTATTTACTTCAAATGAGTCCATGATTTTTAATTAATATGGTCGTATAACATGATAAACGTAAAAAATACTAAATTTAATTTTTAATTTTGCGTCTGAAAGACGCATAATACTTAGAATTTATGGCAAAAAGTATAATTTTAATTCCCTCTAGGCTCGCAGCTACAAGACTACCAAATAAACCTCTTTTAAAAATTAATAATAAATCGATCATTATGCATGTTTATGAAAAGGCAATTGAGTGTGGAATTGGAGATGTTTTTGTAACTACTTGCGATGAAGAAATCATAAGTGAAGTTCAAAAAAATGGAGGAAAATCAATACTTACAAGCAAAGATCATAATACTGGCACGGATAGAATTGCTGAGGCCCTAGATAAAATTAAATTAGAAAATGAAGTAGATTATATAATTAATTTGCAGGGAGATGAGCCGCTAATTGACATCTCTGATATAAAAAATTTAAGCAATAAAGCAATTAATAATAATTCAGATCTCGCAACTTTAGCATGTAAAATAGATAAATCTAATCAAGATAAATATACAAACTCAAACATAGTTAAAGTAGTGACGCAAGATAATTTGCAACAAACAAGTATTTCTCAGGCGGTAAAGTTTGAGAGAATTATTGACGTTAAAACAAACAATTATATATACCAGCACATAGGTATTTATATTTACAAAAAATCTATTCTTAGAAAATTTATAAACTTAAATCAAACTGAGAATGAAAAAGTTAAGAAACTTGAACAATTAAGAGCTTTAGAGAATGGTATAAATATTGATGTTGCTTATGCAAAAACAATGCCAATCGGAGTTGATACAAAAGAGGATTATGTAGAATTAAAAAAATTAATGAAATATAAGAAATAGAATATGAAAATTGCTTATCAAGGAATACCTGGAAGTTATAGTGAAAGTTGTGCAAAAAAATTGTATCCAGACTGTGAAACTATTTCTTGCAAAACATTTGACGAATGTTTTGAAAAATCGATTGGGAATAGTGAAATCAAAGCAATTATTCCAGAATCAAATAAAACAACTGGCAATATAGGTGTTGAGTATTTGATTTTCAAATATAGGTTAAATATCTACGAGGAGCACTTTTTTCCAATAAAACATAATTTGCTTGGATTAAAAGGGTCTAAAATAAATGAAATTAAAAATGTATATTCACATGCACAAGCATTAAGTCAATCATCAAACTTTATAAGAAAGCATAATTTAAATGAAAATGTTCGGGCAGATACAGCTGGATCTGCTAAGTATATTTCTGAGAATAAAGATAAAACTAAATCTGCGATTGCCTCACTACTAAGCGCTGAAATTTATAATTTAGAAGTCTTGCAAAAAAATATTCAAGATGATGAAAATAATGTAACAAGATTTTTACTAATGGGAAAAGATATTTCTCAACCAGAATTTATCAAAGGAGACTTTTTAACATCATTTTTATTTAAACTTAAAAGCAAACCTGCTGCATTATACTCTGCGCTATCAGGTTTCGCATTAAATGGGGTAAATTTAACAAAATTACAAAGTTTTCCTGAAAAGAATTCTTTTTCCTCCTTTTTTTTTCTATGTGATATTGAGGGTCATATAGAAGAAGATAAAATTAAAAACTCACTAAAAGAATTAGGTCTACATTGTGAAGATATGCACGTCCTAGGTGTTTATAAGGCTGATAAAATTAGAAAAAAATAAGCTTTAACTTTATTGTAGAATAGAAAAAATTATTGGTATAATAGTTTTGGGGGCCAATCAGGTGGAGTTACCATGAACTCCCCCAGGCTTGAAAAAGAGCAAGGGTAATGAGTATTTTCCAGGTTGGTTGGTCTCCTTTTATATTAATGAAAAATAATTCAAAAGTATTAGCTTTAAAATATAGACCTCAGATACCTGAAGATTTAATTGGACAAGAAGTTGTAATTGAAACAATTGTCAATGGGATTAAATCTGAAAAAACACCAAATGCTTATCTTTTTACCGGTATCAGAGGAGTAGGCAAAACTACCTTAGCCAGGATTGTTGCAAAGGCTTTGAATTGTAAAAAAGGTATTGAGGGTCTTAGCAATTATCAAACATGTGAAAACTGTACGTGTAAATCTATCGCTGATTCAAACCATATTGACATTTTAGAAATGGATGCGGCTAGCAAAACTGGTGTTGATGATATTAGAGATTTAATAGAATTTTCCAGATACGGTCCCACTTCAGCAAAATTTAAAATATTCATTATCGATGAAGTACATATGCTTAGCAAACAAGCATTTAATGCATTATTAAAAACACTTGAAGAGCCCCCAAGTTATTTGAAATTTATATTTGCAACGACTGAAATAAAAAAAATACCTGTTACTGTAGTTTCTAGATGTCAAAGATTTGATTTATCTAGAATTCAGTCCGATAAACTGTTTTATTATTTAAAAGATATTACTTTAAAAGAAAAAGGACTAGTTTCAGAAGATGCATTAAAATTAATTGTCAAAATTTCTGAGGGATCAGTAAGAGATTCACTTTCGTTGTTAGATCGTGGATTGATGAGTAATAAAGATGGTGGTGAATTAACTTTAGAGAAAGCACAAAAAATTTTTGGATATTTTGATAAAAGTTTTCTCTTAGAATTAATCGAATACTTATTTAAAGGTGATGAAAAAAAAGTAATTGAAAACTATAGAAAATCATTTGATGCAGGAATTGACCCAAAATTATTTTTAAACGATTTCCTTGAGGTGCTCTACTATATAAAAAACATCAATTCTATAAGTCTTGGTGGAACAAATTTCAATCTTAATGATAATGAATTTAAGAAAATTTCAGAAATAGCTAATAAAACAAATGTTCAAGAGATCATTCTATTTTGGCAATTTACAATTAAAACTATTGAGGAATTAGAAATTGTTTCAAATCCAAACTTATCTGTTGAGATGTTTCTAATAAGATTAATTTATTTAAAAGGATTTAAAATCAAAGATGATACACCCAAACATTCATTAAATTTATCAGTCAATAAACAAAATACAAAAATAGATAAATCTGTAGAGATAGTAAATCAGATTAAAAATGTGGCCCAAGAAGATAAAATTGATCCTAAGTTAGAATTAGACATAAAAAAAACGGAAATAAATTCTTTTCAAGAGTTACTCAATTTTTGTAACACATATAAAGAAGTACAATTAAAATATGAATTAGAAACAAATGTCAATCTTGTATCTTTCGAAAATTGTAGAATGGAAATATCTTTCAATGATAAATTAGATAAAAATTTTATAAAAGAATTATCAAATAAACTTTTTTTATGGACAAATAATAGATGGATAATTACCCTTTCAAAAAAAAGGGGAGAGGTTTCAGTAAAAGATAAGAATCAAATTAACCAGAAGCAAATTTTTGAGGAAGTAAAAAAAAGTAATATTTATAAACAAGTTTTAGAAATCTTACCTGACGCCGAACTTATTGATGTGAAAAAAATAGATAAGGAGAATAATGACTGATTTTAGCAAGATTTTAGATAAAGCAAAAGAACTTGAGGCAAAAATGAAAGAAAGCCAAGAAAAAATTAAACAAATTGAGGTAGTAGGGAGTTCTGGAGCAGATGCAATAAAAGTTACCCTGAATGGTGATGGAGAAATGACAAATATTCAGTTAAGTGAAGAAATTTTAAAAGAAGAGAAGGGTATAATACAAGATCTAATCACAGCTGCACATAATAATGCGAAATCACAGCTTAAATCTAAAACTTCCGAGGAAATATCAAAAGCAACTGGTGGATTTGGAATACCTGGTTTTAAGTGGCCACTTTAAAATAAATGAAAAATATTTCTGAGATTGAAACTTTAATCAAACTAATTTCTAAGCTACCTGGTCTTGGTCCAAAATCAGCTAAAAGAATTTTATTAAAACTATTAAATAATCGTGACGAGATTTTTAAACCATTATCGAAAGCATTGACTGAAGTTTACAAAAATGTCTCAAGGTGCAAAATATGTGGAACATTAAAACCCTCATCACTGGAATGCGATTTTGATTCATGTAAGTTTATAACAAATAAGCATAGCAAAATATGTGTTGTTGAAAATATTGCAGATCAATGGGCAATTGAAAGCTCTAGTATCTTTCAAGGATACTTCCACATTTTAGGAGGCACTATTGATAATTCAACTAATCAAAGAAAAGAAGATTTACTAATAGAATCATTAATTCATAGAGTAAAAAAAAATAATATTGATGAAATAATTTTAGCAACTTCGGCTACAGTAGAAGGCCAAACAACAGCTTTTTATATACAGGATAGTCTAAGAAATATTGATGTAAAAATTTCTAAACTTGCACAAGGTTTACCTATTGGGGGTGAAATTGAAAATTTAGATGATGGAACTCTTATTTCAGCATTTAAAAATCGCAAAAATCTAAGTCAATAATTTAATTTTTCTTGATAATTCTGTTTAAATGCAGAAGTGGTTCTGTGTAACCAGATGGTTGAGATTTACCATGAAAGATAAGTTCACAAGCGGCTTTAAATGCGATTGATTTGTAATACTTTGGGGACATATTTTCATAATTTGGATCACCTCTGTTTTGATCGTCAACTACCTTGGCCATTTTTTTCATGATTTCAAGCACTTGCTTGTTTGAACAATATCCATGGTGTAACCAATTTGCGATATGTTGTGAAGATATTCTTAAAGTTGCCCTATCCTCCATTAAACCTACATTATTTATATCTGGAACTTTAGAGCAACCTACACCTTGATCTACCCATCTTACTACGTAACCTAAGATTGTTTGAGCCGAGTTTGATATCTCATTTTCTATTTCCTCAACAGACCAATTTGGCCTATCAGCTATTGGTATATTTAATAGATCGTCTAATTTTGCTGAAGATCTTGACTTTAGTTCCTCATGTTTTTTGAAAATATCAATTTCATGATAATGTAAGGCATGTAATGCTGCAGCTGTAGGTGATGGCACCCATGCACAATTAGCACCAGAATTTAAATGGCCAATTTTTTGATCCATCATATCTTTCATTTTATCAGGCATTGCCCACATTCCCTTACCGATTTGAGCCACACCAGAAAAACCACATTTTAAACCAATATCGACATTATTGTTTTCATAAGCTTCAATCCATTTTGACTTTTTCATATCTCCTTTTTTAATCATTGGGCCTGCTTCCATTGAGGTATGCATTTCATCGCCTGTACGATCTAAAAATCCAGTATTGATAAAAAAAACTCTGTGTTTTAAAGTTCTTATACACTCCTTTAAATTTGCAGAGGTTCTTCTTTCCTCATCCATAATTCCACATTTAATCGTATTCTTCTCTAATTCCAAAACCTCTTCCACTTTTCCAAAAATAATATCAGTAAATGCTGTTTCATCTGGTCCATGCATTTTAGGCTTAACAATATAAATTGAACCTAATCTAGAGTTGCCTTTACGTTTTAAATCATGAAGGCAAGCTGCTGATGTAATAAATGCATCTAAAATTCCTTCAGGAACTTCAGATCCATCATTTAATATAATTGATGGATTAGTCATTAGGTGTCCAACATTTCGAACTAATAACAAACTTCTTCCATGAAGTTTCATATTTTTTCCCGTGTTAGATATATAACTTCTATCTGGGTTTAGTTTTCTTTTTAATTTTTTTCCTTGTTTTTCAAAAATTGAAATTAAATCTCCCTTCATTAATCCTAACCAATTTCTATAGCACGCAACCTTATCTTCTGCATCAACTGCAGCCACACTATCTTCATGATCACATATAGTCGAAATTGCTGACTCTATTATAATGTCACTTATTCCGGCTGCATCTTGTGCTGCACTAAAAGCTTTTGGATTTATTATAATTTCTAAGTGTAAATTATTATTATTTAGTATTATCGCAGAGGGTTTTAATACGTCTCCTCTAAAACCTGTAAATTTTTCATTTTGTTTTAAGTCAAACCAATCTTTATCTTTTTTAATCTTCAAATTTCCATCATAAACTTCAAATCCAGAAATTTCTCTCCAACTAATACCATCTATAGGAAAGTGTTTATTTAAAAAATCTCTGGCATAATTAATTACCTGTTCACCTCTTAGAGGATCATATTTTTCACCTCCACTCTCTTCTGACTCAATTACATCAGTGCCATATAAACTGTCATACAAGCTCATCCATCTCGCATTAGCTGCATTTAAACTATATCTAGCATTCATTATTGGCACAACCAATTGAGGTCCTGCTATACTTGAAATTTCAGTGTCCAAATTTTTAGTTTCGATTTTGAATTCTGGACCTTCTTCCTTGAGATAGCCAATATCCTTAAGAAATTTTTTGTAGTCTTTTATGTTAAAATTTTCAAATTTATTTTTTTTGTGCCAAAGATCAATTTCTTTTTGTATGGTTTCTCTTATTTCTAAAAGCTTTCTATTTTTTGGAGCAAGCTCATGTACTACCTTATCAAAACCATCCCAAAATTTTTTAGGACTAATATTGCTACCTAGTAATAGCTCATTATCTATAAAATCTGCAAGTATTTTATCAACAGATAAATTATTAATTTTAATAAATCTTTCTTTCATAAACTAAATAAATTTTTAACCCCATCTGTTGATTAACCTGAGAGCTTTACTCCGTCGGTGAGAAATATTCTCTTTCCAGATAATTATGTTAGAATGGTCCTTTTGCCTGAGAGTTTCCGGGGAAGTTGCTCCTTCGGCGCTATAATAGTCTCTCCCATAAAAACATAAAATTTTAAGACATCTTATTGCCTTTTTTAGATATAATAAAGCTTTTAAATGAAAAATTACCTTAATTTTGAGACGGAAGTAAAAAACTTAGAAGCAGAACTTGATCAATTAAAAGATCCATATAATCAAGAAGGATTGTCTGAAGTTGATACGTCTAAAATTTCAAAAGTTCAAAAAGAGATTGATGAAAAGTTAAGTGAGATTTACTCAAATTTAGACCCATGGCAAACAGCTTTAGTTGCAAGACATGAAGACAGACCCAAAGCTAAATTTTTCATTGATAATTTGTTCGAGGAGTTCGTAGCTCTTTCTGGAGATAGATATTATGGAGAAGACAAGTCTGTCATCTCAGGATTTGCTAAATTCAATGGAAAGTCAGTACTAGTTATTGGTCAAGAAAAAGGTGAGAATTTAGAGACAAGAATAGAGAGAAATTTCGGTATGATGCGACCAGAAGGTTATAGAAAAACAATTAGACTTATGAAGTTAGCAGATAAGTTTAGAATTCCTGTAATTTCATTTATAGACACACCTGGCGCATATCCAGGAGTTGGAGCAGAGGAAAGAGGTCAAGCAGAGGCTATAGCAAAATCTATTGAATGTTGTATGGAGCTTACCGTTCCAACTATTTCCGTGATAATTGGCGAGGGTGGATCTGGTGGCGCAATCGCTCTTGCATCATCTAACAAAGTATTAATGTTACAAAATGCTATATACTCGGTAATTTCTCCTGAAGGATGTGCAACAATTCTTTGGCGAGATCCAAAAAAAACTTTAGAGGCATCAAAAGCAATGAAACTTTCATCTAAAGATTTATTTAATTTAGACATAATAGATGAAATAATTCCAGAACCAATTGGTGGAGCTCATAGAGATAGAGATTTAATTTTAGATAATGTTCGGTTGTCACTAGATAAAAACTTAAATTTTTTTCTCTCTATGGAAAAAGATGAAATATTAAACCACAGAAAAAGTAAATTTTTGTCAATTGGTAGGAACAAGGGATTTACAACTCAAACAGGTTTAAATGAAAATTTAACAATGAAAGAAACTAGGTTAGATAGAATTATTTCAAAGCTAAAAAGTGATATTAAATTAACTTATATTTCAATAGGAATATTATTGCTTATATTCTCCCTATTTTTTGTATTATAAGGAACCACAACAATTTTTAAATTTTTTCCCTGTTGCCTCACATCTCTCATTTCTAGAGATTTTTACTTCTTTGAATTTTTGAATTAAGCATTTTGGATCATCTGACATTTTAATTTTTTTTTCAGCCTGATATTTTTGATTGTCTTGTTCTGGGCTGTCAATTACTTTTACATTTATCAAAAAAGTAACCAATTCCGTTTTTAATTTATTGAGCAAGTTCTCAAATAATAGAAAAGCTTCTTTTTTATATTCTACCAAGGGATCTCTTTGACCATAAGATCTTAGACCTATAACTTGTCTTAATTGTTCTAAATATTGAATATGCAACTTCCAATTTTGATCAATTAATTGTAAAAATATTCTTTTCTCAATTTCAAACGCTTCGTTTTTTCCTAGGAGACTAATTCTCTCCTCTCTTTTTTCTAAAAATTTATCTTTAACTATTTTTTCAAATTCTGTATCTTTTACATTTGAAATTTCTTTTACTTTATCATCATCGAATGACTTTCCAAAAATCGTCTTAAAGCTTTTTGTAAAATCATCTGAAGTTGGATTTGCTAATTTCTTAGACTTCAAGATTTTTAATTCATTTAAGTTTTCATCTATAAAATCATCTGCAAATACATTTGCTTCCTTGCTCTCCATAACATTATTCCTTTGACTAAATATGACTTGTCTTTGATCATTAAGTACATTGTCAAATTTTAGGAGGGTTTTTCTTATATCAAAATTTCTAGCCTCAACTTTTTGCTGTGCTCTTTCTAGAGCTTTATTTATCCATGGATGATCTATGCTTTCTCCATCTTTAAGTCCTAGCTTTTCTAAAATATTATTCATAGACTCTGATCCAAATATTCGCATTAAATCATCCTCTAAACTTACAAAAAAAATAGAATTACCCTCATCACCCTGCCTTCCAGATCTACCTCTTGCTTGATTATCTACTCTCCTACTTTCCATTCTCTCAGTTCCTATTACGAATAAACCTCCCAATTTTTTCACTTTCTCTTTTTCGCTTTCGTCTTGGCCTCCAAGTTTAATATCAACCCCTCTTCCGGATATACTTGTAGTTATAATTATTGAATTTATTTTGCCTGCGTTGGCAATTATTTCTGCTTCTTTCTCATGATTTTTTGCATTCAAAACTATGTGTTTAATCCCTTTTTTATTTAACAAATCTGAATAGTGCTCAGATTTATTTATACTTGCGGTAAATACTAACAAAGGTTGTCCAGATTGATTGCATTCAATTATTTTATCAATTATTGCATCGTCCTTTTCTTTTAAAGTTCTGAAAATTTGATCATTCCAATCTTCTCTTATCATTTCTTTATTTGTAGGTATTGATACTACTGGTAAATTATAGATTTCAAAAAACTCCTCAGACTCAGTTTGAGCTGTTCCAGTACATCCAGATATTTTTTTATAAAGTTTAAAAAAGTTTTGGTAAGTTATAGATGCCAAAGTTTGATTTTCAGCATTGACTACTAACTTTTCTTTTGCTTCTAAACTTTGATGGAGCCCATCTCCAAATCTTCTGCCTGGAAGCTGTCTTCCAGTTTGTTCATCAATTATAATAATTTGATCATCTTTGACTATATAATCACGCCCATTTTGATATAAATGATTAGCTTTTAAAGCTTGATTGACATGATGAACAAGATGTAAATTTTCAGGGTCATAAAAGTTATTATTTTTCAAAATACCAGCGTTTGAAAATATTTTTTCGATATTATCAATACCTTTATTTGTGAGAAGAATATTTTTGTCCTTTTCATCAACATCAAAGTCATCAGACTTCAATGTTTTTACAAGTTTATCAATTGCAATATATTGACTGGTTTTATCTTCAGCAGCCCCTGAAATGATTAAAGGAGTTCTAGCTTCATCAATTAGACAGGAGTCTATTTCATCAACGATAGCATAATTATGCCCTCTTTGAACCATCTCTTTTTTTGAAAATTTCATATTGTCCCGAAGATAATCAAAACCTAGCTCACTATTAGTTGCATAAGTTATATCCTTCATGTAGTTTTCTTTTCTTTCAAGATCAGATTGATTAGTATTTATAAAACCACAACTTAAACCTAGGAATTCATATATCTCCCCCATATTTTGACTATCTCGTTTAGCCAGATAGTCATTTACAGTTACTATATGAACGCCTTTTTTTTCTAATGCATTTAGGTAAGCTGCTAAAGTTATAGTCAAAGTTTTCCCTTCACCTGTTTTCATTTCCGCAATTTTATTTTCGTGGAGGGCTACACCACCAATTAATTGGACGTCAAAGTGTCTTTCATTGTGAACCCTTTTTGATGCCTCTCTAACTAATGCAAAAGCCTCTGGCAATATTTGGTTTATCTTTTCACCATCATTTAATCTCGAAATAAGTTCAGATGTTTTTTTTGGAAAATCAGAATCATCAATTTTTTCAAATCTTTTTTCTAAACCGTTAATCTGATTAACTATTTTGCCAATTCTATCTAGCTCCTTTTGATTTCCACTTTTAATTATTTTGGATAATAGATTTAACGGATTAAACATTTTAATGTACAGTAGTTAGTGAATATATAGTAATTTTTTAGAGAAATTAAATATCATGGTTTTAGGCATAAACAACTTTTTTGATGCTAGAAATAAAAACGCAAAAGTTGCAGATTTTCAAGATTTAGACCATTTAGATGGATTATCGGTATCTGCGGTATCAGCAAATTTGTATGATCAAAAAAGAGATGACCTCGTTTTATTTTATTTTAGAAACGGGGCTAATCATGCATCTTTGTTCACAAAATCAAGCGTTGTATCAGAAAATATAAAGTGGAATAGAAAAATTAAGTCACAAAAAATACATGCATTATTAATAAACACTAGAAATGCAAATGCTCTTACTGGATCAGATGGATATGATGCATTAAAAATACTATCTTTAGATTTATCTGAAAAACTGACGCTCAAACAAAAACAAGATGAAGAGTATCCGAAAATTATTCGTTCTGACAGTATACTTTTTGCGTGTACTGGTACCATTGGAGAAAAATTTCCTTTAGAAAAAATAAAAAATTCACTTCCTAACTTAGTTGATAATATTAAATATAATCAAAATAAATTAATATGGATGAAAGCAGCCTCAGGCATCAAAACAACAGATACTAAACCCAAACTAGCAATGTCAGAGTGCAAAATAGGCAACATACCAATAAAGGTTTACGGCATTGCCAAAGGCTCTGGAATGATATTTCCAAATATGGCAACAACATTAGGATTTGTATTTACAGATGCAAGTTTATCATCATCAATTTTAAAAAATATCCTTAAAGATACTATTGAAACTACTTTTAATGCAATTTCTTGTGATGGGGATACAAGTACCAACGATATGGTATCAATTTTTGCGACAAATAAAGCAAATAATACTGAAATCAAAACTCACAAAGATAAAAAATTAAATGATTTTAAAGAGTCAGTTCATGAGGTTTTATTGAACTTAGCAAAAAGGGTTGCAGCAGATGGTGAAGGGTCATCAAAATTTGTGACTGTCAATTGTCAAAAAGCAAAAACAATTGCTGATGCAAAAAAAATTTGTTTTTCAATTTCAAATTCACCTTTGGTTAAAACTGCAATCGCTGGTGAGGATCCCAATTGGGGAAGGATTGCCATGGCTATTGGAAAAACTGAGATAAAAGTCGATATTAATAAATTAACTATTTTTTTTGGACCTTATAAAATATTTTCAAAAAACGATTTATCCAAAGATTATGATGAGCAAAAAGTAAGCGATTATATGAAAAACGAATCTATAGAAATAACTGTTGATATAGGGATGGGAAAAAAAAATTTTACTTCATATACCATGGATTTAACTAAAGATTATATTGAGATTAATGCAGATTATAGATCTTAACGTATTGAATTTAAGATTAAAATTACTAAATAATTATTATGATTAAGTATGCTCTTATATGCAAAAGTTGTAAATTAGAATTCGAAAGCTGGTTTGGATCATCCAAGGAATTTGATCGTCTGAAAAAAATGAAACTTTTAAGTTGCCAGAGCTGCGATTCTATTAAAGTTGAAAAATCTTTAATGTCTCCCAATTTATCTAACAGTAAAAAAAAAATTACCAATACCAATGAGTTAAAATTTCAAGAAGTTAAACAGAAGTTGAGAGAATATAAAAAATTTGTTAAGGATAATTTTAACTTTGTAGGTGAAAATTTTGCTTATGAAGCAAGATCATTACACTACAATAAAAATAAATATAAAGAAAAAAAAGGTATTTACGGAAGGGCTTCCTTACAAGATGTTAAGGAATTAAAAGAAGAAGGGATAGAAACTGAAATGCTACCCTGGATTGAGGATAAAGAAAATTAAACTTTTTCAAATTCAGTGATGTAATTTACTGATTTATCTGATGATACCTTCCACTGATCAAATAATGGGTTAAAGGTCATACCATCGATTTTCTTTAATTTAAGAGAATTTTTTTGGCAAATACTTATCAGGTTTTCAGGTTTGACAAATTTTTCCCATTCATGAGTACCTATTGGAAGCCACCTTAAAACATATTCTGCACCTATAATTGCAAATAAATAAGATTTTAAAGTTTGATTTAATGTTGCAACAAACATGATACCATTTTTTTTTAAAAACTTTGAGCTTTGTTTTATAAAATTATCAATATTTTCTACGTGTTCAACAATCTCCATATTTAAAATCACATCAAATTTTCTTGATGTTTTTAAATTTTCTGGTGAACAATTTAAATATTTTATTTTTAATTTGCTTTTTTTTAAATGGTGTTTCGCGATATTAATATTATTTTTAGATGCATCAATTCCAGTTACATTCGCACCCAATCTTGACATTGGCTCTGAAAGTAATCCACCCCCACAACCAATATCTAAAATTTCTAAGTTTTTTAATGGTTTATTATTTTTTTTTAATGAAAAATGTTCAATCAGATTTTCTTTTATATATTTTATCCTAATTGGATTAAATTTATGTAATGGTTTAAATTTCCCCGTGGGATTCCACCACTCATCAGCAATTTTTGAAAATTTTTCTATTTCTTTTTTGTTAATTGTGGTATTTTTCATAACTATATTGACTTTATATAGAAGATGTATTTTATCAATATTTTTTATTAAATAATTGTTTAATCATGAAAATTGTAGTTTTAAAATTTGGCGGAACATCTGTTGGTACTATTGAAAGAATAAAAAAAGTTTCTGAAATAGTAAAAAATTATGTAAAAAAAAGATACTCAGTTATTGTGGTTTGCTCTGCCATGAGTGGATCCACAAATGAATTAATTAAAAAATCAAAAAAAATAAGCAATAATTTTTCAGATGCTGAATACGACGTGTTAGTGTCTTCAGGTGAGCAAGTTTCATGCTCACTTATTGCAGGAAGACTTGTGCATCTTGGACTGAAATCTAGATCATGGACAGCTTGGCAGATACCAATCTTTACAGAAAATACTCATAAGTTTTCAAGAATAAACCAGATAAATAAAAGTAAATTGTTAAACTATTTAAAATCTGGTGGTGTTCCAATAATCACTGGTTTTCAAGGTATTAATCTGAATGAGAGAATTACCACAATTGGAAGAGGAGGGTCTGATTCAACAGCAATAATGTTAGCTAAATTTTTTAAAGCAGATAAATGTATTATTTTTACCGATGTAGAAGGTATTTTTACAACCGATCCTAATAAACTCAAATCCGCTAAAAAAATAAAAGTAATATCATATGAAGAAATGTTGGAGATGGCTTCATTAGGCGCAAAAATAATGCAACCAGAATCCATTCAAGATGCTAGATTAAATAGGATTAATATAGAGGTGAAATCATCTTTTAAAAAAAAATCAGGAACATTAATCACTAAAAGAAAAAATATAGTAAATAATAAAATAATTACAGGAATTTCATCTACCCAGAATGATGCAAAAGTGACTTTAGTTGGAGTAAAAGATAAACCTGGAATTGCAGCATCTATATTTAAACCATTATCAAAAAATTCAATTAACGTTGACATGGTAGTACAGAATATCTCTGCCAATGGAAGAGAAACAGATTTAACATTTACTATTAAAAATGAGGATTTAAACAAAACAAAAAAAATTGTTAATGAAAACAAAGATATAAATTTTAAAAAACTAATTTTTGATAAAAATGTAAGCAAAATTTCTATAATTGGTGTAGGAATGGTAACTACACCAGGTGTTACATTTAGAATGTTTCAAGCATTAGCCAATCAAAAAATTAATATTCAGGTTATTTCAACATCGGAAATAAAAATCTCAGTTTTAATTGATAAAAAGAATATTAAAAAAGCTGTGTTTGCATTGCATAAGGAATTTAAGTTAGATCGATAAAATGAGCATAAGACCCTTTAGAGATATTAATAGAAAAAAAACAAAAGAGATAAATGTTGGAAATTTAAAAATTGGGGGAGATAATCCAATATCAGTTCAATCCATGACCAATACTTTAACAAAAGATGTCAAATCTACGATAAAACAAATAAAAGAAATTGAAAATGCAGGAGCTGACTTAGTAAGAGTTTCATGTCCTGATAAAGAGTCAACAGAAGCTTTGAAGCAAATTATAAAACAAGTTAAAGTTCCTATAGTTGCAGATATTCACTTTCATTATAAAAGAGCAATTGAGGCTGCAGAAAATGGTGCACATTGTTTAAGAATTAATCCTGGAAATATAGGTGACAGACAAAAAATTAAAGAGGTTATTAAAGCTGCACACAATAATGGTTGTGCGATTAGAGTTGGCGTGAATGCAGGATCGCTCGAAAAAGATATTCTTGAAAAATATAGAGAACCTTGTCCAGAGGCTCTTGTTGAAAGTGCAATTAGAAACATTGAAATTCTAGAGAATGAGGATTTTTTCAACTTGAAAGTAAGCGTTAAATCTTCCGATGTATTTTTATCAATTGGAGCTTATAAACAATTATCCAAGCAAATAGATTATCCTCTTCATGTCGGAATAACAGAGGCTGGTAGTTTTTTACCAGGCGCTATAAAGTCATCAATTGGTTTTGGATCACTTCTTCTAGACGGGATAGGTGACACAATAAGAGTATCTCTTTCTGATGATCCAGTAAAAGAGATAAATGTTGGAAATGAGATTTTAAAATCACTGAATCTTAGAAACAGAGGTGTTAGAATTATTTCATGCCCATCATGTGCTAGACAAGCATTTCAAGTAATTGAAACTGTTAAAATTTTAGAGAAAAAACTTTCACACATTAAAACTCCAATAACATTGTCAATTATTGGATGTGTTGTAAACGGCCCAGGGGAAGCTGCTCAAACTGAAATAGGAATTACAGGAGGTGGTAAGGGAAATCATATGATGTATTTAAATGGCGTCGAAAGTGAAAAAATTAAAAGTGAGGAAATTATTTCCAAAGTAGTCAATATGGTTGAGAAAAAAGCCCAGGAAATAGAAGAGAAAAATTAATAATAATGTTACCTTTAGATAAAGTACAAGGATTAATATCCAAACATTCGAAACTTGAGAAAGACTTATCCTGTAGAGAGATTGATAAAAATACTTTTGCTGAAAAATCCAAGGAATATTCCGATTTAAACGAAATAATTAAAGAGGCCAAAGAATACAATCAATTTGAAAAAAATAAATCTGAACTAGAAAATATAATTAATGATATTAGTTCCGATAAAGAAATGAAAGATTTAGCTGAAAAAGAACTTTCTGAATTAAAACAGAAATTCAATTATAATGAAAAAAAAATTAAAATTTTTTTGTTACCTAAAGATGAAGCGGATGCAAAAAATGCAATGATTGAAATAAGGGCAGGTACAGGAGGATTAGAGGCCAGTTTATTTGCTGGAGATCTTTTCAAAATGTATGAAAAAGTAAGTAATAAAAAAAAATGGCAATTAGAAATTATTTCAATTTCAAAAAGTGATGCAGGAGGACTGAAAGAAGTCATCGCATCCATTAAAGGCAAAAATATTTATTCATCTTTAAAATACGAAAGTGGTGTTCATAGAGTACAAAGAGTTCCTGATACAGAAACACAAGGTAGAGTACATACATCTGCAGCAACTGTAGCTGTTTTACCTGAGGCCGAGGAAGTTGATGTTAAAATAGAGGATAAAGATTTAAGAGTTGATGTTTTTAGGAGTAGTGGTCCAGGCGGACAAAGCGTAAACACAACTGACTCAGCTGTAAGAATAACTCATATACCAACAGGAATTGTCGTAAGTCAACAAGATGAAAAATCCCAAATCAGAAATAAAGAGAAGGGTCTAAAAATTTTAAGATCTAGAATTTATGAGCTGGAAAGACAAAAAAGAGACGAAGAAAGATCTAAAGATAGAAAAAATAAAATAGGAACTGGTGATAGATCAGAAAGAATAAGAACTTATAATTTTCCACAAGGAAGAGTAACTGATCACAGGATCAATTTAACATTACATAAATTAGAAGAATTTATGGAAGGAGAAATTTTTGATGAAATGGTAGAAAATTTAAGTATCCAAGCACAAGAAGAGCAACTTAATAAATTATCATAATGAACCTCCAACAAATTTTAATTAAAGCATCAAGTCAATTAAAAATTAAAAATATTAAATCCTATAAACTAGACTCTGAATTGCTGTTAGCAAAAACACTTGATGTTTCTAGAGAGGAAATTTTATTAAATTTAAATAAAGAAATTGAACAATCTGATATAAAAAAATATAATTATTTTTTAAACTTAAGAATTCAACATAAGCCAATAGCACATATTTTTAATTATAAGTTTTTTTGGAAATATAAATTTTTTGTTAACAAAGATGTTCTTATACCAAGGCCTGAAACTGAATTTGTAATTGAACAAATCTTAAAAATTTTACCGATAAAATCAAAAAAAAACATACTCGAGATTGGTACTGGATCTGGATGCATGGCGATATCGCTTATAAAAGAAAGACCAAACTGCAGAATTGTAGCAATAGATAAGTCTTTAAAAGCGATAAAAGTAGCTAAAAAAAATGCAGAAATACATCAAGTTGGAAAAAAAGTTAATTTTCTAAACATCGATGTTGACAAATACTTTAGCAATAAATATGATATTATCATTTCTAATCCTCCTTACATTAAAAATAGTGATTTATTAAGTTTGGATAAGGATGTGAAATTTTATGAGCCTAAAATTGCATTATCTGGGGGATTTTCAGGCTTAGAAACATTTTTTAAGATAATAAATAAATGCAATAGGCTTTTAAAAAATAATGGAGTGCTTATTTTAGAAATTGGTGAAAGGCAAGGGAAGAAATTGAGGAAAAATTTAGAATTAAAAAGATTTAATCAAATTAAAATTTATAAAGATCTTTCAGGAAAAGACAGGTGTTTAGTAAGCACTAAAAATCATTAATGAACAACTTTAAAAATAACCATAGAAGAAATAGATTTAGATCTAACGGTGATCGGAACTTTAAAAAAAGAAATGGTAATGGCCATAAGTTAAATGTTGATTTTAATAACAATTCTGAATTTAAAAGAAAAAATCCAGGTAGAAATAATCAAAATGCCGCTAAGCTTATTGAAAAATATAATGATTTAGCAAGAGAAGCATTATCTAATGGTGATAAAATATTATCGGAAAACTATCTTCAACACTCAGATCATTTTGCAAGAATATTGAATTCACAAGTATCAGAAAAAATAGTTAATTTGGAAACAAAAAATTCTTTAGAAAATAATATTCAACAGAAAGATGATGAAATAATTGTTGAAAATGAAAGTAAAGAAAATAATTTGAAAGCTGCAGATTAATTAAGCTTAGCAATAAGTTCAGATTTTAATACATCTATCTTAATTTTATTAACCTCAAATTTGTTCCTCAGTTTTCCTTTCAAAGTTTTTCCTGAAGGCAATTTAAGCTTCTGAGAATTTATTTTTCTTCCATTTTCAATTACCTCATAATGCAGGTGAGGACCAGTTGATAATCCTGTGGACCCTACATAACCAATTATTTGACCTTGCTTAACTTTTACACCTTTTTTTATTCCTCTTCCAAATTTTGACATGTGTGCATAAACTGTTTGATAAACAGAATTATGTTTAATTTTAACACAATTTCCTCCGCCCCCACACCACTGTGCCCTTGTGACAACTCCATCACCAGAAGCCATAATTGGTGTTCCAGTTGGTGCAGCAAAATCAGTTCCTGTATGCATCTTTGTAAATCCTAAAATTGGATGTTTCCTTTTTCCGAATGGAGAGGAAAGTCTTGCACCATTAATAGGTGTTTTCATTAGAGTTTTTCTCATACTTTTTCCATTTTCATCAAAATAATCGATCTCTTTTTTTTCTAGTTCAAACTTATATAAATTTAAATCAGTTCCTTGAGTATTTAAATTCGAAAAAATAATATCACCACTTTCAATTAACGAACCATCCTCATTCTCAAATTGTTCATAAATTAATTGAAAAGAGTCACCTTTCCAGATATCTCTTTGAAAGTCTACTTGGAATCCATATAGTCTAGCAAACTCTATAATAATGTTAGGTTTGATACCTAAACCTACAGCTGTGTTATATAAACTATTTTCAATTACACCCTCTTTAAATATCACTACTTTTGTCAAATTCTTCTCTATTATTTTTGACGAAAATTCTAAAAGATTTGAGTCTCTTAAAAATACGAGATCTTTTTTCTTGTTAATCTCTATTTTGAACTCAATTACTTTAACATCGTTTCTCGTATCAAGTTTAAAATAAATTTGTTGATTTTGTTTTAATGATTTAATTTCTTTTTGATTTTTAACTATATTTAATAAATTTTTTTTTTCGGCAACTGGAAGATCAATATTATTAATTATATTTTCAAAAGTATCACCTTTTTGTACTATATAATTTATTGTTCTATATCTTGGTGATAATTGTGACGTAATAGAGTTAATAGATTTATTTAGATAAACATTATCGAAAGATTTTTTTAGATAAAAAATTTGATTTTTTTTATTTGTATCATAAAAATATGTTACAAAAATCGCTACAGTTACTAATAAAACAAGCCAAATGAAATAATTATAGTGTTGAAGTTTTTCTAAAATTCTATTTTTCATTTTATCAAATATCGATCTAAATATATTGAAATATAAGGCTTTTTAGCACATTTTTTATTTATCTAATAACTTGATTTAAATTTTTTTTCCAATATAAGCGTGAAACTCAACATATAAAAAATGTTATTTATTAGGCCTCACAGCCTAATTAGCTATTAGATTTGTTTAGATTTTTAAGAAGAGAAGTGTGGACGGTTAAGGTTACCAAATTTTGTCGTACACACTTCAACATTACATAAGTATTATTCTTAGTGCTTATGTAGAAGCTAGTGTGCGCCGTTTTTAAACTTGAGAGTTTGATCATGGCTCAGAACGTACGCTGGCGGCACGCCTTATACATGCAAGTCGAACGAAGTAGCAATACTTAGTGGCAGACGGGTGAGTAACATGTGGGTATCTTCCCTTTGGTGAGGAATAACATGAGGAAACTTATGCTAATACCTCATAAGTCTTTACGGAGAAAGCTTTATGCGCCAATGGATGAGCCCGCACTTGATTAGTTTGTTGGTGGGGTAATGGCTTACCAAGACTTTGATCAATAGCTGATCTGAGAGGATGATCAGCCACATTGGGACTGAGACACGGCCCAAACTCCTACGGGAGGCAGCAGTAGGGAATATTGCACAATGGAGGAAACTCTGATGCAGCGATGCCGCGTGAGTGAAGAAGGCCTTTGGGTTGTAAAGCTCTTTCGTCGGGGAAGAAAATGACGGTACCCGAATAAGAAGGTCCGGCTAACTTCGTGCCAGCAGCCGCGGTAATACGAAGGGACCTAGCGTAGTTCGGAATTACTGGGCTTAAAGAGTTCGTAGGTGGTTAAAAAAGTTGGTTGTGAAATCCCGAAGCTTAACTTCGGAACTGCAATCAAAACTTTTTAGCTAGAGTATGATAGAGGAAAGCAGAATTTCTAGTGTAGAGGTGAAATTCGTAGATATTAGAAAGAATACCAATTGCGAAGGCAGCTTTCTGGATCATTACTGACGCTGAGGAACGAAAGCATGGGTAGCGAAGAGGATTAGATACCCTCGTAGTCCATGCCGTAAACGATGTGTGTTAGACGTTGGGAATTTATTTTCAGTGTCGCAGCGAAAGCAGTAAACACACCGCCTGGGGAGTACGACCGCAAGGTTAAAACTCAAATGAATTGACGGGGACCCGCACAAGTAGTGGAGCATGTGGTTTAATTCGAAGATACGCGCAGAACCTTACCAACACTTGACATGTTCGTCGCGGCTCTAAGAGATTAGAGCTTTCGGTTCGGCCGGACGAAACACAGGTGCTGCATGGCTGTCGTCAGCTCGTGTCGTGAGATGTTGGGTTAAGTCCCGCAACGAGCGCAACCCTCACTTTTAGTTGCCATCATTTAGTTGGGCACTCTGAAAGAACTGCCAGTGATAAGCTGGAGGAAGGTGGGGATGACGTCAAGTCCTCATGGCCCTTACGTGTTGGGCTACACACGTGCTACAATGGCATTCACAATAGGAAGCAAGATGGCGACGTCAAGCAAATCCTAAAAAGATGCCTCAGTTCGGATTGTACTCTGCAACTCGAGTACATGAAGCTGGAATTACTAGTAATCGCGGATCAGCGCGCCGCGGTGAATACGTTCCCGGGTCTTGTACACACCGCCCGTCACACCATGGGAGTTGGTTCTACCTTAAGGCAAGGTTTAATACCCTTGACCACGGTATAGTCAGCGACTGGGGTGAAGTCGTAACAAGGTAGCCGTAGGGGAACCTGCGGCTGGATTACCTCCTTTCTAAGGATGAATAAGAATTCGTTCTTATTCTAAAAAATATAACAGGATAATGTTGACCGTCCTCATTTCTCTTCTTAAAATAGTGTTTCTCTCTTCTACGTAGGGCCGGTAGCTCAGTTGGTTAGAGCACACCCTTGATAAGGGTGGGGTCGAAAGTTCGAGTCTTTCTCGGCCCACCAATATTAACTGGGGGATTAGCTCAGCTGGGAG